>JAIXRC010000104.1 GCA_027485415.1 Cryomorphaceae bacterium | reverse complement strand
CAACGATTCTTCGACTTTTTTTGAATAGGCGTAATTTAAAATAGTGGATGAATTCCAAACAAATGTAGCGACCAAGTCATGCCCATTCGCCTTACAATAATCGTTGAGTGGATACATGAGTCCTCCAGCTTCTGAGTCTCCCATAAGTAAAATGCGTTGATGGGTTGAATCATAGGAACCGACTTTGTAAATCGGTGCAATTGAAGTGATTTCTTCATTGGAAGAGGAATCTGAGGTGTTTTCACTTTTTACAAGGGTGATAGAAGTGCTGTCAATGCGTTTAGTGGAATCCGATGCAGCGCTGACAAGCTTGTTATTTTTGGGTATGGTGGTTTGGTCTTTTTCCGTTTCCAAGTTCGATGAACAACCATAAATCACGATAAGAATCCAGCAAATGGAATAAATTCTAAGGTTTAAGGATGTTTCAAGGAACGTCATTTCTTGATGCGATTTAATATTTGAGGGTGCAAAAATAGAGAACTTGAGAACAAGAAAAAAACGATCCCAACATCACATGATTTACAGTTCATCGGTTGATGTGCAATATTTTATTTGGATATAAAGGGTGTTTAGAAAATAAAACGGATGGATTAAACACCACTAATCGAATACCGAAACATTCGCGCTAAATGTTTTGAGTTTCGACGTGGGGAAATGGGCAAAAAAAAAACCGTGAGGGCTCTCACGGTTTCTTTCTAAGCAAAGTGTTTTGGATTAAATAGAAAATTGTGTGGTTTATTTTGGATCTAAAACCCAAACATCCCCGTCCGTGTCCACCATTTCCATTCGATCTTTTTCATATTTGGTAACAGACCAAATTTCGGCAGTTCCATCAAGAATTAACGTAATTTTTTGATCGAGCACGGAGTAAGTAAAGGCGTCCGTGAAGGATTGACCCATAAAGGTGTAGGTGAATGTACCGTTCCCCGTTAATTTATCCTCTTTGTTGAATTTTAACGTATAACTCTCATCGATTTCAGGGGCAATACCACCGATGGTAACCACTTTCCATTCTCCATCCAATCTTTTGTTAATTTTTGCATCCTTTGAGCAAGATGATGCAACGGCTAGAACCGCTACAAGTAGAACCAATAATCCTTTTTTCGAGACTAATTTATTTTAAATTTCAACAAAGGTAGAAAACAATTCTTTCGTATTCTGAAAAAAAAGGAAAATTCATGCGACGTTCGAAAAGTCGTTTTTAACATTTCCTAGAATCAGCCTTTGTTTTGGGCCCTAAAATCCTTGAGTTAGGATATTAAGTTAAAAAGAGAATGTTGCTTTTTATTTACAACGCCTTTGAGTCCTTAAATCCGAACATCCTTGAGTCTTAAAGTCCGAAAACCCATTGCGCGCAATGGGTTTTCAAGGATTCGTCGGGATGACAGGATTCGAACCTGCGACCACACGCCCCCCAGACGTGTACGCTACCGGACTGCGCTACATCCCGATTTGGGCGACAAATATAAAGGATTTCTTTCGTTTTTGTGTTGCGAGGCTTCGAGTTCTCTTATTTTTGTAACGATTCAACAGTAATCCATTCTGTAACCATGAAAAAACTCATTTTTTTGCTGTTTTCCTGTGCCTTAACGGCTTCATTTTTTGGTCAAATTGATTTTGTTCAAATTGATAAGTTGTTGTGGGCAACGACCAATTTAAATCAAACAACTTTCAGAAACGGGGATCCTATTCGTAATGCCAAGACCCGTGCGGAGTGGCTTTATTGCCTCGATAACGGTATTCCAGCTTACTGTGCATATAACAATGATACTACGCTCAGTAAAAAATACGGATTGTTGTATAACTGGTTTGCAATTGCAGATCCTCGAGGCTTGGCTCCTGAAAATACGCGTGTCGCCAATAACGATGATTTTAGTAACCTCTACATCCACACGAATATTCCCATAGAGGGTAGAGCCCGGGTGGCTAATTGGTCGAATATGGGGATTGTTGGCGAACGACTTCGCTCTAAAACGGATTGGAACAGTTTACTTCAAGGGGAGAATTTGTACAACTATAACTTATTGCCCGGAGGATATCGTAACGAGAACGGAGAATTTCATGGTTTGGCCTCCGAAACAGCGCTATGGGTGCGTGATACGATGTCTTACGGTTTGGTAACTCGAGGAAATGCCCTCACTTCTCCCTTTGCTTTGGTCAATGGAAAAGATCCAGAAATGTTCTTTTTATCCGACGGCAAGAAAACGGGATGTTATGTTCGACTTGTGGTAGGGGAGGAAGAAGGTCTTAGCTCAAAGAACGCAGAGAATCAGGATGAATTCTTTCTGCAGCATGATTATAAGGAATACACAAAAGGTCAAAAGGAAGATGACCCTAATTCTTCGGGGAGCCCTGAGAATAAACCCAAAAAACGTCGTAAAAATTAGGGAATTTAGGGATTTATAGTAAGTTTGTTGTGTAAATTCTTAAGTATGCGCAATAGCAGTTTAATTTTCATCGCTTTGCTTTTTATGGGGTGCAATGATTCGGATACCAAGAAAGGAACCTCGCCTCAGGTTAAAAAAGACACCGATGAATTGCCGAAAGAACTTCCATACAACGCAATATTAACGCTTGAAACCCACAAATTCAACGCTGAAAATTGCGACGTTCCGATGATGGATGAGATGGAATACAGCGAAGATTGGTGCAATCGAAGAACCGTAAAGTTACTTCATGTAAATACAAAAAACCCGGAAATCGCCGATCGAATTAACGCATTGATTGCCCGAAAAATTACCGGTAATAAAGGAGGTACAGGAGCGATTCAGAAATACGTGAATGAGGTGAAACGAAATGCCGGGGAGATGGAGGATATGGCCCAGGAGGATGTGGTATGTTCGGTGATTGATTCCTCTAATTTAGTCCTGTCGTATGGGATTGATCGTTATTATTTTGCCTACGGTGCTGCACACGGTTCAAGCACTTTTGAAGCGATTAATTTTGATCTTCGGACAGGGAATCAAATTTTACTTTCTGATTTATTTTACGACGAGGATATTTACGCCCTGACGAAATTGGCTAAATCCAAGTTTATCAATCAAAACGGTCGCGATGGTTGGTGGTTTACTACCGATGAGCAACCCTTTGAACTTCCGAAAGTATTTTCATTAAGTCCACGGGGAATTACGTTTTATTTTCAAGAGTACGAAGTTGGTCCTTACGCTGCCGGACGTCCTACAGTAAAAATCAGCAAAGAAAACCTAAAAGGGCTCATTCGCGAAAATCCTTACATGGTATTTGAGGAGCCTAATCCTTCAAAATAACGCGTAAAATGCTGAAGTTCTTGTTTTAATCAAGTCCGGTCAATTAGTAGCTGCTCGTTGCTCCACCTATGCTTTCAATGGGGTGCCAAGTAGTTTTGACTTCTTGTAAATCCGTTACGAAATTCAAGCCTTGTTGATCGGAGTTCATGTAGGTAAAACGGCGTTTCAAGTTTTCAACGCACGACAAGGCCAAGGGTTTTTGAAGTTCTCCTAAATCCGAAGATACAAGCGCGTTAACGTCCATGTGCGCCGCCAAGGCAGGTGCCAGTTCTGCAACTTTTCCCGTCAAAATGTTCACTACGCCTCCAGGTACATCAGATGAATGGAGCACCTCTGCGAAGGTTACCGAACACAAGGGATGGCTTTCTGAAGCAGCAACAACCACGGTATTTCCACCACAAATGGCCGGAATCACCAAACTTATCAGGCCAAGTAAGGAGTTTTCCTGCGGAGCAATGATTCCAATAACCCCCATCGGTTCTAAGGCCGAAAAATTAAAATGGGAAGAACTCACCGGGTTCACGCTGCTTGCAATTTGCTGGTATTTGTCGGCCCAACCTGCATAATAGACCAATCGGTCCACGGATTGCTGGAATTCTTTATCAGCCTTGGATTTGCTAATTCCTTGAAGTACCAACTCATCGATGAATTGTCCCTTGCGTCCGTCCAGCATTTCAGCTATACGGTATAAGATTTGCCCGCGGTTAAAGGCTGTTTTCTCCGACCAGCCTCCAAAAGCTTTACGTGCAGCAACCACCGCGTTTCTAACATCCTTGCGAGAGGATAAACAAACGTTCGCTAAGGTATTTCCTTTCGAGTCTGTAATGGGATAATACCTCCCAGATTCCGTTCTTGGGAAGGCGCCGCCGATATATATTTTATAGGTTTTCAAGATATTCATGGTTAATCTTCTTTAGGTTCAATGGGTTGAAGGTTCCGCTCTATTTAAGGTATGCGCCTAATCCGTGTACGCCACCTTCTCTACCAAAACCACTTTCTTTATACCCGCCGAAAGGTGAAACAGGATCGAATTTATTGTAGGTGTTGGCCCAAACAACTCCCGCCCGCAATTTGGTGGTAAGGTTAAAAATTCGAGACCCTTTATCAGTCCAAACACCTGCTGCAAGACCATACGGTGTATTATTGGCTTTCTGGATCACTTCGTCCACCGTGCGGAAGGTTTGTATTGTCAATACTGGGCCAAAGATTTCTTCTTGGGCGATGACGTGAGACTGAGAAACCCCCGTGAATAAAGTGGGTCTGCAAAAATAGCCTTTCGAAGGAATCGCGCATTGGCTTTGATAGATTTCCGCGCCTTCTTCTTTTCCAATCCGAATATATTTCTCAATGGTTTCCAATTGTTCTTTCGAATTAATGGCTCCAATGTCGGTGTTTTTGTCCAAAGGATCACCTACGTACAAGCTTTCCATCCGAGATTTTAATTTGTGAATCACACGTTCGGCAATATTTTCTTGCACGAACAAACGAGAACCGGCACAACATACGTGTCCTTGGTTAAAGAAAATTCCATTGACAATTCCTTCAACAGCTTGATCTATCGGCGCGTCGTCAAAAATGATGTTGGCGGATTTTCCGCCAAGTTCCAAGGTGGATTTTTTGTGTGTTCCTGCTATTGCTCGTTGAATGATTTTCCCAACATTCGTAGAACCTGTGAAGGCAATTTTATCGATGTCGGGGTGGTTAACGATAGCAGCTCCTGTATCGCCGTATCCCGTTACGATGTTCACTACACCTGGAGGCAAGCCTGAATCTTTAATGATTTCAGCTAATTTCAAAGCGGTTAATGAGGTGGTTTCTGCCGGTTTGAGCACGACAGTATTTCCAGCAGCAAGTGCTGGAGCGATTTTCCAAGCGGCCATCAACAAGGGGAAATTCCAGGGAATAATTTGCCCGGCAACTCCGAGGGCCTCCGGTTTTTTGTGCGGCATGGCATATTCCAATTTATCGGCCCATCCGGCATAATAAAAGAAATGATTGCACGCCAAAGGAACATCAACATCTCTTGATTCGCGAATGGGTTTTCCGCAATCCAACGATTCAATGACCGCAAATTCTCTTGCGCGCTCTTGCATCATTCGAGCGATGCGATAAATGTATTTTCCCCGCTCAGCCCCTGAAAGTTTTGACCAAACTTCTTGATAGGCTTTGCGTGCGGCTTTAACGGCTTTATCGACGTCTACGTCATTAGCCCATGCAATCTCTGCGAGTACCTCTTCCGAGGCTGGATTGGTGCTTGGGAAGTATTTTTTCGAACTGGGAGAAACCCATTCGTTATTAATGAAAAGCTGGTATTTTTTTTCCAATCGAAT
This sequence comes from Cryomorphaceae bacterium, assembly GCA_027485415.1. Taxonomy (GTDB): domain Bacteria; phylum Bacteroidota; class Bacteroidia; order Flavobacteriales_D; family Crocinitomicaceae; genus UBA952. The sequence goes on along the minus strand of JAIXRC010000104.1, from coordinate 30,958 downwards.
GTGACTCGTGCTTTCCGGGGAAGCAGCGTAATTCCATTCTGCTGTATTTTTTGTAGAAGTGTTTTTTGCCATAATTAATCGATTGAAAAATAATCGGAAGATTGGTAAAGCCCAGTGGTTGATTTCATAATTTGCATCAGTACATCGTTGGCGAGGCTGCTTGCTCCAAAACGAAACCATTCATTGGTTAGCCAAGCATTGCCCAATACTTCTTTGACCATTACAAGGTTGTGCAGCGCCAATTTTGAGGTTGAAATTCCACCCGCTGGTTTCATGCCGACCATGATGCCAGTTTTATCGTAGTAATCTTTAATGGCCATGAGCATGGTATAGGTGACCTGCATCGTTGCCGCTGGTTGAATTTTTCCGGTTGAGGTTTTAATAAAGTCAGCTCCTGCATGGATTGCTATATCGCTCGCCAAGCGCACGTTATCTAAGGTGCTGAGCTCGCCAGTTTCGAGAATCACTTTGAGCCTTGCCTTACCACACGCTTCTTTAATTGCGGCAATTTCATCAAACACAAAAGCGTATTCTCCAGCAAGAAATTTTCCCCGTGAAATCACCATATCGATTTCATCGGCTCCTTGGTCTACTGCAAATTTTGTATCGGAAATTTTGATTTCTCGGGTAGATTGTCCCGAAGGAAAAGCGGTTGAAACCGAAGCGATTTTAACGGATGAGTTGCCCAATGCTTTTCGCGCTACACTGACCATCGAAGGATACACACAAACTGCTGCTACCGTAGGAAGGTCGGGCTGAACATCGTGTAAATGTTGCGCCTTGTAACACATTTGTTGCACTTTTCCTGGAGTATCTTTACCTTCTAAGGTGGTGAGGTCTATCATGTTGAGGACCATTTTTAGCCCTTGCAACTTGGATTCGTTTTTAATACTTCGGGTTTGAAATCGGGCTACGCGCTCTTCAACCCCGACTTTATCCACCGTGATTTTAGAAAGCATGTTGTTGGGATCGAAAGTTTTGATCATATCCTTTGCACAATAATTATTGTTTCAAAGGTAATAAACTCCTCGAATTAATAACGAAAACTAGTCCTCTTCGTCTTCTGAGCCCCCGTCATCATCGGGTTTGTCGTATTCGTCATCTTCCTCATCGTCCATTTCATCGTCGTCATTGATGTCCGGGACTTTGTCGAAATCGTCGTCCATATCCTCGTCGTCATCGTCGATTACGGGTTTAACTTTAGGCGGAGCTTTCGTGATTTTAACCAAATAAATCACCTCGTCGGTTTCCCAAATCAAAGCGTCAAGAATGTCACCGGTTGGAGTTTTAACAGTAGATAAATGATTGATGTAACCATCTGGGAAATCCCGCAGAATTTGCTTCTTCTGCTCGATGGTGAGTTTGTCGTAACTGATAATCGATCTTCGTTTGGACATAAATAAGGTTATTCAACGGGGCAAAATTAATTTTTTTGAATTATCGAAATCACTTTTAAAATATTTTTTTTTCATCCCTGAGTATATTTCAATTGCATAATGGCAATTGATGTACTTTTGTTCTATGGCTAAAGCAAAAACCGCCTTTTTTTGTCAATCGTGCGGCTACGAGTCACCGAAATGGGTTGGTAAGTGTCCTTCTTGCAACGAGTGGAATACGATGGTGGAAGAAACTGTGGTAAAAACGGCTTCAAAGGGTCAGCCATTTTCAAGGCAGCGAACTGAAAATGTTCCGGTGTTGTTAACGGAAATTCAAGAAACAGGAACGGCAAGGATTCAATTAAAAGACGGTGAATTAAACCGAGTTTTAGGAGGGGGCTTGGTCCTTGGAGAAATTATTCTAATAGGTGGAGATCCTGGAATTGGAAAATCCACTTTGCTCTTGCAAATGGCCGTGAAAGAGCAGTTGAAAGTGCTGTATGTTTCTGGCGAGGAAAGTGAACAACAGATAAAGATGAGGGCAGAACGCCTCGGGATCAGCAATCCGAATTGCCATTTATTGATAGAAACTGACGTAACGCAAATCATCAACCATTCGGCCAAATTAGGTCCGGATTTACTCATTGTAGATTCGATTCAAACCTTGTTTTATCCTGAAATAGAAAGTGCTCCTGGAAGTGTAAGTCAGGTTCGTGAGTGCACAGCGCTTTTGTTGCGTTATGCCAAGGAGTCCAATGTCCCTGTTTTTCTGATTGGCCATATTACTAAAGAAGGAAGCATTGCAGGCCCAAAAGTGTTGGAACATATGGTAGACGCGGTTCTCCAGTTTGAGGGGGACAGAAACCATTTTTACCGTTTATTGAGAACCGTAAAAAACCGGTTTGGGTCCACCAATGAGTTGGGCATCTATGAAATGCAAGGTACGGGATTACGCATGGTGGAAAATCCCTCAGAGATTCTAATTACTAATACGGACGGAACCTTAAGTGGCTCATGTATTTCAACTACCTTGGAAGGGTTAAGACCCTTGCAGGTTGAGGTTCAAGCATTGGTTAGCACTGCTGCTTATGGAACCCCACAGCGTTCTTCCAACGGTTTCGATGCGAAACGTTTGAACATGCTTTTAGCGGTATTGGAAAAGCGGTGTTCGTTTCGTTTGGCTACCAAAGATGTTTTTTTGAACATTGCGGGAGGCATTAAAGTAGATGATCCAGCCGTAGATTTAGCGGTAATCATGGCGGTGCTTTCTTCCAATGCCGATATTCCGGTAAGCCGTTCCTTTACCTTTGCTGCCGAAGTGGGCCTATCCGGAGAAATTCGTCCAATTAACAGGATTGAAACGAGAATCACCGAGGCTCAGAAATTGGGATATACCCACATTTTTATTTCTGAATATAACAAAGGCCTGAAGCCCGAAATTTATGATATTCAATTGATTGCTTGCAAGAAATTGGAGGATGTAGTTAAAAGAGTCTTTGGCTAAAAACATGTGAAAATGGCTAAACTGTGCATTGTACCCACCCCGATTGGAAATTTAGAAGACATTACCCTTCGCGCCCTTCGTATGCTCAAACAAAGTGACCTCATTTTGGCGGAAGACACCCGTGTTACTCGGATATTATTGAGCCATTTTGACATCCATAAAAAATTAATTTCGTTTCATACGAATAATGAACACGCACAATTGCAAGAAGCAATTCGGCAGATTGAGGCGCATGAGCAGGTGGCCTTAGTTTCCGACGCAGGAACCCCGGGAATTTCCGATCCCGGATTTCTACTGGTGCGCGCTTGCATTGAACAGGGCATCGAGGTGGAGTGTTTGCCAGGACCTACCGCATTCGTTCCCGCGTTGGTGGCTTCAGGTTTACCTGCCGATCGTTTCTTCTTTGAGGGTTTTTTACCGCACAAAAAAGGTCGGCATTCGCGCTTAGAATATTTGGCCACGTTAGAACACACAGTGGTATTATATGAATCCCCATATCGATTGGTTAAGACCTTGCAGCAAATTGCACAATTTATGGGAGGTCAACGGCGCATATCCGTAGCCAAAGAAATTTCAAAAATGTACGAAATGCATTTTCGTGGAACGGTAGATGAGGCCCTTGCACATTTCACCAATCTCACGGTTAAAGGAGAATTCGTTTTGGTGGTAGGTAAGGAAATCGCCGCATTAAGTGATGCTGATAATTTTTAAATTTAATGCATGTTTTTTAAGGACGTTGTTGGTCAAAAGGAGGTAATCGAGGATTTGTTGAGGGAGATTTCTTCCCAAAAAATAGCGCATGGAAAATTGTTTGTAGGTTCACCAGGCTATGGAACTTTGGCCGTGGCTATGGCCTATTCGAGGTTTCTCTTGTGCGAAAATCCCCAAAAGGAGGATGCTTGCGGAGCTTGTTCTTCATGCAAGCAAATGGACGAATTACAACATCCTGATGTACACTATGTATACCCTGTGGTTCAGACCGTGTCAAAAACATCTGAGGGTTTATTGAACGAATGGCGCCAACTCGTCAAAAGCACACCTTATTTTTCGATGTTCGATTGGATTAAGGTAATCGATGATAAGGAACGAAACCCTATAATTGGGGTCGAAGAAAGCAAGGAGATTGTAAAAAAAACCAACTTAAAGTCCTTTCAAGGAAGCTATAAAATAATGATCGTTTTTGGCGCTGAACAAATGAACTTGGAATGTTCGAATAAGTTGCTGAAAGTGTTAGAAGAGCCGCCACCAAAAACCCTTTTTATTTTGCTCGCAGAAAATCTTCAGGCCATTCTTCCTACCATTCAATCTCGAACCCAAAGCTTGATCTTTCCCAAGTTGAGTACTTTTGAAATTGCCGGGTTTTTAGAAAAAGAACGCAGGATGGAAAGGCATGCGGCAGATGGGCTTGCTTCGTTTTCGGAAGGTGATCTATCTCGGGCAATCAACTTGCTGGAGAACGGGGAGTTTATGGAGATTTATCGTGATGCTTTCATTCAATTAATGCGCAGTTGCTTTAAGAAAGATGTCAACGAAATGATGGAATGGGCAGAAAGCATGTCCACTCATTCCAAAGAACGGCAGAAACTTTTCGTATTATATGCCTTACACATGCTTCGTCAATGCAATGTGTTGAATTATTTAGGTGCGGATCATGTGCGTGTGACAAAAGAGGAAATGACCTTCATAGAAAAATTTTCTCCATACATAACCGGAAATAATTTACGCCAATTCACAGACACCATGGATAGTGCATATTACGGATTGGAACGTAATGCCAGTTCTAAAATGCTATTTACTGAAATGAGTTTTCAGGTAATGCGCTACATTCATAGGGCTTAATTCATTATTTTTACCAAAAAAAGAGCAATGGGTTGTGCATCATGTGGAACAGGGGGTTCGCCCCGAGGGTGTAAGAATAATGGGTTGTGCAGCAGCGGAGAATGCGATAAATTGGAAGTGCGTGATTGGTTAGCCAATCTTTCGTTGCCCGAAAATCAAAAACCCTACGAAATCGTTGAAGTGCGGTTTAAAAATGCACGTAAGTCATTCTACAGAAATACGAATAATTTTACCCTCCAAACCGGTGATTTAGTGGTGGTTGAAGCTGCTACTGGTTACGATATTGGCATTGTTTCCGTAACTGGCGAACTTGCCCGAATTCAAGTCAGAAGAAAGGCTCCTTCTTTTAAGCATGCTGAAGCTCGAAAAATATTACGTATTGCAAATCAAGAAGAAATCAACAAATGGATTGAAGGCAGGTCCTTAGAGAAAGACCTTATGTTTAAATCACGCACTTTGGCGGTGAATTTGAAGTTGGAAATGAAAATTTCCGATGTAGAATATCAAGCCGATTTATCCAGAGCCACCTTTTATTACACGGCAGAAGATCGTGTGGACTTTAGGCAGTTGATTAAGGACATGGCGGACCAATTTAAAGTGCGTGTTGAAATGCGACAAATCGGTTCACGTCAAGAGGCTTCCAGACTTGGGGGAATTGGAGTTTGTGGTCGCGAACTTTGCTGTTCTACCTGGTTAACTGATTTTAGGTCGGTTTCTACGAGCGCAGCGCGCTACCAACAATTGGCATTGAATACCCAAAAATTAGCAGGCCAATGTGGTAAATTGAAGTGTTGTTTGAACTATGAATTGGACATGTATACTGAGTCGCTCAAATCCTTTCCAAAAACAGAGGTTAAATTGAAAACTGAGAAAGGGGAAGCATATCATATAAAAACCGACGTTTTTAAGCGCATGCTGTGGTATGCTTATCCCGGTGAAAGTGCTTGGATTGTTTTAACCCCTGAACAGGTAAAAGAAGTGCAGGAGAAAAATAAGAAAGGGGTTCTTCCCAAGGATTTGAAAATCTACCATATCGAAGAGGAGAAGCCCGTGGAGATTGGTTTTGATAATGTTGTAGGTCAAGACAGCATTGGACGTTTTTCTGCGGCCAAAAAGAAGAAAAAGAAGAAAAAGAAACCTAACAAACCGAGCAACGTTTCCCCAGAATGAAATTAATTCGACGTTTTGTTTCCCTTGCGCTATGCATTACCGCGGTTATTTCCATGGTTCGTTGCAGCAGTGATTCGGAAAACAACCTTAATTCCGTTGAAATTCCTAAGCGTCAATGGTCTCAGAAGTTTAAACCCAGCCTTTCCGTGAAAGTCACAGATTCCACCAAGGTTTATGATGTGATTCTAACGGTAAGGGTAACCACGGACTATCCCTTTAACAATCTTTGGATGTATTTGACCTTGGATGGTCCAACTGGAAAAATAGACCGCCAACCCCTTGAGGTGAGTGTTACCAATGCCCAAGGACAATGGCAAGGCCAAAAAACGGGTTCACTTGTAGCCCTTCGAAAATTAGTTTCGATAATGAATCACCCCAAGTTAGGTACCTACACATATACCTTTGAACAAGGAGCTACAGAAGACGTGCTTCCAGAGGTAATGGATCTTTCCCTCGAATTACGACAACAAAAGTAGTGAATCAAAGAACGATGTATCCTTCTTTGTCATTAGAACAGTTAAAAGCTTTAGAAGAAGAACTCGTTGCTTTTTTAATTGTTCATGGTATCGATGGAGAAACATGGTCAAAAATTAATGCGCAAACCCCCCAAAAGGCAGAAGAATTGGTGGGATTATTTACTCGAACAGTATGGGATAAAATTGCCGATCAAACAGAGGTATTAAAGCGTATCAGCGAAAATGAATCTACCTACGTGAAGATAGGAGACAACGATGGGTTTTTAATAACGGTGAGAAAATTGAATCACCAAATAATGGTGCATACGGGCACCAAGAAAATTACGGAAAACCGACGTCAAGAAATCCTTGGCTTATTTTCACAAGGTTTTGAACGCGCTAGCCCTGAAGAATTTGCCGAGGTCGTTAAGAACTTTCTGCCGGAAAAATCTGTTTAACTTTAAATTTAATAGTATGAAATATCTTTTTACAAGTTTTAGTCTTTTATTTCTTGGCGCCTATTTTACTCAAGTTACAGCGCCCAAAGCAAGTCCGGGGTGCCGTTTGGAACAGCGCGTTGGTTTAACCGACATTACCATTTCCTATTCTAGGCCTTCCGTCAATGATCGAATAATCTTTGGTGACTTAGTCCCCTACAATGAATATTGGCGTTTTGGTGCCAATGAAAGCACGAAATTGACCTGTTCAGATGCATTGATTTTTGGAAAAGACACCCTCAAGCCGGGCACCTATGCCGTTTATGTTAAACCCAATCCAACGGAATGGCAGCTCGCATTTTATACCGAATATGGAAATTGGGGCATGCCTGAGAAGTGGGATGATTCGAAAGTAGCGTTAATCGTTAAATCCCCCGTTATTACTTGCCCAGAGCGCACGGAGAATTTAACCATTGATGTAAACGGTATTAAAAACAGTACCGCCAACTTCGTAATCAGTTGGGACAAGGTTAAAGTTCATGTTCCGTTTTCGGTTATTGTTAAAGACAAAGTGTTGGCCTCCATTAAGAAAGTCATGGCAGGTCCAACGGCTAACGATTTCCACACTGCAGCGAAGTATTACTTGGACGAAAAAATCGACGATAAGCAAGCGTTGGAATGGGTTGAAAAGGCAATAACCATGAGGCCAGAAGCCTATTGGATGCTTCGAACAAAATCCTTAATACAAGCCTCTCTTGGGAAATACAGTGAAGCAATTTCAACTGCAGAGCAATGCCAGAAACTTGCAGAAGCAGACGGCGACTCGGCCTATGTTATTCAATGCAAGAATTCCATCGCAGAATGGAAAAAGCGTAAGTAGTTGATGACGAAACGACAAGCGTTCCTGTTACTTCACGGTATCGTTTTTTTATGGGGCTTTACAGGAATTATTGGAAAACTACTGAGCCAGGAGCCCTTGCTGTTAGTCTGGTACCGTTTATTAATCGCTTCCATAGGACTGTTTATATATTTGGCATGGAAAAAAGCGACATGGAAAATTCCCAAGGAACGGGGGTTATTTGTGGCCTTAACTGGGGTGGTGGTTGCATTACACTGGATTACCTTTTATTTTTCCATTCAATTATCAACGGCCTCTCTTGGTATTTTATGCTTAGCCACCACAACGTTCCATGTAGTATGGTTAGAGCCTTTGCTGTTGAAACTGCCATTTAATCGTTTAAAGTTCATCTTTAGCCTCGTGGTTGTGGCCGGGGTGGCCTTTATTGCGCATGATTTCCAAGGGGAGGTTTTGGTGGCCTTATTCGTTGGTTTGTTGAGCGCCCTTTTCGCCGCGATATTTTCCGTTGCTAATGCCAAATTATCCGAATCAATCGATCCACCAGTTTTGTCGTTCTACGAACTATTGATCGGCTTTATAGGCCTAAGTGCCGTGGTTTTTTGGGAATACCCCTTAGCTCAATTTGAATTGGATTGGCATGCCTTCTACTGGTTACTTTTTTTAGGCTTGGTTTGTACTTCTTTTGCCTTTATGGCGGCCATTTATTTAGTTCAAAAATTAGGAGCATATACGGTTTCTTTGACCATAAACCTTGAGCCTATTTACACCATGCTCTTGGCGGTATTAATTTTAAAAGAACATGAGTATTTATCCATGGAATTTTACCTAGGGGCCAGCTTAATTATATTTGTTTTAGTGTTAAATGCTTGGTTGAACAAGGGAAAAAACTCAATTCCTTAGTACATTTGAAAAATGTTATGTAAAAAGGCCGAAAGTAAAAATTCAATCTTATAGGTGTTGAATGGCTTAAATAAAGAAACATGAAATATTTAAGGTCGGTTTTATTTGGAATCTTTGTTTTCTACGGATTTGCAAGTTTGGGGCAAATCCGTGGTTTAGTACGTGGGGTTCGGGTATCGGACACCCTTGCGCTGAATGGGGTAAAAGTAAAGCTACTTCGCGCTAAAAAAGCGGTTTTTACGGATGCTAATGGTAAGTTTGAAATTTTTCCCGGCAAACAAGTTCCAGATACCCTGGTAGCCTTAATTGCAGGCTACATTTCAGATACGATTGTTATAAACCGTGCGGACCGTTACGCCGCCATTTCTTTGGTTCTTTACAGCGATAAACTCAAACCAGAGGTGATTGTACAACGAAAAGCAACGAATGGTGTAGTTAAAATAAGCATTGTTCAATTGGAACGCATTTCTTCCCAGGAATTGCGAAGGGCAGCTTGTTGCAATTTGTCCGAATCTTTTGAAACCAATGCCTCAGTGGATGTCAATATAGCGGATGCGGTTTCCGGGGCTCGGAAAATTCAATTGTTGGGTCTTGATGGTGTATACACTCAATTTCAACTCGAAAATGTTCCGTTTTTGAGAGGTTTGGAAGCTCCTTTTGGAATGCAGTCGTTTTCAGGAATTTGGCTCGATGGAATTCAAATATCTAAAGGAACCGGATCGGTGGTTAACGGGCATGAATCAATGGCAGGATTAATTAATTTGAGTCTCAAAAATCCGTTAGAAGCTGATAAATTGTTGCTGAATGCCTACGGCAATAGATTTGGACGGGGAGAGGCGAATGCCATATTTAGCCATAAATTAAACGATAAATGGGGGACCACAGGGTTACTCAACGGTTCGTTGAATAAAGTCAATGTTGATGAAAATCAAGACGGTTTTTTGGATTTACCCTTGTATAAGAATTTATCTGCTATGAATCGTTGGCAATATAACGGTGAAAAAATGGAAGCTCAATTGGCTTTGTACGCCTATGCAGATGATCGTTTTGCTGGCCAATCCTCGTTTTCACCGCAATTGCTTCCCTTTCGGATGGAATTGTCGAATCAACATTTGGAATTAACCGCGAAGACGGGCTTTTTCGGAAAAAGAGAGGGCGAATCTTTGGGGATTATTCAACAAGCTAAATACCACAAAACGCAGGGATATTTTGGAGCCAATGCGATTGGTGGTCAAAGGCAGATTGCAGGTCAGGAAAAGCGTTATTTTGTTTCGGTTAATTACGATAGATCGGGTCGTGAGGGAAAACATCTTATTAAAACAGGGGTTTCTTCAAATGTTCTTTCCTTGAGCCAGGTGGCAGATCTTTTTATCTATGATCGTTTGGAAATTACCTCAGGATGCTTTGCAGAGTACTCCTTACGCTTGAACCGTTTATCTTGGCAAACGGGGTTTCGTTGGGATTATAACTCTTTATTTGGGGGCATATTGGTTCCAAGAATGCACTTGAAGTATGCCGTAACTCCCAAGACGGATTTGCGTTTTACAGGCGGAAGGGGTTGGCGTTCACCTAATTATTTGATTGAGAACAATGCTCTTATGGCGAGCAATAAATATTGGGTTTTACCCGCGGAGTTCCTTCCTGAAATTTCGTGGAATGTCGGAGGGTCGCTGGTTACGGAATTTCAAATTTTCGATCGAAAGGCAAGTTGGACAATAGACCTTTATTATACGTGGTTCGAGCGTCAGTTGGCTGTGGACAGGGATGTTTCAGATCAATTTCTTGTTTTTAACTACTTAGATAAAGCATCCTCTTCCTTGGCCTTTCAGAACGAAATGGATTTTAGCCTATCGAAACATTGGAGTCTTAGAGGAGCATACAAGTTTTTAAGGGTAACAGCGTTATTTAACGGTTCACTTCAACAGCAGACCATGGTTCCTGCACACCGTATTTTAGCCACGATATCATGGGTTTCATTGAACAAGCGTTGGCAAGCAGATCTTACAACGAATTTCGTGGGTCGGATGCGAATGCCCAAGGGATACGTCATCAATGGAGTGCCTCACAACTTTTCACCCTGGTATCCGTTCGTATTTGGTCAAGTTGCTCATCAATTTAAACGTTTAAAGGTATATTTGGGTGTGGAAAATTTGTTGAACGTTAAACAACCGAATCCAATCCTCTTCGCGAGCAACCCCCAAGACCCGAGTTTTGACGCTACGATGGTTTGGGGGCCTATTACCGGAGTGAATGTATATGGTGGAATGACCTTTATTTTAAAACAGAAAAAATGATGAAATCAATTTTGTGCGCCTTGTTTGTAGGTGTTTATTTTCTTTGCGTTGGACAAAGCAGAACGTGTGATACATTGTACATAAAGACCTCGGCACTCTGTCAAGACTGTAAGCAGCGAATAGAATCTACATTGAATTTTCAAAAGGGGGTGAAATACGCTGAATTAGATTTAGATTCAAAAATTGCAACGGTGATATATAAACCTAAGAAAAGTTCTCCCCTAAAACTTCGACAAGCTTTATCGAATGTAGGTTACGATGCTGATGATATTAAGGCTGATCCAAGTGCCGTGATGCTTTTACCCAAATGTTGCCAGCCGGGCGGCCATTAAGTTATGAACGATTTAGCCTTTTAATTAACAATAAAGGCCGTTATGGGAGACCTTTAACTATTTTCGCGTTGCCATGAGCGACGCCATTAAACATGAATGCGGAATCGCATTTTTACGCCTTAAAAAAGACCTAGGTTTTTACCTTGAAAAGTATGGTACAGCATTTTATGGTTTACATAAAATGCAATTGCTGATGGAAAAACAGCACAACCGCGGTCAAGACGGAGCTGGTTTGGCCAATATTAAATTAAATGTTGCTCCTGGAGAAAGGTACATTAGCAGAGCGAGGTCTGTAAAACCGAATCCTATTCAAGATCTTTTTGAACAAGTGTTTGAGCGCTTTCAAACAATTGAGCGCAAGAGTCCTGAGAAGCTAAAGGATGTCGACTTTTTGAAACGGAATGCAGGGTTTACCGGAGAAGTGTTTCTTGGGCATTTACGCTATGGGACCTTCGGTCAAAATGCCATCGAAAATTGCCACCCATTTTTGCGCCAAAACAATTGGATGACCAAGAATTTGGTATTGGCGGGCAATTTTAATTTAACCAACGTTGATGAACTTTTTGATTCCTTAGTGGCCTTGGGGCAGCACCCTAAAGAAATGTCAGATACCGTAACGGTATTGGAGCGAATCGGTCACTTTTTAGATGAAGAGAACGAACGTATCTATAACGAATATAAGCAACTGGGATACGATAAATCGCAAATATCAAATCATATTCGCGACAAAATGGATATTGGTCGGGTTTTGGAAAGAGCCGCGAAAAAGTGGGATGGGGGTTATGTAATGGCAGGATTACTCGGCCATGGCGCAGCATTTGTGCTTCGCGATCCGTCTGGAATTCGTCCCGCATTTTATTTCGAGAACGATGAGGTTGTGGTAGTGGCTTCGGAAAGACCGGTAATTCAAACGGCGTTCAACCTGAGGGTTGAACAGGTAAAAGAACTTACACCAGGCAGTGCGCTGATCGTTCAATCCAATGGGATGCTGGAAGAAAAGCCTGTATTATCGCAGAAATTAATAAAAAAATGCGTTTTTGAGCGGATTTATTTCTCAAGAGGTTCGGACAAGGATATTTACAACGAACGAAAAATGCTTGGCCATCTCGTCGCTCCTCAAATCGTTCAAGCCATCGGTGGGGAAATCGATCGAAGTGTTTTTTCCTACATCCCAAATACCGCAGAAGTTTCTTTTTACGGAATGATTAAGGCGGTTGAAGGCTTGCATAATTTAGAGAAAGCCGAGCGTATTTTGGCCTTAGGAAATGACGCAAGTAAAGAAGCAATCTCCGAAATTCTGGAAGCTCGAACCCGCATTGAAAAAATAGCGATCAAGGATGCCAAACTTCGAACCTTTATTACTCAGGATTCGGAACGCGACGACCTCGTAACACATGTATATGATATCACCTATGGTTCAATTAACCGAGGTCAAGATAATTTAGTAGTCATCGATGATAGTATTGTAAGGGGAACAACCTTGAAAAAGAGCATCTTGCGCATGTTAGATCGTTTAGAGCCTAAATCCATTGTGGTGGTCTCTTCTGCGCCTCAAATACGTTATCCAGATTGCTATGGTATAGACATGGCAAAATTGGGGGATTTTGTTGCGTTTAATGCCGCTATTTCACTCTTAAGAGAGCGTAACATGGAAAACCTCATAGAGGAAGTATATCAATCCTGTAAGCAGCAATTAAGCTTGCCTAAGGAAGAGGTTACGAATGCTGTTAAACGCATTTATGCTCCTTTTAGCGATGAGGAAATTTCTGATCAAATTGCTGAACTACTCAAACCATCCGAATTGAAAGCAAACCTAAAAATTGTCTTTCAGAAGATTGAAAACGTTCACAAGGCTTGTCCAGGGCATCTCGGCGATTGGTATTTCTCAGGGGATTATCCTACTCCTGGAGGGAATAAGGTCGTGAATAAAGCCTTCATTAATTGGGTAGAACACCGCGATGAGCGGGCCTATTAAGCAGATATTCCATCATTTTTTCCGTTGCACCGCATTCCTCCTCCATTAAGGCAATGGTCTTGCTTTTACGAATATCCAATTCGCACAATACCGCGTTTAATGCTTGAATTAACTCAAATTCATTCGTAAAGCATTCCGATATTCCGCGCTCAATAAAGAGTTCTGCCTCCGGAAAGCGGTGATATTTTGGGCCAAAGATTACGGGTAAACCATAAATTGCCGGTTCCAAAATATTATGCAATTTACCCGTAAAACCGCCACCTATAAGGGCAACATCGCCTAGTCGATAGAGCTGTTGCAAGAGGCCGATACAATCCACCAAGACAATTCGTTCGTTGTTGTAGAGGTCCATCTGACTGAAGCGATGACAATCTTCCCCATAAAGAGTTTCAATTTCGTATAAATGCTTTGTCTCAATGTCATGAGGCGCTAGAATTACCACATCGAACGAGAGCTTTTCCAGCGCTTCATGCAATATTTCTTCCTCGATTTGCCAACTACTTCCAACGACTAAAACCTTTTTATCGCGACAAATGAACTCTAATGCCAACAGGTTGGGGTCGCTTATCGCTTTATCTTCATGATATTGCTTTTGCCGCTTTACGTTGTCATATCGAGGATCTCCAATGACTTTTACTTGGGAAACTCCAATGCTTTGGAGCAATTGTTTTGACTCCTCGTTTTGCACGAAAAAATAGGTAAAGCCTTTCAATCCCCGCCGAAAAATTCCTCCCCAAAAGGCAAATGCAGCCTGATCTTCACGCAACAAAGCGGCTGCTGCATAAAGAGGAACATTTCTTTTTTGAACTGCAAAAAGAAGGTTCAACCAAAATTCGTATTTCACAAAAACGACCATTTTCGGCCGACATTTGTCCATAAAATATTCGGCATTCCTTCGGGTGTCCAGCGGCAATATACTTACAAGGTCAACGCAGTGGTTTCTTTTGTCAAAATAATCGAAACCTGATGGTGAAAAAAAGCTTACCATAATGCGTGCCTCAGGAAAGTTTTTACGATATGCCCAAAGCAAGGGAAGCCCTTGGTCGAATTCTCCTAAAGATGCGCAATGCATCCAAAGATCTACGGATTCATTGGGAAGCAGTGTTTTCCATTGACGTTGAAGTTGCCAACGCTTTCGGATTTTAGGATGGAACAATCCCCCTAAAAAGATGCCAAGCCCAAGAAACCTAATTCCAACATCGTATAGAAAGCGCATCAATATTCGTAGTAATTATCTTTTTGTGTGGAATAAAAGGGGATGAACCATCCAAGTTTAAGCCCAACGATGATGTCTAAACGGATTTTGGTAGAAACCGGTACATCGGGTTGATCGAAGTATATCGTTCTTCGTTCCTTGGTCAATCCTTCGATGCAATAGATTCCGCCATACAAGTTATAAAAACTGCTCCGAGCCATGTGGGCATAACCAATAAATTGCATTAATCCTACTCCAGTAGTAAGCCGATCATACCCTTTTTTGTAGCCCAGCTCTATCATTGGCACCACTTGCGTTTGTGTTTCAATTTTAATCCGATGGTTTAAATATCCAGCTCCTGCATGTACCATTAAACCTGAGTTTCGTTGGAATTTTGACAAGGGAATGATTTTGCCCACCTGAAGATTGGCAGAAACACCTCGGCTCACAATGTTAACGGCAGCAGGATCTCCATTAACGTCTGTTATGTTGCCATAACTGTCGGTAATGCCGTCAAGTAATCCTGGAATCTTGACTTGAGAACCAAAGAGAAAGGAGGCGTCTGATTGAAAAAACCAATTATTCATCAATTTGAAGCCTGCGCTGAAACCCACTAGGTTGATGTAGCCATAACGGTTCACCAAATCTCCTCCAGTCCAGCCGGTACCGTAATGTACTGAAGCAAGAACTTTGGATTCCGAAGTGGTATCTATGGAAAACGACTGGGCGTATATTTGCCCAAGACTCAACCCTATGAATAAAATGTATAAACGCACGGTTAAAATTACGGACTTTTTGTGCAACATCAGTAAGCGTAGGCTTTTGCCTTTCTATGGCTCAGTTAAAATCCGTAATTTTGTTCATATTTTACGGCATGAAGAAAATTCAAATGGTGGACCTTGTGTCCCAGTATGAAAACATCAAACCTTCCATTGATGCTGCCATGCACGAGGTGGTTACCAAAGCACAATTCATCAATGGGCCAGAAGTTCAAGCTTTTCAACGCGAATTAGAGGAGTATTTGCAGGTGAAACATGTCATTCCTTGCGCCAACGGCACCGATGCTTTGCAAATGGCTATGATGGGATTGGGGTTAAAACCCGGCGACGAAGTCATTACCCCCTCCTTTACCTACATTGCAACGACCGAAGTGATTGCATTGTTGGGCCTAATTCCCGTTTTTGTTGAGGTGGATCCTTCCACTTTTTGCATCGATCCTGCGGCTATTGAATCTGCCATCACTCCCAAAACAAAAGCCATTGTGCCGGTGCATTTGTACGGTCAAGCAGCGAACATGGAAGCAATCATGGCCCTTGCGGAAAAGCACGGCCTTAAGGTGATTGAAGACAACGCTCAGGCCATTGGTTGCGATTACCATTTCTCCTCTGGTAAAATTCAAAAAACAGGAACCATCGGGCACATTGGTTGCACTTCCTTTTTCCCTAGCAAGAATTTAGGTTGCTTTGGCGACGGAGGGGCTATGATGACGAATGACGATGACCTCGCCCAAACCCTACGACGAATAGCGAATCACGGTCAGAGCAAGCGTTATTACCACGATGAGGTCGGGTGTAACTCGCGTTTAGACTCCCTGCAAGCAGCCGTTTTGAGGGTGAAATTACGGCAGTTAGATCGGTACATTGAATCACGTCAGAATTTAGCGAATGCCTACGATGAGGCATTTGGTGGACTGCACGGGGTAAACATTCCTGCAAGAGCAGCCTATTCGAACCACGTTTTTCATCAATATACCCTTCAAGTTCCTCCACAATCGCGCGACGCGTTGCACGCATTTTTGGAAGAGAAGGAAATTCCCAGCATGATTTACTATCCCGTTCCTGCGCACCGTCAGCAAATGTTTACTTCGTTCAATTTAGGCTCCTTAAACCTTCCTGTAACGGATTTTCTAACACAACGGGTTATCAGCTTGCCCATGCACACCGAGATGCAGCCCGATCAATTGGCGTACATTTGTTCCACCGTTCAATCCTTCTTTTAACCCATGAAAGTTGCAATAATTGGGACCGGTTATGTTGGTTTAGTAACGGGAACTTGCCTGGCAGAAACAGGGAATACCGTGCGTTGTGTAGATATCGACGAAAAAAAAGTAGCGCTGTTGCGTCAAGGGATTACTCCGATTTATGAGCCCAACTTAGCCAATTTGCTCGAACGAAACCTGCAAGAAGAACGCCTGTCTTTCACCTCCAACCTTCAAGAAGGGATCGAGGGGGCTGAAGTGATATTTTTAGCCTTACCAACCCCTCCCGGCGCCGACGGACAAGCGGATTTGAAGTATATTTTGACAGTTGCCAACGATTTGGGGCCTTTGCTGAAAGCGTACACGGTCATTGTGGATAAAAGCACCGTGCCGGTGGGAACCGCAGAGAAGGTTCGACAATGCATTGAAAAAACAGCAACGCAGCCTTTCAGCGTGGTTTCAAACCCGGAATTTCTTCGAGAAGGTTTTGCTGTGAGCGATTTCATGAAACCCGACCGCATAGTGATTGGTTCGAGCGATGATCGGGCCATAAAAGTGATGGAAAACCTGTACAAACCGTTTGTTCGTCAAGGAAATCCAATTCTTATCATGGATGAAAAGTCTGCCGAACTTACGAAATATGCTGCCAACGCCTTCTTGGCCACCAAAATCACGTTCATGAACGAAATCGCTAATTTCTGCGAACGGGTAGGGGCCAATGTGGATGCCGTACGTTTGGGCATAGGCTCCGACGACCGCATCGGAAAGCGCTTTCTTTTTCCAGGAATTGGCTATGGAGGCTCCTGCTTTCCAAAAGACGTTCAAGCTTTGCATTACAGCGGTCAGTCCGAAGGCTATAATTTTCAGATTCTAGAAGCCGTCATGCAGGTGAATCAGGAACAACGCCTCGCGTTATTGCCAAAAATTAAAGCCTATTTCAAGAACGAATTGGAGGGAAAATCGATTGCGTTTTGGGGCTTAAGCTTCAAGCCAGATACCGACGATATTCGCGAGGCACCCGCCCTGTTTCTGCTGAAAGAACTTTTACCCTTGGGCGTTAAGGTAAAGGCCTATGACCCAGAAGCCATGGAAAATGTGGCATTGGAAATGGGGGATTCTATCGATTATTGCCAGAACCCTTACGAAACGCTTGAAAGGGCTGACGCATTGGTTATTTGCACCGAGTGGTCCGTTTTTCGAAGTCCCGACTTCGGTAAAATACGCTCCTTGATGAAAACACCCGCAGTGTTCGATGGCAGGAACATCTTTGAGCCCGAAGAAATGAAAACCCTTGGATTTGATTACTTTAGCATAGGAAGATGACACAACGAAAAAAAGTACTCATTACCGGCGCCGCGGGCTTTTTAGGTTCGCACTTGTGCGATCGTTTTATCCATGAAGGGTTTCATGTAATCGCTATGGATAATTTGATCACCGGTCGAATGTCCAATATCGAACACCTCATGCCCTTGGAACATTTTGAGTTTTATCGGCAAGACGTGTCAAAATTCATTCATATACCCGGAGAATTGGACTACATCCTCCATTTTGCTTCGCCAGCAAGTCCCATTGATTATTTAAAAATACCGATTCAAACCCTCAAGGTAGGTTCTTTAGGGGTACATCATTGCCTTGGTTTGGCCAAAGAAAAAGGAGCAAGAATTCTGATTGCCTCTACTTCCGAAGTCTACGGCGACCCCGAGGTTCACCCGCAAAAAGAAACGTATTGGGGTAATGTAAATCCTGTTGGGCCCAGAGGAGTTTACGACGAGGCTAAACGTTTCCAGGAAGCCATGACCATGGCCTACCACACCTATCACGGACTTGAAACGCGGATCGTTCGGATATTTAATACCTACGGACCTCGGATGCGGCTTAACGACGGAAGGGCTCTGCCCGCATTCATCGGTCAGGCTTTGAGAGGAGAGGATCTCACCGTTTTTGGTGATGGTTCGCAAACCCGATCGTTTTGCTTTGTAGACGACCTCATCGAAGGAATTTATCGTTTGTTAATGAGCGACTACGTACATCCGGTAAACCTCGGCAATCCCGACGAAATTACCATGTTGGATTTCGCGAAAGAAATTGTTGCCCTCACCCAAACCTCGCAGAAAATCGTTTTTAAACCACTACCCGCCGACGATCCTAAGCAACGCCGTCCGGATATTTCCCTTGCGAAAGAACTCTTGGATTGGACGCCAAAAGTACAACGGCAAGATGGTCTCCAACGAACCTATGCCTATTTTAAAAGCCTTTCATCGGAAGAATTATACCACATGGAGCATAAGAATTTTGACCAATACATTGTGAAATGAAGGAGTATTTTGCCCACGAAACCGCTGTAATTGATGAGGGATGTTCCATCGGGAAAGGAACCAAAATTTGGCATTTTTCCCATGTAATGCCGGGCAGTGTTCTCGGTGAAGACTGTAATCTTGGTCAAAATGTGGTGGTTTCTCCAGGGGTTGTTTTGGGGAGAAATGTCAAAGTACAAAACAACGTTTCCATTTATACAGGAGTTATTTGCGAGGATCACGTTTTTTTGGGTCCCTCAATGGTCTTTACCAACGTCATTAACCCAAGAAGTCATGTTGTGCGCAAAGATCAATATGCGACTACTTTGGTCAAAGAGGGCGCAAGCATCGGAGCCAACGCCACCGTGATATGCGGGAATACCATTGGGCGTTTTGCCTTAATCGGTGCTGGAGCCGTGATTACGAAGGATGTACCCGACTACGCCTTGGTGGTGGGAAATCCTGCACAACAAATCGGTTGGGTAAGTGAATACGGCCACCGCTTAAACTTCGACGCTGACCAAGGCGCCACATGCATGGAATCAGGTCAAAAATATACGTTAATTGATCATCAAGTAAAACGAATTTCGGAATGAATGAATCTGTAAAATTCGCTGTAGTAGGAGCCGGGCATATTGGCAAAAGGCACGCAGAAATGATTGCCCGTGAACCCGAAGCACAGTTAACCGCTTTTTGCGATGTTCGATCCCCTGAGGATTGCCAAACCTTGGAATACCGCGTTCCCCATTTTGAGTCCATCGATGATTTGTTGCATTCGGGGTTGCAATGCGACGTTGTTTCCATTTGCACTCCCAATGGTTTACATGCCGAACAGGCGATTCAAGCGCTCAAAGCCGGCAAGCACGTGGTGGTAGAAAAACCCATGGGCCTGACCAAGGAAAGCTGTGAAAAGGTCATTTACACGGCCCTGCAAATGAACCGTCAAGTCTTTTGCGTAATGCAAAACCGCTATTCTCCTCCTTCGGAATGGATCAAAGAAATCGTGAGCAAAGGGCTCCTCGGAGACATCTTTATGGTGCAGGTGAATTGTTATTGGAACCGCGATGAACGGTATTACAAGCAAGGAGGTTGGAAAGGCACCCCGGATTTGGACGGCGGCACCTTGTTCACGCAGTTTTCCCATTTCATCGATATCATGTACTGGCTTTTTGGGGACATTGACCGCATTCAAGGAAAATTTGCAGATTTTAATCACCAAGACACCACAGCCTTTGAAGATTCGGGCTTCGTGAGTTTTGAATTTTTGAACGGGGGCTTAGGAACCATCAATTATTCTACATCCGTTGCCATGCAAAATTTGGAAAGTTCTATCACTGTAATCGGCAGCAATGGCAGCATTAAAATCGGGGGGCAGTACATGAACGAGGTGGAAGTCTGCAACATTAAGGATTATGAAATGCCCGAATTGAAAGCCTCTAATCCCGCCAACGATTATGGCCCTTATAAAGGCTCTGCGGCAAACCATAATTTTGTCATTAAAAACGTTATCGACACCCTAAAAGGCCGCACTACCGCCACCACCAATGCCTTGGAAGGCTTGAAGGTAGTTGATATTATAGAACGCATTTATAAGGTGCGCGACGAACAAGCAATTTACGGAAATTAAGCATGGACAAGCATTTTTTTGACAGATTATTGAAAGGAGAAGAAACCCTCGCCGTTATTGGTTTAGGGTACGTTGGTTTACCCATTGCTCTTGCCTTCGCTCGGAAGGTAAAAGTTCTCGGATTTGACATCAACCAGGAACGTGTGGCACTCATGCGGCAAGGAATCGATCCGAGCAACGAACTGACCTCCGAGGCCTTTGAGGGGTGCAACATTCGTTTTTCATGCGATGCAGAAGATTTAAACGAGGTGAGTTTTTACATCGTTGCGGTGCCAACTCCGATCGATGATGCCAATTTACCAGACCTTAAACCCTTGTTGTCTGCAACGCGAAGCGTCGCAGGAAGCTTGACCAAAGGAAATTATGTGGTTTTTGAATCCACTGTATATCCTGGATGCACCGAGGAGGATTGCATTCCCGTGCTGGAGGAATTGTCCGGATTAACCTTTAACACCGATTTTTTCGTGGGATATTCTCCTGAACGCATCAATCCCGGAGACAAGGTACATACGCTAGAAAACGTAGTAAAAGTCGTTTCGGGCTCCACGCCAGAGGCTTTGGAAACGGTAGCTTCGGTTTACGAATTGGTGGTGGATGCAGGGGTACATCGAGCTCCAACGATCAAGGTGGCGGAAGCTGCCAAGATCATTGAAAACACCCAGCGCGACGTGAACATCGCATTAATCAACGAGCTTTCCATAATTTTCAATAAGCTCAACATCAATACTTATGACGTTTTAGAAGCCGCAGGTACCAAATGGAATTTTCTCAAGTTCACCCCAGGTCTGGTAGGAGGACATTGCATCGGGGTGGATCCTTACTATTTAACCCATCGGGCACAACAGGCAGGGTATCATTCCAAAGTGATTACGAGTGGTCGGTATGTCAACGATTCCATGGGCTTCTACATCGCGAAACAAACGGTAAAAAAAGTGATTGCCCAAGGAAAGGTGATTCAACAATCCAGGGCTTTGATCATGGGGGTGACCTTCAAAGAAGATGTCACCGATATTCGTAATTCCAAGGTCATCGACATTGTCAATGAACTTAAGTCCTATCAAATGTCCGTGGACCTTGTCGATCCGCACGCATCCTCCGAAGAAATGCACCACGAATACGGTGTTTCTTTGGTTAGCGCTCCGGTAGACAAGTACGATGCGATCATTGTTGCCGTGAACCACCAAGAATATGCGCATTTGGACGAGGCCTACTTTTCCTCGCTCATGGCGACAGAACAAGGCGTCTTTATCGATGTTAAAGGCCTTTACAAAGGAAAAATTAACCGTTTAGAATATTGGAGTTTGTGATGGAATTTGAAAAACGCATTTTGGTTACGGGTGGCGCCGGATTCATTGGTTCCCACGTGGTTCGTAGGTTAGTTAACTCCTACCCGAAATACCTTATCGTGAATTTGGATAAACTCACCTATGCCGGTAATTTGGAAAATCTGGACGATGTATTGGGCCATCCCAACTACCGCTTTGAAAAAACCGATATCCAATCCTTGGAAGCCCTTAAAAGCGTTTTTGAACGCCATGCGATTACCGATGTGATTCATTTAGCCGCAGAGTCGCACGTGGACCGCTCCATCGACGGTCCTTTGGAATTCGTTTTCACCAATGTAGTTGGAACGGTTAATTTGTTGGAGGCTTCACGGTCGGCTTGGTCGGATTCGTTTGAAAATCATGTTTTTCACCACGTTTCAACCGATGAGGTGTATGGGAGCTTAGGCGCTTCCGGATTTTTTACCGAAGCCACACCCTACGACCCAAGAAGTCCTTATTCTGCCTCCAAGGCAAGTTCCGACCATTTTGTGAACGCCTATTTTCATACGTACGGTTTGCCCGTAAAAATCTCGAATTGTTCTAACAACTACGGAAGCCATCATTTCCCTGAAAAATTGATCCCGCTAATGATCAACAACATCCTGAAAGAACAGGCCTTGCCGGTTTACGGGAATGGGAGCAACATCCGGGATTGGTTGTGGGTCGAAGACCATGCTTCGGCCATTGATGTTATTTTCCACCGAGGAAAAGTAGGCGAGTCCTACAACGTAGGAGGATTGAACGAATGGACCAACCTCGACTTAGTGCATTATTTGTGCGATTTGATGGACCGTAAATTGGGCAGAATCGAAGGTGCCTCTCGGGAATTAATCCGTTTTGTGAAAGACCGTGCAGGCCACGACCAACGCTATGCCATCGATGCGTCAAAATTAACCCAAGAATTGGGATGGAGTCCTTCGCTGCGCTTTGAAGAAGGTTTGGAAAAAACCGTGGATTGGTACTTGAGCCATCCTGAATGGATCGAGCACGTCACCTCAGGAGCTTATCAGGCCTATTACCAGAAATTTTATCAATAATGTCGTGGTTTTCGGGCTTGTTGGGCAAACGTAAGGAGCAAACAGCAAAAAATCCCTTGAAGCTTAGCGCTTTTCGCTGCGATATGCACAGCCATTTTCTTCCTGGGGTAGACGACGGTGCCCAGACCTTGGAAGACAGCCTTCAGTTGTTGCAAAAAATGCAGGACATAGGCTACAAGAAGTGCATCACAACGCCTCATATCAAAATGGATATTTATCCGAACTCAGAGGAAAAGCTTCGTCAGGTCTTCGACCAATTGAAGGAAGAAAAGGAGCGTTTGGGTATAGGCGTCGAAGTGGAGCTGGCGGCAGAATATTTTTTGGACGATACCTTTATAGAGCGTCTTCAACAACGGGAACTGCTTTGCTTTGGCAGACAGAAGTACGTGTTGATGGAGTTCAGTTTTACCACTCCACCCGTCTTTGAAGAAGAGGCCTTTAAACGGGTATTGGACAAGGGCTACGTGCCGGTATTGGCCCATTTTGAACGCTATTTGTACTTTCATGGAAGGCCTGAAATGGCGGAAAAATACCGAAATATGGGCGTGAATGTTCAGATGAACTTGCTTTCCCTAACAGGACATTACGGTCCGGAGATTCGCAAACAAGCAGAACGTATGGTGGACGATTGCCTCTTTGATTTTGTGGGCACCGATGCGCACAGAATTCAGCATTTACAGCTCTTAGAAGACCATCTTTCGCTGCCTTATTTAGCGGAATTAGGGAAGCGTTTGGTGAAAAATCAAGGGCTGTGAGGTGGTATTTCTTAAGGCATGCGAAAACCGAAAAGGTTTCGGCCAGTGGAAAGGACTTTGACCGGGAACTTGCGCCTCGCGGGTTACGCCAATGTGCCTCCTTGAGCGAATATTTGAAAAATCTAAGCATAGCGTCGGTGGTAAGCTCTTCGGCTTTACGCACCCGTCAAACCTTTGAATTTTCCACGAGTGGTCTCGCTAAAGACACGTTATTTATAGATTCGTTGTACCTGGCCGACCTGTCGGAATGGAAATCAATTCTTGAGAACCATGGAAAGCATGATACCCTGTTCATTGGCCACAACGAAGGGATATCTGAAATCGTGAGTTGGTTAACCGAACAGGAGATTATTCTTCCGACTGCGGCGTTGGTGACGGTGGAGTTTCTGGGATCGGATCTGAGCCACCTTGGTCCTGGGACGGCGCTATCGAAGGGTTATTTTCGACCTGAGGACTAGCTTCAGCAACCGTGTTTTTCGGAAGAAAATGGTAATTAACGATGAGGGGGTTTTGATTTTCTTCCAACGCCTGTATTTTTTTCAGCCATTCCCCTTCCAAATCTGGGGGTTCGATGCCCATTTCTTGTTCGATTTCGTATTGGTATTTGGGCCGTTGCGGACCTTCTTTTCGGTAAAGAACTGCTAACACTATGCCGCTAATGAAACCGGCTAGGTGCCCCTCCCACGAAATTTTAGGTTCAATGGGAAAAATTCCCCAAAGCGTACTCCCATATAAGAAAACGACTAACAGTGAGAGCGCTTGAAGCGGAAAATACTTTCGGAATACCCCGGAAAAGAAGAGGAAGGAAACCAAGGCGTAAATTACGCCGCTGATTCCAATATGATACGACCCATGGTTCTCTGCAAATAACCAAATAAAGAGTCCGCCAAAGAGCCAACTTATGAGGAGCACCGTTGTAGCAAAGCGTCGGTAGGCATAAAAAAGCAAGGTGGAGAGTACCATAAAGGCCAAGGAATTGTTCAATAAGTGATGTAAGTCGTTTTTGTCGTGGATGAACGGCATGAAGAAAATACCTTTAAGGCCTTCGAATTGCTGCGGCAAAACCCCGAGCGTATAGAACGGAAAGGTGAAAAGTTCCTGTGCCCATTGAATCAACCATAAAAAAAGGATAATAGCTAGGCCGGGAAGCACCGAAGGCCAGAGGACGGTATCAAATCCGTTTTTTTTCACGGATTAGATAATACAAGGCCTGTGCCTTTCTTTATTGTATGACAGAATGGCTGAAAAGGTTGTGTATAGGTTTCGTATGGAGGCAATTAAGGCGAGATTTATTGGATTCTAAGCATGGTCAACTTATATCCTTGTTCCCCATTTTTCATTTCTACATGGTCTAATGACAGTAACATGAATTGATCGTTTAATTGTTGCTTGTGATAAACCGACATAATCAAGTGCCCCTCTTTTTCTTTGAACTTGATGTTAAGTCCGCTGTTGCCAAAACTCCATGACGATGGTGGAGGTTCTTCACAAACGTGTGTTTCTGTTAAGCTAAAGGTTGTACTGTTGGAGAAAGTCCAAGAAGTCACAAAACAACAATGCGCAGTCAAATAGTAATACATGTCACTGTATAAGATCACCGTATCGGCGGTGGCATAGGTGCTGTCGGTTTCATAGCATGCAGTCCATTCTGTTGGCGGCACCGGACAACACATGTCAGGTTTTAGGCTGAACAATCGTTTGATGTTTTGCGCCGATAATTCAAGATCTTTTCCAGTACTTGGATTGGTTTGTCCAATTCCTGAAGTCACGGAAAATAGCGTCAATATGATAAAAAATATGCGTGTCAAGGGTGATGAGTTCACTTAGTTGGTATGGGTTTACAGGTAGGATATAAGCCCACCTTTTAAAAGTTTTTTCTTCGAAGATAGATTATATTCTTTTAAAACAAATTGTAATTTAGCATCGCTGGCGGCTTTGTCGTTGGTAGAAAGAATAGGGCTCTTTTTAGCTTGCTGCTAAGTGTGTTTTCTTATTTTACCTCCTAAGGAAGCAACGGAGTTAATTTATTCTTCAAATCCATTCTCTCATGCAGGATTCTCGTAATTTCAATGGATTTTTCTTCCAATATCCTATAGAAAATGATGTGCTTTGAGGCTTTTTTACCCTTCAAATCTGGGTAAATTTCTTCATATAATTTGCCTTCTTGCGGCTTTTTAGAGATTGCGGTACATGCATTGATAATTAACTTATAATATTTGTCTGCTTGACTTTCAGACCAGGCATCGAAGGTGTAATTCCAGATATCAGATAAATCCTTAACGGCATTGTTTGTTAATTTAAACTTTGCCATTTAATTTTTTTGCCTTTAATGTTCTCAAATGTTCTTCTGGATCAAAACCCTCTGCTAACCCACTATTAATACCTGCGTCAATTGCTTGTCGAAGAGCCATAATTTTCTGTTCTTCTTCTTCAAGGAGTCTCAAACCTGCACGCACAACTTCACTAGCGTTTTTATAACGGCCTTCTCTTAAAATACTTTGAATAAATTGATCAAAATAACTACCCAACGTAATCGATGTGTTCTTACTCATGATTTTTTATTTTTTTTAAATATACCAAATATTGGTATTATTTGAAAATTTAAGATTTTTTTGATGAGTAAACCTAAGATATTACCCCTACCATTCATACTTAAATCACCCCCTTAAATCGAATCGAACAAACGGGCTAAAGTCCAATCTTTCTCCGTAACGTTGTTCCCTTCGTCGTGGGTGCAAAGTTCAACCGTTACGGTGTTGTACACGTTGGTCCATTTCGGATGATGGTTCATTGCTTCAACATGCACGCTTGCTTTTGCCATCCACTTCATCGCCTCTTGGAACGTAGAAAATTCAAAGGTTTTGTGGAGCGCGTTGTTGCGCTCGATCCATGGATGAGGATTCATTTATGATACATTAAGGGTAGAGAACTGACGTAAAATTTCTGGTATTCGGGCAAATATACTCGTGCCATCGTAAATTGGCAAGAAGCGTTATTCTTTACGCCATATTGATTATAGCTTTCAAAGCAGTGCTCTTTAGCCAGATAAATCTCAAATCCATATTCATTGACGTATCGATAAGCTGGAATGGAATCTGATTGATATGGAATGAAAAATAACGGTTGTTTGATACTGGATTGATCCAGCGTTAGCAATTCAGTTATTGAATCTTTTGGTATCCAATCGTCCAAAATCGTCAGGTCCATTCGTAGAGTTGAACTATCCGTAGACACAAGATACATACCCGCAATGATGCGTTTTCCTGCGATGCTATCCGCTCCGAGAAAGATTTCTTTCGTTTTTAGGTAACCGTTCTGGGAAAACGAATAGGAGGTAAGCGCAATAAAAATAAGGGGTAGTATGCGATTCAATATAAAGTTTTTATGTTAGGCGTTAAGATAGAAATTACTTTTTTGAGACGGTGACGTTTTTTTTACCATGAACTCGCGTCCAAGTTTTTCTTTTGACTTCATAGGAGTAGGCCCCCTTACAGTTATAGGTTATTACTTCTTTTAATGTAACTAGATTGGTGAGCGAGTCTTTTTCCGTGGTAATTTCTTTAGACCGACAATTGCTTCCCGTATTCCTGACTTTGGTCTCTTTCGTGACGATTGCATTTTGCTTGTGTAGGTGCTCAAAATGAACCCGGTGATAAAATATGTTGCAAGACTGCAGAACAAAAATTAAAATTGGAATAAGCGCACGAAATTTTTTCATAGTGAGCAAAAACACGCTAAAGTTATTGAGTTTCTTGGTTTCACGGTTTGCAGCTTGGCGAAGTGGCGCTTTTATCCACAAAACTTTATGCGAGTCACTAATGTGCAAATTATGCAAAAATTGTCATGCGAAGCACTGAACCGCCAATTTTGCAAAACCCCTGCTGTGGGGTCGTACTTCCACCTAGTATTTTCGTTCAAAAGACTTGCCATTGAATCGATACACACCATTTGGACCTCCACCAAACCATAATTCTCCTGATTTGCTTTTGTAAATTACCCAAGTTATACCGCTGTCTACTCCGTCCTCTTGTGTAAAGTTCTTCAAAGATTGTCCGTCATAACGCCAAACACCTGATTCGTTTGTGCCAAACCAAATATTTCCTGAATTATCCTCACACATAGAAAAAACTTTGTCTAAGGAATTACCCTTGGTATCTTCTGTCCTTAATCGATGTTGTTTTGTAAATTGAGTGAAATATTTACCATCATATTTTATTACGCCAATTCCACTGCGACCGCCACCACAATTATTTCCAATCCATAGATTGCCTTTGCTGTCTTCCATTAATGACCTAATGTGAAGGTTTTCTGTTGTGCCATTTAATCCAAGCGATTCGTTATTAAACGTTATTAGTTGCTTGCCATTATGTCCAATCAATTCACTGTAAGCACCAAACCAAACTATTCCATTTTTACTTCTTACAAAGTTTGTTGATTTTGCCCAGGGAATCTCTTGCCCTAATGTGTCTTTAACAGTAAAAGTGTGATAATAAAGTTCTTTCCCGTCATACTGATACACTCCTGATTTTTTTTCAAGTTTGCTATTGCCCATTGATGCATCACTTTTAAACCAAAGGTCATCATCCGATAATTTTAATTGTTTATTTGCATAATTTCTATCATTAAACAAAGTCATTTTATCATCCTTATAAATACTCAAGCCAATGCCACACTCAAAACAAATGGTGCCATTTTTGTCCTCATAAATACTTCTAACTTGATTATCACTTAATCCGTTTTGGGTTGTAAAATATTGGAGCTTTCCATTTTGAAGTAAACACACTCCTTCGCTGTAACTTCCAAACCAAATATTTCCTTTACTATCTTCTAAAATTGAACGTACTCCTGTTTTATAATTCAGCTTTGTGGAGTCAATTATAAAATGAATACTTTGGTCTTTTTTATTTGATTGACTTTGAATGTTACTGTTACAAGACATAGTAATAGCCATTAAAAGTGTCGAACAAAAGATAAAAGTGTTTGGACTGCTTTATTTTAATTTCATATTAGGAATGTCTGTTAGTATGAAGCAAAACGTTTTGCGTGTAAGCGATGTCCCGAGCGGAACGATTCGGGATATTGCTTACACGCTGTTAGAGTTCGTCTTTAAAGTTGTATTGAGATGGTAACTTTTCCCCCCAAACCTTTCTCGACAATTTCATATAAAGTTTTGAGTGTCATGTTACCCCCATCATTTTCAACTCTTGAAATATAGGTTCTTTTCTTGTCCACCAATTCGGCAAGTTGTTCTTGTGTTAAGCGTTTATCCTCACGAGCCTTTTTTAATAGAAGACCGATTTCAAATGACTCGAATTCACGATCTAATTGATCACGACGCGCAGTTCCTTTTTTGCCGTAAACTTCATCCTTTATTTCTTTCCAACTTCTTGTGCTCATGTTATTTATTTTTAGTCTGGTTATATTTTTGCATCAATGCCATTGCTTTGTCAATTTCATTTTTTGGTGTCTTTTGTGACTTTTTTGTAAATCCGTTCAATAAAATGACCAATTTCCCGCTGTCAAAAAAGCAAAACACCCTCCAAATATTTGATCCTAACTTGATACGTGCTTCATAAAGCCCATTTGTACCACTAAGCAATTTAAGATAATTGCCAGGAACCCTCTCAAGTGTTTCTATTGCTTCAATTATTTTAAAAATCTTATTCTGAACCTTTTCAGGCTGCTTTTTCAAAAAATCACTAAAATGAGTTTCAAATTCGACAACTTGTCGGACTTTATGATTCATAACACAAATGTAACTTATAAGTTACTATTTTCCAACTTTATTTAATCTTTTTTCAAGAAGATGAAGATGTACTCTAACGTTTTGCGTGCATGCGATGTTGCCTTGTGTTGCGCCTGCGGCAAGGCAATATTGCTTACACGCTGTTAGTGGTTGGTTAGTTATTGAAGTAATTTAAAAGTTGTTCATTGTTTATTACTGTATTGTAAATAGAATCAATTGTTTCGTTTGTTGTGTCAACTAAATGATATTGCTTAATAAAATAACTCCATTGTAATTTTCTAAATTCCTGAATATTTAAATTGTTAATTCCAAAATTATTATTTCGATTCATTTCGCCTTGTCTTGCAGTATTAGCTGCATTACTAGGACTAAATAAATATATTAAGTTGAATTCTATGTTATCGATGGTGATTGATTTAACAAACCCATTATTGTTGAACCCTTGAATATTATGTCCAAGAAGGGAATGCTTAAGCCAAGTCGCTACATTTTTATTATTATTTAGATTACCGACGGGGCCTTTACCTCCTGAAGTAATAAATATGTTTTTTAATCCAGGAAAAGATTCTTTAAGTTTTAAAATGTTATTATATTTCAATGCTGTCAAACAATCATCTGAGTTGCAATTTTCTGGATTTCGATTAACTGTTTCTAAAATATCAGTTATACCTAATTGATAATTATCTAATATTGAAATTCGATTACTCAGGTTGTTAATAGGCATTTCTGAAATGAAACCTAAACAATTCCAAAAATCATTTACAATACTCCCATAAAAGAATTCAATATTTTGATTTCCAACTGGTCCAACTGTTATTTCCCAAATAGGAAAAGTACCTAAAAAAATGCTTTTCACTTCTTTGTTGGGCATGAATCCAAAACTTATTGTATCATTTTCAATATTTCGTTTTAAAAACCACTTATCTTTTACTAAATGATTATTGATGTTTTGAAGCCATCTGTTTGATGTAAATGGATGTTGTTCAATCGGCATATTTTTCTGTTTTTTTTCGTGTTTTAACTTACCACTAACGTTTTGCGTGTAGGCGATGTCCCGAGAGGAACGATTCGGGATATTGCTTACAAGCGGTTATGGGTTGATTCAGTTAGAGAATTTCCTACATTACAATTTATTTGTTATTATTGAATACTACTAATTGACCTTCACCAACTCTAGCACGATTGAACGTTCCGTATTTATCATATCCCACAATTTCAACTTGTTGTATTCCTGTAGTGGATTTAATATTATTTATTTGCTCATCTGATAATTTTACATTTATTGATCCATCAGAATTTGTTTGAACCAATCTGTAATTTGAATTTACATTTAGCTTTTGGTTGTTATCATCTGCCATAGCAGGTGAAACAGAATGCACCATAAATCCAAATGATGCCATTAACAATGATGATCCAATCATCAATTTGTACCAGTTTTCAGAAACAAACTTTTTCATATTAATTAGTTTTAAATTGTTGCCTACTCTTTATTGGATTTTCGGCTTTCTCCGTTTTATCGTGGTTTAAACTTACCCATAACGGTTTGCGTGTAGGCGATGTTGCCTTGGGTTGCGCCTGCGGCAAGGCAATATTGCTTACACGCTGTTATAAGTAGATTATCTCTTTGGAGGTCTGCCTCTTTTTCCATTTAACAATGGATAAGCTAGTTTTTGTTTTTTTAGGTAATCATATATTTTGTCTTCAAAACTTTTTGGTTGTTTTAAATAGCAATAATAAACAGTATAATACTCCCCAAATCCAGACCAAAGTTGGTAGTAAGCTAAGTTAATATTTATTGAATTAGGAAGCAATATTTTGGGGATAAAAAAAGTGGTTAGCGACATTGGGTTTTAGCCCTGT
>JAIXRC010000028.1 GCA_027485415.1 Cryomorphaceae bacterium | reverse complement strand
TGTTTTCTGTTTCATAGATGTAAATTAAAAGTAAAAAATTTAACTAACACCTTGGTTTGAAATTATGGGAGTATTATATGAATGGTTTGTATGACTTCCAAAAACAGTATTGAAATTCACGATAAACATTCCAAAAATGGCATAAGCTCTTGCTAAGTCAAATCCTATTATTCTTGTTTTCATAGTTTAGTGTGTAGCAGTTAATTTAAGTCCAATTACACCAGCAATGATTAACAAGATGAAGCCAATGCGAATTAGGGTTGTAGGTTCTTTAAAAAAAATCATTCCGATGATTACTGTTCCAACTGCTCCTATGCTTGTATAAATTGCATAAGCTGTTCCTATCGGAATAACTTTTAGTGCTTGTTGTAAAAAGTAAAAACTTGTTACAATACTAATGTAAAATATGGCAGTCCATAAAAGGTTTTTATGGTTGTCCATTTGTTTAAGCCCGATTGTCCAGCCTATTTCAAATAAGCCTGCAAGCAAAAGATTTATCCAATTCATTTTTTTGTTTTTAATTACTCTGCAAAAGTGAGAGATGAAAAACATACGACATTTGACTTAGGTCAAATAATACAACGGATTAAATTTTTGCTCTAATTCTGCTTAATGTTTCCAATGAAATGCCAAGATAAGAAGCTATGATAGTTAAAGGAACCGATTGAATAATATGTGGGCTTTTTGTTAGAATGTCTAAATAACGTTGAGTTGCAGTCATTGTATGAAATTGAAAAAGTCTGTTTTCAACCCACATTCCATAATATTCTGTAAGCATTAGGTCAAGTGTCAATAATTTAGGAAAATTCTTTTTTGCTTCTTGAAATGTTTGATAACTAATTACTGAAACTGTAACATCTGTCAATGCTTCAATAAATTCTTTGCTTGGTTGTTGTAATGTGTAACTGTCAAATGAAATGGCTAGGTCGTTTTCAAAATAAAGTTCTGTGGTTATTTCTTTGCCATCATTCAAGTAGTATTTTCGGGCTATTCCGTTTATAAGTAAATAGCTTTTTGAACAAATTTCATTTTGTCGCAGAAGTAAGTCGCCTTTTTTGTAATGCTTGTTTAGTGAAATATTTTGTAGAGCATTTTGGGTCTCGTAGTCAAGCGACTTAATATAGTCGTTTATCTTGTTAATGTATGAGGTCATCTGTTAATTTAGAGTGTCGTTTTAGAATAGCAGCTAACTAGCTTTTAGCGGTTCGGGCATTTTGTCCTGCGTTTATTTTTATTCTATTCGTCTGCACGTTTATAATGAAATTGAGTAAGTCCTTTGTCAAATTGTTTTGTCGACAAGAGTTCTAATTTTAGTTCAGGTCGACCGTCTTTGAAAAGTTTAATGCCGTCACCAAGTAGTATTGGAATAACTGAAATTATAAACTCGTCTACTAAATTATTTTTCATCAACTCATTTGCAATTTCTGCTCCTCCGTCACAATATATGTTTTTACCTGGTTGTTTTTTTAAGCCATTAACTAGGCGAGAAAGGTCGTCAGAGTAAAACTTAAAATTGCCTATTGAAGGTTTGGCAGTTCTAGTCAATATGTAAACGTCTTTGTCTGTGTGTGGATATTCATAACCCATTGCAATTACCTTTTCATAAGTTTTCCTGCCTATTATTACAGCATCAACAGATTTAACAAAGTCATTGTATCCATAATCTTCACCTTCTTGCTCAACCATTGATAAAAATTCAAGTGAGTTGTCTTTAGTGGCAATATAGCCGTCTAAACTCATTGAAATATATAGAATTACGTTTCTGTCAGTTGTCATTTTAATTTATTGTCTGTTGTTGGCGTTTCGTCATAGCCTGACCGCTAACTAGCTTATAGGAGCTATAAACCTTCCTCAAGCACACCGATTTGTGTGTATATGCGCAGGTTTGTAGCGTATGTACGAATATACGATTATTTCCTATAAATCATCGAAAGGTGAACGAATTGGTTGTAGGTTTTTGGTGCTCACGTGGGTGTAGATTTCGGTCGTTCTTGAACTAGCTTGCTCAAGCAGGCTGAGTAGTATGCCATGGCATGCCTATCGAAGTCTGCGATGAACGTGACGTGGCCTTCGATACACCCCTTCGGGGCACTCAGTCCACTAGGAATTAAAGCAGGCTGAGTAGTATGCCATGGCATGCCTATCGAAGTCTGCGATGAACGTAATGTGCTCATTGATACATTATCACCAATGCCCCCAACCAGGACATTTTACGATAAGCTAGCTTGCTTTGTAAAAAATCAAAAAGGAACCTTCGCCCGTAAGTGGATTTCCTGCAGCGTGTTGGGGTGTTGGAAGCGGAGTTCCCGAGCGTGTAAACATAAACGTTCGCCCGAGGTGCCGTACAGTTCGTCGCCAATAATTGGTGTGTTGAGTCCGTGTTGGTGTGCTGCATGTACCCGCAACTGGTGCGTGCGTCCGGTTGCGGGGTAAAATTCAACCCGGGTGGAGTGCAGACCCTGATCGATGACCTTGTACCGCGTTAGCGCCTTTTTACCGTGTTCGTAACATACCATTTGATGTGGACGATGTTCCATGTTGAGCCGCAAGGGTAATGTAATTGCTCCTTCTGACTGGTCCAATTTCCCTGCAAGTAATGCTTCGTAGCATTTCTGTACCTTGTTGCTCGCAAACTGTTTTTGCACAGCAGCGTGCGTTGCCGCATCTTTCGCCAACAACATCACCCCCGAGGTTCCCATGTCCAAACGGTGTATCGCTTTGAGGAAGGGAAGGTTGGGGTACATGCCTTTAAGTCGGTCTTCCACGGAATCAAAACCGGTGCGTCCCGGTACCGATAGCACATGAGGTGGTTTGTTGACGGCCATCAACCAATCGTCTTCAAAAAGGATGTCCAACGGGGTTTGGTGGACCAATTCGTGGATCGGGTTGGGTTCTACGGCGATGCCTTGTAATTGAAATGCCAAAAGGGGTTCGCATTTCGCCCGGCATGCCGGATAAAATCCACGGTGTTTTCGAACTTCCCCCAACGGTGAAGCTCCCCACCAGAATTCGGCAAAACAAAGGGGTTTTAAGCCGTGTTGCGCCGCAAAATGCAGCAGCTTCGGCAAGGCACATTCACCCGTACCCGAGGGAGGGAGTTCAGCGTTTAAGGCCCTGAAAATGTCCCATACCGTGGAAGTTGTTCCGTTGAAGTTGACTATTTCGTACGCTTGAAAAAGCTTGCGTTGAAGGTTCACCGAAGCTTGCTGCCGTTGTGTTTTGAGGTCTTGGATTGCTTGTTCCAAGGCTTGCAGCTGGATATCGAGTTCAGCAAGTTCCAGCTGATATTTTTTTTTAGCTTGCTTGAGCGCGAGTTGTTCTAGTTTGCTCTCGTTGTTCAGCCGTTCCTCCGCTGCTTCGTTGAAACCGCTGGCTAAGCGCTGTTCTGCTCTGCGTAATTTGTTCTCGCTAATGACTGCTTGCAGTGCAGAGCGTTGTTCTTGCCATGCTATTTCCAAGTGTTTTTTTTGAAGCACCAACGTTGGTAGTTTGCTGCCCTCCGAAATTTCTCGAATTTGTTCGGTGAGTTCCTCTAGTCCACGCTCCCCTTGTCGGTAAAAACTTTTCGGGTTCGTAGTATCGAAGATGGGCGGTACAAAGCCCGGGTGAAGGGTGGTTTCGTCGATTTTTCCGGAAAATCCAGCCAAGTATTTTACTCCTACGGAGGTTTCAACCACCAGCACACCGAACATTTTTCCGGTTTGGTCAAAATCGTGCTCAAACCGTTGGTGCAAGGTTTCTTGGAGCTCATGGGCAGCGGCTTTTGCCCAGGAATTCGGCTGGTACTGATGCGGAAAATTAAAACGTTGGGGTAGGGGGTCCGTTGGTGGATGAATCCACGCGTGCAGTAAGGAATCTAAGGCTGGGTTATTCATCCATCCGAGCTATTTTATCGTCAAATAATCGGATTTTACGCTGCTTGTACAGTTTGCCAATAGCCTGCTTGAAGGTTTTTTTGCTCATGCGGAATTGCTCGTATATTTCGCTGGCATCGGATTTATCCGTTAAGTAGAGAAACTTGTTTTGTGCTAAATAAGCGGCGATTTGATCTACCGCTTCATCGTATTTTTGGGGCAGGGTGGAACTGATTTTAACATCGACTTTACCATCAGGTCGCACGGCACTTACATGCACGGAAAGCGTTTGTCCGAGGGAAACAGGAATCTTACACTCGCTCCGGTACAACATTCCTAGGTATTGTTGGTCCAGTACCCCGCGCCATCCCAGTTCATGATGTTCGGTCACAAGAAACGGTAAGTTTTGGTGCTCAATTTCTGAGTTTGCCAAGGACAATTTCTTGTTGATTTTCATACTTCCGTAGAGGCGATCTGTTTGCTGGTCGTAGCAAAGCATTACGGGGTAGGTTTCGCCAATTTCAATGCCTTCGCGTTGTTCAGAGAAGGGGATGAACAAGTCCTTGTCGAGTCCCCAATCGGCGAAAGCACCGTGCATGTTCATTTCAGTGACCCTTAAGAATGCGCAGGTGTTGAGGGTTAATTTGGGAAAGTCGCGCACCACAACCCTGCGGTTGTTCGAGTCTTTCATGAGAAATGCTTGAACTTCATCTCCTACTTGAGGCTTGGAAGGCATGTACTTCGTTGGGAGTAGTACTTCCTCTTCGTCGAGGATTTCGTTTTCTTTCCCAAATACATAGGCTCCTTGGGGGGTAAATCGTTCAATTTGAAAGAGGTGGATTTCTCCGAGTTGCATCATGGTTTTGGTGGTTTTCTTCGGTTCTTTTTATACCGTCCTGTGGTTACGGAAAGTTTGTCGGGGTTTCGACGATCCCACCATTTCTTTTTGGGGATAGTCGGTTCGGGAGATTCTACCGTAGTGGTTTCCGTGTCCTCGGTTCTCGCCACATGGCTGATGTCGGAAGAGCTTTTCTTGCCCTCTGGATTAATCCAATTCAATCGAACGTTTTGTTTCTTGGGTTTTAGGGTTTTTGGATCCATCACATAAACAGTTCCCGACCGGGTATTTCCTTCATCGTTGGTGGCAATTACATCCTCCTTGAGGATGAAGTGATCTTCGTCCCATACGTAGGCATCGTAGGAAAAATCAGGTACATAAAAGGAAAAGATTCCGCTCAACGAGGGACTTTCGGGGGATAGGTGATCGAAAACAATTCGATTGCGTTTTTGATCCATACGCAATGCCATGTCGCTTTTATCTGAATACTCGAATACCACGCGTTTCAGCGTTTTTTTCTGGGTAACGAATAGTGGGCTACCCAATTTTACGGCATTTCCTTTGAACGACATTACATCAATCACCTTAAAGTTGCTCATGGTGGTTGCTCCATCCCAACCTAAGAGAACGTATTGAATTTCGTTCAGATATTCAACAGGAATGATTTTATAGTACAAGGCGCCATACCAATTTTTGGCGTCAATAACATTATCGGGGATCGGTTCAAAGGCCTCCCTGTGGTCGACCAGTTCAGTGAGTTGCACTTGCTCGTTGTCTTCGTTCCATCGCATTACAAAACCAGCATAGCTGTAGGAGAAATCAGTGAATTCCAAATTCCAATGGACTATCCGGACTAATTGGTCTTCGCTTTGCAAGTCGGCTACGGTGGTTAGCTTGGTGAATTTGTATTTGAAGGCTCCTTCCATTTTCAAGAAGGTTTCCATTTCTTTTTTAAACAGTTCGTTTTTTTGCAGAATTTCCTCGTCCGTTTTGGCGCTCCTCAAGGCATTTAAGCTCGCCTCAAGCTTTTGTTCCATGGTCTCCAGATTTTGGCCAAACACGCTAGAGTTAGTCAGGTATATCCAGCAAAAAAGGAATAGGAGTTTTCGTGTAATCATGCCATTGAAGTTAAAGCATCTAAATAACGAGGGTTGTGGTATTTAGTTACCGAAGGTCAATTTGGGACAATTGTTCCATCGTGCGCTTTGGGTCGGGGGAACTAAAAACGAAATTTCCGGCGACTAAGGCATGGGCTCCAGCCTCTGCTAATAATTCTGCGTTTAAATTATTTACACCGCCGTCAACCTCAATGATGAGCGACGGGTTACTCTGTTCAGCTTTATTGCGTAGCTCCTGTACTTTAGCGATGCTATTCGGTAGAAAGGATTGGCCGCCAAAGCCAGGGTTAACTGACATAACGAGTACGATGTCTACTTCAGAAAGGATACCGTCCAATGCATGGACAGGGGTATGGGGATTAATAGCTACACCTGCCCGCATCCCGAGTTCCTTGATTTTATGCACCGTTCTGTGCAAATGAGTACATGCTTCGAGGTGAACAGTTAGGTTGTTGGCGCCCAATTCGTGGAATCGCTCCACATATAGATCCGGATTTTGAATCATTAAATGAATATCAATGGTTTTATCGGTGCATTTTCTGGTGGCTTGAAGGATGGGGAATCCAAAAGATATATTGGGTACAAATACTCCGTCCATTACATCAAAATGTATCCATTCGGCAGCCGACTCATTGATCATGTCAAGGTCTTTTTTAAGATTGCTAAAATCACAGGAAAGTAGCGATGGAGCGACAATCATACGGTTAATTTTTGTTGTTGATACTTCGTTAATACGTTCATTATTTTTTGTTCACGGCCGTAAATATCGTTACAAAAAACCAAGGTCTTTTGAAAAACAATGACGGATTGGTAAATTACATGAACCGGAATGGGATGATACAAAGGAATATTTCGGTTATGGACGGTGGTCAGCCAAGAATCGATGGAATCAGCCGTGATTTTTTTCTTTTTCATATCCTCTTGGTCATATTCCAGGACTTTTTTTACCAAATCTACGGGGTTTTGGCAACGCATACATCCATGGGAATAGCTTCGTACAGGATGGCTAAAAAAACCTTTTTGAGGAGTGTCGTGTAAATAAACACTGTATTGATTGTTGAATTCAAATTTTATAACACCCAAACTGTTCCAAGGGCCGGGGTATTGAATCACGGAATATCCAGAGGATTTTTTTAGATTAACCTTGCGAAAGTCGATAGCCGTGGTGTCGTCGTATTTGCACAATTTATAGTGATGACGTTTGAGGTAGGCAAGGTTTTTTTTAGCCTCTGGCATGATTTCTTTTTTGATAATGCTTGAAGGAACTTTCCAATAGGGGTATAGAACAATGTTTCGAATGCTGGATACTAGCTCTGGTGTTTCATTGGTTCGTTTACCAACAACTACGTTGTGTATGGCTTTGAGGCTATCGTTCGCATGATAATAAAGGCGATATTCAGGAATATTGACTTTTACATAATCGCTTTTAGGCCATTTCGTTCTTCGGATTTTATCCAAGCATATGGCTGCTCGTGTACAACGGTGGGTATTCGATTCAGCAAGGGCTTCTAAGGTGTAGGAATCGATGTCAACTGAATTGCCAAGGCCATTATGCTGCTTAAACTTTCGAATAGCTGCAAAAAGTGCTTGTTCTGTGAAGGATTGACCTTTCAGATATCCTTTAGCGATTAAACTCCTTTTAGCAAAATCCATTTCAGTCTCGGTTTTCTGTTGTATCAATGCAGCAGTATCCATACGATAGGCCGTTACGAATTCATACAATCCCGTGGCGAATTGTTGATAATTTGTATCGCTTACGGGGCCAAGCTGCATGAGGAAAAGGTCTTTTTCAGAAGGTGATTTATTGCTTAAAAAGAACTTAATATGATCGTTTTGTGGAGGATCAAAGGCAGTATTAAGGGTGGTATCGTTCAGTAAAAATCCTTTTTTAACAGCATTTATGGTGCGTAAGATATTCACCATTTGTACAACCTCTTGTTCTATGGGATGAAGGCTTGAGTCTTTCGATAGGAGTATTTCGTTCGGTACACCAAAAGCCAGGTTCCGCTGAGTGAGTTGTTCCAGGTAAGTAGCATTCGTTGGTTGGTTCTTTTTATCCGAAATAAAAACCGGTTTAAAATCTCTTGAGCTATAGAACTGGTTGAGCCAAGTTTTTTCTTG
Organism: Cryomorphaceae bacterium; assembly: GCA_027485415.1. GTDB lineage: Bacteria > Bacteroidota > Bacteroidia > Flavobacteriales_D > Crocinitomicaceae > UBA952. Next base: position 28,698 of record JAIXRC010000028.1, on the reverse strand, counting down.
AAGGGTAATTTTTGGATTTAAACGCTTCGAATCTTGCAAATACCTTTGGAGTTTTTCTTCTTGCGGAATCGAAGCGTCGGTTAAATACGTATCGATGTTTTTATCGGTGGTTTCACATGCGCTCAACAGAGTAAGTAAGAGGAAAAGAAACCCAAACGATTTCATGATTTTTTCAACGAATATAGTTAATTTTAAGCATTCATAATTGATTAAATGACAGCCTCTGCAACTCTGATTATTCTAGTGTGTTGCGTTTTGATTTCCTACCTAGGTTTTCAGCGCATGGAATTGCGTGATAAGTTCCTCTACAGTCCTTACGAAATTGCCCACGGAAAAGGTCATTTAGGGCTTCTTGGTCACATGTGGTTTCATGGCAATTGGGAACATCTTTTGTTCAATATGATGTCATTTTTATTTCTTGGTCAATCCTTAGAGGACTGGTGGGATTTAGAATACGGCGAGGATAGGGGCACCCTTTTATTTGTCGGTTTGTATTTTTTCGGAGGACTTGCTGCAACCATATGGCCTTATCTAAGGCATCGAGAAAATACTCATTATCGATCCCTTGGGGCTTCTGGTGCTGTGGCAGCGGTCATTTTTGCAGCAATTGTATGGAATCCAACCATGAAATTGGGTATAATGTTTATTCCTTTTCCTATACCAGCGTATTGGTTTGGTCCTTTGTATTTGCTTTTGGAATATTTGGCCATGAAACGTGGTAAAAGCAACATCGCCAACGACGCCCATATCAGCGGAGCAATATTTGGCGCAGCTTTCAGCATCTTATTGAATCCGCACAAATTAACTGAGTTCCTACAAAATTTTTAATCATGCTTTTTGTAAACAACAATGGTAAAATAGTGCCCAGAGATATGGCCTCTATAGACGCAGGTAGCCGAGGGTTTTTATACGGTGATGGGGTATTTGAAAGCATTCGGATCTTCCATGGCGCTATGATCAATTTTGAGGTGCATGTCCAACGGCTTTTTCAAGGTGCTGCTGCGTTACAAATCACTTTGCCCGCAAATCTAACATCGGAATTTTTAGCGTCTCAATGCACGGAATTAATCGAACAATCGGGTATAAAATCAGGCGGAAAATGCCGTTTGAGCTTGGACCGAGAGGCGGGGGGAGCCTACCTTCCTGAGAGTAACAATGGGGTGTATTTTATTGAAGTATTACCTCATGTAGATAATGATTTTCAATTGAATTACAAGGGATTAGAAATTGATATTTATCGCGACATAAAATTGCAAAAAACCTTTTTATCACCCTTCAAGACGAAAAATGGCCTTACCAAAGTAATGGCTTCTTTAAAGGCGAAAGAATTGGGATTCGATGATCTTATATTGCAAAACGATAAAGGAGATTTGTTGGAATCGGCCAACAGCAATCTTTTCATCGTAAGCAATGGAGTGCTCTACACTCCCGGGTTGAACGACGGCTGTATAGCAGGGACCATGCGTATGATGGTCATCAATTTAGCGATTCAAAACAATATACGAGTCTATGAATGCCCTATTTTACCCCACAATTTGCTGTCGGCCGACGAGGTATTCTTAACCAATGCTATCAGCGGAATTCGTTGGGTGGGAGGGTATCGAACAAAACGATATCAAAATACCATTGCTCGCAGGTTAATCCTCTTACTGAATGCATTTTGGATGAAAGAACTTGGTCAATAGGTTTACCAAGAAAAAGCATTTTCCAAGGCCCATTTTTGTTGTACTCTCAGGGTTTGTTCTATAACATCTCTTACGCATCCCTTACCCCCTGCGAAAGGGGAAACATAGTTAGCGACTTCACGCACGTCTGTGCAAGCATCTGAAGGGCAAGCAGCGCAACCTACCGTTTTCATGACAGGAATGTCGGGCATATCGTCGCCCATGTATAAACATTCTTCGGGATTGATGTTGAATTCTTTGCAAATACCCGAGAAAGCAACTAGTTTATTGTGCGCGTTTAATATAACCTTTGAAGCCCCTAGTTTTTCATAGGTGCCTTTGATGAAGTTGGATTCTCCTCCTGTGATAATAAAAAAGCTCAATCCTTGTTTAACCGCATATTGTAAGGCGTAGCTGTCTTTAGCAAGTATCATGCGTTGATAGTGTTCGCCGTTGATGAGTACGGTCCCGTCGGTTAATACACCGTCGACATCCAATATAATATGACGGATGCTAGCAAGTTTGGTTTTATACTGCATGGGAATTTTGAATAATTTGTTCGCTTAAATAGGTGTATAGTTCCCGGTCTTTTGCATTCAACAATGAGACGTGTTGTTCCATCGTTTTTATATCCTTTCGAAGGGCAGGTCCGGTCTGTAAGTTTCCTGATTTCAAAACATTTAAGGAGGTGTTTTGAATTAATGCATTGAAAAGCTGGGGGTCAAGATTATTCGGTCGCATTTCCAAGCCTTTTCGCATGATAAAGTATCCGAAATTATTGATGAATACCGCGCACAAATGAACTTTTTGGCGTTCGTCTTGAGAACAAAACGTTACCGAGGCCTTTATATCTTTCAGGAAGTTAACAAGGGTTTCGTTGTTTTCTTCGACATGATCTACGAGAAAAGGCACCTCCGAAAGTTTTGGCAATTGGTCTTTATGCAGGGTTTGCAAGGGATAGACAACCGCTTCATTGTTGCATTTCCGAGTATAAATCCCAGAGCCGATAATTAAAGGGCAGGAAAAGGATAATTCATCGACAACGGCATCGATTCTATCGTCCTGAACGGCAACAAATACCAAATCGAAGCGGTCGGTATTTGACCACGGCAATGACCCAAATCTCTGGTTGAATTCTAAGGTTTTTTCGTGGCTTGAACCTTTACAAAAAACCTTAACATTGGCTAAGGGAGCGAGGTTTTTAGCCCAAAATGCGGCAAGGTTTCCGGTGCCAACGATACCTATTTGCCATGACATTGCTTAAACTTTTTACCACTTCCGCAGGGACAGAGATCGTTACGGTTAATTTTTGGATCGACAATAATAGGAGCCCGCTTTTCTTGAGGAGCCTGTGGAATCGGAGAAGAACTTCGGCTTTGGTTGCCATCAAACGAAGGTATTTCTGAGGAAATACTGGTGTTTGTTTTGGCATTCGAATAGTTATTCTGTTGGCTTTCTTGGTTGGTTTGTTTAAATTCCTTCGACGACGGTAAATCCAATTTCATCAATAATTCAACCGAAGTTTGGTTTACCCGATTGAACATTTCTTTGAATAGGTTAAAGGATTCCAGCTTATAAATGACCAGTGGATCTTTTTGCTCATAGGTTGCATTGTTTACCGCGCTACGGAGGTCATCCATTTCGCGCAAATGTTCTTTCCACTCGTTATCGATGATTTCAAGAAGAATATTCTTTTCAAATTGGCGAATAATTTCTTTTCCATTGGTGCGCACCGAATGTTCCAGGTTTACAATCAATTGAAATTCTCGGTTGCCATCGCGTAGCGGAAACACCATGTTTTTATAGCGATCGCTCATGGTTTCAAACACTTCTTTTATTTGAGGTAATGCTACAGCGGTGATCCTTTCTTGCTTGCGCAGGTATTGGGATTTCATAGCGTCGTATAGCGATTCCGTCAATCCCATCTCATCGATTTGCTGGAAGGTTTCTTCATCAATCGGTGAAGAAATACCGAGCACTCGGATGATTTCCGTTTCGTAATCCAAATAATCCAAGCCGACGGTATTTCTTGCCATGGTTTGGCATAAATCGTAGAACATGTTGTCGACGTCGATTTCAAGTCGATCTCCGTACAGTGCGTTGCGGCGAAGGTTGTAGATGCGTTTTCTTTGGGCGTTCATGACGTCGTCATACTCCAACAATCGCTTACGTATTCCGAAATTGTTTTCCTCCACTTTCTTTTGAGCGCGTTCAATGGATTTAGAAACCAAACTATGAGAAATAACTTCGCCCTCTTTTAGGCCCATTCTATCCATGATTTTGGCAATTCTTTCAGAACCGAATTTGCGCATTAAGTCGTCTTCCAAAGAAACGAAAAACTGCGAAGATCCAGGGTCACCTTGTCGACCAGAACGTCCGCGTAACTGCCGATCGACGCGACGCGAATCGTGGCGTTCGGTACCTATGATGGCCAAGCCGCCAGCTTCTTTAACCCCTTCTCCAAGTTTAATGTCCGTTCCTCGTCCCGCCATGTTCGTTGCAATGGTGACGGCACCCGCTTTACCAGCATTTGCTACAATTTCGGCTTCTTTTTGGTGGTATTTCGCATTCAATACCTGATGAGGGATTTTTTTGTATTGAAGCATTTTGCTCAAAAGCTCGGATATTTCTACTGTTGTTGTCCCGACAAGTACCGGTCGTCCCTCCGCAACAAGTCGTTCAACTTCTTCGATGACTGCCCCGAATTTCTCCCTTACGGTTTTGTAAACCATGTCGTTCAGATCTTTTCTGCGAACAGGTTGATGGGTGGGAATAACAACCACATCCAATTTGTAGATGTCGTAAAATTCTTTCGCCTCTGTCTCAGCTGTTCCGGTCATACCCGCCAGTTTATGGTACATGCGGAAGTAATTCTGGAGCGTAATGGTGGCATAGGTTTGTGTTGCGGCTTCAATTTTCACGTTTTCCTTTGCCTCAATTGCCTGGTGGAGTCCATCGGAATAGCGGCGGCCATCCAAAACCCGTCCGGTTGACTCATCCACAATTTTTACCTTACCTTCTACAATAATATACTCCACTTCTTTCTCGAAAAGGCAATAGGCTTTCAATAATTGATTTACGGAGTGAATTCGTTCTGATTTAATAGAATAATCGCGCACCAAAGCGTCTTTTTGCTCGAGGAATTTTTCTGAACTCAGTCCTTGTTCTTGCAGCTTGGCTATTTCAGCGCCAATGTCTGGCATGATGAAGAAGTCGCGTTCATCTTTACCCGAAATAAGGTCGATACCTCGCATGGTTAATTCGATGGAATTGTTTTTCTCATCGATGGTAAAGTAAAGTTCTTCATCAATAAGCTTCATTCGTTTACCCTGTTCTTGCATGTAATAATTCTCCGTTTTCTGGAGATGTACTTTAATGCCGGGTTCCGATAGAAATTTGATTAGCGGTTTATTTTTCGGTAAACCTCTATAGGCTCTTAGCAGGGCAATTCCCCCTTCTTCAAGCATCGTTTTCTCCAGTTTTTTGTCTGCTTCTAACTCGTTCAGCACCACAAGATTTTTCTTGGCTTCTAAGAGCAGTTTTTGCACTAGCTCACGTTGCGCAGCCACTATGCGCTCAATTCTCGGTTTGAGTGCTTGGAATTCTTGTTCTCCTGTTTGGCTGGTAGGACCTGAAATTATCAAGGGTGTTCTGGCGTCATCAATAAGGACTGAATCGACCTCATCAACAATGGCGAAATGGTGTTTTCTTTGAACCATTTCACTCGGACTCGAAACCATATTATCCCGCAGGTAATCAAAGCCAAATTCGTTGTTGGTTCCAAAGGTAATATCAGCTAAGTAAGCATTTCTTCGTTGGTCAGAATTTGGTCGGTGCTTATCGATGCAATCGACGGTTAATCCGTGGAATTGGTAGAGTGGTCCCATCCACTCGGAGTCCCTTTTCGCAAGGTAATCGTTGACGGTAACAACGTGAACACCTTTACCAGAAAGAGCATTTAAATAAACGGGTAGGGTGGCCACCAAGGTCTTTCCTTCCCCTGTTTGCATCTCAGCAATATTGCCTTTGTGAAGTACCGATCCGCCCATTAACTGAACATCGTAATGCACCATGTTCCAAGTGACTTTCGATCCTGCTGCGGTCCATTCATTGTGCCAAATTGCCTTATCACCTTGAAGGGTGATTCCATCTTTTTGAGCCGCTAAGGTTCGGTCAAAATCCATTGCGCTTACCTCCAATTGTTTGTTTTCTGCCCAGCGTCGTGCCGTTTCTTTAATGACCGCAAAAGCCTCCGGAAGAATTTGCAATAAAACTTCTTCAATCGTTTCGTTGATGCTTTCAGCGATTCGGTCCATTTCATTGAACAGTTCTTCTTTCTCGGTTACAAGGGTATCAGGATGGTCAATTTTTTCTTGAATGCTCGCCGATTCCGATTCCAAGTCCTTAAGTGTTTCTTTAATTTTACTCCTGAATTCAAAGGATTTTTGACGCAAGGCATCATCGTTTAGGGTCTTCAATGCGGTTTCATGCGCTTTTGCCTCATCAACGAATGGCTGGTAGAGCTTTTGGTCTTTGCTGCTTTTGTCCCCGAATATTTGTTTTAATAGTCCCGCAATCATGAGTTGTATTTTGAGCGACGAAATTAACAATTTAATTTGAAAACACTGGCTTAAGACGCGTCTTTAGCGATTAGTTTAATCCATTTTATTCCATGTTACGTGACGAAATTAAGCCTATCTTTGCACATGCATGAATCCGTAGTAATTTTTGATTTTGGTTCACAGTACACGCAGCTGATTGCTCGCCGTGTTCGCGAAATGAACGTTTATTGTGAGATAAAACCGTGGAATGCCATTCCGATTCTTCCTGAAAATTGTAAAGGGGTAATATTATCCGGCAGTCCTTATTCTGTGCGTGATACAAAAGCTCCTTTACCAGATCTTTCTGCATTCCACGGGAAGATTCCGGTTTTGGGCATCTGTTACGGGGCTCAATGGATATCTCAATGTTATGGAGGTCAGGTTGCTGCATCCAATACCCGTGAGTATGGAAGAGCTCAATTGCACAAAGTGATGGATTCGCCGCTTCTTCAGAACATGGATTTTCCGACTCAGGTGTGGATGTCGCATGGGGATTCGATTACCGAATTACCCAAAGGCGCCCATCGTATTTGCGCGACAGACGATGTAAGCAATGCGGGTTTTTCCTTTGAGGAACAGGCAACCTATGGCGTTCAATTTCACCCTGAAGTGTACCATTCATTGCAAGGTATGCAGTTGCTCAAAAACTTTGTTTTGACGATTTGTCAATGTTCTGGAGATTGGACCCCTGGAGCCTTCATTGAGGAGCAAATTCGAAATATTAGAGATAAAGTAGGTAGTTCTAAAGTGATAATGGGCTTGTCAGGTGGGGTGGATTCTTCCGTGGCAGCTGTTTTATTGCACAAAGCTATTGGCAGCCAACTTCACTGCATTTTCGTGGATAATGGGCTTTTAAGGCAGGGGGAATTTGAGGAGGTGCTCACTTCCTATGAAGGGATGGGCTTATCGGTCAATGGGGTTCGTGCTTCTCAATTATTTTACGATGCTTTAGCGGGAAAAAACGATCCTGAGGATAAGCGTAAGGCTATTGGAAAAACCTTTATCGAAGTGTTCGAGCAAGCAGGTGCAGCAATCGAAGGGGCTGAATGGCTCGGTCAAGGCACCATTTACCCCGATGTCATTGAATCTATTTCCGTCGATGGCGGGCCATCGCAAACCATCAAGTCGCACCATAATGTAGGGGGATTACCGGAACATATGAAGTACCAAGTAATCGAACCATTGCGCTTGTTGTTTAAAGATGAAGTAAGGCTTTTAGGAAGGGAATTAGGGATGGACGATGCTTTGTTGAAACGGCATCCTTTTCCAGGTCCTGGTTTGGGTATTCGGATATTGGGAGAAGTTACGGAGAAAAAGGTACGCTTATTGCAACAAGCCGACGCAATATTCATTAATGCTTTGAAGCAACACGGACTGTATAATAGCGTTTGGCAAGCCGGAGTTATTTTATTACCCGTGCAATCGGTTGGTGTTATGGGGGATGAACGAACCTATGAAAACGTGGTGGCCTTGAGAGCAGTAGGGTCAACAGACGGAATGACGGCAGACTGGAGCCACCTTCCCTACGAATTTTTGTCGGAAGTTTCCAATAAAATTATTAACGGAGTACGCGGAATTAATCGTGTAACCTACGATATCAGTTCCAAGCCACCAGCTACGATTGAATGGGAATAAAACGTATGATATTATGGGCGCTACTTGTTCCTTGCGGATTGAAATCCCAGGGCATGGTGCCTGTTGTACAATCGAATGGAGAATGGTACCATGAGTACACCGTTTCGGAAGGATTTAGTATTTTTAATTTTTCATCCGTTTATCGGATCAATTTGGACAGTTTAAAAGGGTATAATCCTTCGTTAAACATGGATTTTCCCTTAGGAACAAAGATTAAAATCAAAGCTCAACGCTCCGATTTCAACTATTCTGTGGTTCAAGGGGATACAAAATTTGGTATTTCAAAGCGCTTCGCCATACCCCTTGATAGTCTGTATATCGCCAACGGGCTAACGGAAGCAAGTACCCTAAAAATTGGTGACAAATTAAACATAAAAAAAGGCCTTGTTCGATGGAATTATGAGGACTTGCCTTCAAATACTTCGTCGTCTTCGGTAGAGACCGCTTTCACTAGCGATAATTTCAGGAGCTTTGAATTGAAAGATTCGGTTATTACACATACGGTAAAAACAGGGGAGACCTTGGGTGAAATATCGAAGCGCTATCTAACATCGAGTGAGCGGCTTGTGGCTTACAATAGGTTGAAAAGCACCAAGGTAAAACCCGGAATGGTATTGAAAGTCCCAATAATTCTAGAGGTTAAGCCTCCTTTGGTGAAGGAAATTCCCTCAAAAACCACCTTTTCACCACCGGACGTTCAACCTAAACCACCCTTAGTCCAACCCAATACAAAGATTGGCGATTCATTCAAAATGGCTGTTTTTCTTCCTTTGGGGGAGGATTCTTTAGAATTCCCCTTGCAAAACCTAGCAAAATACGCTTATGATTTCTATTGCGGAGCTATGCTCGCCATCGATTCGTTAAGCGCAATTGGTTGTAAAGGTCAAGTCCAATTTTTTGACTATGGTTCAAAGGATGAAAGTGTTGATCGAATTCTGGCGAGCGATAAGTTATCGGATTTTGATGCTGTAATCGGTCCCTTGGATCTCAAAGAGGGGCTGAAATTATCCGACTATTGCGAAAGAAAACAAATGGCCTACATTTCACCCTTACCCAACTTGCCCAAAGAATTTATACATCGGCCGAATACCTATCAGCTTGTTACGGAAACCGAAAAGCAAATAGCATTCTTGGCAACAGAAATGGCTCGAATAGCCGTCGACAAAAATGTCGTTTTATTTCAAACTGGAATAGCGGCTGATTCTGCTCAAGAACGAAAGTTTGTTGAAACATTTAAGCAATATGGTACTTCTAAAAATCGATTAATTATGGCAAATTCAGCGACCTTAAAAGCTTTGCTCAATTCGGAGGTAAATGCGGTTTTTGTCAGTGTGTCGACCAACAAGAAGAAAGTGTTGGAGTTCAACGAGTGGGCGCGAGGTGCCAAAACTATTCCAGTGATTTTTGGTTTACGAGAGTGGGTGGATTGGAAGGAATTTTCATCCAATATTAAAAATCCAAGCGATTTTTATTACGCTTCAACGTCTTGCTATGATTTGCAGGAACTTGTTGTTAAAAATTTTCACAAACAATACCGGTCACGCTATAAAATAGATATATCTAAATCTGCGCTATTAGGCTTCGATATTGTTTTCGGTTTTGGGGGATGGGTGAACCAATGCCATTCCGGGTTTCCCTACAAAGGTTTAATGCTTTCCATGGATTTTAAAGGGTATCCCGCTTCTTATCAAAGCAATTACGGATTTCAACTGTGCCGATTTAGGAATTTTAAACAAGAGAAAGATGCCCAATTTAACGAGTGAATTTATTGCCAATAGTTTTCGTGAATTGCAAGTATACATTACCGATAAACTCGAAAAAAACGATGGTTTGGCAAAGTTTTCAAGCGATGAATGGGAGCGGGAAGAGGGTGGAGGCGGCAGGACAATGATCATCGGTGAAGGAGCAAAAATCATCAAGGGTGGAGTTGCGTTTTCAAAAGTTGAAGGAGAGATTACCGCGTTGATGCGCGAACAGATGGGTATGAAGGGGGATGCATTTTTGGCCACGGGAGTATCCATTGTCATCCATTCTAGGCATCCTTTGCATCCTACCATGCACATGAATGTTCGGTATTTCGAAACCAATTTAGGGGAGCATTGGTTTGGCGGGGGCATAGATTTGACACCTATTTACGTTGATCCATTGCTTGCTAAATCTTTTCATCAATCCCTTAAAACCACCTGTGACCAATTCAGGGTAGAGACTTATGAAGCGTATAAAACTTGGGCCGATGAGTATTTCTATTTGCCGCATCGGAAAGAAACGCGGGGAGTTGGTGGTATCTTTTTCGATCATTTAAAGCCTACAAATGGAGAGGATAAACAATCGATTTTTGAGTTTTGTCTTGATTTGGGCAGGCTTTTTCCGGTGTTGTATGCCGCTCAAACAGCATCGGCTTTCCCCGAACCCTCCGAAGTGCAGTTGTCCTGGCAAGCTTTGCGATGGTCTCGTTACGTTGAATACAACCTGTTGTTCGATCGTGGAACCCGTTTTGGAATCATTTCCAACGGTCGTACGGAATCCATACTTCTTAGCATGCCTCCCATGGCACATTGGAAGTATAATTACCTTCCGGAAGAGGGGAGCCTCGAGTTACAAACATTACAAAGCTTAAAAAAGGGGATTGACTGGGTTTAAATACTTCGTTATTTTTTGTTTACCTTTGCAAGGAAATTTTCTAAACAGCGCAAATGTTTCAAAAAATACTCGGTGCAATTACCCTTACCTTAGTGGGGGTTGCACACAGCCAAACCCCGGTACCTAGTTTTAGTTCAGTTCCTGCTGCAGTAGGTGGAACTATTACTATTTGTCAGGGACAAACGATTACCTACAACAATACTTCGAACCAAACCGTAGCTGCTGCAACGTACAATTGGTCTTTCGGGGTTGGAGCAAGCCCATTAAATTCGAATACAGTGGGCCCTCACACAGTAACCTACAATACTCCAGGTGCAACGACCGTTTCGTTGACGGTTAATAACCAAAATGGAACAGGCAATCAGGTCTTTACACGAAACATAGTGGTGGTCGCCACACCCAATTCAGCTTTGACTTTGGTGTCTTCGGGGGGAGGTTTCGGCACCACGGTTCAAGGAGGCCAGACGATCTTCAAGAATTGTGGATCCATTGATTCTGCATTGTTTACGTTCAATGCGGCAGTAAATAATACGGTAACTCAGACCTTTAACTGGGGTGATGGGTCGTCCTCAACAAACTTGGCAATGGTGGGGACTCAAATAACTCATGATTATCCCTTAGGTCAATTCACCTTAACACATACAGTAACCCAAAACGGTTGTTCAAGTACCTCCACGTACATCGTATTCAACGGAAGTGCGCCTCAGATTACGGTTTCTGCCTTGGGTTCAAATACTTGTCTTCCTTCTCCTTACGCCATTGATATATTGTCCAATGATGTGCCAATTACCTACACCATTACTTTTTCGGATGGCACTCCAAATGTCGTGTTTACCACGGCAAATGACACAACCATAAACCATGTTTTTACCACCTCATCTTGCGGAGTAGACTATGTGATTGCACCCGGGCTTCCTCCGATTCCTAATGCCTACTCTGCTGCGGTTGTCGCCCAAAATATTTGTTCGAATAATGGTATTCCAACGGTGGTTACTGTTGGCCCCATTATCATTTCGACTGGAACCACTCCTGATTTTAGTTACACGCCTCAGTCACCGGTATGTGTGCTTGAACCGGTAACCTTTAACAATGAAACAGTGGCGGGTGAATCCATCAATCAAAACGGCTGCGATACCACCTATGGTTATTACTGGAACATCACTCCCAACACTTTTACACTCAATAGCGGATCTTTAGGTTCTTCCAACGGATTTACCGGAGCTACCTATGATTATACTCAATGGACCAATGGTTCATACGACATGGAGGTTTTATTTAGCCAGCCTGGAACTTACTATGTTACGTTGTACACCGGTAATTTTTGTGGGCATGATTCCATTGTGGATTCCGTGGTTATTAAGCCTGAAGCGCATTTAACCTTTTCGTTATACCAACAAACCATATGCAGCGGTGATTCCTCGGCTTTGTTTACTATGACTGCAGATCAACCAAACTATGTCATTAATTGGGATATTACGGATACGACCAACATCAGCAATATAACCGTGCTCTCAGGAAGTGGAACTACTCCCGTGGCCTTTAATGCCTTGGTGCCACAAAACAACACCAACGAAGTTGGAACGATTGAAATTACGGCAACGGTGGAGTGCTCTAACGATTCGGCAGATGTTCATACCATTACCGTTAACCCTCAAGCGAATGCAACGGTCGATCCAACCTTTTATCAAATTTGCTCAGGCGAGACGACGGATATCGACATCGAAAGCAATTTGGATAATGTTGGTTTTTCATGGACCGCGACGGCACCAGGTACGATTACAGGCCATTCCAACGGAACAGGAGCAAATATTGCTCAGACCTTGAATAATTCTGGAACTACCATGGATACGGTTGAATACATCATTACGGTATTGAATGCTCAGTGTCCGGGAGACACTGCGGTGGTTTCGGTTGCGGTGCAGCCGGCCCTTACCTTTAATATCAATCCTGACTTCACGGTATGTCCTGGTTTGCCTGTGAACCCAGACGATTACATTACAAGTCCGCCCAATGCTACGATTACTTGGACGAATACGAATACCAATATTGGATTGGGGGCATCGGGCAACGGGAATGTTCCAACGTTTACTTCCGGAAATAACACTTCTGGTAGTACCATTAGCGGTACAATTGAAGTGACCATGCAACTGAACGATTGTCCTGCGGTAACTGATCAATTTGTGGTCAATGTCAATTCTGCACCGGATTTCGATTACACTACGACTCCTCAAAACGGGTTAGATTGTATTACCGGTATCGGGGTTATCAACGGTGTGGTTAATCCGAATAATTCTACGGCTACATGGGCTGGTCCGGGGATCGTTTCGGGTGGAAATACTTTTACTCCTACGATTAATCAACCCGGGCAATACACCGTTGAATTAACGAATAATTCTAATGGGTGTGTAGCGAATTATGCAGTAACCATTGATCCACCAACGCTTATTAATATAACAACGGTTAACTCCACGAATGTTTCTTGTTTCAATGGATCGAATGGTACCGCTGCTATCGATACGGATAACGGAAACGGCTCCAACTTGGATTACAATTGGACACCTTCCTTAGCGAATTCTGCCAATGTGAATGGATTAAGTGCCGGAACCTATTCGGTGGAGGTTACCAATGAAGACGGGTGCATCGATGATACAACGGTCGTGATTACCCAACCAACGCAAATTACCATTGCTCAAATTGATTCAACGGGGTCTGAGTGTTCGGAAGCCAACGGAAGTTTGACGGTGCTTGCAGCAGGGGGTCAAGGTGGGTTTACGTATAGTTGGTCGTCTGGAAATAACGGAGCTACCGCAAGTAACATAGATGCAGGAACCTACACAGTAACAGCTACAGATGTTGCTGGATGTTCTGTTTCCTCTTCCTATGATTTAGGTTGTACACCGTTAATTCCGATCATAATTCCTCAATTCCTTTCACCGAACGGTGACAATTTAAATGAGCTTTGGATTATTCAGAATACGGATCAATACCCTGATATCAAGGTCAAGGTGTTTAACCGTTGGGGGAATGAGGTGTTCGAAGCCCGACCATACAACAATGATTGGAATGGACATCTTCGGGGTACTCATCCAAATCCATTGCCGGCTGGAACTTATTTTTATATAGTCGACACGAATAAGAAATCCCAAGATCCTTACCAAGGTTACATTGAAATTCAACCATAATGAAAAAGATTGCTGTTCTTTCCTTCATAGTACTTTGCAGTACTTCCCTATGGAGCCAACAAGACCCTCAGGCTTCCATGTATTTTTTCAACCCCCTGCAGTTTAATCCAGGTTATGCTGGTAGTAGAGGTTCCTTCAACGTTACGGGTGTAACACGAGCGCAGTGGCTAGGATGGGACGGTGCTCCCAATACCCAGTTTTTAGCGTTTCACGGGCCTGTGCTACGTCAAAATGTGGGTTTAGGCGGTAACATTGCCTACGATCGTATCGGTTCACGCACGGCCTTCAATGCCATGGCGAATTTTGCCTACCACATGCGCTTGAACGAGGATAACTTGCGCTTATCACTTGGTCTATCTGGTGGATTTCAACAGTTTGGTTATGATTTTGGAGGATTAACGGTTACCGATCCTACCGATGCTAATTATTTAAATTCTTACCGTCAAACCAAAGTGAATTTTGGATTTGGAGCCTATTTATACGACAAGAACTTTTATGCAGGGGTTTCGTTACCCCGCTTGATTAAACGTTCTATGGATACCATAGGAGGGAACGCCTTTTTACAACGCCATTTGTTCGTTACTGGAGGTTATGTGTACAACCTTAATTCGGTCATTGATTTAAAGCCCTCCGTTCTCTTGAAATATACTGCTAACGGGCCGTTAATTGCCGATTTAAATTTCAGTGTACATCTCTACAATAAATTTTGGATTGGAGCTCTTTACCGTACTACAGATTGTGCTGGTATAAACTTCGCTTATCAAATCAAAGATTGGTGCTCTGCAGGATATTCATTTGATTTTCCTCTCAATGGGAAAATGTTAAACCAGTGGGGTACTCATGAGGTGATGATTTCCTTCGATTTAAAAGGTAAAAACAATGCGATACAAAGCCCTAGATATTTCTGATATGAAAATTACGATATCCCTATTTTTTTCCATTTGTATTCTTAATGTAGCACTTGCTCAAGAGTACAAAATAAAGTATGCTAAAGATCTTTCGGCGCAATACAGGTTTGTTGACGCGCTTCCAGTTTGGGAGGAATTAGCCACCAGCACCTTAAAGACAAATTCCCCTAACTGGGAATTACTGAGTAAAACAGTGGAAGCCGCCTACTTATCGGAAAATTACCGTAAAGCCTCCACCTGGGGTTATAAACTTGTTTCGAAAGGTAAAACCATTGAACAAGATTGGGTCTATTTTTTAAATGCGACGCAATACATCAATCAAAGCTCAAGAACTGCGGGAATTCTCGATTCTGCCTTAAAAGTTTTTCCTAATTCAGAATGGTTGAATTTACGACAGTCTTCCTTAAACCAAATGCAAGCTAACTTGGGCAAGGCTTCCGAATATGCTATTCGGATGTATAAAAAAGGTTCGAAAGGCGAGGAGTACGGGGCATTCCCATACAAAACAGGCATTTTGTTTGTTTCCAATGAATTTAACCACAGTGCAGCGAATCGGAATTATCCAAGAACAGGCGAGTTCTACAGCGATATTGCATTTTTCGATTCTATTGAAGCAACAAAGAAATCAACGGTTTTCCAAAAGCCTTTCTGGATTGACCTACTTTACAAGAATCAATGGCGTGATATCGATCGTTCTAAAGCACACGACGGTCCGATTTCATTCAGCCCGGATAAAAATTTAGTATTTGTTACAACCAACTTTAGCGAGAAAGATAAAACCGATACCGTGAAATACAGAAGGTTGCAACAACGCGTTTATTCACTGATCAATGGAACCTTTACTGAAATAGAATTCCCTTTTAATTCCGTTAACTATTCTACAGGCCATGCGAGCATGGATGAGAATGGTAATGTGTATTTCGTATCCGATCGTCCGGGTAGTATGGTTCAGTCAATCAATAATCGCGATACCGTTTACAGTGCGGACATCTGGAAAACAAGCTACTCGGGAGGTGAATGGTCCGAACCAGTGAATTTAGGTCCTTCCGTGAATACTATCGAAGACGAATTATTTCCTTTCATTTCGAATTGGGGTGTTCTATATTTCAGCTCGTCCGCTTGGGGGAGTATAGGAGGCTTAGATATTTTTAGCAGTGAATTGGATGGTAAAAATCCAGAGAATATTGGAGTACCACTCAATTCCAACGCGGACGATTTTTCCTACTATGTGAATGAAGAAACCGGCAAAGGTTATTTTTCATCGAACAGGGAAATGTTCAAGGATCGCATTTACGCGTTTAATAAGCCAGTTTTCCAATCGGATTTGGTGGTTTCTCTTGCGGATTGTAAAGGGAAATCCCTGAGAAACCAAGAGGTAAGAATTACCGATTTGAACAATGGTAAAATTTTCGAGGTTAAAACGAATTCCAAAGGAGAAACTGAAGCGCTCGAATTGAAAAGAAATCATGAATACAAGGTGGTTTATACCGGCGATAAAATCATGACGGCAGATTCGACGGTGTATAAAGCTGTTAATCCTATTAGTCAAAAGGTAAACCTTAAGTCTTTTTACAACCAATACGTATCCAAACTCACGGTTAAAGATCAGTCGGGGATTGCCCTAGGCGATGTGCGTTTGAATATTTTTAAGTCCAACGGAACTACCAGCAAATTGAACACCAATAACAGCGGAACATACGTTTGGAGAAACGAGGGTACGACGAGAGTAGATTCCATAGTGGCGAACTTTATTAACTACGATGATGCAAGTATTCTTATTCCCGCTACTGTAAGTGGGAATTGTGTTGATACCGTCAATTACGAGCTTCGATTGAAAATGAAATCAGCGGATCAATTTGTTAATTTAGATTTGATTCTTTACAACTTCGATAAGTATTTTTTACGACCTGAAGGAAAGTTGGAATTGGATAAATTAGTTGCTTACATGAAAAGTCATCCGGATTTGAGGGTTGAACTTTCTTCCCATACCGATTCCAGAGGTTCCGATAAATATAATCTCAAACTTTCTAAAAACCGAGCAAAAAGCTGTGTCGATTATATTATTAGTCAAGGCATTGACAAGAAGTTAATCAAAGCCGAAGGTTACGGTGAAACGCAATTAGTCAATAACTGTTCGAACGGAGTTTATTGTACTGTAGAACAGCATCAAGCGAACCGTAGAACGGAATTGAAATTGATAACACCGGAAGAAATCGAATTGGATAACGAACAATTAAAGTCCAACTAATTGAAGTTCTTACCTTATAATGAATTGCTCGTACGTTGGAGGAATATTCCTCGAGGTCTTCGTACGCTTTTAGTTCTTACTTCGATTAATCTCGTCATGTCTATTTTAGGAACCCTTTTTACCATGATCTCTGTGCGACCTACGGAGGAAATGCTGAAGGAGTCAAAATTGGAATTCACGAAAACCATCGTAGAGCTTAAGAAAGCGGAAATGGATGGTTTGGCTGATTTTTATGTACGAATCAATGACATGACCGAAGCGCTGCAGCCCTATTTTTGGGAAAGTAATTTTTTGAATCTAGCCATAGCATTGACCGGGCTTTTAGGTGTTTTTTGGATGGCCAATCGTAATATAAATGGTTTCCATGCCTACATCATTTATTCATTAATGGCTTGCGGAAGCATGTACGTTTTCGTTTCTCCTGCACTTGTACCTACGATTATTGTGGTGGTCAATCTTACCATTTCCTTGATTTTCACCATGCTTTACGCCAAGCATTTACCTTGGTTGAAGAACCAGGATTAAAATATCTTCCCCGGGTTTAAAATTCCTTTAGGGTCGAATACCCGTTTGATTTCCCGCATCAGTTGTAAGGTTACTTCCGGAAAGGCAATGGGCATGTAGGGCTTTTGCACGTATCCAATCCCGTGTTCCCCAGAAAGGGTACCCCCAAGTCGCACAACCTCTTCGAAAATCTCCGTAATCGCTTTCGGAAGCTCTTGCGTCCATTGCTCTTCGCTTAATTCGCCACGAATGATGTTGACATGCAAATTCCCATCTCCGGCATGTCCATAGCACACCGATTTGAACCCGTAACGTTCTCCCACCGATTTTACGTGGGTTAGCAAATTTGGCAGTTGGTATCGCGGAACTACGGTATCTTCTTCTTTGTAGATCGATTGGGTTTTTACGGCCTCTCCAACTTTTCTCCGAAGGTTCCATAGGGCTGCTTTTTGCGCTGCGGAATCCGCAAATAGGATTTCATCAGTTTCGAAAGATTCCAGTACCCCAAACAAGTGTTCCGCTTCGCGTTGGAGTTGTTCCTCGTCGAATCCGTCCAATTCAATCAGTAAATGTGCTTGATGGTTTTCCGCCACGGGAACCGATTGGTCCTGGGTAAAATCCTTTGCCCAAAGCAAAGCATCACGTTCCATGAACTCCATGCCACTGGGAATTATTCCGGCTTTGAATATCGCAGGTACCGCCTCGCATGCGGTTCGGGCGTCAAAAAACGGTACCAGGAACAGGACGTCGTGGGTGGGATGGGGAAGAAGGCGTAAAACAATTTTCGTGATAATGCCTAATGTGCCTTCCGACCCCACCATGAGTTGCGTGAGGTTGTAACCGGTGGCGTTTTTAAGGACATTGGCGCCCGTCCAAATGATTTCTCCCGTGGGCAATACCACTTGTAGGTTCAAAACATAATCTTTGGTTACGCCATATTTTACGGCTTTCGGGCCTCCCGAATTTTCGGATACATTCCCTCCGATGAAACAGGAACCGCGGCTCGCAGGATCAGGAGGGTAGAACAATCCAACTTCTTTCACGGCTTGTTGAAGGACCTCCGTGATCACCCCCGGTTCGGTTATAACTTGAAGGTTGTCAGTATCAATATTTAGGATCTTGTTGAATTTCTCCATAGAAACCAAAACGCCACCGTGTAAAGGCAAACAGCCACCGCTCAGTCCTGTTCGAGCACCCGCAGGAGTTACCGGAATACCTTCTTGGTGACAATACTTTACAATTGCCGAAACTTCCTCCACCGTCGTCGGCAATAACACCAATTCGGGAGGGAAGACATAATCTTCGGTTTCGTCATGACCGTATTCACGAAGTTGTTCCGGATCCTGGTGGCTCTTTATTCCCAAGGATTGGAAAAAAGTACGATGCGTTTCGTTCAAGTGTACCATATAGTGCAAAAGTGGGAATAAATATTCAATTAACTTCCCCCGATATCTTGGCCTTTTTGCCTATTTTTACCTTAAATTATTGCTTTGAAAGATACTTTTATCATTGATGGAATTCGAACGCCCATAGGAAATTTTGGGGGAGCTCTATCATCTGTGCGTGCCGACGATTTGCTAGCCCATGCGATGAAGGCGCTTCTGGAACGGCATCCCAATTTGGATCAATCTTACATTGAAGACGCGCTCATGGGCTGCGCCAACCAAGCAGGAGAAGATAACCGAAACGTTGCCCGAATGGCCACCTTACTTGCCGGTTTGCCGACGTCTATTGGTGGTGAAACCGTGAACCGCCTGTGCGCTTCCGGAATGGCAGCAGTAGTAAATGCTTCCCGAGCCATCAAAGACGGGGCAGGTGAATTATACCTTGCAGGGGGCGTTGAACAAATGACCCGAGCACCTTTTGTGCTTTCCAAAGCTGGGGCTGCCTATGGCCGTGATCAACAATTGTTCGATTCCTCCTTTGGATGGCGTTTCGTTAATCCAACGATGGAAAGCCTATACGGGGTCGACAGCATGGGGATGACCGCTGAGAACCTGGCAGAGTTGCATGGAATTTCCCGGGAAGACCAAGATGCCTTTGCTTTTTGGTCGCAGCAAAAAACCGCCTTAGCACAAGAAAAGGGCTTTTTTAACGGGGAGATCATCCCTGTAAGCATTCCTTCGAAAAAAGGAGATCCAACGGTGGTAACCCACGATGAATTTCCGAAAGCAACGACCACCATCGAAAAACTTGGATCGTTGCGTCCTGCCTTTAAAAGTACGGGAACGGTAACTGCGGGAAATGCGTCCGGATTGAACGACGGTGCAGCCTGCTTACTCATTGGTTCTTCTGAAGGAGTTTCGCTCTCCGGTGCCTCGCCGCTAGCTCGTATTGTGAGTGCCGCCATCAGTGGGGTAGAGCCACGCATCATGGGGATTGGACCGGTAGAGGCTTCCAAAAAAGCCTTGCAACGCGCAGGACTTACCTTGGATCAGATGGATGTGATTGAGTTGAATGAGGCCTTTGCCGCCCAAGTGTTGGCGTGCACGCGCTCGTTGGGTCTTGACGATAATGACCCGCGGATCAACCCGAACGGAGGTGCAATTGCTTTGGGACATCCGCTGGGCATGTCAGGAGCACGAATTTTATTAACTGCGGCGCGTCAGCTTAAGGCTACCGGAAAACGTTATGCGTTGGTTTCCATGTGCATCGGCGTTGGACAGGGTTATGCAACTATTATAGAAAGCGCGTCATGAAAGCGGGGTTGATGTTACTCGGAATGTTCTTGGTGTTGGTTAACTGCACCAAAAAACCAACTCGATGGGAGGTGGACCTTGGAGCACCCTTGATTAACGATACCTTGGATTTGAGCCGATTAACTTCCGACAGCGTGTTGGTAGCGAATGCGCAAGGAACTTTGGATTTGGATTTTACCAAGACTTTACTTGATATAGGGTTGGCGGATTTGATCTCGATACCTGACACCCAGGTGGTTCAAACGTTCCATTCCAATTTTGCGGTTAACGTGCCTCCCGGTTTCAACGTGTTCAATCAAACGGAAACCCATACCATTGACCTTCCTGGAGTGCAATTAAAGAAAGTTCGAGTGTTCAGCGGAGGCATACAGTTAACGGTTTACAATCCCTTGCCCACCGCAGTGACCTTCAATGTGAGCTTGCCAGGAGTTAGCCTTAACGGGATTACCTTTCAACAAACCGTAACGGTGGCAGCAGGGGATAATGTAAATCCTACTCCGGGTAATGCAAATTTCGATTTGGCAGGGTATGAAATGGACCTTCGAGGTCCGAATGCGGTTGATTTCAACGTGTTGCAAGCGAGTGTTACGGCGGTGTCCGATCCGAACGGGCCGACAGTGAATGTTACCCCCGCACAAGAATTCAAGGTGGAGGCTACGTTAAAGGACATTGCCTTGGATTATGCCCGCGGTTATTTTGGCAATCAACTGTTCAGCGATACCGTGCTTTTAGACCTTCCGATCATGGAAAAAGTGGAGTCTGGATTGGTGGATATTCAATCGGTTCAATTGGGATTGAGCTTTTCCAACGGAACTAAAGTGCCCATTCGAGGTGCTTTGACTCAAATTGCAAACATCCATTCTTCGGGGAGTATTGTTGCCTTGAATGCTCCGATCATCGGACAAGATTTATATTTGGCTCCTGCTACGGGATCTTGGAATTCTTTGACTCCTTCGACCCAACAAGTTCAAGTGAATTCTGGGAACAGCAACATTGAACAATTGATGGAAAACCTAGGCTCAAAATTTCAAGCGGGATATGCGATTGAAATCAATCCCAACGGTAATTTGAACGGTGGTTGGGACGAGATTTATTCTACGAGTAGGATCAAGGTAGTATTGCATGCTCAAATGCCCTTGCAGCTCCAAGCGGATCAATTGACTTTGGCGGATACTTTTCAGGTTTCCCTGAAACAGGATGCATCAAAAACCCATGTAGTGGGGGGGTATTTTCAACTGGATGCGGCCAACGCCTTTCCAATGCAAGCGCAATTCAAACTGAGTTTCTTAAATGCCCAGAAAGCGGTCATCGATGAATCCGTTGGCGACGCATTGGTGTTAAGTTCTGTGGCAGGGTTGCCGAATGCAAGTGGCATTCTAGTGAAAAATTCTACAGTACGGTTTTATCTTTCTGAATACTTGATGCAGCACATCCATGAATTGAAGTTTCTACGGGTTGAAGCCGTCTTGGATACTCCCGTAGCTTCGGGTGCATCCAACCAAGTCGTGGCCATACCGGTAGGGGCTTTTATGCAGGTAAAAGTGAAAGCGGCATTGAAAACTGAAATTGTTTACTGATGGGAAATAGAATCCTTTTGTGGGGTATTTTTTTCGCGGTCTTCGGAACGAATGCACAAATCCTGCGCAATTATGACTTCGACACTTCTGTAAGTTCACGTCAATTGATGTTGGTCAACGGAGTTTTGGAATATGGCGGTTCAGCTCTGGAAAACGGAGTGTTCAAACCACTGATTTTTGGTGGATTCATCGACAGTTCTGCCAAAGAAGCGTCATGGGAAAACCATAAAGCGGTCAATGTTGTTGGCCTCGAAGGTGCAGCCAATGTACGTTATTATTTCAGCCCAAAGTTCAAAAACGAGCGCCTTAAAGATTTGATGGTTGGGCTGCGTTATGGTCAAAACTACCTCGGTTCTTTGGCGTACACCTCCGACCTGTTTCGATTTGCCTTTTACGGAAATACCCCTTTTTTAGGAAAGTACGCTGATTTTTCAGGGTCCGAAATGCGTTTTATTGGCTTTCAAACTTTGGGGTTCAGTGTGTTGGATAAACGTTCTCAGTCGTCGCTTAGTTTGAATTTAGTGGGTTTAACCTCTTATTTCCGCGGCTCGTTGGGAGATCAGAATCCCATGAAGTTTTATTATACGGAATCCGGTGACAGCCTTTACGGTATTTGCAGCGGTGCCATTGAACGTGCCGCGTCGCCTGCTTATTTCAAAGGTCTGGGCATGAGCGTTGATTTTGATTACCGCTTTAATGCGTTGGGAGAGGAGAGCGGTAGGGTGCACACGATGCAATTCAGCGTAAGTAATTTAGGATTCGCCTTCAGCAACCGATATACCTCTCAGCGCATCGATACTTCGTTCGCCTTCGGCGGATACACCATCAATGATATCATTGACCGAAACGGTTTGTTGGCTCCGGGGTATTCTTTTCAAGACAGTTTAACTACCGTTAGTTCCTCAAGCAAATGGATATTGTTGCCCATGACCTTACAATTGAATAATGTGGTTGGACTTCAGTCAAAGCAAATTTTGCAGCCAACCTATGGTTTTCGATTGACCTTTATTCAAGGGTTTATTCCTCACGTTTATGCGGGATTAAATGCAAGGGTAGTAAAAGGCCTTCACTTCGGAATGTGCGCCAGTTACGGTGGATTTTCCGGATTTAAATTGAATACTTCGTTGGTGTATCACCGTTCCAAGTTTTACGTGGGTATTGGCAGCGATAATTTACTCGGCTTGTTTTCAAACCGCGCCTTTGGACAAGCCCTTTCAATCCGTTTACGATGCGATATTTGATGTACCTGTTGTGGATGCTATGTAGTTTTCAAGCGATGGCTCAGCTGAGTTTTTACCGCCAATATTCCGGGTCGGAATACGATTTTGGTCAGGGGGTGGTGCAACTACCAGATAGCAGCTATGCCATTACAGGTAGAAGCGGCAGCTGGGGTTTCAACTCGGAGGCTTTCATTCTAAAAGTGCAGAAAGACGGCTCTTATGATTGGTCGCAGCATTATGGGGGATCAGAGTTCGATGAGGGAAGAAGGATTTTGTCCCTTCCCAATCAAGGGTACTATGTTGCGGGAAGTTCTTTATCCGATCCAGTTGCAGCGTATGACGTGTATCTCGTTAAAACGGATTTAATCGGGGAATTGCAATGGGAAAAAAGGGTAGATTTAGGCGCATGGGATTTTGTTACCGATGCGGTTCTTGCTGCAGATTCAGGAGTGCTATGTGTAGGTTATTCTCAGGCTTCTTCCTCAAATGTTACCCGTGGCTTTGTGCTTCGATTAAATCAAAACGGCGATACTCTGTGGTCACGTTATGTAGGCACTCAAGCGCACAACTCGGTGAATGCAGCGTTGTTGTTGAACGATACTACCCTCGTAGTTGCCGGAACCTATTACAACCTTGATTCCACCTTGAATAAAGGGTTTTTAGCCGCATATCATGTCAACGGCAATCCCTTGTGGTTTACGTCGATTGGCGATAACGGTGCTTTTGGTATTACAGACCTTACCCTCAACCAAAACCGCTATAATTTAACGGGATGGAAATACGATGCAGCCCTAGGCGAACACGATAATTATTCGGGTAGGTATGAATTGAACGGTAGTTTGTTTTATGAATCCGTGTATGTGAATCCCGGTGATGTCATCCTCGACGAAATTACCCTTAACGGGGCACAAACGAAGTTGTACGTCGGTTACCGTAATGAAAATTTGAACGATGCTACTTTTGGTATGGACGTAACTCTGGGAAGATTTAATACCAATTACGATTGGGACAACGGACCGATTTACATTAACCATGGAGGCGATGAGAAAGTAGAACAGTTCATTCCTACTTCCGACGGTGGGGCACTGGCGGTTGGTTGGATTACCTACCCGATGAACGGCGGCAATTCCATTTTCCTCATGAAAATTGGTCCCAACGACGAAGTTCAAACGGTGGTTGGGAACGAACCCTTTTTACCCTTGGTGGAAAATCCAGACCTAACGTCCTTGCCCTTTACGATACATCCTAATCCGGCTGAGGATTACCTTCATCTTAACCTTCCGGAAGCAATCGAAGAGATGCGCATGGTTGATGCACAAGGTCAACTGCTGCTGCAACAGCCCCTAGCGTTTGGATCTCATACCTTGGATGTGAGCCATTTGCGCGCTGGAATTTATTTTATTCAATGCGGTCAAACCATACGTAAATGGGTGAAGCAATGATTCGGTGGTTGTTGTTCGTGCTTTGGGCGGTGCCATGTTATGGTCAAGTCTTGCCGGCGAATCGGGCGGTGGATTGGACCGTCGCTGGATTGAACGATACCAATACCGTTGGATTCACGTATTACGATGTTGTTCAGGAGGGCGCTGTTAACGATGGGATAACTTCGGTGAATGCTGTTGTGGATAGTTTATTGGCCTTGAATCACCCTGTGGGGGTGCATCTTCATTTTCCAGCAGGGAGTTATTTTTTCAATCAGCCTGTATCGCTTCCCAGCAATACCCGGATCAGCGGTGCAGGAGCCGATGCAACGCATTGGATTTTCGATTTGGGAGGAACCGGCCATTCCGTTCAAACTTCGGGAAGCTTGGTGAGTGCCGACAGCAGTTCCTTAGCGGTCGCTGGGGTGAAAGGAAATATGTGGATTGTGGTAGCGAATGCCAACGCATTCTTTGCGGGCGCTTGGATTCGAATTCGACAGCAAGATGCAGATCTAGTTACCTCGAGTTGGGCCTTGAACAGCGTGGGGCAATTGGTGAAAGTTGACAGCGTTGGCGGAGATACCCTTTACTTGCACAGCGCTTTGCGCTTGGATTATCCCTTGAACCGTTTACCCAAGGTGGTGCGTATTGCCATGAAACGCAACATCGGTTTGGAGTGTTTATCCTTGGAACGTATGGACAATACCGCTCCTGAGCAAGCAAGCGTAATACATTTCACCTATGCCGAGAATTGCTGGTTCAGCGGCTTGGAATCCAACAAAACCACTTTTGGTCATGTGGAATTTGAAAGTGTGGCCAATTCAAAAGTCGAAAAGAGTTATTTCTACGATGCGTTTGATTACGGAGGAGGGGGAAGAGGATACGGGGTAGTGATGCATTTTACCACCAACGAATGTTTGATTGAAAACAACGTGTTCAAGCATTTGAGGCACAGTATTTTACTGCAAGCAGGTTCCAATGGTAATGTCGCAACGTTCAACCATTCCACCGATCCTTATTGGACCAACGCCAATCCCTTATTAGGAGGTAATTCGGCGGGAGAATTGGTGCTTCACGGCAATTTCGTTTACGCAAATCTGTTTGAGCAGAACGACGTCCAAAACATTGTGATCGATAATTCGCACGGGGGCAACGGTCCTTACAACACGTTTTTAAGAAATCGGGCTTCTTTGTACGGCATCTTTTTTTCTGACAATACCAGCCCTTCGCAAAACTTCATTGGCAATGAAATTCCAAATACCGGTTTTCCTTTCAGCGCTGTAAACTACAATATCTTGGGCAACGATCAATTCGTTTTCGGCAACAACAACAAGGGAACCGTAGCGCCCGCAGGAACTTCCAATTTACCGGATACGAGCTATTATTACGCGGAAAAGCCCGCCTTTGTGCAGGCCTACCAATGGGGAAGAATCGGTTTGCCGAATGCCATGAACAGTGCTAAGGTTCCTGCTACCAACCGCTTTGAGGGCAACGATGTCTTTGCCGGTGCCTGTGGCAAGGAGGATTATTATGCAGGATTGTCGGAAGGTGTAAAGTATGCGATCTACCCCAATCCTGTGAGCGAAAACTTATGGGTTCGAGGTGCTGGGCAAGGGGAAATTTACCGAATTTATGACCTGCAAGGTCGGAATTGGATGGAAGGAGTTGTAACCACCGACTTACAACCGATTTCTGTAGGGTACTTTCCGCAAGGAATGTACATGTGGTATTGTGGCGGAAAGGTAGTACGCTTCGTTAAATACTAAGCGGATTCTTGAACCGCACCTTTCTTTGATTTTCGATACAGGTAGGAATCGTAGATGAACCGTTTAGCGAACCGTACTTGTTTATCGGAGTTAACGAGTTTTTTAAACACGTTTGCATTGACTCCAAAGTACTCATAGGTGTCTCCATTGGTAAACGTGATTTCCAACAGGAGTCCTTTGTGCTTGTAATCCGCAATGCCACATTCGGCGATGGTAGCCGTATATTCTCCCAAATTTGCTTCCTTGGTTTCGGGCGCGATGCTCACGAGGAAATGATACCCATCAGTTATTTCACGTCCCATGACGGTCGCTTCAGCATGCATGGGGTCGTCTTCTTGGAATTTATCGGGATGCCATTGCTTGACTAATCGGCGGTAGGTGCTTTTAAGGGGGGCAAGTTCGATAGGACCTTCAATCTCGAAGAGTTTTTTGTAATGGTTGATGCGCTTCATAGAGGGTTTGTTAATTGATTTGAAATCGAAGTCGGTTTAGATGGGTGCAAAGATAGGGATAGATGCTTCGAAATAAGATATGGCTTCAATATTAAATCCAATGGTAGAAAGAATAACTTTAATAAAAGCGAATCCGACGTAAAAATTGTAATTTTGAATAAACTTAAACCTGATAACTATGAAAAAACTATTGCTTGCTTTTCTTTTATTTTTTACCATAGGATTGGTGAATGCTCAGCGTTTTAATTCGGATAGTGACGTCATAACCTACATGGATGGTAAAAAATTTTACGACTCGGAGAGCGGAATGCAAATCGAATACCGGTATATATCGGAATATAACACCTACGGAATTGTAGTCACCAATAAACTTAATGCGGTTTTTTATTTCATAAACGTCAGCATTGATAATTACGGGAATTCTTCGGATTTATACGGCATGAGTGTTTCCAGCGGGGATAATTTTGGATTCAGGTTGTTTGAGCGAAAACTCATTGTTGGTTATGGCGAACCGGAATCCCATACCTTTTATCTTAAATAGGTTCGTTTAATTAAGTTTGATTTAGCCCTTATCCTTTTATATTGTAAGGTTGAATTTATTAGGTTAACTTGTTATGAATATTCTTGAGATACCGTTTCATAAGTATTTGGATTTAAAGAAAAGCACGGATTCATCGTATATATTTTGCACCGACCAAAAGCCGGAATATCTGAATCATCTAGGCAATGTCCATGCCTGTGTTCAATTGTCCTTGGCCGAAGCGAGCAGCGGTGAATTTCTTTTGATGCAATTGTTCGAGTTGCGGTCTGTTTTGGTTCCCGTGATTCGAAAAACCGAGGCAAAGTATCATAAGCCGGGCAATGGTGGTTTGCGCTCTAAAGCGTATTTTGAACAAGCAAATCGAGAGGAAATTTTAGCTGAGATTAAGGCAAAAGGAAGGGTGTTGATTAAGGTTAAAACGGAAATCTACGATGAAAACAACGTAAAATCCTTAACTGCGGTATTTGAATGGTTTATTGTTAAGCAAACGGTATGAGAAAAGCTGATTTATCTGATAAGGATAAGGTTGTTAAAATCATTTGCGAATCTTTTGACACCAATCCTCATGTCAATTATATACTAAAGAACGACGCGAAACGTGCCCAGCGTTTAGCTTACCTTTCCGAATATGCTTTTTATTATGGCATGCGGAGAAATGGAGTGTTTTTAACCGAGGACGGTCAAGGTGTTTCCATCATCTTTGCCTACCATAAGGTTAAAATGGGATTAAAAGATTATTGGGGTCAATGGAAACTTATTCTGAAATGTTTCACCTTGTTTCGTGCTCTCAAAGTTTATCGGGTGGAAAAACAAATAAAGAATCATCGCGCCTCCAACGTTGAGTTTTTATACTTGTGGTTTTTCGGAGTAACGAATGAGACCTTAGGCACCAGTAACGGAAGAGATATGATGAAGTTCATTTTCGATATGTCGCAGCAGCAGAAACTCCCCATGTATTTAGAGACCAGCCTTAAACGAAATTCCATCATTTATAAGCGCTACGGTTTCGAAGAATATAATGTTTATCAGACAGAAGATCAGTTATTAACGATGCATTATTTAAAGCGACCATACGACCATCAACTTTGATATGAAAAGAGTCTTGGTTACTGGTGCTACGGGTCTTTTAGGTGCCAATACTGTTTTAGCCTTGCTCGAATCGGGATATCACGTAAACGCCTTTGTTCGCAGGAAATCCAAGGTTGTATTGAATAAGCACCCAGCTTTAAGCATTTATGAAGGCGACTTCAATGTAGTTTCGGATCTTGAAAAAGCTATGATCGATTGCACCTTTTTGGTGCATGCAGCCGCAGAAACTGGGCAAGCCCATTCAGGTAAGAAAGCGTATGTGGAAAGCAACATTAATTTCACGAAAAAATTGTATGAAGTCGCAATTAATTTCGGAATTAAGCGCTTGGTGCATGTGAGCACCAGTAACGTGTTCGGATTTGGTAATCTACACCAATTAGGTGATGAATTAACCCCAATACAAAAACCATTCAGTCAATCGCACTATGTCAAAAGTAAACTCGCTGGGCAGCAATGGGCATTGGCGCTTCCGGAAAGCCCGCCAATTCAATTTCCGCAGCAGCTCCGTTTTTTCGCTTGGTAAGCACGATTCCTAAAATACGCGAGGTTTT
>JAIXRC010000003.1 GCA_027485415.1 Cryomorphaceae bacterium | reverse complement strand
TGAATTTTCTGCGTGTTGTTTTCTGTTTCATAGATGTAAATTAAAAGTAAAAAATTTAACTAACACCTTGGTTTGAAATTATGGGAGTATTATACGTTGCCTTCTGTAATTTCATTTTCCAAACTTTTTCCATTCGCTCCTTTTCCTTGAAAATAGTCAGGAAGTCCAGAAGTATGTGAGAGTAGATGTTTAATAGTTAGTTCTTGCGAGTATTCTTTATCTTTAAAAATGTGCAGTCCAGATAAAACTGACTGGTTAATGTATTTACTGATTTTGTCATCAAGACTTAGTTTGCCTTCTGCTCTTAGTTTAAGAATTATTGCAGTGGTAAAAAGCTTGGTTGTACTTGCAATGAAGTAAGGTTGGTCAATAGTCATATTTCCCGATGAACCTTGCCAAGTTAAAGTGTCATTTTTGAAGGCAAAAGATGTCCCAAACACTTTTTTATTGTCAACCGCTTTATCTAAAACGACTTGAAGTGATTTTTCTTTTTCAGTTGTCATTTGTCCAAATGTTGCTTGCATAATTCCAATGAAAATTATTGAGGTAAATATTTTCGTCCCGGCTTTTTAGCATTGCTGGTAAGGTTTTGCATGTAACCACCTGTTTTAATGTCGGCTATGCGCAGTTATAGTATTTTTAATTGCCACCAAATAACACAAAACTATTATTCTTATTCAGAGTACAGTTACCTTTGACACACTTGTCAAACGTATAGTTTATAGGATTGAATTGTTTGGCGCAAGAACCTGCATCGTCATTACAATTAATTTTTACCGTCTTAAATGTAACTCTTGAAGAAGGAACATTATCACAAGTTTTCTTATCACCGTAATACTCAACAAAATTGGAAATTCTATTAGATAGCGTTGTTGGGTTATTTGTTTTTATTTTTCCTAAAAAATACTCTTTACCTTCAGTGTTATCATTTATCCAAGCTCCCCAAAATGTTCCATTGGTATTTGTCTCTAGCTGCCAAATTCTAAGCCTGTATGAATGTGATTCTACTAAAGGAATAGATATTCTACAACTTTTTCCAACTCCCTCACCCCCAAAGTCTACAACATATGAATTATCATCTCCTTTCTTGGCATCGGTTGCATTCCAGATTGAAAAAATGAACATTCCTTTGTCAATGCTACTATAATCAGTCTGTATTCCAATATATCCTCCTTCTTCTTGTTCATTAAATCCAAAAGTTAAAGCCCAAAAAGTTCCGAATGCTAATTTTGATAGAACTATTTCTTGGTCTATATTATTAAAACTTCCTTTTGAAATATCATAATGTAAATACATATTGCCATTTTGATGCTGTTGGGCGAATATATTTGAAGTGAAAATTATTGATAACATAAATATTTTAATTTTCATGTCATAAATATTTAATGTACAATAACGGTTTGCGTGTAGACGATGTTGATTGTGTTGCACCGCATGTGCGGGGGCAAGACAATATTGCTTACACGTTGTTAGTGGCATTTTTCTATATAATTTCACTTAAACTTAAAGTAAATTGTTATTTTTCTTTTATCTTTTATATGCTCAAATCTTATTTTAAAAATGGGGTTTTCTGATTGTAAAATTTCGGAGTTAATCATTTTAAAATGAAAAGTCATTAATAGATTCTTCGCATCATCAATTGAATTCAAAATAATGGGATTCAATTCTGTTCCACCTTTAAATAAAGTAGCAAGTTGGAAAGCCCCTGAAATAATCTCGTCTTTATCCCATTCGAGTTTTGGATAATTAAAATAATCATCTAAACTGTAATTTTCTGGTCCTGCATAATACAATCTCGAAGCTTTAGAAACAATATATACAAAAGGACTTTCATCGGGGTATTTAAAATTTTCAGGAATAATATTGTATTTATAATAAAAATAATAATTGTCAATTAATGTGGGAAATGCAGATTGGTAGTTTGATCTATTTATCATTGTTTCCAAATCCCAATTAGGTAATTTCTTGCGAACTAGTATTATATCTATTTTCTTATTGGTTTTAATTGATTTAACAAGTAATTTAATAGTGGTATTTTCGATTCCTTTTATTTTTTTAATTACGTCGCTTATTTCTAAATTTTTAAATTCAAATAATTTATCATTTTCATAAATTCCAACTAAAACATCATTTTTGAATATTGCTTTTGATAAGTCACAAGCGCCACCCTCTATTATTTCTTCAATTATGACTTCGCCATTTACATTTGATAAGCGAGCACCTATTCCAGCATTTTGGATTTTAGTAAAAAAGTTATTTGCTTCAAAGTAAAAAACAAATTTCTGTTTGTTTTCTTCAGATTCATAAGTGTCTTTAAAAATAGATTGGGAATTTATTAAAAGTGAATCGCTACCTAATAATCTGCATTTAGAGCAAAATGCTTCAACGTGTTTAGTTTTTTCAAGGTTTAAATTTTCGATAGTGTTCGAAAATAATTTTATTGGGTAGTTTGAACTATTCCTTTCTGGGTTATCCTTAATTAATCGGATTGGTAGTCCTCCCTCTTTGAAAAAGAGATTCAGATAATTCATACAATCAGCAAAAGAAACATTCAAACAAAATGCCATTTGCCCAGTGTAATGATTGTTTATTTCGTCTGAAAAAATATCTTTTAATTCAGCTCCATTTGGAGCTTCGTTAACTGCCCAAAATCCCGAACTCAAGTAACAATTGTTTTGTTGGCCTGTAGGTAGAATCATAGGTATTGGACTTATTCCTAATCCATATTCATCTGAACCATTTTCTGTTTTTTTATCGTCACCAACTAAATCATTCTTGTCCCAGCCAGATGTAGATTTAATTTTTTTAGAAGTTTCACAAATTCCGCCACAATAGCTTATGAGTTCTAAAATATCAGAATTTGAAGGAATCCTATATCCATTTATACCAACACTACGAGAATCATTAATTACATACCAATTATAGATATATGTTTTTGGGATAACTATATTTCCGTTTCTGTCTTTTAGAAAGGTGTAACAAGGTTTTTTTTTCTCTCCGGCAACTCTCCAATCTTTCTCAGTTGCTGCAAAAGGAATCGAATCGCCGTTTTTAAAAGTAGAAACTGAAAGATAATCACCCTTCCATTCTTGTTTACCGATTTTAATATCCTTAACAATTTGAGCAAATGAATTTATTGTAAAACATAAATTCATAGTCAAAACAATTAATTTTATTTTCATGTTTTATTTTTTTTTTTAAATTGCCACTAACTGGCTTATAACCCTCATAAACCTTCCTCAAGTATACCGATTTGGCTGTATAAACGCAGGTTTGTTGCTTATGTACGAAGTTACAATTATTTCGCATCAGTGGTCGAAATGCAGATCCGCGATGAAGCGGCATTTACCATTCCATCACGGTTTGTGCTGGTAGCAGTATCCGCTAATATCACGGGTAATGCGCTTGCAACGCTGACCTTTTTGGGTTATTCCATGGCACTGATCTCCCGTTGAAGAGCGATCTGATGAAGCGTTATTGCTTGGTTTACAACCCCCGGACGTATTGCGCGTAATGCTCCAAGTCCAACATGGAAGGCAGACTTCCCGCTCAATCTTTTCCTCGAATTCGTCCGGTAGTTGATGAAAGAAATCAATTCCTGTTTCTTTTTCCACGCGATCCACAGAAACCGCAAAGGCCTCCAGTGAGCCACTACCTGCAGCATTTTTCATGAGAAATCCAATGGCTTTTTGATCTTTTCCAGTATTATCTAGAATAACTTTGTAATAGTAATTCGGAATGCTTACGTTGTTCGGACCAATGGTGGGCAGGCCTTTTGTTAATACAGGGCCCGTGACCACATAGATGCTGTCGTATTCCATTGCCCAACTCCTCACCTGCTCCTCGAGTCGCTTCCAAATACCCCGGTTAAAACTGGGTACTTGAGGGCTCATGTTGCTGAAATAGAATGACTCCACCATGGATTGATTGGACCACCCCATATCCGCTGCAGGAGCTAAATGGCCGCGGTCGTACCCCGATCGAGCATAATCGGCGTTACTTGCTGAACCGCTAACGATTAAAGGATCTACTAAAAATTTATCGGTGCGGTCATAGCGCTTTTCCGTCTCTTTTTTCGTGAGTTGATAACCTATCCAGTAAGCCTGTTCATGTTCTTCTGCATATTGCAAACTATACCCCAAATGCTGGACCACTTCTGGTGCTTTTGCCAAATATGGAATATCTAAACCCTTTATTTGTGAGACCGTTGTATCGCTTAATATTTCTTCTTTGTCAAGGATTGCCGTTTTTTCGGGGTACTCGCCTTGAACCTTATTTTCATGCTTGATATCATTCGAATTTTGACAAAAACAGAGCGAGAAAAGTAAGAAAAAAGGGCTTATTTGAAGGAGGATTTTCATCGAATTTTTGTCTTGTCAAGTACGTGAATAAAATGAAACCCTTTGGGGCCAAACCCTTTATTGTAGAAAAATTTATGAGCTTTAAAATTCGTGGTATAGGAATCAAGTGCCATCATGGTGCACCCCAACGCTTGGGCCTTCGATGCTAAATAATCGACCATCATGTTACCCACTCCTTGGCTACGTGCCTTTTCCGACACCACGATGTTATCGATTTCTAAATACTTTCCGCACCATAATTTATTGCCAATCCAAACGCCTGAGACTCCCAAGATGGCCTCTGATTCTTTCACCACCACTTGGGAATAATTGTGCTGCACCATGAAGGTCAGCTCGTTGCGATAGGCCTCTATTTCCAAAGAGGGATAAAGCTCCGTCAACACCTCGTACGTGGTAAGCATTTCTTCAACGGTGGTTAATTCGATTAGCTCCATTATTTTTTCAGTAAATAGTGTTCAAACAGTTCAAAAATTCTACGATATTCATCATACCAAGAATACGATTCCTTAAATCCATGGGCCTCCACGGGATAGGCCGCCAATTCCCATCGGGTAAGGCCCAATTCAATCAACCGTTGCTGCAAGCGCACGATGTCTTGGAATTGTACGTTGTCGTCCACCATTCCGTGCAACATCAATAAAGGCTTGGATAAGCCTTCGGCATAGTAGATGGGAGAACTTTTCCTGTAGGCTTCCGGGTCGGTTGTGGGATAATTCAAAATATTGCTCGTGTATTCGTGGTTGTAATGGGCCCAATCGGTTACGGAGCGCAAGGCAGCGCCGCAGGCAAAGGCATCGGGATGTTGAAACAAGCTCATGAGGGTGACAAAACCGCCATAAGAGCCTCCGTATATTCCAACGCGATTGGTATCTACACTCAAAGTCGCGAGGTACTTTTTTGCATCGATAAAATCTTGCACATCCCTCCCCCCCATGTGCCGGTATATGGCCGTTCGATAATCGCGGCCGTAGCCTGCACTTGCCCGATAATCTACGTCCAAGACCGTGTAACCTTTGTCCACCAAAAGGTTGTGAAACATGTATTCCCGATAGTAATGACTCCACCAACTGTGGGCGTTTTGCAAATAACCAGCGCCGTGGACAAAAAGTACCGCTGCCCCGTTGCGATTCTCTACCAACGGTTGGTATAGTCGAGCATGGACCTCTTTTCCATCGCTTGCTTTGTACTGAATATATTCGGGTGTTCTCCAGGCGTAATTCGCAAAAGCGGCAGTTTTAGATTCCGTGATTTTTACCGCAGGTTGGTTATCCATTTTAACATAAACTTCCCAGGGATTATTCGCCGTAGAGGACAAATAAGCGAAGCATTGTTGATTTGGCGAAATGGCCAAGTCTCTAAATCCTCCCGTAACATTCGAAATAACAGGAACCATCTTTTGATGAATCCGATGTAGCCAAGCGCCCTGCAAACTCCGGGCATTGTCTGCATTATGTACTATAAAATACCGAGTACCGTCGGAACTGAGGGTAACGGACTGCATCTCAAACCCTTGGCCTCCGGGATAAACCCGTTCTTTTTTCTTGGTTTTCAGATTCCATTCATACAGTTGTGAAAACCCATTTTCTTCGGATTGAAAATAAACGACTTCGTCTTGTTGCACAAAACCAAGGGTAGCGTTTTCCATGTTCCATTCCGAAATTCCCGGACCACCGATCCAAGCGTCGTCGTGTTGACGTTCGATCTCAGAAATCGCTCCCGTGGTTAAATCCACCAAAACGATCCAACGGTCCTTGTTATCGCCGGCGCGCACGTCCAATAACGCCAAGGGTTTAGTTTTCGCAAACACCGGGTCGTGGAGGAAAAGTGGACGGTCTTTTTCGAAATACAAACCTCCCGTGGTATCCATGTAGGTAGGTTTTTTTCGAATGTCTGACAATTTCGAAAAATCCAAGGGAAATAGAGTGTCTTTCTTCAACCTATGCAGGTACATAAACTGGGAAGGTTCCTCATGGCTCACTTTCGCCCGAGCTTTTACCGTTGAAGTATAGCCATCCTTGGTGATGAAGCGTGTAAATTCCGTTGGTTTTTCTTGAGCATTCCTATCCTCGCGCAACAAAACTACTCGGGAGTTATAATTTAAGTAACGACCAGAAATATTCTGAAGATCAGCGGGTAAATGCATTTCATTAACCGTTTCAAACGGCGATTTTTCAGGTTCTTTATCCTTGGATTGTTGGCTTTTAAAGTATTCGAATAACTCGGATTGTTGGCGCTCTAAATAACTCGAATCTTGGGTTTTATTGGTTGTCGGTCCTACATACCGGGTTAATTGCTGGAGCGACAGCATCCCCTGGTTATTGAAATTCATGAGGTAAAAATCGCCGTCCATACGAACCGTGGCTTGTGTTGCTGAAATCCTCTCGACATCGGACAGAAAATGGTCGGTTTGTAGGAGTATCTGAGATTTCATGGTTTTCCGGTCCGTTAACACCATGCTCTGCTGAACCACGGATAACTGGGTTGGGAAGGAAATTTGGGAAGCATCGAAAGGAATGATCGATTTCCATTGTACTTCGTCCATGGCTTCCAATTGCTTGGTTTTTAGTACGTATTGAAATGGCTCGGAATCCTCTTTACCGTCTTTATTCCACCTAAAATAGAGGCAGGAACCGTCTAAACTCCATTGGGGTGCTTCGGGCCAATAGCCCGTAAATTCTTGACCTTTCATGATTTCTTTGAGGTCTAATTTGGATTGGGAATAACCCAATGTTGCTGCAAAGAACATTAGGAAAAAGATCAAATAGTACATGAAAATTTTTGCATAAAAATAGCGACAAATGGCTTAATTTCGCAGGAATGATGTACCGACTTAAAAAGTTGCTTTATCGGTTGCTGCCAACCTCATGGTATTTGGCAAGCATGCAACGCGGTTTTTTCTTCTTGTTCGACCTGGGGTTTTTAAAACGCGACGCCCGGTTTAAATTCCATTATGCCGCCAAGAAACTCCTGACAGAAACCGATGTTGTGGTAGATATTGGTGCCAATTTGGGCTATTTCTCGAAACTCTTCGCTCGGAAAATAACACAAGGGAAACTCTACGCTTTTGAACCCATCCCTGATTTTCATCGACGCTTGAGCATCTTACTTCGCCCCTTCCCTAATTCGGAGGTTGTCCATGCGGCACTCGGAGCCGAAGCAGGCATCCTCCCCATGGTTATGCCCGTGCAAAGCGGTGTTTTGAGAACGGGCTTACCGCACATTATTTCGGAGGAAGAAGCAGCAAATCATGCAGACGTTCAACGGGTTAAAGTCCTCGAAGCAAAAGGTTTCTTTTCAAGTTTATCCAAGCTCGATTACATCAAGTGCGACATTGAAGGATATGAATGGAAGGTTTTCTCAACGTTAGACGGAGAATTACAGCGTTTAAGGCCAGTGGTACAAATCGAAATTTCGGAAAGGTTTATCGAGGAGTTTTGTTCGTTTTTTAAGCGATTGGATTATATACAGTGCGGTTTGTACGAGGGGGAATTGGTCAAGGAACACGGCAAGCAGCGGGAAACCTCGGATTTCTTGTTCGTTCCTCAGGAAAAGCTTGAACATATTTTAGCTAAATTTAACCGATGAAATTTCTGAAACTTCTTCCGTTGTTGCTAATCTTTACGCTCTTGGGGTGTAAAAAAACCGCGGGAACATTTACCCTAGAAGGACAATTGTACGACGACAGTTTCAATCAGCCGCTATCAGGGGCCACCGTTGAATTGTATAGCGTTTACAGCGGCACCAATCAACTGAGTTTGGTTGGAACGTATACCACGGGTATCGATGGTAAATACCACTTCTCTTTCCCAAGAACACGTACGGAAAAGTATATTTTGAAAGTGGCCAAAGCGCAGTATTTTGATCAATCTTTGGACATCCTATACAGTAACTTAAGCCTGGGTGAAACCAACCTCGTTGATGTTCATTGCAGCGCCAAATCTTGGATTAAACTGCGAATAGTCAACACCAACCCAAGTGCCAGTGACCACATGCAGTTCATCCGACAGTTAGGGAAATCGAATTGCGATGAATGTTGCGATGGAGGTATTCAGCACTTTTATGGGCCTACCGATACCACCATTTATTGCATAAACGACGGTAATTTCCCCTATTCCATCGAATATGCCGTCTACAATACGAGTAATACCGGAATTCTCAGCGAAGTTACGGTGCCTTTCGACACGACAACGCTTTACCTCACTTATTAAAGATTTCGTCTTCGCGCTCAATTACCTTGAAGTGTTGTCTGGCGTAAACCTTACTGCAACCGTTGAAGTGCCACCATTCCGAATCTAACCCCGTAAAGCCGGCAAAATGCATAACGCTTCTTAATAATTTTCTATTAGCGACTTGTTCACGGGTTAGTTCTCCGGTTGACAAATAGTAGTTTTCCATGGATGGATAGGCAATTTTTCGAATGTCGTCAAAGCCGGCCCCCATATCCAACGGCACGCCTTGCTTGTCACAAATGGTAAGATCAACAGCGCAACCGTAATTATGCAAACTTTTATTGTAGGGTGAAGAAACAAACTTACCTCGCTCCTTGGGAGGAATGCTATCCAAAGCAAACCACATTTTTCGTTGAATTTCAACGGGGCGTGCCACATCGTACACCAGTAAGTGATAGTTAGGATTCAGCTCATGGAGTCTTTTTTGAGCTTTCAATAATTTATAGGCAATCGGCTTTTGCAAGTAGGCTTTTTTGACAGATTTGTAGAGAATTTGATGCATGAAGTTATCTTCCGTAGCATACTTCAAATCGATGAAAATACCGGGAATCAACTCCTCCAAAGAAATCAATGTTCCCAAAACCGAGTCTTTGGAAACATAACCTGGCTCGATCGTATCTGAAGAAGCTCCGTGGGGCTCGCGTTTATTCGAGGAAATGAACGTGGAACTTTTATTGGGTTCTGCACAGCTGGCAGAACACAAGAAAACCAAAAAGGCAAATAGGTTAACCGAAAATTTTATCCACTTCTTGCTCAATACGCAATTTTAATTCTTGTGAAACGGGATATAAGGGCAAACGCATAAAGTCGTCCATGATATCCAAGTAACTTAATGCCGCTTTTACGCCTCCTGGATTGCCTTGTTCGAAAAACATTTTGGTGATATCGAACAAGGAATTATGGGCCTTGCGCGCGGTATCAAGTTCTCCTTGCATGGATGCATGAACCATGGTGGAAAATTGGGCAGGAAAAGCGTTTGCAACCACCGAAATCACGCCGTCTGCACCTGCAAGAATGAGGGGCATCGTTAAGTTATCGTCCCCAGAAAGCACGCCGAATCCTTTCGGTCGGTCTTTGATGATTTGCAGGATTTGCTCCATGTTACCTGAGGCTTCTTTTACCGCGACGATGTTTTTTACTTCTGCAAGTTCAAGCGTCGTTTCAGGTGCCATGTTGGAACCAGTTCTTCCAGGAACATTGTAGAGAATGATCGGTAAATCCGTGGAATCCGCCAAAATTTTGTAATGTGCAATGATTCCTTTTTGGGTGGGTTTGTTGTAGTAAGGTGAAACCGATAGTATCCCGTCAACGCCTGGCAATCCTTTTGCCAATTTGCCAGCAATGCTTGCGGTATCATTACCACCGAGACCGTAGACCACTTTTAATTTCCCATTGTTGGTTTCCAATACGGTTGCCAATATGGCTTCTTTTTCTTCGGAGCTTAAGGTTGGGGATTCACCCGTGGTACCTTGTACTACAAGAAAATCCGTACCGTTTTCCATTTGATATTCCACCAATTCCTTCAAGGCATCAAAATCCACTTGCATGCTGGCATCAAACGGAGTCACCAATGCCACGCCACTGCCCGTAAAAACATTATTCATAAACTTCAATTTTATTGATGGTATTGATTACATAATTTAACAAGGTAGCTGGCTGATCGGTTTGCATGCCAAGCTCCATGTCAAAGAATTGTTGGTCGCTGCAGTTCACCGCCACTTTACGCGTACATTCCGTGGTTTTAACGCTATCGAATATCTTGTGGTCTTTTGAACCCAGCCAAAGCAACAAATCAAACTTTTTTTCCAATTCTTTTAACAGTAAAACATCTTTCAATTGCCCCCAAAACGAAAAATCATTGGGACTGTGGTAATAAATCAGAAAATGCGGATGTAAAGTGGCTTTATCGACTTCTTTAGGGAGGATTACTACAATGGTAAGCTTTTTAACATGGCTTTTGTCCAATATTTGATCCAACGCTTTTCGATAGTCTTTCAGCTGTGCATCGTTGACGTAGTTTAAAACGACCAACAACGATTTTGTATTTCCCCAAAGGCTTTTATTTCCCATAGCCGATCAAAGTTAAAAATTCATTTTCATTTATGAGTCGAACCCCGAGATCGGTGGCCTTTTTTAATTTCGAGGGCCCCATTCCTTCACCAGCAACTAGGTAATCCGTTTTTGAAGAAACGGAGCTTATGTTTTTACCACCATTCAACTCGATAAGTTCTTTCAGTTCTTCTCGAGACACCTTTTCAAAAACACCGCTTACCACAATGGACTTCCCTTGCAGCACATTGGAATGCAATGCTTTTCGTTCCATTTCAAATAGAAGACCGTGATTCCTTAGTACCTCGACGGTGTTGCGGTTATCAGCCTGGTTGAAAAACTCCAAAACAGACTGAGCGATGCGTTCTCCGATTTCGTTGACTTCCAAGAGTTCATCGAACGAAGCATTCATAAGGGCATCCATGGTTTGAAATGCCTGCGCAAGGCGCTTTGCAACCGTCTCACCGACGTATCGAATACCTAAAGCAAAAAGGACGCGTTCGAAAGGTATACTCTTACTTTGTTGAACTCCGTTCAAAAGGTTTTCTACTGATTTTTCGGCCATTCGATCCAATTTCAGCAATGTTTCGTGGGATAAAGAATATAGATCCGCAACGTTCTGAATCAGTCCAGCCTCGAACAATTGCACCACGGTTTCCTCACCTAAACCGTCGATATTCATGGCTTTTCGGCTTACAAAATGTTGAATTTTCCCTACCACTTGTGGCGCGCACTGGAGTTCATTCGGACAGAAATGTTGTGCTTCTCCCTCCTTTCGTACCAAGGCGGAATTGCACTCTGGACAATTTTCCAAAAACTGAATTTTCTGGGCATCGATGGGGCGCTTGCTAACGTCTAAACCAACGATTTTTGGAATAATCTCTCCTCCTTTTTCTACGAAAACAAAATCCCCCAAATGCAAATCCAATTTTTCGATTTGGTCGGCATTGTGCAAAGAAGCCCGCTTAACGGTTGTGCCACCTAATTGAATCGGCGCGAGGTTGGCAACCGGAGTAACAGCCCCTGTCCTTCCTACTTGAAAATCAACCGATAGAAGCTGAGTAACCACTTGTTTGGCTTTGAATTTAAAGGCGGTTGCCCAACGCGGTGACTTGGCCGTAAAACCGAGTTTACGCTGGTGCTCGTAGGAGTTTACTTTTATAACAATTCCATCAATTTCGAAGGGTAAAAAATTGCGTTGTTCGTCCCAGTAATGAATGAAATCCATAACACCTTCGATCGAATCGCAACAGCTTATGTATCCTTGGTTTTCGGGAGGTGTTTTAAAGCCCCAAGTTGAAGCGGATTTTACCGCCTCGAAGTGCGACAAAAACGGAAGGTCTTGGCCATTAACACCGTAGAGATACGTATCTAATCCACGATTAGCTA
This sequence comes from Cryomorphaceae bacterium, assembly GCA_027485415.1. Taxonomy (GTDB): domain Bacteria; phylum Bacteroidota; class Bacteroidia; order Flavobacteriales_D; family Crocinitomicaceae; genus UBA952. Next base: position 4,822 of record JAIXRC010000003.1, on the reverse strand, counting down.
CCATCGAAGAATCCTGTAATTTCAAAGTACCTGCAGCCGTATTCCTTGGATTTGCAAAACGATCTTCGCCGGCCATTTCACGTTCTTCGTTCAACTTATTGAACGCCTCGATGGGCATAAAGACTTCGCCGCGAATTTCAAATTTAATCGGAAAATCACCAGTTAACGTTAACGGAACGGTCCTAATCGTACGGACATTCATCGTAATGTCTTCTCCTTTTTCTCCATCGCCCCGGGTTACGGCTCTGACGAGTTCACCGTTTTCATAGCGTAAACCTATGGCGACCCCGTCGTATTTTAGTTCGCAGACAAAGGTTAAGTTTTCTAAACCTGCTTTGGTAATTCGCTGCACCCATTCCTGAATTTCCTCTTCAGAGTAGGTATTGGCGAGCGAAAGCATGGGGTATTCGTGCGCAACAGTTTCAAATTTTTTGGTGATATCCCCTCCTACTCGCTTCGTTGGACTGTTATCTGAAGCAAAGTCAGGAAACTGTTCTTCAAGCTTTTCAAGCTCTTTGAGCAAGGCATCAAACGCTGTATCGGGAATTTCAGGAGCAGCCTCCACATAGTACAAACGGTTGTGGTAGTTAATTTCCTTGATAAGCAAGGCAATGCGTTCTCGGGCTTCCTCAGGATTCACAAGATAAAGATACTCTTTGTGCCCTTACCATGCGCTCCTTTCCTTGTAAATCTTTCCTTATCGCAATGTTAGCAAAATCTTTACTTTTCAAAAGCTCGACCACCTCGAAGGAAAAATTCTCATGAATTTCAAAATAAACGGCCACCTCTGGAGCGCCAAATTGCGTGCAGAAATTTAAAATTGTCCGATAAAAGATTAGAGGGTCTTCATCCGGAACAAACAATGCGATATTGGGTTCAAAATCTTTTACCCGGTTTGACATAGCCGCTTTGTCACGTAAAGGGATATAGGGCGGATTGGATGCCACTATGTGAAAAGGTTGATTGAAAGGAAAGTGCCCATTGCCGTTTAATAGATCATAATTAATCCATTGACACTCCAGGGAATTGAGCGATGCATTTTCTCGGGCCAGGGACAAAGCTTCTTCAGAACAATCCAAAGCAGCAATACTCCACGAAGGCCGATGATGTTTAATGGCCAAAGGTATGCAACCGGTGCCTGTACCGATGTCCAAAAAATGACAATCATGGGTATTATTTTCTTCCAAAATCCAATGAACCAATTCTTCGGTTTCTGGTCTTGGAATCAAGGCACTTGAGGAACATTTGAATTTAAGGGAAAAAAATTCAGTATTTCCAAGAATGTATTGCAATGGCTCTCCTGATGAAAAACGCACTAAATCCTCCTCGAGTTGATGGATTTGATGTACGCTTAACCCATCATTCATGGATTGCGATAGTTGCAAGGGAGCACAATTCAACCGTTCACACATCCACCACCTCCAAATCTTCGGAAGCTCATCCGCCTCGTACATAGGATTTAATTGTCCGTAAAAAAGGGCTTGAAGTTCTCGAAGGGTCACTTAATTTTTCCTTAACTCAATGAATTCTTTAATTTTTTCATTTTCTATAACGACGCTCAGGTTATAGTAGGCAATTTTCCATCCTTTGCGAGTTTTTGTGCACACACCGCTGCCTCGACAATCCAGCATCCACGTCTCTAAATCCTCATCAAACCAAGCCGTTTTTCCGTTATCCGAAAAATGCCAAACGCGATTGCTTGGAACAAACTTCCATGTTTTGGTACTATCAAAATAAGGTTTGCAAAAAGCCTTAAATCCTGCTTTGTCCCATTTTTCTGCAGGTGCCGTTCCATAAAAGACAAAACCATCCACAGTAGCTTCAAAATAAGCATCAAACTGGGCGAGCGTTGCGTTTTTATGCCAAGTATCCATTAACGAATTCAATCGCTCTTCGGAAGTTATTCTTGAGGCATTCGTGGGGATTTTTTGAGCATCTACATAACTAAATGAAATCCACAGCAGGAACAAAACTTTGTTTCGCACCTTACTTCAAGATGTTTTCCAAATAAAGCGCGGCATTGTAAACATTCACCACTCCGCCTGTTGTGCACTTATCAGCAAGTTCATCGTACTTCTGTACGGTGCGTGTAATTGCCTCGCTGATTTGCAACATCGTTGCTTGTGGATAGCGCGACTTCAAAAGAGCTGCGACTCCAGCTACCATAGGAGCGGCCATCGAAGTTCCTTGCAAATTTTTATACTCACTTTGCGGCACACTGTTGTAGATTTCGAAACCTGGCGCAAATACATCTACTTCACTCGATCCAAAATTTGAAAAAGATGCCACCAATTGATCGCCTGTTTTGCGGGTGTTGGCACCAATATTTAGAAACATCTTACGGTTTAATGAATCGACATAATCGTACGTTGGTTTACTAGGGAAATTGGGAGTATAATTGATATCTGACGCGTCGTTGCCTGCGGCATGAATCATCAATACGTCTTTGGATGCTGCATAGGCAATCGCTTCTTGAACTTCGTTTTGATAAGGCGAGAAACTTTTACCGAACGACATATTGATCACTTTAGCTCCGTTGTCCACTGCATAACGAATGGCTAAAGCAACATCCTTGTCGTGTTCATCACCGTTTGGTACTGCTCGAACTGACATGATTACAGCGGCATCAGCAACTCCGTCACCGCCTTTATTATTCCCACGAAGCGCGCCAATGATGCCAGCAACGTGCGTTCCATGGAGCGCGTCAGGACCTTCTGCATTGCCGTTGCCGTAGTACTTATCGGAGAAATCATCTGGATTGTCGCCGATTAATGAGCGATCATCGTAGTCAACGTTCAAATTGAAAAAAAGCTGATCTTTCAAGTATTCTTCCGTTTCTTTATCAAACATTCCTGTTCCAATCATTCCGCGATACTCTTCATATTGCGCGATATCCTCGTTGAGGGAGTTCTCTGCACTCACGAACATTTCATGAATTGGATCATAGGCCATGCTTGCCGGATCAATACCTTCAAACTTTTCAGCGTATTTCTTTACAATCCTTGCCTTTTCAAGTCGTGCTTTTTCTTGGTTTTCCCCTTTGGCATTACCTAAGAAATTCCAACCGTAAACATCATCAACGTAACCGTTACCGTCATCATCCCTCTTGTTGTTGGGTATTTCTTTGGTGTTAACCCAAATTTTTCCTTTCAAATCCTCATGTTCCAAATCCACTCCGGAATCGATTACTGCCACAATTACCGGTGTTGCCTTACGCTTTTTCAACAGTTTCTTGTAGGCCAACTCAGTTGACATTCCAGTACCCGTTCCATTATACCAATTTAAGGTACCTGTTATCGGTTGAGCCAAGCTCGAAAAAGAAAAAGCCGCAACAGCAGCCACCAAAAAAGATCTATTAAATTTCATGAGTTTATAATTAGTGAATCGAATTAATTCTCAAAAATAGCTTATTTTTACTTTTATCAACCAAGAAGTCAAAGGATATGAAAAAAATCGTACAATTTCCCTTTAAAATAATCATTCTCCTCCTATTGCTCACTTCCGTATTTTTTTCTTGGTCGCAATCGATGAACCCATCGTATTTCACCTTACAACAATACGCTGAACACAATGCAACAAATACAATTTGCCTAAGCGCCAACAATACCCCCGAAAATTTACAAACTCTTCTTGATCTTGGAATACCCCTTAAACAAAAAACCAATCAATACCTGTATTTTAATGCAAATCCGCAAGTTGTACTGAATCTCGACGGAACTCCAAAACTAACCGGAATATACTTTGCGGTTTCCAATCCTCGAGCGATGGCCGACAGCGCGATGGTAAAGCATAAGATCAATTTAGTTCAACAGGGATTGAACGGCATGGATACGAGTTACACCGGCAAAGGTGTTATAATAGGATTAGTGGACCAAGGCATCGATTTTAACCACCAAGATTTTCGCTTGAACAATGGAAAAACCCGCGTGTTGCGGTATTGGGATCATACGGTTAATGGAGCCAATCCGCCGCAACCCTACAATTACGGGGTCGTTTGGGATAGCTCTTCGATTAATGCCGGGACCTGCACAAGCCTCGAAGTGGGAACAGCTCATGGATCAACGGTAGCGGGAATGGCGGCTGGAAATGCTCGTGCCAATTTGAAAAACAAAGGCGCTGCTCCGGATGCCGATATCATTGTCGTGGAAACAAATTTCAATTTACCCAACTGGACCTTAACCATTGCCGATGCCTGCGATTACATTTTCAAAGTGGCGGACTCGTTGGGCAAACCTGCCGTCATCAATTTATCTTTGGGCGATTACCTTGGAAGCCATGACGGGAACGACCCTGCCTCGGACCTGATTGAATCCCTGTTGGATTTATCTCCCGGAAGAATCGTGGTTTGCGCAGCAGGAAATTCGGGCAATCAAGGGAAATACCACGTAGGTAACCCGATCATTTCTTCAGACACCTCTTTCTTTTGGAGCGTGCGCAATCCTGGAAACACTATCGCAGGGCCTGGAAAAATCGTGTTTGACCTATGGTCGGATACCGCGGATGCACATTATTACTTTGCCTACGGAGCGGACAAGGTCACTCCAAACTATTCATTCCGAGGAAAAACCAATTTTCGTTATGCAACCAGCAACATGAACCAAGTTCCTGTGACTGATACCATCTTCAATGCAGCTGGCCAACGCATCGCAATCATCGACAGTTACCGAGAAATTGTCGGTCCGAATTTTCATATGTTGGTCGTTTTTAGCACGATTGATTCCATCAATTACCGATATCGGTTCATGACCACAGGATCAGGTAAATACGACGCTTGGGGAGGCACATGGCAGCAAATGAGCAACTTTGTTACGGGCCCCTTACC
>JAIXRC010000119.1 GCA_027485415.1 Cryomorphaceae bacterium | reverse complement strand
TTGCTGTAACGTATTTCAATTATCTGTCCTATGGCGAAGTTGCCTGTCCCGACAGAACGCAGTGAGCGTCGGGAAGCTATAGGACCAATGTTACATTGCTGTATCGAATACCTACGTTTCGTTTAACGAGGCAACAAAAATAATAATAAAGTTCGATTATTAATTGGGCCAAAACGATTAATAACAGAAGAATTTTGAATTTCTCCTACGAGGAAATGGGGGCAGAGGTAGACTCGTAAACTTCCGTTAAATTTTTGTTGATGGTTTCACAAATAGCATCCAAAGGCAAATCATTGGCATCAAATCCGAAAGGGTCTTCAATTTCTTCTGCCAGTACTTCCATAGAAACCAAGGCATAAAAGATGAATGTCGACACCAAAACAGACCAATATTCAAAGACATCCACAAAAGCCAGGGGCATGGTTAATACATATAGAAAGATGAATTTTTTGAAAAAAAGACTGTAAGAATAGGGTATGGGCGTATTTCGAATTCGTTCACATGCCCCTAAGCTATCGGTCATATGGTCTAGATGGGAACTGATTTGTTTCCATTGTTGTGCATCAATACTTCCTTTTTCCAACATTCGTTGTATTTCTTGCCTCAATTGATGCATAATCCATAAAGGGGGATGATCAATTCCGGATGGTACAGTCCATGCGCCCGAGCTAAAGTTTTTATTGCCGCGCAAATGTTCTTTCATGGAAAGGCAAAAGGCATAAATTCCCGAGCGATAATATTCTTTCTCTTGATCCGATATTTTTAACGCAAAAAGTATGGATCCTAAATTACGTGAATCGTTAACCAAAGAACCCCACATTTTTCGACCCTCCCACCAGCGATCATAGGCCGTATTGGTTCGAAAGACTAACAATAAAGAGATTACAAAACCCAACAAGGAATAAATGGAAGTTAAGTTTTTGAGCACATCGGAATCAGGGAAAAAATGTAGTTTTAAGGCGGTTATTAGGGCGGTCAAGATTCCTATGTACACCATTTGTTTCCATAATATTCTTAAAGTATCGCTTCGATGGAATGAAAAGATTAATGCAAACCAATTTTTAGGGTTGTAATCGTTCATTTTTTTGTCCTTTTTCTATTTTAATTTAGTTGTTTAATGCCTGTAAATCCCTTGCAAATATCAGCCAACGAAGGCTGTCGTGCGTGTTTAGGTTTTCTTGATTTTCAAGGTTTTATGGCCCACCTTTACGTAATACATGCCAGGGACCAAGTGTTCTATGTTCAAATCACAAGGTGTTTTTTCGATGCTTCCCTTCATTACCTCCCTTCCGAATGCGTCGAAGATACTATATTTTTCATCCAAAAGATTCCATGGTAGTTCCAAAGTAAGTTGATTATGCGCTGGATTCGGATATGCTTCTATTCCCTCCGCAAGGTATTCATCTGTGCCCACCCCAATTCCGGGTAGTTCTGTCCATTTGAAGATTTTTGGTGCTCCTAGGGTGTCGAAACTCATCTCCGCAATGGCCAATTTACCGCCTTTTCCCACCCAAGAATAGCTATTGGAAACGTCTGAACTCGTGCTCACCAAACTCCAAGTTGGTGGAAATATCGGCAAAGCCCAAATGGAATCGGTGTACGTTTCCGTGGTGTGAATGCGCAATACGTCATAGGTTCCGTGCGGGGTGGTGATTTGTCCCCAAGCATCGGTCGTGTCGTGGACCATCGAAGATCGCTTAAAACGGATCTGACTCACCAAGGGATTGAAGGCTGCCCCCGGTACAATCACGTCAATGACATAGGTATCATTGAAACTCGAACCAAAAGTTCTCGGAAATTGATGCAAGGTTAAATCCGGGTTGAATACTGCATTGATGATGCCCGAACCCAATAAATCTCCCGAAAATCCTTGAGTGGTGAACGATTGAGCACTTTTATTAAAGTACAAATAACTCGCGTTGTCATTGGTCATGGCCATGTTGGAATTCCCAAATTGGTTTCCGTTAGGCGTTGACGCTACCGATACCACGCTGGTATTCTCGGTAATAACGTAGTTGCTGGTAGCTGTGAAATTCCACGTTTGGTTCGGACCGCTGCCCCCGGGACCGGCTAAAACGGTCATGGTGTCGGATTTTCTAGGAATGTTATCGCCCACGGAAGGCATGTCGTTTTGGTCCAAGGTGATTTGGGCGCTTAGGGTCCCAGCCATCATTCCAGCAAGCAGTAAAAAAGGTTTCATAGGTAGAAGTTTGATTAAAGTTAGGCAGTTTTTCGGAATCGATAAACCCCCATGCCAAGCAATGCGAGCAAAACTACGGCAAATAGCAAGTGGGAGGTCTGAACTAATCCAGGTAAATCAAAATAGGCCAATAAGACTCCCGCACTGAGTTCCATGCCTAGTACTACAAAAGCCCAACGAATAACCGAAATTTTATCCCCTTGCTCATTCCTCCAAGCTAAATAAGCCAACAAGACCAGCACCAACCAGCTGAAACTGCGGTGAATGAAGAATTCGATCCCCAAATAATCGCTCCAGGCCTCCCTGCCTAATCCTTGTTTCGTCAAGGCGTCGATGTACTCTCGCACCTGGGTACCCAGAAACATTTGGTAAAAAGTTATGGCAAAGACCGCCCACCAAATATAAAGGGTCAGTTGGTTGACAGGAATTTTCACTCCATGCTTCGGCGAAATCCGATAAATCACGTAAAGTTGTATCAATAAAATGACCAGGGCTAGGAATAAATGCACGGTGATTGTCCAAGGCACCAAGTTCGTTGCAACCACGATCGAACCAAACCACGCCTCCACGGCGATGAGTACGAGATTGACGGCTGATAGGGTTAACAACCAGCGCTTTCGGTAGAAAAGTACGCACCAAAAGAAACTCGCTAGCATCAAGTTGCCCGCAAGAAATCCGAGCAAACGATTGATGTATTCTGTGTAGGTTCTTGCAGCATTAAAAGGTTCTTCTTGCAGAAGCGTAGGGTCAGTCTCGATTTTTCGAGCGGTTTCTTCCATCCCCAATGTTCGCAGGAAAGCACAGAACTTAATCGCTTTTTTTGCGCGTTTCTCTTGAAAAATGGATAAATAATTCGAAGGAAGCTGCGATTCTGCGGTCGGAGGAATCCATTGTCCAAAACACTTAGGCCAGTCCGGACAACCCATGCCAGAACCGGTGATGCGCACAAAACTGCCGGCGCAAATCACCAAAAACAAGCTGATTAAGGTAAGCCATTGAAAGCGGATAAATCGCTGGGTGTATGTCATGGTAATGGTCAATTTTTAAAACGATTTACCTGCCTTAAAGTTCATTCTCTGAAACGCCCTCTTTCGAACTCAAATACCGAATCACCTCCGCTGCACCGTGCAATCCAAACAAGGCGGGCATGTAGCTAATGGTACCATAAAAGGATTTTTTGAACTTGGTTCCGTCGGTCATTTTGAGTGATTTTTTGTCCTGAAGTTCCGAAGAATACACGGCTTTGATTCCTCTTAGCGATGCCCCCTTGCGCTTGATGCGTTTTTTGATGTGCGAACCCAGCTTGCAATTGTGGGTGTCAACCAAGTTGACCACGTGCACCGTGGAAGGATCCGATTTACCCCCAGCGCCCAAGTGGGTAATCACTTTAATCTTCTGCTTTTTACAGCAGAGCAACCACGCAAGTTTGGGTGAAACCGAGTCGATGCAGTCCATCACATAGTCCGGTTGGTATTCGTTGAGCAATTCCCAAACCCTTTCTGGAACTACGAACTCTTCGAGAATATTAACTTTTGCGTTGGGGTTGATGTCCATGATGCGTTCCGCTAAAACGACCGCCTTATTTTTTCCGATGGTGGAATCTAAGGCCGTTAGCTGACGGTTTTTGTTGGTGGGGTCAAAGACGTCCCCGTCAATAAGGGTTAGGGTGCCCACGCCGGCCCGTGCAATGAATTCTCCGGCAAACGATCCAATGCCACCGAGTCCAACAATCATGACGTGCGATTTCGCCAGTTTTTCGAGTTTTTCTGAACCGATCAACAGTTCCGACCTTTCCAACCAATGATTCATACCCCAAAAATAGCCAAAAAATTCTGTTCGATTCGTTGAGATAACGCCACAATATCGAATCCAGCAAGGGTGCAAAAACGCTGGTAAACCCACTGAATCTCCTCGTCCCTATCGTCGGTTTCAAACAACAAGCGCTCGAGGGGGATTTTAGCCAACAAAGGATGCATGGCAGGGTTTGCTAATGCCGGGGGGCCAATGCTGAGGTATATTGGGGTATCTAACAGCCGCGGGAATTGTTTTGGTTGGTTGAAGCCGTGCAAAATCCACGGAGTTACTTGATGTGCTTTCTGCAGGGCATAAAACGCTCCCCAAGCCTGAACGATATGGAAAATAACCGGTTTATGGTGCTTGGCGGCCAGGCATAATTGTTCCTCAAGCACGCTTCGCTGAATTTCCATACTCGGGCCTTTTAGCCGGTCCAAACCCACTTCGCCCAGGGCTTTGCATGCAGGATGTTCCAAAGCCATTTCCAATGAGGACATTATTGCCGAGTCCGCAAACCAAGGATGTATTCCTGAGGAATGAAATTGATTCAGCGGGGCATCGACGGCTTGTACAATGGCGACTTCATGAGAGCGTGATTGGTGGGTATGAACGTTGTAAAAAGCCATGTGAAAACAAATTTAAGCTCTTGTTAACAAAATTGATGGAGTCGTTTGAATTTTTGTATATTCGGGCTCAACAAAACTAAATTATTATGGAACAAGCGGTACAAAAAGGACATCCAAAAGGATTGTATTTGTTATTTGTTACGGAGATGTGGGAGCGTTTCAGTTATTATGGAATGCGGGCCATTTTAATGCTTTTCATGACGAAAGCGTTATTGTTTGACTCTGAATTTGCCTCGGGTCTTTACGGGAATTACACAGGATTGGTATACCTCACACCCCTTATTGGAGGGTATATTTCTGACCGATATTGGGGTAATCGAAAGTCCATTTTCGTTGGAGGAATTATCATGGCCATTGGACAGTTTTTATTGTTTTTCTCTGCCAGTTCTTTAGGCACTTCAGTGGCCCCATTACTGTTCTATTTTGGTTTATTATCCTTGATTATTGGAAATGGGTTTTTCAAACCGAATATCTCCACCATGGTTAATCAATTGTATGCACCTGGGGACAAGCGAGTGGATGGAGCTTTTTCCATTTTTTACATGGGGATCAACCTAGGGGCTTTCTTTTCTCCCTTGGTTTGTGGAACCTTAGCGGAAAAAGTGGATTACAAGTGGGGATTCTTGGCGGCAGGAATCGGGATGATTATCGGGGTAGTGGTATTCGAATTGCTTAAAAATAGGTACATCGTTTCTGCTGACGGAAAAGTAGTAGGTGGAAAACCTGAACCTTTCGTTGCTCCGGTAGCAGAAAATAGCATCGAAAATAAGGCAGAAAAGTCCTCTAATCCTTGGGCTAGAATTGGTTTATGGATCGCTGTATATGCGGTTTTGTGGTTGGTATTTATGGAGTTAGTTGGGTTTAATTTTGTTTCTACCTTGATTTTTGCAACCTCCATTGCCGCATCGGGTTTTGTAATTACAGACCCTTCTTTATCCAAAATTGAAAGATCACGAATTATCGTCATTTACATTATTGCATTTTTTGTGATTTTCTTTTGGTCGGCCTTTGAACAAGCAGGGGCTTCTTTAACCTTGTTTGCAGACCAACAAACCGATAGAACGCTTTTCGGTTGGGAAATGCCAGCATCGTATTTTCAATCGGTTAATCCTTTGGCTATTATCATTTTTGCGCCATTATTTGCAGTTCTCTGGGGGTATTTGGGAAAAAGAAACCGTGAGCCTGCAAGTCCTGTTAAACAAGCCATTGGTCTCTTCTTATTAGCCATCGGTTATTTCATCATTGCTGTTGGAGTTTCAGGCGCGGAGGGTTCCACAAAAACCAGCATGTTTTGGTTGTTGAGCATGTACCTTGTTCATACCTTGGGTGAGCTTTGTCTTTCGCCTATCGGCCTTTCCATGGTTGCACGGCTTGCACCACTTCGTTTAGGGTCCTTGCTTATGGGAATATGGTTTATGAGTAATGCGATGGCCAACGATTTTGCTGGAATGTTGTCGAAACTGTATCCTGAGAAATATGTGAGCGTAGAATTGGTAAAACAGGAGGAGATTATTAATAAGGTTGAACTTCTCAAAAGGGATGAAAAGGATAAAGCAAAGTTACAGGCAGAGGTGGAGGAATTGGAAGGTATGCGCTCTGTTGCAATTTCTTCGGTTGATTTTTCCAAGATTAAAGACAAGAAGGCTCAAGAAGCAGCTTATCAAAAAGTTGTCGAAACAGCTAAGGTTAAAGAAAGATCCTTCTTTGGTTTCAAAGTCAACTCGCTATATAGTTTCTTTATGGTCTTTGTTGTGATGGGCGGTGTAGCTGCGCTTATTCTCTTTTTCTTGCAGAAGAAGCTGTTAAGTATGATGCACGGAATTCGTTAGTCCTTTGTTGCGTCCATGTTAGGCAATAAACACCCCAAGGCTTTACCATACTTGTTCTTTTCAGAAATGTGGGAACGTTTCGGTTATTATTTAATGATCGGGATTTTCACCTTGTATTTGAAAGATGCCGCTGATGGTTTTGGCATGAATGAAAAAGAGGCTTCAGATCTTTACGGTACTTTTATTGCCTTGGTTTTTTTGACACCTTTCGTTGGGGGCTTGTTGGCGGATCGTTTGCTGGGTTATCGAAAGTCGATTGTGATCGGCGGAATATTAATGGGTATTGGGTATTGTGTTATGGCGATCCATTCATTGCCGGCCTTGTACCTTTCCATGGCTTTGGTGGTTATGGGTAACGGCTTTTTCAAACCCAATATTTCGACGCTCTTAGGCAACGTGTACAACGAGGAGGATTATAAGGATAAGAAAGATGCCGGGTACAATATTTTCTATATGGGGATTAATATTGGTGCATTTGTCTGCAATTTTTTTGGTGCCATTCTTTTCAATATTTACGGTTGGTACGCAGCTTTCTTGGCGGCCGGAGTAGGAATGTTTATCGGGGTCTTCATTTTTCTTTTAGGAACACGGCATTATGCACAGGCAGACGTCATCAAACCTACGGAACCGACAGATCTTTCCCTGTTGAGAATATTTTCGTGGGTATTATTGCCGGCAGTTCTATTTGGAATGGTGCCATTGTTTTTCAAAAAGCCGCTCGTAGGTTCGGTTTCTACCGACGCGTTTTTATTTGGATGCATTCCCGTATTGTTCTTTTATGGACGGCTATGGTATAAATCCCCGCCTTTGGAAAAACGACCTATAGGCGCAATGCTGGCTATTTTCGGGGTAGTTATCGCATTTTGGGCAGTGTTCAAGCAGAACGGCTCAACGCTCAACACCTGGGCAAATAACTACACCGATCGTGAAGTGCCTCATGCCTTAACCACAACCATGTTGGATTTAAAATTGGCGGAAGAAATACCCTATGTTAAGGACTCGGTAATTGTAACAGACCATCAGTTTCGGGCAAAGGACAAAAAAATAAAGACGTGGGGTTATTCGGATTATTTTAAGAACGTTTCGCCTAACAAACTACCCAAAGATGGTGAAACGGTTTATGCGTTTAACACCAATTTATTTCAATCCGTTAATCCTTTTTGGGTTATAGCACTTACTCCCCTCGTAGTGGCATTTTTCAGCTTTTTAAAAGTTCGAAATCGAGAGCCGAGCACTCCTACAAAGATTGCTTTCGGCTTATTAATTTCTGCCCTTTCGTGCCTAGTTATGGTCGGGGCTGTTTTCGCAAGCGATAATGGTGCAGAAAAGTCATCTGCTGGGTGGTTCATTTCGAGTTATGCAGTAATCACTATTGGTGAGTTGTTTTTGAGCCCCATGGGACTCTCCTTGGTGTCTAAATTGAGTCCTCCTCGTCTTACTGCTTTAATGATGGGGGGATGGTTTTTAGCGACATCTATTGGCAATAAATTATCGGGGGTGCTGAGTTCTCTGTGGGACTCATACGACAACAAAGCCAATTTCTTTTACGTGAATTCGTTGCTTTTGGGAGCGTCAGCCTTACTCTTGTTTGTAATGCTCAAGAGACTCAATGCTATTTTTAAAGAACACCGTTAAATCAGAATCGGTATTTTCGATAAAAAGAATCCCAATTCCAAAGGAAGTTGACCAACATTTCGTCCAAACGCTTAAGGAAAACAGGATTTGGGGCATTCATTCTTTTGAAGTACTCGTCTTGAAAGTCATTCAACTCATATTTGTGAAAAATGGCCTTTGACATAGCGTACAAGGTGGTTTTGGAAGGTAAATTCACCCTCTTCATGAATTGCCGATAATCTTGAACGATTTGCCGCATGTCCATGGCTTCTATGCCATAAATTTCCGCTAATTTCTCGATGGCTAAATTTAAAGTGTGCACTCCGGTTGTTGCATCGGTTAAGCGCTCCATTTCAATCAAATTCGCCGTAATTACAATTAAGGCAAATTCATCGATGTTGTTTTTTACAATCTCCGGACTTTTAACGAACGAAGGATCGTCGTTAATGCAATCAACTACCGGCTCAAAGCCACGGTTAATCACGTCGCAAATACCATTAACGAAAATGGTGGCAACTTGATCCGCGGTTAGTTTTTTCTTTAATATGCTCGAAAACATAGTGCCTTTTAAAAGATTGTATAATTGCAAAAATAACGATAAGATATTTTTCGATTTTCATGTTAAGTTTATCTTATCAACGGAGTTTTCAACATATTTCATTCGTACTTTTGCGGTTAAATTAATATGAATGAAAGCAACAATTAGAACTTCTAAAGGCACTATGGTAGCCGAACTTTACGCAAGCGATGCCCCAAATACCGTAGCAAATTTTAAAAAACTGGCCGATGATGGGTATTATAATGGGTTAAAGTTTCACCGAGTAATTCCAGATTTCGTAATCCAAGGAGGTTGCCCTAATACGCGAGAAGGTGCAAAGGGAATGCCAGGAACAGGTGGCCCTGGGTATAGCATCGATTGTGAATTGGACGGTGAATTACAATACCACGACCGCGGAGTACTTTCCATGGCGCATGCAGGAAGAAATACAGGTGGATCCCAGTTTTTTGTTTGCCACTCGCGCAACAATACAGCTCATTTAGATCGAAACCATACCTGTTTTGGAAAATTAATCGAAGGTCTAGACGTGTTGGATAGCATCGCTCAAGGTGATAGCATCAACGAAATTACCGTAACAGAATAACTTATACTCCTGCTTAGAAGGTACCGTATTGTGCGATAATTAAGGACGCAAGTTCTTCGCCAATACGGTCCTGAGCCTCGTTAGTGGCTGCTCCAATGTGCGGCGTGCAGGCAATTTTCGGATGGTTTAATAACCTTGGGTCCGGATTGGGCTCGTTGTTGAAGACATCTAAACCTGCGAAGGATACTGTGCCGTTTTCCAACGCAGAGAGCAAGGCGTTTTCATCGATCACACCTCCGCGCGCAGCATTAACAATGCGAACTCCTTTTTTCATGCTGGCGAATTCATCCTCACCAATGACCGCATCCCCGTTGGGTTGCTTCGGAACATGCAAGGACATGTAGTCGGCAAGGGGTAGTACCTCGCTGAGGTTGTCGGTACAATGCACATCCACTGTAAGAGTATGTTCACCAATAGTTAAATCTATTCCAATGTTTCCGCGCTCTTTGCCTACGCCAATCACCTTCATGCCCGCACCCAGAGCATAGGAGGCCAAGGCTTGGCCGATTCTGCCAAAACCAACAATTACGAGGGTTTTACCGCGTAATTCAACCCCTTTGCCGTAGGCTTTTTTAAGGGCGTTGAAATCTCCAGATCCTATGTTTTTGTAAGAATCATGCAAGAAACGGGCAATGGAAAACATTTGACCCATCACCAATTCTGCCACAGATTGTGACGAAGACGCGGGAGTATTGATCACGGTAAGTCCTTTCTCCCTCGCATAACTAACATCGATGTTGTCCATTCCTACTCCTCCACGTCCAATTAATTTCAATGATGGACAGGCATCAATCAATTCTTTTCGTGCGGTGGTAGCACTTCGGACCAATAGCATATCGACGGAGTGAGTTTGCACGTAGTTTGCTAATTCATCTTGTGCTACTTTGTCGGTAATTACCTGATAACCGGCTAGTTCTAAGGCTTTTTTTCCGGCTTCTGAAATGCCGTCGTTTGCTAAAATTTTCATGATTATGCCTTTCGTTCAAATTCTTTCATAACATCCACCAAAACCTGTACGCTCTCGATGGGTAGTGCGTTGTACAACGAAGCGCGGTAACCTCCAACAGAACGGTGCCCTGGAAGACCAACAATTCCCGCACTTTTCCAAAGCGCATCAAAATCCGAAGCTCTGGATTCGTCGTTTAGCAAGAATGTCACATTCATTTTAGAACGATCTTCCATTGCTACAGCTCCTTTGAACTGGCTGTTGCGGTCAATTTCATCGTATAAAAGAGCTGCCTTTGCATTGTTGCGATGTTCCATGGCAGGAACACCACCATGAGCGATCAAATCCCGTAAATTCAGCATGGCAACATATACCGAAAATACAGGGGGCGTGTTCATCATGGATTCTTTCTCAACATGTTGTTTTAAGTCCAAATAGGTTGGTAAAAAAGGCGAAGTGGATTTTCCTAAAACCTCGTCTTTTACAATGTAAAGCGTTGCTCCTGCCGGACCTAAGTTTTTCTGGGCCCCCGCATAAATCAAATCAAAATCGGCTACGTTGATTTGTTTGGAGAAAATGTCCGAAGACATGTCGCAGACCAATGGAAAATGGGTTCTTGGGAATTCATGAAATTGCGTTCCGTAAATGGTGTTGTTTGAGGTAAAATGAACGTAATCGAGGCCTTCAGGAATCGAATAGTTTTTAGGGATGTAGGTAAAATTTTTATCTTCTGAACTGGCAAAAACCTTCACATCTACACCAACTTTTTTAGCTTCTTTGATGGCACCTGAAGCCCAGGTTCCGGTATTCATGTAGCCTGTTGCTTTGTGCTCACGCATCATGTTCAATGCTGCAATCGTAAATCCTAAGGTGGCACCACCTTGCACAAAGGCCACCGAGTATCCTTCAGGTACTCCAAGCGCTTCTTTGGTTAAAGCAATGGCTTCATCCATAACCGCAACAAAATCTTTGTGGCGGTGGGAGACTTCGAGAATTGAAAGGCCGTTGAAATCAAGAACGCCGGCAGCTGCTTCTTGAAAAACGGTTTGGGGCAATATACAGGGTCCTGCGCCGAAATTATGTTTCATGGTTGATGGTTGTTGATGTTGAAACAGCCAAGGAACTATGCCTCTGCTTTAGGTGTTTTGGTTGTTTTCTTGGTCGCTTTAGGTTCGGAAGCTTTTTTTTCGGACGGCTTCTTAACCGCTTTTTTTTCAGCCACTACTTCGGCTTTGGCAGCGGGTTTTGATGCAACGATCGTTTTGCTGGTTTTTCGTTTACGGGCATTTCCATAGGAACCAATAACCCGTTTTCCCTTCGCTGTTTTTTTATCTCCTTTTCCCATAATAATAAGTTTTTTGTTTGTATAACAAAGTTAGAATTCTTTTTCGAAATAAGCATTTTTGAATTGTTTTTCGAGTAATTCGCCACCGTTTAGCATGCGCTTACTCCAGGCTATTTTCAAGGCGATTTGTTCCTCGCGGCTCAAACTCCAATGAATTTCCGAATCGTTTAATCGTTTTTTGAGTGTTTGAAGCACTAGGGCTACCGAAACGGATAAATTGAAACTCTCCGTAAACCCGTACATGGGTATTTTAACGTGATAGTCTGCACTATCGAGAATATAAGGTGAAAGACCCAAGCGTTCCGTTCCGAAACATAGCGCTATTGGTTCCGAAATGGGTAATGTGTCGGGTGTATATGCATCTGAATGAGGGGAGGTGGCCACAATTTTATATCCCGCTTGTTTAAGGTGTAGGATGGCATCTTGAGATGCCTTACCTCGTTCGGTAAAACGATGCAGATCAATCCATTGGCCTGCTCCTCGCGCTACCTTTCGCTGCAGGGTATATTTGTTTTTATCTTCAATCGCATACAGGTCTTGAATGCCAAAACACTCGCTCGTTCGTATCACCGCTGAAGCGTTGTGTTCTTGAAATAAATCTTCAAGTACTATGGAGATATGACGGGTTCTTTGCGTTGCAACAAGATCAAATAATTGAGCTTTGTGGGGTGTTAGCAACGATTGAAAACAGCGGTAAATAAAATCGTTCAAAACCAGGGGGTTATTAGTCATCTTCACCGGAGTAATCGCTGCGTTTTATCCAACCTCTTCGAAGGAAATAAATGAACAATATGACGCCTATGGAAAACATGATCCCTAATACGATAAAATAAGCGTTTTTCATTTTAAGTTCGGGCATGTTTTCAAAATTCATTCCATATAAACCAGCGATAAAGGTTAAGGGAATAAATATAGCGCTTACAATGGTAAGGGTCTTCATGATTTCATTCATCCTTTGGCCCTGTGCAGCGTAGTAAAAATTGGCTAAACCATCTAAGATCTGAATTTGGCCGTCAATTTCAGTGATCAAGTTCGAACTATGGTTGTTCAAGTTGCTGAAATAACGCAAGTTATCTTGGTGAATTAATCTTCCTTCGCTGTTGGAAATTTGTTCCGTGATGTCTCGCAGCGGCCTCGCGATAATTCGGAGCTGAATTAATTTGCGTTTTTGCGCTTCAATATCGTGCAATATCGATTTGTCTTCATGCTGATGTAAACGGAGTTCTAATTGGTCAGTAGCGTTTATTACTTCATCTACAATGGAATAGTAATTATCGAGAATTGCTTCCATACAACGGTACAATAGAAAGTCAGATTTTTGCGATCGTATTTTTCCTTTGGCTTTTTCAATGCGTTCTCGCACCTGATCGAAATAATGATTCAACTTCGTTTGCATCGTGATGAGGTAGTCTTTACCTAGAAAAAAGGTAACTTGATCTTCCTCGAAATGTTCAGAATCTCCCTCGATGCTTTTTATAAAAACCACACTAAAATAAAGATATGCTGGATATTCCTCTACTTTGGGTCGACGTTGCTTAAGGTAAATGTTCTCAATGCTTATTTTTTCGATCTGTAACCTTTGACACAATTGTACGATGGATTCATGATCTGAAATCCCATGCACGTTCAACCAGCATAAATGGTCTTGATCCAATTCATCGTCCAGGAAATCGCTCGCAAAGTACGAAATGGAATCACGTTTTATGGCATAAAAACATTGATTGTACTTATACAGTTCACAATAATTATCCATGGTGTTATTTCTTTTTGGTAGGAACCATTCCACAGCTATCACAGGTCTTTTTTCTGAAAAAAATACGCCAAATCAAATAAGTGACTGCCGTAAGTACCATTAAAAACACCAGAACATTTTCAAGCATGGGCTAAATTATGAATTTCCTCTAAAATAGTTGATAGCATAGCAAGGACATTCCATAGGCAAGAACCCCATAAAGGCTTAATTGTAGTAGAGGAATCCTCCAAGATCCCGTTTCTCGTCGTGAAACAGCTAGGGTCGACAAACATTGCAATGCAAAAACATAAAAGACCATTAAGGAAATCCCAGATGCTAAGGTAAATTTGTTGCGACCATCAGGAAATGTTTCGTTTTTTAATTTTTCACGAAGGCTAAATTCACCTGCCTCCTCATGGTGCGCATAGAGCGTTGATAAGGTGCCTACAAAGACTTCGCGGGCTAAAAAGGATGACCCAATGGCAATGCCAATCTTCCAGTCATAACCCAAAGGCGCTATCGCCGGTTCCAAGGTTTTGCCAAACTTACCCAAATACGAATGTTCCAAGAGAACAGCTGATTCTAAAAGTTGGCGATCATCTTTTGTTGCAATTCCATACTGCTTCTCGCTTTTTAACTGCTGGAGGGCGTTTTCTCTTTCTTGGCTTGGACCATAATTTGACAGGGCCCAAATGACTATGGACAAGGCGAGGATTATTCCCCCAGCCTCTAAAACAAAGACCTTTATTTTATCGAAAATGGTGGTGAATATATTTCTCCAATGGGGTGATTTAAAATCCGGGATTTCCATTAAATAAATGGATTGACCTTCTTGTTTGAGAAGTTGCTTTAAAAGCCACGCGATCAACAGCGCGGCTATGATTCCCAAGGCGTAAAGCGCAAAGAGCACTAAGCCTTGAAGCTGCATAAATCCTACAATTCGCTTTTCTGGTATCACCACGGATATGAGCAATGTATAAACGGGAATTCTCGCGCTGCAACTCATTAAGGGTGCTACGAATAATGTGATGAGCCGTTCTTTCGAATTCGGGATTCCTCGAGTTGCCATAATGCCTGGAATGGCACATGCCATACTTGAAAGCAAAGGAACTACGCTTCTACCGTTCATTCCGAAAGGCCTTACAAGCCGATCCATTAAAAAGACAGCCCGCGATAAATACCCCGAATCTTCTAAAAGGGCGATAAAAAAGAAGAGCAATGCAATTTGGGGTATGAACACGAGAACTCCAGTAATTCCAGGGATGATTCCGCCACACAGAAGGTCTTGCACTGCCCCTTCAGGCAAAGATTGAGCGATTTGCTGAGAAACCCACTGCAAGCCTTGCTCAATATAGTCCATGGGAAAGGCTGACAGCGTAAATACCGCTTGAAAAATAGTGATAAGTACTAACGAGAAAATCACATAACCCAATACTGGATGCGTTAACCATTGATCGATTCGGCGTTTGCTTTGAGTGGTCTCATTTTTCGTAACCACCTTCTTGCACAGTTCTTTAGCCTTTGCAGATCGCGCAAGGGCGTCGTTTTCCTGTTGCATTAAATCCTCAATGGCTAAAATATGCTCATTAACGGAAAAGTGGTTTTCAGCAGATTGATTTTTTACTTGTTGTTCTATGGCTTGCAACAATCGATTTTTCCCTAAACCAACACGGGCGTTCATGAACACTACCGGGGTACAAGATAATTCCTTGCTAAGACTTTGTTGGTCTATCGTAATTCCGTTTCGATCGGCAAGGTCGATCATGTTTACGATTAGTACCAGAGGAATTTTTAAATCTGCCAATTGGGAAAAAAGAAATAATCCCCGATCCAAATTTGAGGCGTCAACAACGACTAATCCAACGGTTGGTTGTTGCTGTTGATACAATTCATTAAGTGCATCAAACACGACTTTTTCTTCGCTGCTTTTCGGATAAATGCTGTAGGTACCGGGGTAGTCCGTTAATGAAATCGATTGGCCACCCACCGCTACTAGCCCCGTTTTTTTGTCGACGGTGACCCCAGGAAAATTACCAACCTTTTGGCGCATGCCGGTTAAAAGATTAAACAAAGTGCTTTTGCCGCAATTAGGATTGCCAAACAACAAGAGATTCATGAGGCGAGCGGATTAACCTTGATGAATGCAGCGTCTTCGAATCGAATCGAAATTTGCGTGTTGCCATAGGCAAAAGCAATGGGTCCGCGAAACGGCGCCTTTAATGTTAAAGTGATTTCCACACCAGGAACTACCCCCATCTCCATTAATTTGGTTCGCAGAAACGGTTGGGTGATTTCCATTATTTTTACGCGTGTTCGCTTCGGGATTTCCGAAAGATTCATTCCGTAAATTTAGGGCGAATTCTATTTAATTGGATACCATTAAAGCGGTATTTACTTGCTCAACACAAAACGGGCAGTTTGCCGCGACCGTTGTTCAAGCAGTATAGTTCTTCCAGCGACTAAATCCGCAACAATTTCGGGGGTATAGTGTCGTATGGTAATCAATTCAACATTTTCATTGTATTTACAGCTGAATTCTGGTTTAAAAAGTTCAATCAACTTTCCCATATCAACCTTATCGGCATCGACTAAGGTGGAAAAATTCAGGGCTGAATTTTGCATCAAATTGATTTTTATGGCATTCGAATAGAACCGTTCAAAGACCTTGGATAAGGCTTCTTCATTGATGAACGAGAAATCATTCGCCGAAATTGATAGGAGTATTTGGTTCTTTTTTACAATGAAGGATGGAATAAGTTGGTCACGTATTTGTTCGTGTTGGATGACGGTACCGTCGCTTTCCGGGTTTAGAAAACTCTTAATGTACAGCTTGATGTTTTTGTTTTGTAAAGGTTTTACCGTTTTGGGATGGATAACACTGGCTCCGAAATAAGCAAGTTCTATGGCCTCTTTGTAGGAAATAGATTTGAGTAATTGCGTGTTGCTGAAATACTTAGGATCCGCGTTCAACATTCCTGGGACATCTTTCCAAATGGTGACGTCTTCCGCAGTTAAAGCATACGCGATGATGGCCGCAGAATAATCCGAACCTTCACGTCCCAGCGTAGTGGTAAATCCTTCAGAGGTATGTCCTATGAACCCTTGCGATACAAAGCACAGTTTATCCGGAAATTGTTCGATCTTGAATTGTATTTTTTCGGTGGTTTTATCCCAATCAACATTGCCTTCCTTGTAGTGGTTGTCCGTGCGTATCAGTTGGCGGGCGTCTAACCATTGAGCCGCTACCTTTTCTGTTAAAAGTACCTGAGCCAAAATTTTGGAGGATAGCACTTCGCCCAGCGAAACAATTTGATCATATTCAAACCCTAAGTGTTCGGAAATCGGAGTGTGGTAACGCTTGCGCAATGCATCAAATAAATCTCTAATTTCTTGCTTTAAAACTTCCGAATCCTGCAATGCCAAATCGTTTAATACGGTTTGATGGAATTCTTCAACCACCCTTACGGAAGACTCAAATGAAGCTTCATCTCGGGCCAATAGATGCTTCACGACCTCTTCTAAACAGTTCGTGGTCTTGTCCATAGCGGATACTACAATGAATAAGCGATCTTCGAACCTGCGAATGATTTTTACGACATTTTTTAAGGCGTCGCCATTTTTTACGGATGCTCCACCAAATTTGAAAACTTTCATTCGCTTACGATAATTTACTGGTTAGTTCTTTCATCTTTCGTTGGCAGTTAGAACCTTGGTAAAGTACGGAGTAAACCGCTGACAAGATGGGCATTTCTACTTGGAATTTTTGATTGATTTCCATTAAACTTCGCGCGGCATAATACCCCTCCGCAATCATGGTGAGCTCCAGTTTTGCCGACTGAAGGGTATAGCCTTGACCGAGCATGAATCCAAACGTTCTGTTCCTGGAAAACTTGGAATAGGCCGTTACCAATAAATCACCCATGTAAGCGCTCGAATTAACATCCCTATGAATGGGATGAACCACGTCAATGAATCTTTTCATTTCTTGAAGCGCATTGGAAACCAGTACGGCTTGAAAATTATCGCCGTATCCCAGTCCGGCATACATTCCTGAAGCGATTGCATAAACGTTTTTCAAAATGGCCGATAATTCGGCGCCGAATAAATCGTCGTTTTCGCTTACCTCCACATAGCGGCACCTCAAAGCACTAGCCATATGCTTGGATAGTGTCGCATTTTCGCTACCAACGGTTAAATAGGACAAGCGTTCCAAGGCAATTTCCTCTGCATGACAGGGACCGCAGACGATACCTAACTGCTCGTAAGGTATCTGAAATGTTTTGTGGAAATACCTTGCGGGAATTGCGTGAAATTCGGGTACAATACCTTTAATGGCCGAGATGACGGATTTACCAATAAAGTGCTGAGGATTTATTGTCTTGAGGGCACCATGCAAAAAAGCCGCCGGGATTGCTGCAATGATAATATCGGAAGTTTTGATAAAATGCTCCAGATCGTTGAACAAGTTTAACTTGTTTTTGGGAAAGGTTGCTGATTGTAAATACTTAGGATTGTGCCCAAATTCCTCAACATGGTGTAAGCTTTCAGCATTTCGGATATACCAATTTACTTGTTCGAGGTTCTCCGAAAGAATTTTTACCAAGGCGGTTGCCCAGCTCCCGCTCCCTAATACCCCGAAACGATATGTTGTATTTCCTTTCAAGCGCTCAAAGGTAGCATTTATGAGCGATTTAATTAAAACTCATGATTTCCCCCGCTTTCAATGCTTCGGCAAATGCGTCGCGCATGCGTTCCAGTTTCAACTTAGCTTGTGGGTCACCTGAAAAGGCGTCTTGTTTGGTTTTGTAATAAGTGTGTAATGATTGACCAAACAAATCTTGCTCAAGGCGTTTTTTTATTTCAAGAATCTTGGCATTGACCCCAATTAAATAATGTTCGATCTCACCTAGACGGGTTAATTCGTCGTGCGACAATTCTGTTTTTTTGAGCAATTGATGGTAGTGTGGAAGCAATTCTTCCAACAAACGCATGAACTTTTCCAGTTCTTCGTCCAACTCTTTTCTGTTCGATTTAAAGTCAGCCATTTCATGGTAAAAATACAATTTAATCGTTTCGACGAACCTCGTGCATGTGTTTTTTATGCCAACCGGTAATTGCTAGCGTCATTTCCGGCAAGAAACGCTTTAAAATCCATGGCTTTTTTACCTTCTAGCTGTAATTTCTGCACACACAAATAGCCGTCCTTGCACGGAAAATTAATTCCTTCCTTGGTGGCGAACAAAGGCGCTGAAAGATCTGATACGCCTTCAAGGAATGTTCCTTCGAAGATCTTACAAAGTAAGGTTTGTTGATGTTTAATGTCCATTAAATAACAATAGGCGGTAGGGAAGGGGTTAAGCCCACGAATCATGCGTTCAATGTCTTCTCCAGAACGCGAAAAATCAACGAGCGTATTTTCCTTGGTCAGCTTGGGTGCTTCCTTGATTACTTCTTGGGTGCTTTGTGGCAGACCTACAGCCGTACCGAGTTCAATGGCATCCAAAGTGTCTTGGATCAGTTGACATCCAGGATCGAGCATTGCGTCATGAAGGATTCCCGTGGTCCAATGGTTTTCAACCGTAAGTTCTTTTTGCAATAAGATGGATCCACTATCGATTTTTTCATTGATGAAAAAAGTGCTTAATCCGGTTTTCTTTTCGCCGTTAATCACCGCCCAATGAATGGGGGCAGCGCCGCGGTAATTCGGAAGCAATGAGGCATGAAGGTTAATCGTTCCTTTCGGAGGCATTTTCCAAACGATTTCAGGAAGCATACGAAAAGCAACCACCACAAAAAGATCTGCTTGGAAGGATGCGAGTTGCGCGATAAAATAGGGGTCTTTTAAGGAAAGTGGTTGAAGTATCGGGGTCCCATGCTCTTGGGCGAGCCGTTTAACTTCACTTTCCTGAATTTTTTGACCACGACCTGCAGGCTTGTCTGCCACCGTAACCACAGCTAATACATCGTGTTGGGATTGATACAATCCTTGAAGCATATGTTTTGCAAACAAGGGGGTCCCCATAAATACAAGTTTCAATCCCATCAAATAATTTTTTGATTCCAACTAAAAAAACGCAGGTACCCTATGGACAGCAATCCCATAGTTCCGAAATAAATATACTCAACAGTCCAAACGTAATATATTTCAAATGTAAATACCTTAATAAATAAATAGACAAATAGCATGTATACTGCAACGGATGCCATTTCAACAGTCATAGAAGCAACCGTATTCCCGCTGCCATGAATGGTTTGGAAATACACCGAAACAAAACCGAAAATGAGGATAGAACCAATGATTAATCGGAGAATGGCACTGCTCTCTGCTAAGTATTCTTGGTGAGGATTGATGAGTGAAATTAAGGCTTCAGGATACAGTAATGCACCATGAAAAAACACGATTAAGAACAGAAGGGTAAGCCGTTGAATTCTTCTCTGAATGATGGGGAGGTCCACTTGTCTACCGGCCCCAATGTATTGAGAAATGTAGGTTTTGGTAGTACTTGCAAAGCCCCATATCGGTACAAACGCCAGAAAATACAAGGATCGAATATTCTGTGAAACGGTTAATTCGTATTGCCCCATCTGTTCGATCCATGTGAAAAATAAGGTCCAGGTGAAAAGCGCCGAAAATCCTTGTAGCAGTAATGGGGTGCCTACTTTTAACAACTCTTTGATTTCCGTGCCGATGTTTTTTAACCCTTTAAATAATTCGAACGCTGTATTTCTTTTCGAGCTTAGGGTCACCCCCAGTAAAAAAAGCATACCTAAACCGTCGGCAAGTGCGGATGCTAAAGCTGCACCAGCAACACCAAGTTCAGGAAAAAATCCAATGCCGAAAATCAACAAATAATCCAAAAGGATATTTCCTCCGGCAGTGATTAATGCCGCCGTAAGTACTAATCCGGTTCTGCCTTGGGCGAGGTAAAATGCTTGTAAAACCAGGGTAATCATGGAGAAAAACAAGCCAAAAGAACGGTAATTTAAATAGATCCCTTGAAGCCGTGCGACCTCTTGGTTGAGTGAGGTAGATTCGATCAGTTTAGGAATGAGTGTTTCCAGTACAAGAAAAAAAACGAAGGCAAGGGTAACGAGAACCAATCCTGCAGCCGAAACTTGCCTGCCTACCGCCCCAAGCCTGTTTTCACCTATCCTCCTGGCCATAATGATTTGAGCCCCATCGGACATTCCCATTAACATCATGAAAAAAGTAATGTAGGCCAATCCAGCATTGCCTACTGCGTCGAATCCTTCCACAGAATATCGGCTAATGAAAGCACTGTCCGTAATAAGTACCACGGACTGAATAAAACCCGAAACCATCATTGGTAACGCTACCGAAAGGATGCTCTTGTATTTGAGCGGTAATATTTCATTCGACATACAATACTAGTCCTTTTAGGTATTCTCCTTCCGGATGAAAAGCCCCAATGGGGTGATCAGCAGGTTGATGCAACTGATGTAAAATTTTCACTTTTCTACCGGACTCAATGGATGCAGCCACGATCGTATGTTGAAAAAGATCCTTGTTGATGACTTGAGAACATGAAAACGTAAATAATATGCCACCCGGTTTAATTTGGCGTAAAGCATGAGCATTCAAACGTTTGTATCCCTGAACCGCTTTGTGTTTCTTATCGAGGTGTTTCGCAAATGCAGGAGGATCTAAAACAATAATATCAAATGGTTCTGGAAGCTCTTTGAGAAACTCCATGGCATCGGCGATTACCGAAACATGTCGCTCGTTCAATGCATTGAGTTCAAGGTTTCGCTCTGTTAATGCAATAGCTTTCGGCGATGAATCCAACGAGTACACCAATTTAGCCTCGTTTTTAAGAGCTTGAAGGCTGAATCCACCAGAATAACAAAAGGCATTCAGGACCGTTTTTCCTTTGGACATTTTGCCGAGCAACGATCGATTATCTCTTTGGTCTATGAAAAAACCAGTTTTTTGTCCCGAAATCCAATCAATAGCATATTTGATACCTTCCTCATGGGCAATATGCGGCGTAGGACAATCGCCGTACAGGTATTCATCCTGAACATCCCGTCGCCTTGGCAAGGTATCAGACGATTTATGGTAAAGGGCTTTAAACCGCTTTCCTAAGGCTGTTTTGAGGGCATTCGTGATTTCCGTAAGATGGTTTAACATGCCTACCGAATGGCATTGCATCACGACAACACCGTTATAATAATCCAAAATTAATCCAGGAAGTTCATCGCCTTCGCCATGGCATAAGCGGCATATTCCTTCAGGGCTAAGTAATCCTAAGGTTTCTCTAAGGTTTACCATTCTTTTTACCCGTTGATTCCAAAATTTTTGGTTAATCTCCTCCTCTTCGAAGGTGAGCATTCGAACGGCTATACTTCCATGCTGAAAATGTCCTGTTCCTAAATATTTCCCAGTGGAACTCATTACCCGCACACATGTTCCGTCGGTAATTAGTCTGAAATCGGTTGCGATAGCTCCCGAAAATACCCAAGGGTGCCTTCGTAACACGGAAGATTCTTTGCCTTTTTTTAGGATAATTTCAGCATACATGCGACAAATTTACGGATTAAAGGAGAGACCGGTCCTTTTTATTTTTGGTATCTTTGTTTAAACAAATGGAAAAATGGCCAATAAAAGAACCCTAAAAAAACACATAAATGCAATGGTAATTGATGTGATCGATGAATGCTTATATCTTCAAGAAACGCAAGAAGAAAAAGCCCAAAAGGCCGAACAGTTAATCGAAGAGGTAGTCTCCAGTTACAATGACCTAATTTCGCGGATAAATCGCGGAAAAAATAAAGCGGATTTCAACGCTGTTTGGAATGATTTCAACGATAGTTCAGAGGGGTTTTCGGAAAAATTAAATGCTTTAAGTGCGGAATAAAAATGAAAAAGGGGCCTAAGCCCCTTTTTTTAGTGTTTTTCGCCGCTGCAGGATTTTTGCGCTCCGCTAGAACAACATTTCTTTTGTTCCGTTGAAGAGCAACATCCTTTTTTCTTCTTCTTTTTCTTCTTTTCGTCGTCACGAACTTCCATCTTGATTCCAGATCCAGCTGCATAAACTTTAGATGCCATACCTCCTGTGAAGGCCATCAAGGCACACGCTATAACTAATTTTTTCATAAGGATATTTTTTCTAAAAGTACGAAAATTTAAAGGGATGCAAGGATGTCTTTGCGATTTTTAACAATTTGTCCCATCACTACATGGATATTGGCTTCCAGCGGCAGAAAAACGTCGACCCTCGAACCAAATTTAATAAAACCTAGTTCCGTACCACGGATCGATGCTTGGTCTTTTTTGGCATAAAAGCAAATTCTTCTAGCCATAGCTCCTGCAATTTGTCGAACGAGTACTTTTTTACCTTCATTTGTTTCAATAACGGTGGTGCTTCGCTCGTTTTCTGTCGAGCTTTTTGGATGCCATGCAACAAGGTATTTTCCGGGATGGTACTGGGTATAAATCACCTTACCGTCGATAGGATAGTAGTTCGCATGTACATTTAAAGGTGACATGAAAATTGAAATTTGCCAACATGTTTCATGGATAAACTCCGGCTCATAAACCTTTTCGATAACCACTATTTTACCATCTGCTGGACATACTACTTGGTGGTTTTCTGCGCTTATTGTGCGATGTGGAACCCTGAAAAATTGAAGGATTAATGCGAAAATTAACACAAGACATGTTGTCACCGCAATAAACCATAAGCACGCCATGGTGAAGTAACTCAAGATGCCTATTCCCAAAAGAAATAGAAAACTCAGTAATAGAATGGTATTTCCCTCTCGATGTAATCTCATTGCTACCAATAAAAGTAGGTCATATACCAAGAATAAAAAAATGGTATGCTGAAAAGTGCAGCATCGAATCGGTCCAAAATGCCCCCATGTCCCGGCAAGAGAGTTCCACTATCCTTTACCATGACGGTTCGTTTTAATAAGGATTCAAATAAATCCCCAAAAATTGATGTCAGTGAAATAAGAAGGCCCGAGACCCCCCAGAAAAGGAGAGAACCGTGTGATGAAAATTCGTGAATAAGTAAGGCGATTACTAAGGTGAAGACAACTCCGCCTAGGGTGCCTTCCCATGTTTTTTTTGGGGAAATACGTTCGAATAGCGGGGTTTTACCCCATTTCTTTCCAACAAAATAAGCAAAGGTGTCGTTGGTCCAAATTAAAATAAACATGATCCCTAATACTGGGAAAACCGGCGCACTGATTTCGTTTAATATAACAGAAAGCGTTAACGGTAATCCTAGGTATATAATACCAAAAAGTACAATTAGGGGATTGATAAAAGAAGTATTTTTTCGGTTCCATAATTCCATTAGTACAAGAGAGAAAAGGATTGGACCAATGGCTGTGAGCGCCACCGCGGAGAACGCCTTGTAAAAAACGCCTAGAACAATGACATAACAGATCAATCCAGCTAAAATACCGGCGAATTTTGGTGCGGCAACATTGGGGAGCTTTTCGCTAAGCGCGTAGAATTCGTAAAGTCCTAGGATGAATATGCACCCGGCAATCATTGGATAAACCTTTGGTGCCCATAAAATAGACCCTAAAATAATGAAGCCTAAAGTTACGGCAGTTACAACGCGTTGAGCTAAATTACTCATAGTCACAACAGAAACTATTCCTCCGAAGGATCAGGGTTTGGCGCGCTTTCTTCTTCTGTAGCTTGTTCTTCTTTGTTGTCAACAACAAGGTTTTTTTCATCCTGGTTGATGGTTGCTGAAGCTTCAATAGAATCATCAACTTGCGCTTTGACAATAGGCTTTGTTTCGGATTCTTCAACCGTTTCCCATTCTCGAACACCAAATATAGCTTCAAGATTTTCTTTGAAAATAACTTCGTCGGTTAATAGCTTTTCCGCAAGCTCAATCAATTTAGTTTTGTTTTTCTTTAAGATTTTTAAGGCTCGACTGTACTGGGCTTCAATGAGACCTGAAACCTCTTCATCTATAATCTTTGCCGTTTCGTCTGAATAAGGTTTGGTGAACATGTCCCTTCCTTGAGAATCGTAATAGGAGATATTACCAATGCGTTTGTTGAGACCATAAATGGATACCATGGCATAGGCTTGTTTGGTTACTTTTTCAAGGTCGCTGAGCGCACCGGTACTGATTTTTCCAAACATCAATTCTTCCGCTGCACGGCCGCCTAATGCAGAACACATTTGGTCTAGCAGCTGTTCCGTAGTGGTAATGCTACGCTCTTCCGGCAAGTACCATGCTGCGCCGAGCGATTGACCTCTGGGAACAATGGTGACTTTAACCAATGGTGATGCATATTGCAGTAACCAGGATATGGTTGCATGACCAGCCTCGTGAAATGCAATGGTTTTTTTCTCTTCTTTGGTAATGATTTTATTTTTTTTCTCCAATCCACCTACGATTCGATCAACCGCATCTAAAAAGTCTTGTTTGGACACTTTTGATTTGTCTTTTCGTGCAGCAATCAACGCAGCCTCGTTGCATAAATTGGCAATGTCTGCACCGCTAAATCCAGGGGTTTGTTTGGCTAAAAATTCAATATCAATTTCGTCTTCTAGTTTTAATGGAGCAAGATGAACTTTGAATATTTCTTTGCGTTCATTAATGTCTGGCATGTCAACATAAATTTGACGGTCGAACCGTCCCGCTCGCAACAGGGCACTATCCAATACATCAGCGCGGTTCGTTGCAGCCAAAATGATAACTCCACTGTTCGTTCCAAAACCATCCATTTCGGTCAATAATTGATTCAAGGTGTTCTCCCGTTCGTCATTGGAGTTAAATCCGTTATTCTTACCCCGTGCTCGGCCAATGGCATCAATTTCATCAATGAAAATAATCGCAGGCGATTTCTCCTTGGCTTGTCGGAATAAATCCCTGACCCTCGAGGCACCAACCCCCACGAACATCTCCACAAAATCGGATCCGGATAACGAGAAAAACGGAACTTTTGCCTCTCCTGCGACTGCCTTCGCGAGTAAGGTTTTACCGGTTCCCGGAGGACCAACTAACAGTGCTCCTTTCGGAATTTTCGCCCCAATATCGGTGTACTTTTTCGGATTCTTGAGGAATTCCACAATTTCAACGATTTCCTCTTTGGCCCCTTCCAATCCAGCTACATCCTTAAAGGTAACATTCGTCGATTTCCCTTTTTCGTATAGTTGAGCCTTAGATTTTCCGATGTTAAATATTTGACTCCCACCGCCTCCAGAACCTCCACCACCACCGGAAATTCTACGCATGACAAAAAACCAAATCAACAAAATGATTCCAAAGGGTAGTAGGTACGAAAGAACCGTCCCCAAATAATCAATTTCCGTATCGTTGCTGTAATTGGTGAATTTTCGTTTCTGTATTTCCTGCTCAAAGTTTCCATAATCACCAACGTCTTTCACTTCAAACGTTTTCTTTTTCAAGCTTGCCTTATCTTCTTTTTTCAGTTCTTTTTGTATGGAAGAAAAGCGCGGATCCTTTGACGAAGTGACTAAAGTGACTCCTTTATCGTTCAAGGTAAAATAAGCCTTCTCTTTGTTGATCGCTGTTATCTTTTCCACACCGCTTGAGTCCACTAAGGTGTACAAGAGTTGTTTTTCAGCATTGATTTTCGTATCTTTTCCGTAGTAGAGTTGGATTAAAATGAAGGCAATGGCTGCTATGGCATAAATCCAATATACCGAAAATCCTCTTTTTTTATTATTGTTATTCGTCATTTTTTAATTACGTTAAATTGGGTATGTCTTGCCTTTTTGCATCCGACCAAAGTTCTTCCAATTCATAGAAAGATCGAGCATCTTTGTAAAATACGTGGGCAACGACATCCACATAATCCAATAGTACCCATTCGCTGTTTCGCTCTCCTTCCGCTTTCCATGGTTTTTCTTTCATGGTTTTTCGGGTGTATCGCTTAAGAGCGTTTGTAATACCATCAACGTGGGTTGTGGAATCTCCGGAGCACAAAACAAAAAAGTCGCACACCGAACTTCCCGTTTCTCGAAGATCCAATACTGTAATATCTTTGGCTTTATTCTCCTGCATTCCTTCCACAATGCATTGACTTAGTTGCTCGGAGTAACTGATTTCTTGCTTTATTTTTTTGCTCATTTGATTTTCCTTACAAAGCTAAAGCTTAATTTTAATATATTTTTTGATTTTTCGCACAAAGTAAAACGCAATGACCAAATTCGGTAGGATAATTCATAGACTCTCTGAGGTTGACTCCACGAACAATTATGCTTCCAATCTGCTACAACGCAATTTAGCGGAGAATGGAACAGCCATTGTGGCAGATTTCCAAACGGCCGGAAAAGGACAAAGAGGGAATAATTGGTTTGCACAAAGGGGATTGAACTTAACCTGTTCTTTTATTTATATTCCTGACAATTTGTCCTTAAATCAACAGTTTCTTTTAAATTGCTGGGTTGCCTTGTCGGTTTCAGATGTTTTGGCGTCTTTTAAAATTCCCAATTCCATCAAATGGCCAAACGATATATATGTAGGACAAAAAAAAATTGCGGGAATTTTGATTGAAACGGCTTCTATGTCAGATAGCATTACTTCAGTTATATTGGGAGTTGGGATCAATGTAAACCAAGGCGTACATGAAGAAGAAAGGGCCGTTTCAATGATTCACATAAAGAACGAATCAACGGATACCAATGAGTTGTTTTTTGCTTTGTGTTCGGCCTTACAACTTCGGGAGACCCAACTGTCGCATCCTCAGGAATTGTTCGAAGAATTCGAAAAGCGCTTGTTGTTCATAAATAAACGATTTCAGTTCGAGCAAGAGCATCGTGTATTAGAAGGAATCTTGCTCGGAATTACTCCGACGGGTTTATTGCGAATTCAAGTCGAGGAAAAAGAAATTCAGGTAGCAAATGGAGAAATTAAATTCCTGCTTCCATAACCCTCTTGAGGTTATTTCCCATGTCTTTAAACAAGGATTGAAGCGGATTTTTGATCAGCATGGTAATGAAGGAGTTCGTTTCTGCTGAAAATACGAGGTTGCCTTGGATCGCTCCCGGGATCACTTTTAAATGGATCAGTAACGTGAATTCAATCGGACTATTTGGACCGCTTTTGAATTCGATGAAATTTTCTTGGAGTTGGTTTAACTTCAAACTGATTTCAATTCCGCCCTGTATTTTGAAATTACACGATTCTTCGTTGGATCGAAAATCTTGGAACCTTCCTTCCGGTAAGATAAGTTCCAAATTCGAAGGGGCCTTGAAAAAGGTTAATAACTGCTCAATGGTTGTAGCTATAGCGATGGATTCGGTTTCAATCGTCATGGCTTGGGTTTCCATTCACCGGGCAAAGACCTCCATTTTTTTAAGAGCGACAATTCTGACTCTTTGATATACTCCAGATGTAATGCTTGCTCAATCAAATGATCATAGTCCGATAATACAACATAAGGAACCTCTTCTTTTTGAAACGCTTCTTTCGCTAAATCAAATCCGTAAGAAAAAATTGCAGCAAGCCCTTTAACCTTTAAGCCCGCGTCCTTCAATGCTTTTACCCCTGCCAGGCTACTTCCCCCGGTTGATAATAGATCTTCGATTACAACCACGGCTTGTCCGGCCTCATAATGCCCTTCAATGAGGTTGCCCAATCCGTGCTCCTTTACATTGCTTCTAACGTAAATAAACGGCAGTCCTAATTCTTGAGCAACTAAAACTCCCTGTGGAATACCCCCTGTAGCGATACCCGCAATCAAAGAAGGTTTGCCAAATTCCTTTTCTATGGCTTCCGAAAACTTTTGCCGAATGAAAGTACGAATTGTGGGATAAGATAAGGTTTTTCGATTATCACAGTAAATGGGAGATTTCCATCCTGATGCCCATGTAAAAGGATTGGAGGGCTCCAATTTTACCGCCTTTATTTTTAGCAGCTCACCTGCAATCAGCAAAGCACTATCTTTGTCAAATACCATGGCGCAAAATTACATTGTTTTTACTGAGAAAAAGACCATCCATTTTACGAGTTATGAACACTCCCCAATGGATTCTTCCATTGAAAATTCTATGATTTCACCTTTGGAATTTCTGAAAAACCTTGATGTTCAAGACACTAAATCGATAATTACAGCGCATGATTTTTTTAAATTTATCGAGGCGTTTAAACCATTAAAGGCTGCAGGTGGTTTGGTTCAATCGGAAGGTCAATGGTTACTAATCCATCGCAACGGTTTTTGGGACTTCCCCAAAGGAGGCATGGAAGAAAAAGAATTTGCAATGCAAACTGCTTTACGCGAAGTTCGGGAAGAATGCGGTATTAAAAATTTGATGATTAATGATTTGACTCCCCTGATTACCTATCATGCATTTGAACGCAAAGGCAAATGGTTTATGAAAGAAACACAATGGTTTTTTATGAGCGCTTTGAATCATGAGGGAATATGTCCTCAACGCGCCGAAGGGATTACGCAGGTGGTTTTCGCCGATCCCGATCAAGTGAATCGTAACTTAAAGAATACGTATCCGATGATTCAATGGCTTTGGGCCAAAATTTCGGAGAGGACGCATGGATAATTTCTTATTTTTGCACTAAAGTAATTATGCGAACCATTGTATCCGCTTTCCTGATCATTTTTCTAACGTCCTTCGCTTACGGTCAATCAGTTCCGAAAAAAGGACTTAAGTTCGATGAAATTGAAATAATTCGACCCGATATTTCCTATGGATCTGACGAGTTGTTCATTTTTGCATTTAAAAATCTTTCTAAAAAACCGGTTGCTATTGCATCAGTTCAAACCAGTTGCGGATGCACCACGGCTGAGAAGCCAAAGGAACCAATCGGAAGCAAAAAGACCGGTAGAATCAGTGTTTCTTACGATACAAAGAGGGTGGGTGAGTTTGTAAAATCGATTACAGTAACCCCTGAAGGCATGGAGCCAATAGTGCTCACCATTCGAGGAAATGTCCTCCCAGAAAATCAATAATTCTACCAATTATATTACGAATCAATGCGAGATAATAATGAAGAACTTTCGAAGGTTTTCGACCCTTCTGCCATTGAAACAAAATGGTACAATCACTGGATGGAAAGTCAGTATTTTCGGTCTGTTCCAGACCACCGTGAACCGTACACCATTGTAATTCCACCGCCCAACGTAACGGGGGTTTTGCACATGGGACACATGCTCAACAATACCATACAAGATGTGTTGATTCGTAGAGCTCGTATGAAAGGTAAAAATGCATGCTGGGTTCCGGGTACCGATCATGCCTCTATAGCAACAGAAGCCAAGGTAGTTCAGAAATTAAAACTGGACGGAATCAATAAATCAGATTTAACCCGAGAAACATTTCTCAGTCATGCGTTCGATTGGAAGGAAAAACACGGAGGCATTATCTTAGAGCAACTTAAAAAGCTTGGAGCCTCTTGCGATTGGGAGCGCACTCATTTTACCATGGATCGTGAGTATTCAGATTCAGTAATTAAAGTATTTGTTGATTTGCACAAAAAAGGAAAAATTTACCGCGGTGTT
>JAIXRC010000114.1 GCA_027485415.1 Cryomorphaceae bacterium | reverse complement strand
GATAAGACCCTGGTCTTCAGCACGTTTGTCAAGGAGATGCGATGCATCCGAGCGATGCTGCGCGAGGCAGGTATCCAGAGCTTGTTATACCACGGAGACATGTCTGGCCCGGAGCGCGAATCCGTCTTGAGCAAGTTCAAGACCCCCGATGATAAGAACATGGTCCTGATCATTCAGATGAACGCGGGTGGCACCGGCCTGAACTTGCAGATTGCGAACAGATGCTACGTCACCAGCCCGGCGTACAACCCATCGCTAGAGCTGCAATGCATTGCGCGCGCGCATCGGACCGGCCAGACCAAGGAGGTGACGTGCATCCGCCTGGTCATGCAGGATACGGTAGAGGAGAAGATTCTGGACATCCAGAAAAAGAAGCTGGCCATGATTTCCGAGGCGCTGAATGATGAGCGCATATCTGAAAAGCTGAACAAGAACCAGATGCAGCTGACCAAGGATGACATTTGCGCACTGTTCAACCTTTCGGCGTCTTCATCTGACGAAGAAGGTGACGAGGAGACTACAAACACGGGAGGAGGAGATGAAGCATCGCCCGAGGTCTCATCAAAGAAGAACAAGGTGCTTGTTCCGGTGGGAGATATCGACGAGGACGTAGATGTGCATGCACGTGCGAAGAAGGCCAGGGTCACGACTGCGATGAATAGTCAAAAGTCTAAAGAGATGGACAAGAATAAAAGTAAAGGGGGTGCCAAAAAGTACACAGGGTCCAAGTTCACACTCGCATTTAACGACAAGGAAGAGAGGCACGAGGAATATGTGCCCCTGATCAGGAAAGCGCAAAACATAGTGGAGGACCTGGACATGTTTGATGATCTGAATGATTAGGAAATTTGAACAATTTTGAATTTGGATAAATAATGAATGCGTAATTGTTCAGGGCAAATTATGTCATCTCTTTGATATATAGTACGGATAAGAAGCAAAGTATAAGGAGGTATTACATATGGATTCCGCACCAGTAACTCCTTCTGTGCCCCCAACAGTCCCAGCCAGCGGCGGTCTGTTTCACACTCTGTTTGAACACAAACTTGTAGTTATTCTGGCCATCCTGGTCATTGCATCCATTGTGTACATGTACATGACCCGCAAACGGCCAAGCAAGGCGCCCGCCAAGGGACGTGTCGCTCCATCTGTGAAGCCTACCCCTGCCCTGGTAACGCCAACTCTTGCCCCTACTACCACCGCCGATGTCTCTGCCGTGGAGAAGTTTGAGGAGGAAGAAGATGCATATGAGTCGTATGAATGATTCCCAAAATATACCCCCTAGAACCCCCTAGAACCCCCTAGAACCCCCCCAAAAAAAACAAACCATACATAATTCAAAAATAAGATCATAAATACCAACAGATCATAAATTTGGTACTAAATCATCATATTGCTTATTGTGATATATTATGATGATATAATATGTTTTGATTTATGATTAATTTGTGATTGATACTATTATATTAATATCATCATTTACTTGTTATTGTTATCAATTGTTTTGCTCTTGCTGGCAATCTGACGAGAATTGGCCGACGCTTTTGAACGAATAGACCTGCTGCACTTGACAATGTACCTATCCGCCATCTCTTTGTAATCCAGGTTGTACTTTTGAGAAATATCCTTTATAACAAAGTCCGTGTACCTTGAGATCACTGTGTGAAAATCGCGAACGACTCCCATCACGTTGAGCTGAGATCCAGCTGTGGTTGCGTTGGCCATATTTAGTATTATTGTGTATGTTAAATCCCAATTAATGTGTTTATTAATAAATCAATAAACAAGTATGGTTTTAAGCCTCTTGTTATAGAATCTGCAACTATGCAAAGACCGTATTTGTGCACATGGACATTCCAGTTGCTCTGGCAAGAAGCACGGGATCCCGCATCTGGGTATATATGCTGAACAACGTCATCATGTACGCGTATTCATCGTTCTTCAGTTCTAGATAGCCATGCGTGTCCAATTGTTTGCTTCTGCGCAGCGATACCAGGTGACCTTTGATAAGGACCTTGTAATACCTACTGAAGCCTGGATGCGCATCATACAGCGAGATTATCTCTTGTGCATGTTTTTGTTTTGTAGTCTTTGACATGTAGGCAACATAGAACGGGGACATGAACATTTTGCTACCGGTTATAGTCTTGGGTATAACCGTAGAGGTCGCGGCGAATGCATAGTTCAAAAGCTTGTATCGAACGTATGAGAACGGACAATACACTATGTTTGATGGTCTGATATCCTTGTGCACGATACCATTCTCGTGTAGAACTTTCAGTATCTTGCTAATACACTGATCCATTTCCTGGGCGTCAAACATATGAACCTTATTGTATCCTCTGTTCATATTGATATTCATGTTAGTATTGTTAGGATTGTTAGTATTGTTATTCTTTGCATCATGTTTTAGGTTCTCCAGAGTATATGCACATGCCTCTTGCAATATGATATAAATCTCCTCGACGTCATTTTCCTGGTAATCTGTTTTATGCTGTAGCGACAGACGTATTTTTGAGCCTTTTGCAGGCCTTACCGCAAATCCACACGAGTCGTTGAAGAAGCGGTAAGTTGTATATGTATAAAAGCTTTCATTACCGACAGCCGACCTGACCAGGGAAGCTCTAGCCAGCTCGTTCATAAAGACGTCTTTTGGGGACTTTTTCACTGTGTCATTTTTGTGTGGAAAGCTTGTTCTGAATATTTTCAGGGTCAATGTGCAACCTTGTTCTTCCAGGAACCTGCAAAGTTCATTGTTATCATCAACCTTTGTTCTGTGATTATGTAGATCATATGCAAAAACATCGACTTTTGTTTTGAATCCTTTCAAAAGGTCAATCAACACCGATGGTTTGGACTGATTCTTCAATTTGATAGCACAATCATATGATGATATTGTTGTAGGGATATGGCAGGATGTGGTCATTTCTTTTTTTAGGGCTACATCTTTCGATGCCGTTGATACTGTATTTGATGTCATTTGATTCCCTTTCCAATGTGTATAATTTGCCTAATACTACTAGTATTATAGACTTAGACTAAATTCTGCTTAAAAGGTCTACAATAGGGAAATAATAAAACCCATTAATAATGAAGGGATCGGCACAAGGTCCCATTGTTATTGCGGTATGCGGAGCAAGGAGAGCCGGCAAGGATACGGTAGCCAAGGTTCTAGAGGAGCGCTACGCTTTTGTCAACCTAAAGTTTGCAAGGTACCTGAAGGACATGATCAAATCTGGGTTTGGTCTTACAGATGAAGAAGTGGAAGGCGATGCCAAAGACATTGTCCATCCGGTTTACGGCGTAACCCCCCGTGCTATTATGCAGTTTATTGGTACAGACGTGATGCAGTACAGTTTGCAAAGCATACTTCCAGGAGTTGGGAGGGTATTCTGGGCCAACCGGCTATTGATGGACATTAAGCAAAGAAGAGAATCACATTCCAGGATGGTAATCTCTGATCTACGTTTCCTCCACGAATATGAGGCACTTCGGCGAGCATCTTTCGAGGAAGGATACAAGCTCCTTATAATCAAAGTACAGAGGCATAACAAAAACAATAAAAACAGTGATAACAATCAACAAGACATGCACGTGTCTGAAAAAGAATGGGAAACGATTCCGCATGACATTTACATGGAAAACAACACCAGTATTGATATATTCGAGCGGCGAATCGTCCAAGAAATCGAGCGAGAAATGCACGGGTAGGACTTTTTATTATTATTATTATTATTATTATTTCCGTCGATCTTGTTCACGTTTGTTTATTTATAGGGTCCTTATTTGCATTCATTTTCCTTTTCCGTTGTTATTATTCGCTTATAAATCCATGTCATACCTGCTAAAAAAGGAAGTGGGCCAAGATTGCAAACGCCCCAGATCCTGGTTGATCTTGTACACGAGGAAATCCTCATCAAATAGCGTCTCTGTTACATATACATCCATCAGCTGAAAATAGTTGAATGTCGGATCCAGATCCTTGCAAATGCCCTCAAGCAGTCCGAACGCCTTGATGATACGCAGCAGCTTGCCTTCAAACCTCACTGGCATAGACGTGTTGGGGTCATACATATCTGCCAGCATCTTGTAGTCTATCGTCTCGAGGTATTTTACGTACGTGTCAATGTACTCGTAAAGTTTATCCTTATCGAGGACCTTGACGCCCAGAGATGGCAAAACACGCGCAACTGCATATTTATTTTTTGCAATCAGCAAATACACGAGCTCCTTGATCAAGAAGCGTTCTTTATCATCTAGATACACAACGTTTCCGCAATCATACAAGATGACCCTGCCATCTGCGAGCTTACCAATGTTCCCAGGATGTGGATCCCCGTGGATGATGCCATGTTCCATGAGCTGTTTTATGAATACCGTCATTAGATTTCTAACAAATTCGCGTGCCTGTTGGGGACTGAGACAATCAGTGCCAGCGTTCTCAATGTAGTCCATGACGATCCATTCTTCCGTGGTCAGGTTTGCATATACTCTCGGCACAACGACAGGTTCTTTTTTAAAATGATCTGATTTTCTGTAGATTCTTGCTAGATCCATCAGGTTCTTAGTCTCGTTCAAGAAATTTGATTCCTGCTGCATGTATTGCTCCACGTCCCGCAGGATGCTATCAAGACCTTGCGAATCTGGAACTTTCAGAAACGTCAGCAACGATGCAATGGACTTTAAGAATGTCAGATCGCTTGCAATGTCATCCGTGATGTTGGGACGGCGAAGCTTTATCACAATCTCCCTGCCGCTAGCCAGCTTACCGCGATGAATCTGACCGATTGACGCAGTAGCTAGCGGGTCTCGTTGTATCTCTGCTACGACGCCTTTGGTTTTCTCCCTGATTGTTTCTATCAATGTGTCCACCTCTGCAGAGTCTATCGGCCTTGCCTTGTCCTGCAACCCACGCAGGTTCCTGGCAATATCCTCCCCTACGATATCTTTACGCGAGGATGCAATCTGGCCCAGCTTTACAAAAGTTGGTCCTAGGTAGTCGAGCCTGTTCCTCAGCCACGCGGCGGTTGAACCTATGTCATGCTTTTTGATTTTGATACGAAATGCAAGCCTGACAGCCGTATCAACGGCAACGACGCGCTTTGCTGCTTGCCTAACTGTCCTATTCTGTATCATTTCCTTTATGTTTGGTCCTTACCCTCTTTCCAGTATTTGCTATTAAAAATCCTTGCGCATCAAAGGTTACGCGATCATATTTAAAGACTAATGCCATACATTACTCTATACGCATTTTGTTGCACTTTTATTTGAAACAAGTACTAAATTACCAAAGTACTAAATTACTATGCTTGTTACCAGATCCAATGTTTCAATGCAGATCAAGTCCCATAAGCGGACCCCTGTTTTGCCAGGTATTAAGTGTGTCCCTCCTCAAACAGAGGACCATGGACCAGACAGGAAGAAGCTTCTAGAGGTCAGAAGGCTGAACCAGGAAAGGGTTCGAAATCTGACCGGCATCCTGACCAGTATCAAGTCCTACTTTGATACCGAGGTAGAGCTGCGAAAGTCCTTGTTCCAAGAAATCGTTAGGATTTCAAGGTTGGATTTGGCAAACATCAAGGACGGTAACTGGAAGACAAACCATGAAAGTCAGTATGATGACAAACAGGAAAGTGACCACGAGCATGAACATGAGCATAGCCGTGACCATTGATAAGAAGCTCTATTGTCTCTATTGTCTCTCTTCCAGCATTTTGAGAGCATGTACATTTTCAATAATTAAATTACAGGTAGGATGATAATAGAAGTTTCTCACTTTTGCATTTAGGATAAGTATGTTGGATATTCCCTTTGTGTACCTGTCCTACCTGGACATTGTCAACGCGACTATCCCGATTATCAATGTATCTGAAACCCAGCCCGATAATGTCCCCCAGCCTTTCCTGTACGTTCCGGTTGATAAGACTAAGTTATTCGGGTTGCTTAACGGTTTCGAGTACGTTAAAGACGCTTCAGGTATCCCGGTTGCAAGGGATGCAAGTGGTCACTCCAATATTGACAAGACGCACCTGTCCAATTGCATAACCGCGGCATTGACCAACTGGGGCCCAGATCCATTTACCGATTCCACTTACACGATCCCGTTTGCATATGGTAACAATAATGACACGTTTGAGGTGGACGCCGAGCAGGCAAATGCCAGTATCGGCCTATCTTCCCTGGGAGATCACATCATGCTCATATTTGCTTCGATCTACAACTCGAGTATACAGGTCGACAGTGTATCCAGTGTATTCAAGGACCTTACTCAAGTTACCTTGGGTGTCAGTACGTTGAACCAGAACATTACGGATAGCCTGGTCACTCAGCTTGAAACACAAGACTGGCAGGACAAGGTATTCCAATCGTTTGTAAATAACAATGGATTAAGGCCGCTGCTTGACGATAATGCTGGCAATATTAGCATTACTTCCAACGAAAAAGACATGGCTCTGGTATTCATTATCCGTGGCCTGAAATTGACAGTTAATTACGGAGCAGG
Organism: Cryomorphaceae bacterium; assembly: GCA_027485415.1. Lineage (GTDB taxonomy): Bacteria > Bacteroidota > Bacteroidia > Flavobacteriales_D > Crocinitomicaceae > UBA952. The sequence continues at coordinate 126 of JAIXRC010000114.1, read as the reverse complement.
AACTTCATATGATATCACACTGTTGGATGTTCCATTGTACCTGCACATGACCGATGATCCCCTGGCCACCATGGTCCCATAATGGATGTCAAGATGTTAGGAACGATAATAATGGAGATATATGGG
>JAIXRC010000016.1 GCA_027485415.1 Cryomorphaceae bacterium | reverse complement strand
TATATTTCTGGTCATCACTCCATAAAAACCTCAAGCCATCGGTCCTTGCTTAACGCAGCAAAATCCTATCTCATCACTCGGTTTATATGGTTCAATTCGAGGCGTGGAATAGGATTAAATCATAGACCCAATCCATCAGGTTTTGAACTTCGAAAACAAAACGGAGAAGAATGTGGCGCAAATTTTCTTCGTTTTATTCAAGACTCTATAAAATCAAACCCAAAATTTGACACCTTGGATATTGTCTGCCATAGTTACGGATACGCATATACCCTCGGTTTTCTTGAGTCGGTTGATCAAGTTTTCACTTTAGGTAAAATACTCATCATCAGTCCCGAGTCTCCTCAACTCGGAGCTTACAAGAATTGGAACGCCTTTGAAGAAGTTTGGCAATACGGCAGTAATTTGGGTGAGAAAGAATCGAATATCATCGCACTTCAGGATGGTATAGCACCCCAAGCAGCTATCAAAAATATTGAATCATTAAGCAAAGGAAAAGGCGGAAGAATTTTTATTCCACAACATACCTTAAAGGGCTTTATTGTTTCCCATCACATGCTTTTTTTTCGTTGGTATCGAAAGATTAAACCCGGTGAATTTGGCTACTTTACATTGCACCACAGCAAAAATTAGTAGCTTTGACCATGCTAGAAAACGTATCCTTAAGGCCCTATAATACTTTTGGAATTGATGTAAATGCAAGGTATTTTAAAGAATGTTTAAACCTTGAAGAGCTCCGAGAACTTTTACCCTTTCTTCGTCAAAATGCTTTTGTGGTTAGTGGAGGAGGCAGTAATCTTTTATTCACGAAGGATTTTCCTGGTCTTTTTTTAAAAAACAACTTGCGCGGAATTCGCGAAATTGAACGCTCCAATCGAGAAGTTATCATCGAAGCAGGAGCCGGTGAAAATTGGCATGAATTTGTACTCTACTGCGTTGAAAAAGGATTTGGTGGCATAGAAAACCTGAGCCTAATCCCAGGTTGTGTAGGCGCATCACCTATGCAGAACATTGGGGCCTATGGAGTTGAAATCAAAGATACTTTTGAATATTTAGATGCCTTGGAAATAGCTACTGGAGAACTCAAGAGGTTTAACTTGGACGATTGTGCTTTTGGTTACCGTGAAAGTGTGTTTAAACGAGCGCTCAAAAATCAATACATTATTTGTTCTGTAGCTTTTCGCCTTTCATTACATCCAACATTGAACACCTCCTATGGGGTCATTGAGGCGGAATTAGCAAAAATGAACGTACTCGAACCAACGCTTAAAGATGTTAGCAACGCTGTAATCCGCATTCGTCAGTCAAAACTGCCCGATCCACAACATCTAGGAAATGCAGGAAGTTTTTTTAAAAATCCTGTTGTTGAAGCGGAAGTCCTAGCAAACATAGCGACTAATTATCCCAAGGTCCCTTCCTATCCAGCCAGCGATGGCATGGTTAAACTAGCAGCAGGTTGGCTGATTGAGCAAGCCGGTTGGAAAGGAAAAAAAATGGGAGCGGTTGGAGTTCATGAATTACAAGCTTTGGTTCTTGTTAATTTCGGTGGGGCCAGGGGAAGTGAAGTCTTTGAGTTATCACAACGCATTGTTGATGACGTCGAAGCAACGTTTGGCGTACGTTTAGAAAGAGAGGTAAATATTTTCTAGTCCTCTTTGAAGAAACTATCCGAAATACCCTTATTTACTTGATAATTTGAGAAATATATAACAATGGATCCTTTCTGATTCTCTTCCGTTTTACGCTGTTTTTCCGTGCTTCTGATGTTAGCAGCAACACTTTTTGGCATCTTAAACTTTCGCACATCAATGTAAAAGGTCATTTTACTGGGAAGACCAAAAGCCTTTGACTCAGCATACTCATAATCGATGGTTACCGTACCACTGCTTTTAGTGGTTAGTACCGTTCGGTATATCAGCGGCTCTTTCGCGGATAAATACACTTTCGCTAGAATAATTTCACTGTTTTCGTCGGAGGGTAACAGGGTAATCAATTGGGTTTTTAAACCGTTCAACATTTTGTATTCCCCTGGGACTTGGGTGTAACGTTTTGGATTCACCAAAAACTCATTCAGATCCGACATCCCTTGTTTAGGAAGAATTACAATGTTGTCCGAAACCACTTTGAATTTATTTTTTGCCTTGAAATAAACTTTGGCCTTGGTAATTGGAATTTTAATAAATGGAATTGCTGCTTTTACTTGTACATCTGCCTTGTAATCTTTTACTGTATTGATACGATCTATAGCACCTTGAAGCGTAACGGTTTGAGCGTTCACAAGGTGAAACATTAGAAGAAGGAATACCAGTGATACAATTTTCATGCGTTGATGTCTTTTCGGTTGAAACGGTAAATTGCCAATAACAAAAGCCCCACGACGTGACCAAGTAGCACCAAGGCCGAAATCAGGATGTCCTCCGTGGGAAAAGGATCTTCGAAAACAATTCTCCACGTAGCCATATGGGTGGTAAATAAATAAAACTTTAAATCATCAAAAACCGTGACATCCAAGGTTCCGATAATGGTAAATAAAATGATGACTGCCATAGTAATAACGATGGGCCCGACACTGTTCTTGGCGAATGCAGAGAAGGCCAATGACAAGGTAGCAACGGTCCAAAGGGCCAAAAACGCAAGCACCATAGAAATTCCAAAACGCCACAAAAGATCATCACTGGGAAGAATAAGCAAACCGTCCGGATTCAACACCATAAGATCACCCGTGCCAAAAATCCAATGAGCAACAAATAAACTTAAGAATCCCATCCAAAGGGTCATTATGAGCGTGTAGATGGTGGCCGCGAACCACTTAGACAATACAATACCGGTTCTTGAAATGGGTTTGGTCGCCAACATTCGTATGGTACCTGATGCTAATTCTCCTGAAAGCAAATCCCCTGTAACTAATACAATGAGAAGCGGGACGTGCACAATAAGCATTTGCATTATGATGAATGCAATAAGGTTTCCGTTAAGAATATTTCCGTTAAAGGTCAAGGTTTGTTCAAAAGTGGAGGTTACAAATCCAATATAAGTTTTACCATCGGCTTGCATAGCAAAAATCACCAAAAGAATTAACACTGTCAAGGCACCAATACCGATATAGCTGCGAATTTTGGAGGTGATTTTAATCAGCTCATTCTGCGTATTTTTCCAAAGCATTACGATGATATTATTTTGATGAAAAAATCTTCCAAACTTCTTTTTGGAACTATCGAACGCACACCGCACCCCGATGCGACCATCACTTCGGTTAATTGATTGCGTTCCTCGGTTTCTAGGGTAATGTAATACGTGGAATGGTAGAGACGATGAACGGGAAGTAAAGGATATTTATCCGCCATGAGCGCCTCAAAAACCTCCGGGCGATCGACGGTAATTTCGACATTGAGGCTTTGTTTATCCAATAATTCTTGCACCCCTCCCTCTACGATGGTTTTTCCTTGATTGATGATGACCATTCTATTGGCAATAATCTCAATTTCCGACAATTGATGCGAGGAAAGCATAATGGTTTTGTTTCGCTCGTTCTTTAGCCTCAAAATTAAATTGCGAACGTCAATGATTCCCTGAGGATCTAAACCAGTTGTAGGTTCATCTAAAATGATTATCTCAGGATCGTGCAGTAAGGTTTGAGCAATGCCAAGGCGCTGCTTCATTCCATGAGAAAAACCCGAAACTTTGTCCTTTTCACGACCTGCTAAGCCAACGAAATCCAACATTTCAAGCACTTGCTTTTTTTCGATGTTTTTGCCAGAAATTCGAGCGAAAAGTTCTAGATTTTTTTGCGCAGATAGGTATTTGTAAAAGTCAGGCTTTTCTATGATACAACCGATTTTCGCAAGGACTTCCAAACGATGGGAGGCTAATGATTTATTAAAGAACTTGATTTCACCTCCGCTGGGACGAATGAGGGAAAGAAGGCAACGAATCGTTGTACTTTTACCAGCACCGTTCGGACCTAAAAACCCAAAAACATCCCCTTCGTTGACTTGAAAAGAAACGTCTTTAACCGCGTTGAACGAACCAAAATTTTTCGATAAATGCTTTACCTCGATTAAACCCATAGATTTCTAACAATCCAAAGTTAGAAAGGTTGATGAAACTCGGTGTAAAATTGCTTAATTTCGAAAAATGAAATACCTCGTTCTTTTTTCTTTCATGATCCCAATGCTAGGTTTGACTCAAACCTGGGTTAATAGAACCTTCAGCAACCTGTACGATGTCCAAGCTCGATCCATGGTGGAAATGGGCAACGGAAACTTTCTGGTAACAGGAACTCAAGCATTTTCTAATGGATTTTTGAGCGTTCACAATACGACGGGAACTTGCACGGCAACCTATTTTTTGAGCCAATCAGCGTTATCGAGTTATTCCGATTTCAACCAAATCGTCAAAATGAACGACACCATGGCTGTCATCGGTGGCAAAATATCCCTTGCCGGAGGGCCCATCGAGTTGTGGAAAGGAATTACCGTCGCCGTTAACGATCAAGGATCTGTTCTCTGGACCCTAACCCATGAGGTGTCAAGTCCGATGGAAGACGTTGTCGTCAAGGACATTGAACGGTATAACGACAGTGTGCTTTTCGTTCTGAGTTCGAGCATTGGGACCTCCCGCAATGCCTTGAGCAAAATCGACCGAATGGGCAACCTTGCATGGAGCAAAAATTTTGACGCCAACAACGAGAGTTTTCAATTGAACGACCTATGTTGGATTGACAGCAACTTGTTCGTTTGTGGAACCCTCAATGAATCGGGGAGCATCTCAGGTGTCGTTTTAAAATTGGATAATTCTGGCAATTTAATCGAGGGATTTAAATACAACTACAACAACTTTCCTGACTTCGTTCAGGTCATAAAACAGGGGATGCACTTGGTCCTTGCCAATTGCGGTCCTTCCTCCGATCAAACCCTTATAAAAATGGATTTTTCCGGAAATATAGTGGACCAAAAATCCTATCCGATGATGGCGCAAATGCCGGAAGACCAAGCATTAAAGCCGCTGTCTGTGATTGATTCAAGCCATTTTTGGTTCTTTCATGGGGGTCATTTCGGATCCATGGGCTATCAAATTGAGGGTACGAACATGTTACCCTACAACGTTGTCAACCACGTTGGCAACCTCCAAACCGTACTACAGCAGGATACGAGCATCAAGTGGTTGTCATCGGGCCCAATTTACGGCATAAAAAGCCAATTGGTCCTTCAAAAACACTATGCAATTACCTCGGCAGATTCCTTGGATGCCTTGTATGCTTTCTGCACCTACCCGAGCAATGAACCTCCGACGAATCAATTGGTACCTGTTAGAGTTAATTTTTCGCCTACCCTTAGCCAGGGAAATACGCCAAACCCTCTAAATTATCCTTTCCTTAACAACGAAGCGTGGACCAACGAACCGCTTTGCGTTGAAATGCTGGGTGGAACGGAAGAAAGCACTTTAATATTGGGACCCAATCCTTGCGATGAGGTGCTAAAAATTGAAGTTCAAGCTCCCCTCGAATACAGCATCCTGAACCTCGGTGGAAGGATCGTTCAATCGGGACAAACCAACCCACTAGGTCATATTGATACCCGCGCTTTACCCAACGGATTCTACCTATTCATGCTTGCCAATAGAACCTACCGAATTCAAGTGATGCACGGTGGGTAATTTAATCTTATTTCGTCGCAATCACTTGCAGCGTTGACGAAATCCCATGATGGTAAATTCCTTCTTTGATTTCCCTTGTTACCGCTTGGATGGCAACCTTACTAAACCCTCTAAATGCCTCCTCAAGCTCAAGTTGATCGTAAAGGAATTCGATGGATTTCGGACCACCTGTCCCATGTGACAATTGTTCTTTGGCATACACTTCCATGAGAAAAGTTCCTCCTTTTTTTAACCCCGATTCAATCCGTTGAAACAAAGACGTACGCAGTTCCTTGCTGAAGTGCCCAAAAATCATCACCATACCGTCCCAAGCTTCCTGTTGGAGGTTATAATCGATTAAATCAGCACATACTGTTCGAACCGATACGTTATGCTCTGTTGCCAAAATTTGGGTCTTTTTCAAACCCGAATCGGAAAAATCAACGCTGGACACATCATACCCGAGAGACGCTAAAAAAACGGCATTTCTTCCTTCACCTTCTGCCAAACAAAGTACTTTTCCGCTTTCCTTTAAAACATATGCATGTTCTTTCAAAAAATCGTTGGGCTGATTTCCATACATGTACCCTGGTTCTGCAAAGCGCTCGTTCCAAAAAGTTTTATCCATTCGACTTAAATTGAAAGTGCAAAAATAGAATGAATTCAAGCATCCAACAACGATGCTTAATCCTGCGTAATAATTAAGATTTCAAAGTCACATTTGAAAAAAAGGGTATTTAAAATACCATCCGTTAAATTTATATTAACTTTGAGACAACCAAAAAACCTGCAATTCGTTTATCCTACGAAGTTTTTTAAACCGCGCAATCTTGTAGTATCTCCCTAAATTTTGAAATCCTTGAAAAAACACCTTTTACTCTTCTTATTCATTGGAATTTCAACGTTCAATATGCTAGCGCAAAACCCGACCAATGGATCCTTTACCAACGTGACCGGTAATTCTGTAACACCTGCCTCTTGGACTAATTGCTTAGGCTATGATCCCAGTACCAGTTTTGGTGGGTGGCCTTCGGTAGATGTTCTGGACATTGGATTCAGCTCCTACTCGGGCACATCCACAGTACCTTGCATTCCCTCCCCCGACGGTGGCTCTTGGGTAGGATTGAGCGATTTACCGATGTACAGCGAAAACGAAGCGATTCAACAAACCGTATCGGGGTTTGTGGTGGGCCAGACCTACACCATTTCCTATTATGCGGCGAATTTTGGTGGGGCACCTTTCGATGACGAAGGGTATGTTCGAATGTATTTCAACGGCGTGCAAATTGCTTCAAGCCCTCTCTTACCTTTACTAGCGAATACTTGGGTTCCCGTATCGGCAACCTTTGTTCCGTCAACCACCAGCGGCGTTCTTCAAATCGATGCTTCCACAACCTCATTACCTTCTGGAAACGGTTCGTATTTTTCGGTGGATGGATTAACGATTACTTTATCCACTCCAGCACCATGCAATGCAGGCAATACTGCCCCAACCTTAAGCCAAGCAACGGCTTGCATTTCCGGAACCTTCAATTTAACAACGATCAACGCCAGTAATACCCCAGCAGGTACGGTACTTGCATGGTTTTCCGGCAACACGCCCAGTGCAGCCAATGTGATTGCAAGTCCTACGAATGTTTCTGTAGGAACCTACTACGCCGCGTTCTACGATGCCGTGAACAACTGTTACAGTCCAACCAGTTCTGTTACACTAAACCCTAACCCGAACGCCAGTTTCTCCAGCGTTGAAGCGTGTTTAGGTCTTCCTACCCAATTCAACGAGAATTCTAACATTTCAAGTGGAAGTATCGCGCAGTGGACTTGGGATTTTGGCGACCAAGGGAGCTCCAACCAACAAAACCCATCGCACACCTATGCTAGCCAAAATACGTATAATGTTACCTTAACGGTGGTCAGCAACCTCGGGTGTTCGGATGTATTCACCGCCACGAGCAGTGTTATCGCGAGCCCAACAGCGAGTTTTTTATACAGCCCAAGCGAACCTTCAATTTTTAACCCAACGGTGAATTTTTACAACACTTCGAGTGCGGGCAATATTTCCTGGAATTTTGGGGACGGCCAAACCTCCTCCGAAGAAAATCCCATTCACACGTATTCCTCCTCACAAGGAAGTTACACCGTTACGCTCACGATTGGTTCAGGAACATGCACGGATACCGCGAGTGCGACGGTGGTAGTACAAGACAACCTGATTTACTATGTCCCCAATACATTCACGCCGGACGGAGATATTTTTAACCAGACCTTCAAGCCGGTATTCACTTCAGGATATGATCCATATGAATATAGTTTAATGATATTTGACCGTTGGGGAGAATTGATCTTTGAATCGAGGAACTCCCAAGTTGGTTGGGATGGAACCTACAACAACCAAATTGCGCAAGAAGGGGTTTACACGTGGCGCATTCAATTCAAACTGCTCGAAGGCGACGACCGACGGGAGATATTTGGTAAGGTATTGAGTATTCGATAGGAGTGTGAACCGAAAAGCCTACTTAAGAATTCTCACATACTAGTATATTGTTTTGATTTGTTACAGCATAGATTAAATTTTCATTATCAAAATTCTTGTAAATACGTGAACAATCACTACTTTTGCCGTGGAGAGTTGGCAGAGTGGTCGATTGCGGCGGTCTTGAAAACCGTTGAACCGCGAGGTTCCGGGGGTTCGAATCCCTCACTCTCCGCCAAAACAATTTAAAAAGCTAGCCGTGAGGCTGGCTTTTTTGCTTTTAGAACGATGGTAAAGCTCGCTTTAACAACGGAAAAAAGCAAAAAAGAGAGGTTGCGACTTCGGAGCAAGCGTGCTTTTTGATTGGTTTGAAGCATACCCCTTCTCGGGTTCATGCGCTTTAGCGCATAATCCAAATATCTCACGGATTACTAGGATGCTTTTAGAACGGTGGTAAAGCTCGCTTTAACAACGGAAAAAAGCAAAAAAGAGAGTTTGCGACTTCGGAGCAAGCGTGCTTTTTGATTGGTTTGAAGCATCTCCACCCTATGGGTTCACGAGTTCAACGTCGCTTTGCTAAGTTGAACTATACGCTAGCGAGTAATCCCACTTGTATATCGATGAACACCTTTATGGATAGAAAAAAGCAAAAAAAGAAAGGTTGTATGTCTTTGGTCAATGGAGCGAATCAAATGCAAAGTAAAAGACCTAAAACCGATTAAAGTTAAGAAATATACCCTTGTTTCTTTTGCAATAAAAAACCCATTACATTTGTATAGAAAGCATTGATATAAAATCACTTGTTTCCAATTTTAACCTATGCAAAGCCCTGAAGCAGCGCAATCGCCCCGAGCGCCCGAGTTACCTAAAACTAAGCGACCTCCGCAAGCACCCGGTGCTTGGCCTATAATCGGCCACCTGCTGCTTTTTCGCAAGAGTCCATACAATTTCCTTAAGGACAATTGCTCTCGCATGGGCCCCATCTTTTCTTTCCGGCTCCTCCATCGCCAGTTTTATGTGCTCAATCACCCCGATTTTATAAAGCAAGTACTGGTGAACCAAGCCAAAAACTACTCGCGAAAGGCCTCGTATCATTTTTTGGAGGAGATTTTGGGGGAAGGACTGCTTACCATTGAGGGAGAAGTATGGCGGAAGCGTCGCCGCATCATGCAACCAGCTTTCAGCAAAGAGCAACTGGGTTTATTATTGAACCAGGTGGAGGATTCCATCCTCCAATTTATAACCCGTTACGAAAATCAGAAAAACCAGCCTCTTGATCTCGATCATGAGATGAACCATTTGACACTCACGGTGCTTACTAACTCCATCATCAAAACAGCCCTTGAGCAGCGTTTTACTGAGGTGAAGGAAAACCTTTTTATGGCGCTCAATTACCTCACCACCAACCGCTTTAAGGCCATAAAATGGACACGCCATTTACCTAGTCGCACAAAATCCCAAGGCAAAAAAAGCATTCATTTACTAAAAGTACTGGTGCTTGACATCATTGTTCAACGCCGTGCTTCTGAACAGCAAGAGAGCGATTTATTGGCTATGCTTATGGCCGCCCGCGACGAAGAAACGGGCGAAAAACTGAGCAATGAGGTCTTGCTGGACGAGGTGATGACCATGTTTGTAGCAGGGCACGACACCACATCGGTAGTACTTACCTGGACCTTGTACCTGTTAGCCAAACATCCCGAAGTGGAGGCTCGCCTGTTGGAAGAGTTACAACAGCAACCGATCGACGGTCCCCTCACGATAGAAAAACTTCAGCAGTATCCCTACCTCAAAATGGTGATAAACGAAAGTATGCGACTTTACCCTCCCGTTTGGAGTTTTGGGCGCAAAGCCCTGATATCTAACGAGCTGCTAGGTTACCAAGTGGATGCAGGAACTAGCTGTACTATGCCAGCGCTCTTTGTGCACCGACATCCCGATTTTTGGGAGCGTCCCAACGACTTCTACCCAGAACATTTCAGCGCTGAACAGCAAAAAGCCCGTGATAAACTGGCGTACTTTCCGTTCAGTGCCGGCCAACATCGCTGCATAGGAGAGCATTATGCCCTCATGGAGGTACAGATTGCCTTGATGCACCTCGTGAGCAGGTACCAAGTACGCTTGGTGTCAACCGAACCGGTAGACCCCCTTCTGCTGGTGACCCTCAAACCTCAAAAGCCGATCCTTTTTCACTTCCTAAAACGATAAGTTATGGCACACTACAAACTCGAACCTTGGTTACAGTACCGTAATAATATCCACGATTTTTTAAACCTTATGCCCGATCGCAACATGGCGCATGCTCATTTTGAGGTCGATATTACCAAAATGGCTGGGCTTATTGCCGAACGAAAATTGCGCGTACACAGTACGCTATGCCACCTCGCTTATCTGCTTTGGTGCTATGCCCAAGCAGTCAAACAACACCCTAATATGCAGGCCATCCCCTACAAAAAGCAATGCTATTTGTTTGAAGATGTCGACATCTCCATGATTTTCGAAAAAACCACACCTCAAGGCCAGAAAGTCCCCGCTCCCTATATTTTCCGTGCAGCACAAAACAAGTCGTTCGAAGAGCTGTTAACCGAATTAGTAGCAGCCAACGACCGGCCTTTCGAGGAATTTGGCATTAAAAAACGCTCAGTTTTCTACCAGCGTCTACCGGCTTTCATGCGTCGCTTTTTGCTTCGCCGGGCGGTTCGCCACCCGTTGCGGTGGAAAGAAGCCTTGGGTACGGTGGCTTTCACCACTTTGGGCATGTCGATTCGCAACCGAAAATTCTGGCCTGTGCCCATTGGTCCCTACGGCTGCATGTTGGCTGCGGGATCCGAGTTCAGTTTTCCTGATAAAAGACAGGGTTGGTGCTTGTGTTTGAACCTCGACCACGCCTTAAACGATGGAGCGCCAGCAGTGCGATTTGGTAGAACTTTTATTCAACTGGTCGAATCGGCCGAAGGTTTGTTATCCCATGATGCGCGTTGAATTTAGCCAGTTGATGCGGTGGGTCCTATACCCGCTCACCATGATATTAACCACCGTGGTCTTCATGTATGGCTTGACGTGGGATAGTCTTTCGCTGGAAATGGCCACTACCTTGCCCATCCTCGGCGCCATAGTTGTTTTGTTGTTGGCCGAATGGCAGCTTCCCTACAAGAAGCAATGGCAGCCACGATGGCAGGATATTAAAAACGATGGTACCTATTTACTCTTGGTGCAAACCCTTTTACCACGCTTCTTCAGCTGGCTTCTGCTTATCGTACTGTTGGGTCGCTTGAGCGAGGGCAACCGTATTGGTCTCGGGTGGTGGCCATCGCAAGCACCCCTTTTGCTGCAAGCCTTGCTGGTGACTTTGCTCTCGGACCTATTGCGCTATTGGCTCCACCGATGGAACCATACCTTGCCCTTTTTGTGGCGCTTTCATGCGGTTCACCACTCAGTAGAAAAGTTATATTGGCTAAATACTTCACGCTTTCATCCGTTCGAAAAGCTCTTGCAGTTTTTGATGGACGTAACGCCTTTTGTATTGTTGGGCGTACCGGCAGATGTCTTGGCTTTACACCTCATTTGGTACGGAGTGAATGGCTTCTTCCAACATTCCAACATTGATTTGCGGTATGGTTGGTTGAATTATATCGTGAGCAGCACCGATTTACACCGCTGGCATCATGCCCGAGAAGCGAGTGTTTCAAACCACAATTATGGCAATAATTTGATTGTTTGGGACCTAGTTTTTGGCACGTATTACAATCCGAAAGACAAATCACTGTCAGATATCGGCTTGCAAAATCCCAGCTACCCCCAATCCTTTTCCGAACAGTTGATCGCACCTTTGGAACCAGAGCTCGATAAAAAGCCCGTGCTCACTGTTAGCCTAACGGATAACATCATCAATTTTCTGATGAAACAAAAGGTCCGGAAATTAAAGAAAGAACTCTTTAATGATTATAAAAACAGCACCCGGGAATGTCAGTCCATCCAAGAGCGCTTGTTGCTCGACATTGTACGCCGAAACCAGGATACCGATTTCGGCAAGAAGCACCAATTCGATCGAATCCAATCCTATCAGGACTACTGCCAGCATGTGCCCATTTCCAACTACGAATATTTCAGGCCCTACATTACAGCACAAGCTAAAAATCCAGCGCACAAAGCCCTGATGAATGATGAGATCATCATGTTTAATCAAACCAGCGGCAGTACGTCAGAGCCCAAGCTTATTCCGTTATCGGAGCGGATTTTACAAGATTTACAATACAGCCAGCAAATTTCACTTTGTCGCCAGTACGAATTGAATCCAGCAGGTTACAGAGGCAAAATCCTCGGCATAGTGAGTCCGGCTATCGAAAGCATTAGCGAATATGGGATACCCATTGGAGCTGCTTCGGGCCACTTTTATAAAAACATGCCCAGTTTAGTAAGACGCAAATATGTAATTCCCCATTCGGTTTTCGAAATCCAAGATTATCAGGCTAAATATTACGTAATCCTTCTTTTGGCATTACAGCATCACGACATTACCTACGTGGGTACAGCGAATCCTTCTACCCTGCTCAAAATTTTTGAAACGTTGAAGGAGCATAAAGCGCAACTTTTGCGCGATTTGGAAGAAAGATCGGTACATGTGGCTGAAGCTTTAAACGATAAAATTCACCGGAACGTGCTGCGACAACTGCGACCGAAGCCCTCCCGCATTGCTGATTTGAAGGCTATTTTATACAGGGAGGAGGGCTTTACTTTCGCCGACATCTGGCCATCCATAAGCTTGCTTACCACTTGGACTGGAGGCAGTTGTGGCGTAGCCTTGAATGCCGTACTTCGACTGATGCCGACCGATACCTTTGTGATGGATCCGGGTTATCTAGCTAGCGAATTGCGTGGCAGCATCACGATGGACCCTGAAACGCAAGGAGGTTTACTTACCTTCCAGTCGAATTTCTTTGAGTTTGTGTCGCGCCAAGATTGGGAGCGTGGTGAAGCCCAATTTGTAGGGCTGCATGAACTGCGTAAGGACACAGAATACTACCTCTTCGTAACTACCCAAGGAGGATTGTACCGCTACAACATGAACGATATTGTGCTAGTTAAAGGCTATTTCAATGGCTGCCCATTGGTTTCATTTATGCAAAAGGGAAATGGGGTATGCAACCTTACGGGTGAAAAATTATACGAATTGCAAGTCCTTTCAGCCCTCGACCAGCTGAAGCTGTCACTGACCTATGCGCAGGTACTGGCCGACGAGGAGTCTTGCATCTACAGAGCTTATATGGAATGGTCGGGCGAGCAACAATACCCGATTAGCGAACTATCGGTTCGACTTGATGCGCTGATAAGTGCGCAAAATGTAGAATATGCCGAAAAACGCAAGAGCGGGCGCTTGAAGTGCATCGAGGTTCACTATTTACAAAAAGGCACTTTTGATGCTTATAAAAAGCAGTCAGTAGCCCGCGGGCAAAACGAATCCCAATTCAAAACTATGCTGTTGCAATACCAACAGAAGTTTCCATTCGATTTTGAACCTTACTTATTACCATGAGGCAAAGCCTGACCTTTGCGAAATTGGAGATCCCTTTTAAGGTGTCATTTAATCACCATTCGGCCAAGCGTGCCGCCACCCAGGCAGTTATCGTTTGTGCCGAAAGTGGAGGACACAAGGGATTTGGCGAAGGTTGTCCACGCGAATACGTCACAAACGAATCGATGCAATCAGCCGAGATTTTTTTCAGAAAGCTGCAGCATGAACTACAAACAGAACTCGATGATTTGCCCAGTTTATATGCCTTTCGCCAAAAGCATGCGGGTCTTATTCGTACTAATCATGCAGCCTGGTGTGCCATTGAAATGGCCTTGCTCGATTTGTGGGCTCAGTTGGATGGAAAGTCGATAGAGGCCTTTTTAGGTTTACCTGCTTTGACAACAAGCTTCCACTACACAGGGGTGATCGGTCAAGGCAACGCTGCTTATTTTGAACCCATTGCCAGCAGGCACCTCGACCTTGGCTTTACCGAATTCAAGCTTAAGATCAATGGAGACCCAGCAATTGACTTCCCAAAATTGCAGTATTTGATGCAGCAGCAAGAAGGGTTGCGCATTCGATTGGATGCCAATAATTTATGGAAATCCCCGAAAGATGTGGCAGCTTATTGTGCTCTTTTGCCTATGGAAGTACAGGGCTTGGAAGAACCTTTGCAAAGCAAGAGAATTGAGGATTTGTCACTAGTTCATCAGAAAACAGGTATCCCTGTTGTACTGGATGAATCCTTTTGCGCCCTCGATCAACTCGCTGGAATCGCTGAACATAGCAGTTCATTTATCATTAATTTGCGTGTATCGAAAGTTGGAGGACTTCTAAATGGATTTGAGGTCGTGAAAACAGCGAAAAGTCTTGGCATACGCGTAATTGTTGGTGCCCAGGTTGGCGAAACCAGTTTACTAACCCGCGCTGCTCTTCCCTTAGCCCAAGCACTTGAAGACCAACTTGTGGCTATGGAAGGAGGATATGGCACCTTACTCCTTGAAAGCGATTTAGTTGAAAAACCGCTAATGTTCGGCCAAAACGGACAATTACATCCACAGGACATGCTTCAAACTGACGCTTTTGGATGGCAACTACCGCTTTCAGAAGAGCTATTGGAACGCTATTTTCGTCATGTGCCTTGATGGCAAAGGGTAATTAGCGCCCTATTCCCTCCACCAGCAGTGTTTGAGGCCTTTTGGTTCGATTGTTCCAACCGAGAAATAAAAATAGGTCGCAAAGGAATTTTTGATGGTTTTGAAGCTATTTAAGAAAGGGCTTTTTGACCCATTTAATACACAGTTCATCTTTTTCCCCTTGAATAACTCCAATAATGTTTCGAGGACGTTTGTACGAAACATACCGTTGATTTTCTATCGTATATTCATTAAATACGTCCCGATACATTCGATTTAAACCGCCTTCTTTGAATAAAATCACTTTTTGGTTAAACAAGTTAAGCCAAATAACTTGATAACGGTTTGATAACCTGTTATAAAGTGATAATTTTAACACTCCACTATCTCGTCTCGTAGCTGCAATTTTAAAACCAGAATCGGCATGAAAATCCAATATCATTTTACCGGTATTATAATTCCAAATCTGTAAAGTATTATTGGGAATTTCTTTTGAAAAAACATAGAGGAAATCCTCGTTTTCCTCGTTATAAATTTCCAAGGTGTAAGGAAAATCAATTTTAAAGGAAGCTTCATTTCCTTGGGCATTTATAATGACTTGCGTTGGCGAATCATATCCATTTCTAGCAATAAAATAAGGAATAAATCCTCCTTTAGTCGATAAAAACTCTAATCCCCTTCGATTATATGCATTCGAATATACATCTATCGGAACCTTATACTTGAAAGGCACAATTACCATTCCTGATTCGAAAGCTAGGGCACCATATAATGAATCTTTCCTAGCGACTATTATGCGATTTCGGCGTTTGTATTCATGACCCGTATATACGTTCTCTTCAACAAAGCGCAAAAAACGATACTGAGGTTCAATTATTTCAAATTCATCCGCCTTGGTTAATTCATCATGAAATCCATAGGTTTTCGGATGCGCAATATATCCCCACAAATCCCCCGTTCGTAACATGATACAATCTATGTGATTTGGATTATATTGCTTCGGAAATGGATAATACTTATCATCGGTCTCCTCCGTGAAGCGTACTTCGTTGTATACCCCATTTAAAAAAGTGTGTTCATACGCATTAAATATACGTATCGAATCATTTCGCTGGCAGGCAAATAAAGGGGAGTTGCTAATAAAATTGGTAGAATTGGTAATGTGTTTATCAAACGGTATGGAATAGATCGTATCATATGCCCGTGGTAAAATCTGTTCGCCCGTTTGCTCATTAATCAAGCCAAAGAATCCATCTTTCATAATGATGAGCTGAGCTGAAAAATGTACATACTGGAGGGAACATAAATATATGCAAATAAGTAAACTCAACCTCATTCTTTCTTCATTTTCACAA
This sequence comes from Cryomorphaceae bacterium, assembly GCA_027485415.1. GTDB lineage: Bacteria > Bacteroidota > Bacteroidia > Flavobacteriales_D > Crocinitomicaceae > UBA952. The sequence continues at coordinate 51,236 of JAIXRC010000016.1, read as the reverse complement.
AGATAACACAGAAGGCTGTATTGTTCATCTCTTCCCTTATTCGTACCTTTAAACCATGAATACTCCCCTTGCAGAACGCATGCGCCCGCTTCGCTTAGACGATTACTTGGGACAAACGCATTTGCTTGGACCCGATGCCCCTTTGCGCAAATCCATTGAAGCGGGCGTGCTTCCCTCCATGATTTTTTGGGGGCCTCCCGGCGTTGGTAAAACAACCCTCGCCAACCTTGTTGCTAGCCATCTCAAACGACCTTTCTACAAGCTTTCCGCCATTTCCTCCGGGGTGAAGGACGTTCGAGAAGTAATCCAACAAGCCGAAAAAGGAGGCATGTTTCAGCAGGGCGGTTCGGTGCTGTTCATCGATGAAATTCACCGCTTCTCCAAGGCCCAGCAAGATTCTTTATTGGGAGCGGTCGAAAAAGGAACTATCACGCTGATGGGAGCAACGACCGAAAATCCCTCGTTTGAAGTCATTGCGGCCCTGCTATCGCGCTGTCAAGTGTATACCCTCAAAGCCCATGGAAAGGAAGATCTGGAAAAACTCCTTCAACGCGCTCTTCAGCAAGACCCGTGGTTGAAAACGCGCAAAATCTCCTTACAAGAAACCGAGGCCTTGCTGGCCATTTCCGGTGGAGATGCCCGAAAACTGCTCAACGTCTTTGAATTATTGGTAGGCAGTGCCCCCGCAGAAATTCCCTTAACCATCACCAACGACTACGTCTTATCCAATGCCCAACAGAGCCTTGCTCGGTACGACAAAGACGGCGAACAACACTATGATATCATTTCTGCTTTCATTAAATCCGTTCGCGGCAGCGACCCTAATGCAGCGGTATATTGGTTGGCTCGCATGATTGCTGGTGGCGAAGATCCCAAGTTCATTGCCCGAAGGTTGTTGATTATCGCCTCTGAAGACATTGGGCTTGCCAATCCCAACGCCTTGTTGATTGCCAACGCCACCTTCGATGCGGTTTCAAAAATTGGTTGGCCGGAGTCCAGGATTATTTTGTCGCAATGCACCCTCTATTTGGCCTCTTCGCCTAAAGGAAATGCGGCTTATATGGCCATTAACCGAGCTCAGGACCTGGTCGCCAAGACCGGCGATTTGGCCGTACCCCTGCCCCTGCGAAATGCCCCAACAGCCTTGATGGAAGAATTAGGTTACGGCGAAGGCTATTTGTATTCCCACGATTTTCCGGGGAATTTTGTCGCTCAAGAATTTCTTCCCGAAGCAATCGCCGGTACGAATTTTTTTAAAGCGGGAAGCAGTCCTAAAGAACAAGAAATTGCCAAAATGCTTTACCAGCGTTGGAATGATAAATACGGCAAGGATGCATAAAATCTTGTACTACGCTTTGGTGTACCCCTTTTCACACCTACCGCTGAAGGTGCTTTATGCTTTTAGGCCAATGTTGTTTTTGCTCCTGTTCTATGGAATTCGCTACCGAAAAAAGGTGATCACCGAAAACATCTCCAAGAGCTTTCCCAAGGATACTCCTCTTGAACTGAACCGCAAGGTTAAAGGGTTTTACCATCACCTGAGCAGGCTGTTTTTGGAATCGGTCAAAAACCTCAGTTTTTCGGACAAAGAACTCCGTCAACGCGTGAAGTTTACCAACCCATCCATCGTCACAGCATTGCGCGAGCAAGGCAAAAACGTACTGCTGGTAGGCGGACATTACGGAAACTGGGAATGGTTGATTACTTCCCTTGGGTTGCATTTTCCCGAGCGTCTTTTTGGCTTGGGAATGCCCCTCTCCTCTTCGTTTTGGGACCATAAACTGACGGAACGCCGCGAACGCTTTGGGCTCAAGGTCATCCACAGTAAAAATTACCGGGAAACCTTCATGAACGAGCAAAATAAGCCCTTTATCTTGTTAATGTTGGCCGATCAGAGTCCGGGAGATTCCCATAAAAGTTACTGGTTGAATTTTCTCAACCAACCCACAGCGGTGCCCTTTGGCACAGAGGCGCTGGCCAACGAAACCGATGCAGCGGTTGTTTATGTTGCGGGAAAGCAGTCCCAAAAAGGATGCTATGAAATTACCTTTGAGACCATCACAACGGCGCCAAAATCCCTTACCTTTGGGATGCTAACGGAGTCACACGTTCAGAAACTGGAAACGGATATCCTCGCAGAACCGAGCCTATGGCTGTGGTCTCACAAGCGATGGAAGCGAGAAGTTCCGGAGGACTTGATGCAACTGCGCAGTGAACAAGAACAACGATTTAACCAACGATACCGATGAAAAACATCCTTTACCTTATGCTCATGGTGCTCGGCTTTAACAGCTTCGCTCAAAACTTAAAAAAACCCTCGGCCTACGAGGTATCCACCTTACCCGAATGGGCGCAACTCATGTACGGCGATCACCCCAATTTACTGGAGGTAAGCGCTAAATACCGGGCGTATTATCAAAACCATGATTTTGAAAAAAACTACCATACGCAGTACTACAAACGATGGATTCGTGCGTATTCCAATCAAATCAACGATGCAGGAGAAATAACGGCCCAAGAAACAAGCCCAACCCCAAAACCGAGTTTGAATAAATCTTCTTCTTGGTCCATCGTTGGTCCCATTACGACGTATTCGCAAGGCGGAGGTCAAGGCGGAGACCAAGCGAACATCTACAGCTTAGATCAATGCGCTGGAGCTCCCACCACCGTAATTTGCGGAACCGAACCTGGAGAAGTGTACAAAAGCATGGATGGAGGACAAAACTGGACGTGCATTTCGATGAATTTGGATTTTTCGAGCGGAGTTACGGCCGTTGAAATCAGCCCCACGAACCCTCAACTTTTTTTCGCAGGGGGCAACAACGGCGTTTACCGTAGCAGCGATGGCGGATTGACCTGGACAAACGTACTCCCAAATTCAAATTTTGGCGTGAACGAAATCCTAATTGTTCCGGGAAGTGAAAACATCGTGTTGGTGGCCTCCGACAAAGGACTTCACCGCTCCACCAACGGTGGAAGCACTTGGACACAGCTTTGGGGCGACGCCTGCTACGATATCAAACCCAACCTAGTAAACGCACAAGAACAGTACCTCGTTAAGCACGACCCCAATTTGGACATTTGTGTTTTCTTGAAATCGAACGATTTTGGAGCAACATGGGCGGTGCAAAGCAACGGTTGGTTTCAATCAGTAGACCCTGCTCGAAACGACGGTGGTGCGCGAATTGCCACAACGCTTGCCAATCCGAATCGCATTTACGTGTACCTCATTGGCGAGGCGAAAGCCAACGATTACGGATTTATCAGCATCTATCGAAGCGATGATTCGGGAAATTCGTGGATTAATGCTTACGGTCAGGATGGAGGACCATATTCCGCTGCCCATCCGAATTTGGCCATCGGTTGGGACACATGGTTGTACCATCAAGGATTCTACAATTGCGCCATACTCGCGAATCCCAACAACGCTGACGAGATATTGGTCGGAGGACTTAACTTATACCGTTCAACCGACGGAGGCGCAAGCTATACCAGTGTCTCAGGCTACGTAGGAGGTCCTCTATCCTTGCACGTGGACAACCAGGATTTTCGTCAAATCAATGGCATCACCTGGATTACCACCGACGGAGGAATCTATAAATCCAGCGATTTTGTCACAACGCAACCTGATTTTAAAATGTCGGGAGTTCATGCTTCTGATTTTTGGGGCTTTGGGGCAGGATGGAACGAGGATGTATTGGTGGGCGGACTCTACCACAACGGGAATCAAGGATACCATGAAAACTATGGACCAGGAAACTTCCTAAACCTTGGTGGCGGCGAAGCTCCTACTGGGTACGTTAATCCCGGAAACAACCGCATTACATACTACTCCGACATCGGGGGAAAAACGCTTCCTTTAAGCCTTTCCAACCCCATCACCGGAGCTCCGTTTGGAATGAGTCCCAATGAGAGTTACTGGGCGGCCGAATCAAGCGAGTTTGAATTTCAACCCAATTGTTACACCATTGGATACCTTGGGAAAGACCATAAACTTTGGAAGACCACCAACGGCGGGGTGAGTTTTAATTTGCTGTACACCTTCGGTAATGCTGCAGCTGATCAAGTAAAATACATCGAAGTTGGAAGCCAAAACCCGAATATCATTTACTTGAATCAACAACCGGAAACGGGCAACCAAGGTAAACTGTGGAAATCTATCGACGGTGGAATCACCTGGAGCCAACTTACGCTTCCCGCAGGCAACAGCCGAAGGATACTTCTGTCCTTGGACCCTTCCGACGACCAACACTTGTACCTTGCTTATCCCAGCGGAGGCAATGGTAATAAAACGTTTGAAACCACCAACGGGGGACAAACATTTACCAACATTACCTCATCGGCCCTCAACAACGAAAGCGTTCAAAGCTTGCTTTACATTGCCGGAACCAATGGAGGCGTTTATTGTGCAACGAACAAGGCAGTTTATTACCGAAACAACAGCGGAAATTGGACCCTCGACAATGCCGGATTACCTTCCAACGTCAATGGAAACATCCTTCATCCGTTCTATCGGGATGGAAAGGTTCGATTAGCCTCTTACGGTAAAGGAATTTGGGAAAGCGCGCTCAATGAGGGGCCGTCGGGTCCTATTTGCCGCATCATGGTGGACAAATTAGCTCAGACCGTGATTTGTCAAGCCGATTCCTTTTATTTCGAAGATCATTCGGTATTAAATCATCAAAACGCGCAATGGAATTGGACATTCCCAAGCGGATTCCCCTCCTCTTCCACCCTACGCAATCCTGCCGTATATTTTGGCGTTGGAACCCATCAAGCCATCCTTACAGTAACCGACGGAAGTGGTCAAAGCGATAGCGACACCTTAACGGTCACGGTAACACAATATACGCTTCCAGGTATCATTCAAGAAGGATTCGAGGGGAATTTCCTACCCTTGGGGTGGAGCATTGACAACCACGACAACGGTGGAACTTGGACGGGTTCACCCACGGTTGGAGGGTATTCTGCGAGTGCAAAATCCGCTAAATTCGACAATTACAACATCGATTCCCAAGGAAGTTTGGACGATTTAATCTTCAACATCGATGGGAATCAATTGGTTAATCAACCTTTGTTAACCTTTGATGTAGCCTACTGCCGTTGGGGTGGCGGGTATTCAGATTCGTTATTCGTTGGAGTATCCACCGATTGCGGTGCCAGCTATCAATACGTGTATTACCGAGGCGGAGAGAACTTAGCAACCGCACCCGACTTTCAAAGCGAATTCGTGCCTTCAACGAACCAATGGAGAACCGATACCGTCAATTTAACGGCATGGGCAGGACAAAGCAATGTTCAAGTAGCTTTCCGAAACAAAGGCGATTGGGGAAATATTCTTTACTTAGACAACATCAATATCGGAAGTAACGTTGGCCTTGGGGAAGCTCCTCTAACGCAAACCCCCATCGTTTTTCCAAACCCTTTACGACCGGGCGGAACGATCAACGTTAAGAACATTCCAACTTCAAAACTATCCCTTTGGGACGGTAAAGGAAAACGAGTATGGACTGCCAAGGCTGAACATGAATTTAAGGGACAACTTCCTCCACAAATATCGGCTGGATGGTACTTACTGCAAATTGAATCGGATCAAAGCATTTGGAACCTTAAAGTAATCGTGGAATAATTATTTGCCTTTTGCTTTGATGACAATGGCAAAGGTATAAAACATGATTTTAAAATCGAGGGCAAGGCTTCGGTTGTTGATGTATAACAAGTCAAACTTCATGCGATCCAGCATTTGTTCAACATTTTCAGCATAACCGTACTTCACTTGACCCCAAGAGGTGATTCCGGGACGAACGCGGTTGAGTAAGGCGTATTGCGGTTCTTGTTGGATGATTTGATCGATATAAAACTGCCTTTCAGGTCGGGGCCCAACCAATGACATGTGGCCAAGAATGACATTGATGAATTGCGGAAATTCATCCAAGCGTGTTTTACGCATAAAGCGACCTATTGGAGTAATGCGTGAATCGTTGGAAGAGGATAATTGCGGTCCGTTGGGTTCGGAATTAACGAACATGGTACGAAACTTAATGATTTGAAAAGGCTGATTGTTAAGACCAATTCGTTCTTGAAGGAAGAAAATAGGCCCTGGCGAACTCAATTTAACCAAAATAGCACACAGGATATATAAGGGAGTTAACAGCACAACCGCCATTATGGAAAGAAAAATATCTAAAAAACGCTTCATGGCTTGTTGCCACAAAGGCATAACATCGCGGTTAAGTTCTATGAACAAGGCACCATAAATGTTGGTCATTTTGAGTTTTCCGCTGAGTAATTCATACATATCGGGAAGGACCTTTACCACAATGTTGAAATTGTGGATTCTTGCGAGAATTTTTTGAAGTCGATCATGGTCGGAGGGCTCAATGGCAATAATGATTTCTTCCACTTCTTGGTGATTCAATAAAATGTCTTCCAAGTTTTGAATATGCCCTAAATACGGAAGTTGATCATCCAACATTCGATCAGAACCGTTGATATTTACATAACCGATAAACGTACATACGTTATGTTTTTGTCCACGAACCTCATTGAAAATCATAACAGCTCGTTCGCTACCACCAAAGATGAGGGTTTTAAATCCTTGATTTTTCTTGCGCAATTGATTAATCATCCAGGTAATAAGTCCTAGCCTGGGTAAAAGCGTCAAGAATAAATGACACACCAGCAAAATAGAAAAAGAAAGATAGTAGCTTCTGTATGAACTTACATCATCGTCCAATAGCAAGAGAAAAAACAGCAATATCGAACCGAAAAAAGAGGCAAAAACCGTTAATTGTAGGATTTTCAATCGGTACAATCGTTTCACATTGAGGTAGGTACCTTGCAAGGCATAAAGCAGCAAAAAACCGACAGGAACCACTGAGGCTCCTAGATAGAACGTTTCATTCGGAACAAAGACTTTATCCTCGATAACCGTGGTCCTGGCAATGTAAAAGAGGGTCCATGCAGCGATGGCTGATAAAAGGTCCAAAAGCGCTAAACTCAATGACCACCTATTTTTCATTGAAAATAGACCACTTTAATGTTATCGATGCGAATTTCGGTATTCGCCATTCCGCTTTCCTTGAAGGCTTCAAAACTGTGGTCGAAATAGGCATTGGCATCGGATGCACCGATCAACTCTTTTAATGAAATATAAATTTTCTTCCATTTTACCGTTTCTGGCGTTGACTTATTTAATTGAATGTTGGTATTCTTTTTAATTCCGCTCGCTGAAATTGCAATCAATCCTGTGACAATACGATTGGTAGTATAATAGTCAATTTCCAAGTACACCTCTTTGCCTTTAGAATGATAGGACCCAAAAGTTGTATACGCAATCCAAATGGAATCCATGGCGTTCAAGTTGACTTTCGCATAAGCATTTCCATTAAAAGGCTGTAAATTTTGATTGCTGATAAAATAATTCGCCATGGAAGTATTTGGATCATTTTCTAGCATTACATTGGCCCCTTCAAAATCCTCAATGATAAAATTGGTAGAGGAAACATAACTTGTTACGGGATTTATGGAAACTGTTTGATTTGCTGCGAGATCAATCGTTTGTTGAAAAACGTTGCAAAAGGGATAAATTCGTTTGGTACCCGAAATTCCATTATCCTTAATTCCAGGGTAGACTTTCACATTAACTGAACCGGTTTTTAATATTGGAATTTTAACGGGTAATTCAAAAACCCCAACACATTCATCGTTAATATAAACCCAAGCCTCGCTAAAATTCTGGGTTAACTCTCCTTCCGAACCGCTCAAGTTTGGATTGGCGTTTAAAGTCCATTGGTTAATGATTAACCAAGAAGGATCCTGGTTATTTTTGACACAACCGGAAACCAGAAGTACGAAGAGGGCAAAAACTACGTTTTTGAGCAACATGCGCAGGATTAACGAAAAAATTCGCATAATATTTTCAGTTAAGCAAATTCAAAATGCGATAGCCCAAATCCAAGGCTTCATGCCCTGCTCGGAGATCCACTGAAACTGGGTGACCGTTGGCAATTGCTTGGCCAAATTCTTTCAATTCTTCTTCTATGGCATTCGTCGGATAAATGGGCGGGCTTTCAATACTCAGTTTTTTTGACGGGATACCTTCACCGAGATCTAACACCATATCGTAGGGATCTGGCGTGCCATTCAATGCTTCTAAGCGAACCACTTCAATGCTTTTATTCAGAAAATCCACCCCAACATAGGCATCACGCTGAAAAAACCGCGACTTCCTCATGTTTTTCAGAGAAATTCTACTTGCGGTTAGGTTCGCAACGGTTCCGTTCTCAAATTCTAGGCGCGCATTGGTGATGTCGTGGCTTTTGCTTACCACAGCTACCCCAGAAGCTGAGATGTTGACCACCGGTGAATTCACTACATGCAGAATGATATCCAAATCATGGATCATCAAATCCAGCACCACAGGTACGTCAGTACCCCTCGGGTTGAATTGCGCTAGGCGATGGGTTTCGATAAACTCTGGGGTCTTTAATAAGGGTTTTGCTGCTACGAAAGCAGGATTAAAACGTTCTACATGCCCGACTTGAAATACTACCGGAAATTTAGGCAACAAACTCATCAGTTCAGCACTTTCTTCTACCGTTTGGGTAATTGGTTTTTCGACGAAAACATGCTTATTGTGTTGCATGGCCGTCTTTGCCCATTCAAAATGGAATGGCGTTGGAATCACGAGGTCGATGGCTTCAACCTTCGATAATAATTCTCCTGCATTTTCAAAGTATGGAACACCATATTCTTTCGAAACACGATGACCTTCCATGGCATCAACATCAAAAATCCCTACAACATCAAAATACTGCCCAAGACCTTTAAGTATCCTGAGATGAATTTTCCCCAAATGACCAATCCCGAAAAGACCGATTTTTATCATGCTTACAAAAATAAAAAAGCCATTAGAAATGCTAATGGCTTTGGCTAATTGTTTTTTTTGAAGTTATTTACTGACCGTTTCAACCACCGCCTTGAAGGCATCAGGATGGTTTAGCGCCAAATCCGCAAGAACCTTACGGTTTAGGGCCAATTCGCTTTTATTTACAAGTCCCATGAATTTGGAATAACTCATTCCATACTGACGTGCACCTGCATTAATACGAACGATCCACAAGGATCGGTAGTTTCTTTTCTTTTGTTTTCTACCGGAATACGCATATTGAAGTCCTTTTTCGATAGCGTTTTTAGCAACGGTCCAAACATTTTTTCTTCGACCGTAGTATCCTTTGGCCAACTTCATGAAGTTTTTTCTTCGGGCTCTGGAAGCTACGTGATTTACTGATCTAGGCATAATTTACTTTTTTTGAGGCAGAGAGCCACGCTGTTTCAGTGGGCTTGGATTCTATGCATCGGGTTAAACACTTTTTAAACCAACTACTATTTCATGCATAGTTGCAACTTGACATTCGACTCATCGGACGAATGTACCATTCCTGCGTGAGTAAGGTTACGCTTACGTTTTGTAGACATCTTCGTTAAGATGTGGCTTTTGAACGCATGCTTCCGCTTAATTTTTCCACTTCCAGTGAGCGTAAAACGCTTTTTAGCACTGGATTTTGTTTTCATTTTAGGCATTGTTTCTGTTCTTAATTAATTAACAATTAGCGTCTTTATTTCTTTTTCGAATTGATCATTAAAATCATCTTCTTTCCTTCCAATTTTGGTAACTGCTCAACAATTCCTACGTCGGCCAATTCTTGAGCAAATTTCAATAACAGTATTTCTCCTCGGTCTTTAAAAACAATCGTTCTTCCGCGGAAGAACACATAAGCTTTTACTTTGCTTCCCTCTTCTAAGAATTTTTTAGCGTGCGAAAGTTTGAAGTTAAAGTCATGGTCATCGGTATTAGGACCAAAACGTATTTCTTTGACCACAATTTTACTTTGCTTCGCTTTCAATTCCTTTTGCTTCCGTTTTTGAGTATACATGAACTTGCGATAGTCCATGATTTTACAAACCGGAGGTTTAGCATTAGGAGAAATTTCTACCAAATCCAATTCCTGTTCGTCTGCAAGAGCTAAAGCTGCAGCCACCGACATAACTTGAGGTTCTTGACCTTCCATCACCAAACGAATTTCATTGGCGATAATTTTTTGGTTAATGCGGTGTTGATCTTCTTCAACTTTGCGTACAGGTCTTGGGTTTCTTCTCATTCAGTAATTTTCTGTTTTTTACTTTTACTTAACCAATTCTTTTTCCATCTCGCTGATGACTAGGTGTCCAAATTCTTCAATCTTCATTGAACCCAAGTCTCCAACGCCTCTTTGACGAACCGAAAGCGTGTTAGAGTCGGCTTCTTTCTCCCCTACAACAATCATAAAGGGGTACTTATTCACTTCTGCATCCCTGATTTTCTTACCAACTTTCTCGTTACGTTCGTCTACAAGACCGCGAATATCGGAATTATTTAGCAATTCTAAAACTTTTTGAGCGTAGTCGTTGTACTTTTCAGAGACCGGTAAAACGATGAATTGATCCGAAGTTAGCCATAAGGGAAAATCTCCAGCGCAATGCTCAATCAAAACTGCTACAAAACGTTCCATTGACCCAAAAGGAGCCCTATGAATCATGACTGGACGATGTTTTTGATTATCCGAACCAATGTATTCCAATTCAAAACGCTCAGGTAAATTATAATCAACCTGTATTGTACCGAGTTGCCATTCACGACCTAAGGCATCCTGCACCATGAAATCCAATTTTGGCCCATAAAAAGCCGCCTCTCCAAAAGCAATTTTAGTCGGTAATTCCATCTCCTCGGTCGCCTCAATAATAGCTTGCTCTGCTTTGATCCAATTTTCTTCGCTACCGATATATTTGCTTTTATTTTCTTGATCACGAAGGGAAATCTGCGCTGTAAAATTCTCAAAACTGAGGGTTTTTAATACATACAGAACGATTTCGATTACTTTTTTAAACTCCTCTTTCACTTGTTCGGGCCTGCAAAAAATGTGAGCATCGTCTTGCGTAAACCCGCGAACACGTGTCAAGCCGTGCAATTCACCGGATTGTTCATATCGGTAGACCGTACCAAATTCAGCAAATCGGGCAGGAAGATCCTTATAGGACCTCGGCTTTGATTTAAAAATTTCGCAGTGGTGCGGACAATTCATGGGTTTTAAATAAAATTCCTCGTTCGGGTCTGGGGTACGAATCGGCTGAAAGGAATCAGCACCGTACTTATCGTAATGACCTGAGGTGACGTACAATTCTTTATTGGCAATGTGCGGGGTAATTACTTGCTGATATCCAGCAGCCTTTTGCGCTTTCTTCAAGAAATTTTCAAGCCTTTCCCGCAAGGCTGCCCCTTTTGGCAACCACAAAGGAAGTCCTTGCCCTACTTTTTGTGAAAAAGTAAAGAGTTCTAATTCTTTACCCAATTTTCGATGGTCGCGTTTCTTGGCCTCTTCTAATTTCTCTAAATAATCATTCAATTCCGCATTCTTGGTAAAAGTAATACCATAAATTCGGGTTAACTGTTTGTTCTTCTCATCTCCACGCCAATAGGCACCTGCAATGGATAGTAATTTCACCGCTTTTATAGCGCCAGTATCAGGAATGTGTGGACCACGGCATAAATCGGTAAAATTGCCTTGGGTATAAAAGGTAATGGTTCCGTCTGCCAATTCACTGATTAATTCTAGTTTATAAGGATCCTGTTTCTCCTTAAAATAGGCTAGTGCCTCAGCTTTGGTGACTTCTTTTCGCACAAAAGGGCTTTTGAGCTTAGTGAGCTCCTTCATGGTTTGCTCTACCTTTTCCAAATCTTTTTCAGTGAAGGTATAGTCCATAAAATCAACGTCATAATAAAAGCCGTTTTTTACTGGCGGACCGATGGCCAATTTCACCCCAGGAAAATGAACTTCCAGAGCCTCTGCCATGAGGTGCGCAGAAGAATGCCACATGGTTGACTTTCCTTCATCGTCGTTCCATGTCAACAATTGAAGGGATGCATTATCGGGCAATGTTCTGCTTGCATCCACCACTTCGCCGTTAACTTTTGCTGCCAATACGTTCCTGGCCAGACCTTCGGAAATACTCAGAGCCACGTCCATAGATGTGCTTCCATGAGGAACCTCCCTCGAGGAGCCATCCGGCAAAAAAACCTTTATCATTGCTTCCATAATTGGGCGCAAAGGTAGGGAAAATCAGCTAAATAAATAGCCCTGAATCGTTAATTTATAGGGTCTTTCTGTTGTTGTATCAACCATTTAACATCCGATTGAAGGTGCTGAATCGCATTCAACATACCGTTCTCATCGGGTTGGAAATCAGGAATGGAACGGCTAACGTAGCAAACAAATTTCCAAACTTCTAACAATTCGGATATCGGTAACTCGTAAGGAGCATAAGCAAGATTGGTTGAGATGAGAATTAAAGAAGTTGAATTTTGCTTAATCTTCACTTTTTTGAATACGATGCCCTGTGTTTTTGTCACAAGGACATAGGACGTGTTGGATTTGAGGCTCATCCAATCCTGCACGAATTCACCCACGACAATTGAACCTTGACTTACTGGAGGCATTGAATCCCCTTGTATGGGAAAGGCACGGTATTTTTTGTTGCTGGATAAAAAAGGTAAGCTCAAGGTGGGGAAATCAATGAAAAATTCAGGATCAGAAAATCCAGCAGCGTAACCAGCACTGGCTTTTTCAGGAATCACCTCCACTACTTCATCTCGGTTGATGTCTACGACCGTTGCTAAGACACGTAATGATTGCCCCTTTAAGCGCGCCTCGGATTGTTCGGTAAGAATTCGCCATTCCAATTCTTTAAAGGACGAAAAGTCCTTGGTAATTAAATCTTCAATGGTGAGACCAAAATAATTGCTAATTCTCAAAATATTTTCCAAATTGGGCTGAGCTATGTTATTTTCATAGCCGCTGTACGTGGATCGGTTCATCCCTAATTCCAGCGCCATTTCTTCCTGAGATTTCCCCTGACGTTTCCTTAAAATTTTAATATTGGTCCCTATATCCATGGCTCTTATTTTTACAAATTTAATAAATAATCAAATAAATTGATTAAAAACTAATAATTTATTGAGCAATGAATTTATAGGCTATCCATCCATTTACCTTTGAAGCTCCCGTCAAATTCTCATTGAACCTGGATTTTTTTGCATAAGTCAGGGCTTGTTGCTTCATGCATTCCGTAGGATTCCGGGAGGCTGCAAGATCAATATCGGCTTGAATTACCCTTCCACTTTGGTTGACCACCACATTTACAACCACTTTACCCGAAGCACCATAACCGCAGGTATATCCGGGATTTCGGACCCACCAATTATTGTTTTCGTATGCCGATCGACCTGGAACTGAAAAATCGACCATAACTTCCCCGGAGTATTTGGTATTCGTTCCTGAATTGCTGTTGGTCGAATTGCCTGAATTTTGGGGTTTTTCATTTTTATCCTTCACCTTATTGCCGGCTTCGCTCAAAATTTTATCACGAACCGCTGCGCCACCGGATTCTTCAAATAACTGTCGCTCAAAATCCTTAATGTTCTGGTATGCATCTCCTGAGGGAATATTTTGCGAAAAATCTTGATCCGAAGCTTTTCGTTGGTCGTTGGCATCTCTGACCATATTTTTCGCTTGATTGGCATTATTTTGTTGAATTAACTGAGCCGCATCGATTAACACATCTTCCTCCAAAGCTTGTTCTTGCTGTATCACTGGTTCCTCTTTTACTTGAGGAGGTTCGGACTTGCTTACGGATTGAAAAAGCAACACCAAAAAAAGAACAACTACGATGGCTACGGTAGACACCAATGCCAATAACACATCGTCCCTTTCATCCAGCGTTCTATTCATGGACATCTTTTTGTATAAATGTTTTATTCAGTCGGTTAAAATACAAAATATTACCATTGGTTTCAAGGCCCAAATATTCATTGTTAAAAATAGAAATCCTGTCGTATTTCGGTTCCAGTAAGACGGAACCTTCCTTGGAAGCCAAGCCGAATTTTTGATCAACCTCGATCAGGTAGTATTCTGACTCACCTAAGCATTTTATTTGATCGTAACTGCATGGCAGCAAACACTTGCCATCGAAATTATACATTCCCTGCATTCCGTTTTTACGAACAAGATATCCCGAGTCATTGAAAAGTTCTATATCGTCAAAATCAAAAGGAATTAATAGCTTGTTCCCTCGCGATACAACCCCAACCTTTTTACTTTTTTCATCGACACCCATTAAGGTCAAGCCTGCATATTTCAGATTTTGAAGCTTAAGGGGCTTAGATGTTTTTCCCAAGGTATCCAAGAAACAAAATTCTTTTGCTTTTTTTATTAAAACCTGACCATCGCGAAAATCAGCTAAGTGCTGCCAATTGGGGTACGCCTCGATTTTTAAAGGAAAAAGTTTCCAAAATTCCTTGCGGTAAAAAAACACCTCTTTGTTCTTCCTGCATGCCAAACTTTGGTTATTGGACACCCCTAATTGATCGTAAATGATTGGAACCAGCTCTTTACCGAATGGATCTAAGATGCCAAAATATGCATCTTTTTTAACGGTGTAATAGGTATCGTATGAAACAATTTCATCGAATTGTACTGGTATGACTTCGTACCCACTTGAATTGATCACACCATACTTTGATCCTATATTTACTAGGGCATAAGAACTATTGAGAGGGGTAATGTCGTCGAATTTAGCGTCCACAATTACTTTACCTGATTCTTCAACCAAACCTTGGGGTCGAATTGCGCATAGGCCATATTTATTCCCTTCCTGTATCAACATTACATCAGCAAATAACATTCGGAGATCTTTACAATTTTTATCCCAGATAACCTTTCCAACACGATTCAACAATCCCCAGTTTTCGCCTTGATTGAAAATAGCAAGACCGTTGTGAAAATCATCTAAAAAATCATAATCAAATGAAACCACAACCTTTCCCAGCTTATTGATTGCTCCAAATTTATCTCCTTGAGACACCACAGAAAGTCCTTCGAAAAATGGCTCTACATTTTCAAACCGTTCTGCGATTTGCACTTTACCCTTTTCGTCCATAAACCCATACTTTCCTGTTGAATTCAAGCAAGGAAAAAGGTTAAGGGTGTAACTTGCCAGTTCATCTTCCAATTCGTTCCTGTAGGGGTAGTTTGGATGCCTCAACAGAAACGATTTGATGCATTCCGGTGAATAATTACAGGAGCTTAACCGAAAATAGGATTTCCAAACGGTACTGATATTTCTATTCAGCGGGTAGGTTGCTATAAACAACTTCAGCCGATTGCTGTCCTCACTTTGCTCGTACTTTCGAAAAATCTCATCCTCTGCAACCGATCTCATGGGATGATTCGGATGATATAGAAGGAAGGTTGAAAAATCCCCCTCTTCATCATGTGTGTTCCATTCCGTAAATTGAGCTTCATGAAGCCCTTGGTTAACCAGAAAAATAAAGTCAGAATTGGGAGACTGGTGCTTTAACCCCATCCAACAGAATAGTCCTTTACTATTGCATGAATCCACCCAGAGAGAATCGCGAATCCTTTGATATAATGAGTAATCCTTTAATTCCTTATTCGACTCTAGAAAAGTTGTCATCTTTGAAACGTCATTTCCTCCTTTCAGTTGATTAAATCTCTCAGTCCCTAGTTGCTGATAGCATTGATCCAAGCTGACCAAACTCCAGCCAATCTGGTCAAAAAAAACTGCATGATTAGTTTTTAGCTTTTTTAAATCTTGTTCAAAAAAGGTACGCGACCGATTAAGGTAGGACGATGCGCTATCCAAGGAATAAAAATCTTTTGACTCAAAGTACAATTTAAACAAGCCAAAAGAAGCAAGGCTGGGAAAGGAAGACAATTCTTGTTCGAAGACGCTTTTTGCTATACCATAATTTTTCAATTCTAAGGCTTTGAACCCTTTGGTCAAGACCTTAGTTTGAGCATTGAAAACAACGCTGTAAAACATCATGAAAGCGAACAAAAACCAACGAACCATAGACAACAAAGATAAGTTCCCAAGAGGCAAAATAAAAATACCACAAGAGCTTATATAAAAAACATCAACAATCAGACCTTTTGATTGAATGTTAAATTAAAATAAAGGAATAACACCGAGGAAGCAACGAAAACCCTAACTTTGACGTAAATGTGTGCGATGATAAAATGTATTCTTTTTGTATTTATTCTTGTTTTTTCTATAGGAATGAACGCCCAAATTCAAACCCAGAAAAAGAGTTTAGAAAAGAAAAAAGTTGAAGTACCCGTTCAGGAGACGCTCAAAACTCGCCCAGAGATTTCATTACTCGATTTAACAGAACGCCTTCCATCAGCTGACCGCTATATTTTGGACCTCAAATCATTGATGAATTATTTTATTGACAAAAAAATCCCCTCTGATTTCCCACTTTACTTGAAAGAAAAGTCCTTTTCATACAACCAACGTAAAGCGTTAAAATGGTTTAGAAAGAATCGAGAACTGATCACTGATGAGCGCAAAGTTTGGCTCCAATTGAAATAGCACATGAAATACTTCGCTACGCTTCTCCTCTTTATTGTCACGTTCTCAAATCTTAAGGCCCAATGCAACCAGGCCAATCCTTTTTGTACCGGTACCAATTACTCTTTTCCCAACAGCACCAACGTGCTCGATTTAGGAATGGTGGACTGTTTATTTAGTACACCAAACCCCGTTTGGTATTTCATGGAAATCGATCAAAACGGCCCGATGACCTTATCGATCAGTCAGGTGGATGCCTTTGGCTTTGGAATCGATGTGGATTTTGCCTTGTGGGGCCCCTATCCTTCCCTAGCAGCAGGGTGCGGTGGTGGTACTTTTCCTGTTGGGGCACCTATCGATTGTAGTTACTCCCCTAATCCTACGGAAACCGCTACCATTCCCAATGCCCAAATAGGACAATTCTACATTTTATTGCTCACCAACTATTCTAATGATCCAGGAACGATATCCTTTTCTCAAACAGGAGGAACGGGATCCGCGGATTGTTCGTTTGTTTGTGGAGTAACAGGATTCACCGCCAACCCTACTGCATGTGCCAATAATTTGTATAACCTATCCGGAACCCTAAGTATCAACAATCCTCCAGCAACAGGAACGTTAACGATTTCAAGTTCTTGTGGTGGTTCTCCCCAAATTTTCAATGCTCCATTTAGCAACAGCATCAATTATAATTTAACCGGGCTAAATGCCAACGGATCCAATTGCCAAGTAACCGCTGTTTTCAGTGCCAATGCGAATTGCAACACATTTCAACCCTACGTTGCACCAGCACCATGCAATGCTGGACCTTGTTCCTTTGGCAACTTTACAGGGTCCATCACCAACTGCGACCCCGTTACCAACCAATACACCATTACCGGAACCATCAATTACACCAACGCACCTGCTTCAGGAACGCTAACGCTCAGTAATTCTTGTGGTGGTTCCCAAGTCTTCAATGCTCCTTTTGGAAGCTCATCGAATTTCTCACTTACGGGTACCGCTAATGGAAACAGCTGTGTTGTTACTGCTACTTTTTCAGCGAATGGTAACTGCTCCGCCACCCTAACCTATCCTACCCCACCAGCATGCAATTGCAACGCATTAATGGGTACTTTCACGACCACCTTGCAGGGTCTGCCTACGATTAATACCCTTTGCTACGGGGACTCTTTCAGCATTACCACCAACAACGACTTTAGCGTTCCTGCAGAAATTCCAGGGGCTACCACACCTGGTTCACCCAATTACGACCCCACAGCACCAACCTATGATCCCGGGATGATTTGGTTGATTTATTCTTGTCCACCAACGGTTTCTTTAGACCCTTTGATGGCGCAGGCCCAAGGATTAGACATTCCAGATGACCCATGTTTTTTAGGAATTGCCTCGAATTCAGGAAATTTATCCGACTTGAATGATTTAAACACTATTAATTCTTTCCCTGCTGGTACCTTTACGAACAACGTCGTGTATTATGTACCATTGACCATGTACAGCGTTCAGGACGGAATTTACAGCTACATCATTCAACCAAACTTGCAATGCTTCGACATGGGCAATCCTATTGCAGTACAATACCTCCCAGATGTAACATCTACTTTTACCTCTAACTGCGCCAACGGCACGGCAACAGCCACCGTATCAGGGGGATCTCCCGCGGTAAACGGAACTTCCTTCACCGCATCGAACTTGCTTCCTGCAACCGCTGGTTTTGCCGTTAACACAGCCTTGAATAACGGGAATATTATAGTCAACAATTTAAGCTCTTCCGGACCGTATTCTTTCGACCTAACCGAC
The DNA here is from genome assembly GCA_027485415.1 of Cryomorphaceae bacterium. Classification (GTDB taxonomy): domain Bacteria; phylum Bacteroidota; class Bacteroidia; order Flavobacteriales_D; family Crocinitomicaceae; genus UBA952. Next base: position 32,966 of record JAIXRC010000016.1, on the reverse strand, counting down.
GATGCAGGTTGTACCTACGCAATTACAGGAAATTACACAGGACCGGACCCCGTAACTCTTTCCTATCCCGACACCCTTTATTGTTTATCTGATCCTAATCCAGTGGCTACTATAACAGGTTTGAACGGAGGGATCATTAGCGCAGGCATTGGAATTGCTGTAAATCCTAGTACCGGAGAAGTAGATTTGAGTAATTCATCGCCGGGTAGCTATTTAATCACCTACACCTCCCCCGCTGCAGTTTGCCCAGGAGTGGATGATTTTTTAATTTCGATTGCCCAAAGTCCGACCATTGATGCTGGTAACGACAAAATAGTTTGTTTTGGAAATGCTGTTCAATTGGATGCGACAGGGGCTAATTCATATATTTGGAATGTACCGGTTGCTAACGGAATGTCGTACATGCCTCCCGTGGGAACAACCGAACTAATCGTTACCGGAACGAATGGATCAGGTTGTACAGCAACCGACACTTTAGTGATTGAAGCCCTTGAGGATTGTACAGGGGAAGAAGTGGTTTATTGGGTCCCCAATACCTTTACACCGGATGGAGATCAGCACAATCAATCGTTCAAACCTGTATTTTTCTCAGGGTATGACCCTTACGAGTTTGCCATGTACATTTTTGACCGTTGGGGCGAACTAGTGTATGAAACGCGCAATGTGAAATTCGGATGGGACGGTTCAACGGGTCGTAGTGGCAAGAAAGCACCAGATGGCGTTTATACCTGGAAAATCGTTTTCAAAACCCTTAATAACGACGAGAAAATCATGGAAATGGGTCATGTGACCCTGCTTCGTTAATGGTACTTTAATTTTTCTTTGAATATTTTTCGGAACTTTTCGACCTTTGGTTTAACCACGTATTGGCAATATTGATTTTGCGGATTAAGGTTAAAGTAATCGTGATGGTATTGTTCGGCTCGGTAAAAATTATTAATTTCCTTTACCTCTGTTACGACAGGATTATCCCACACCTTTTCTTTGGTTAACTTTTCAATGTACTTTTCAGTGGTGGATTTTTGCGCTTCACTATGATAAAAAACGACGCTACGATATTGGGTTCCAACATCATTTCCTTGTCGGTTTAGTTGCGTTGGATCGTGAATCCACCAAAAGAGTTCCAATAACTCGTCAAAAGAAATCTTTTGAGGATTGAACACAATTCGTGCAACCTCGGCATGCCCTGTGGTACCCGAACAAACTTGTTCATAGGTTGGGTTCATTGTTTTTCCTCCAGCATAACCTGGATACACCTCCACCACTCCTTCCAATTCTTTAAAGCACGTTTCAACACACCAAAAACAGCCAGCACCAAACGTAGCCTCCTCGGTTGTACCTGAATTTTCTGCTACAAAATCTAAGGCAACTGAATTCAAACAATACCTTAAACCTGTTGGCTTTGGACCGTCTTCGAATACATGACCGAGATGGGCATCGCATTTCGCGCAACGGATTTCAACACGTTCCATTCCATGGGATAGGTCTTTAACTTCTTTAACGGCACCAGATGAAATCACATCGTAAAAGCTTGGCCAACCCGAACCGGATTCATACTTTGTTGAACTAGCGAACAAGGGTGCATCGCATCCAATACAACAATAGGTTCCTTTCTCTTTGTGATAAACATATTTACCAGTAAAAGGGCGTTCGGTACCCCCGTCTTGAATTACCTGACACACATTTTTTGGTAACATTTTATCCCCGTATGGGACAAGATCAGAAGAAGATTTCATAGGGGCATCGTTTTGAGAATAGGTACAAGATGATAGAAAACACCCAGAAATGATAGCGAGGAAGGCATTCCTATTTAGCCAAATATTTCTTAACCGAGTAATGTCCAACATAAATCAGAGGTGTTAATGCTAAACCGATTAACAACTTGAGCAAGTAATTTGTTGGCGCAATGACCAAAAAATCATCAAAGGTCATGCTTCCTGGGACTACAAATCCTATGAAAAGGACCACATAAGAGTCTACCAACTGGGAAATTACCGTACTTCCCGTACTACGAAGCCAAATGTAGCGATCACCGGTTTTGGATTTAATCCATTTGAATAATGAAGCATCCAACAATTGCGAGAACAAAAACGCTGCTATACTTCCAACAATGACCATTTGCGCTTGACCAAAAACCAACCGATAGGAACGATCGTCGGCAAGTTGGCTATCAGGAAGTTCCAAAGCTGGTATCTCCAAAGAAACACCGACGATTACAAAACAGTATAAGATCAAACCGGCTGTTATCCAAGATAGCTTCCTCACGGTTTTAGCACCATAAAACTCGTTCATTAAATCCGTTAATAAAAAGACAACGGGCCAAGGAAGAATTCCAATGACTGTAACTAGCGGACCAATTTTATAGCCTCCCAAGCTAAACTCCAAAGGAATGGAAATCAACTTATTGCTAATTAATTCAGCCGTCACAGCGTTCGTAATGAACAATCCAGCGAGTACCACAAAAAGCCATGTTTTACGATCAAAATGTGACACACTCATTCTTTCTTTTTTTGCTGACTAACCCCATAATCCAAACGTTTTGTTTTGACGTAACGAGCAATATAATATTTGCTCGTTTTAAAATTATTGATCACAACGCCTTTGCTGGTGGACGAATGAATAAAGTTTATCGCATCTGGGGTTACTTCGACGACCATACCAACATGGCCGACTCCTCCGGAATTTCCACTGGCTCTAAAAAACATGAGATCTCCCGGTTGTATTTGGGCTAAAGAAACGGTTTCCCCTAACTCAGCCAAGCTATAACTCGTTCTCACCAAAGAAAAGCCAAAGGATCCAAAAATATAATTTATAAAACCGGAACAGTCGAATCCCGAAGGAGTTGTTCCTCCCCAGTGGTAAGGGGTACCGAGCAGGGTCTTTGCAAGAGCAATGATCGAACCGACTTTTTCATTAGGAACAGGAACCTTATTGGTATCGATAAATACTTGATTGATTGAATCTTTCTTTACTTGACCGTAAGCATTGCTGAAAATAAAAAAGACCAACAGAAAAAAGGTAAAACGATAGCGCACCCACGAAATTATAACTAATTTTGAATTAATAGACACATCGAAATGGCGGAAAAACATGAATTGCACCTTACCAAACTCTACTACAGCATTGGAGAGGTAGGTGAAATGTTTAAGGTTAATACCTCCCTATTGCGATTTTGGGAAAAAGAATTCCAGTTCGATATTGCCAAAAAAAACCTTAAAGGGAACCGTTTATATTCGGTAAAGGAAATACGAAAAATCGAACAAATTTATCAATTGGTAAAAATTGAAGGTTACACCTTAGAGGGCGCAAAGGCACAGCTAAATAAAGGAAAGAAATCGCTAACTTTTAACACCGCACCCTGCAACGATGAACTTATCGATCGACTTGAAAGAGTTAAGAAAAAATTGATTTCGCTTAAAACTTTGTGAAGGGAACAAAGCGAGGTACATTTTTCTGATAGGTCTTGTATTCGGGGTATTTCTCTGCTGAAATAGCTTCAGAAAAGTCAGAACTACCTTTGAATAGGATAACCAAAAGGACACAACCTGCCATGGACCAGTTTATCCACTCCCCTGTTGCAATTACGGAAAAACCATAAAATGCAATCCAAACCGCTTGTTCCATGGCATAATTAGGATGCCTAACCATGGACCACAATCCAGAACGAACAAAACCGTGTTCGTATTCCCCCAAGGGAATACCCTCTTTGATGCGGCGATACTTTTCTTTCTGAAAATTCCATTGCTGTTGATCCGCAATAAACTCTAGAACAACAAAAGCAATAAAAATCAAAGCAAGAAGGTAGTCCCAGATGACTAAAGGACTGTTGTTCGTGGCCGTTAATATTGGAATGGTAAAGAGAAATATGAGCGTGTTTTGATAACCGCTGATAAAAAACAGGTTAAAAGCAGCCCAAACCCATTTATTCGTAAAACCAGGTTTTTTGCGTAAAATTTCCCAACGGTAATCCTCTTCACCAGCCCAAAACTTCCATGTATAAGCTCCACGCCGAGCAAAATTGAAGGTCAGTCGAATTCCCCAGATGCTTGCCAAAACCGCCATTAACACCATTCGATCGGGCAAACCTGCAACGGCTGCCATGTGCCAAACATAATAAATCGGCACAATGCTCCACAGCTTGTCCACTTGTGAATTATTGCGCGTTAATTCACCAACAATAAAACAATAGGCAATGACGCCACCAACAATCCATACCATGTTGTCGTATAGGATGGTTTGTTGTAAATCGTTCAACGGTGTGCCGAAATAAAACGAAATAATGGGTAAACAAACGACCGTAAAAATCAAGAGTAAAATGGTAAGTAACATAGTTTTTAAATTAATGTGTAGCCCGCTTTTCCAGCATCGAACGGATAAAAACTTCCGTTAGCAACCGCTAATATACCATTATCTTCATTACGTAAGGTTGCCTTCATAAAAATTACACCTTTTCCCTTGCGAATCACCTCAGACTGGGCCTCAACCAGCTGCCCTACTCTTCCAGGTTGAAGAAAATTCACCTGCATTTCCATCGTCGAAACAACTTTCCATTCATCGGCCACGAGGCTCATGGCCCCCGCCCCCATTGTTGCATCCAACAGGGTTGTTATGACACCACCGTGCAAAAATCCAGGGGTCGCTAAATGTTTAGGCTCAACAGTTAACCGGTATATCACCGAACCGGGTTCCTTCAACGAGAAGGTTAAACCTAGCAAATCTGCGAAGGCATTATGCTTCAGGTATTGCTCTATCAGGAGTTCTGCGGAATGGGTTCGATCCATGGGAATATGGCATTTGAAAGTTCACGATGAACCAATGAATAATTTTCAGTTACCACCCAGCAATTAATGTTCAGTTTACCTGACTGTCCTTCAAAATCCGTGAAATAAAAGGCCGGTGCAGGATCTTTTAAAATCAAAGGATTCATTGCTATTAATTCCTTAATTCGCGATATCAAATCCAACGCATTTAGCTGATATGGAAACGGAATAATGAGGTCAACTCTTCTGCGACCTTCTCGGGTAAAATTGGTGATTACCCCGTTAATAAGTGGACCATTGGGCAAAACCACCACCTTATTGTCTACTGCACGAATATAGGTATTGAACATTTGAATTTCCGTTACCTCACCGGTTACATTTAGAGCATTGATCGTATCACGTATTTTAAAAGGCTTAATGACTAAAATCAACACTCCCCCAGCAAAATTGGTGAGAATTCCACCGAATGCCACACCAAAAGCAATACCGACGGCCCCTAATAGAGCAACAAATGAAGTCATGGCGACTCCCAACTGGGTTAAGGCCAACAACAATACCATCACCCTCGACAAAATGGAGGTAAAACTTACGGTAAAAGTGATGAGACCCTGGTCCAAATTTCGCTTTTTAAGAAAAAGGGAAACCACCTTTGCCAAACGCTTGGATAACCAAAAACCGAAGATTAAGACAAGAAAACAGGTAATAATGTTAAACGCCGCCTTGGTTAACCATTCGTTTACCACCGATGAATCAAGGTAGAGCAAATCAGAAAAGTCTTTCATTTAAGGTAAAATTGTTGACCGCACAAAATTACTAATTTTAAGCCATGGACCGATGTCAATTAATACCTCGTTTATTGGTAGGGAAATCCTTAATGATATGGGATAGCTATTTAAACCAACAAGAAGCTGATTACTTATTTCACACCATCATGAACTATAAAAGTTTTGAACGAGGAACGATTAAGCTCTTTGGGAAAACTCACCGAAAACCTCGTTTAGAATCGTTTCACAGCATCGGAAATCTGAGTTATTCCTACTCCAAAAACACCTTGACCACTAACCCTTTCACCCCGGAATTACTGGAAATAAAGTCACGTATTGAAGAAGTGACCGGAGCAGAGTATAATTCAGTGCTCATTAATTTATACCGCCATGGTAAGGATTCGAACGGGTGGCATTCCGACAATGAAAAGGAACTGGGAATGTATCCTGTAATTGCCTCGCTTAGTTTAGGAGCCGAAAGAAGGTTTCGAGTTTCAGCGCGCGAAAAAGAGGCAAAAAAACTGGTTTTTCCAATGAAGCATGGAGACTTGCTATTGATGGGAGCAGGTTTTCAAGAAAATTATTCCCACAGTGTTCCCAAAGACATGAAGGTTCACGAGCCAAGAATTAATTTAACGTTTCGAAAAATATTACCCGTTTAATTTTTCCGCAACCAAGAGCGCAACAATTTAAACGAAACCCGATGATTGTTGGAAAGGATCCCTTGTTTAAATACCTTGCCTGCCATGAAAACCAACAAGGTGCCCACGAACAATTGAACAGCAAACGCAAGGAAAAGTAGCGAATAAGCAATGGTGGTAACCCCTGAGCAAATTTTGACCATTGCCACCATTCCTGAGGTCCAAGGAAAGTAGGAAAAGAAGGTGGTCCATTCGGAATTCGGATAACTCACCGCATAAAAACCAGCATAGATACCCAAGAAAATAAAGATCCAAATCGGTAAAGAGAACTGTTGACCGTCGGATTCATCGCCGCTTAGGGCGCCGAGCACGGTAAACAACGAAGAATAAACCCAATAGGTACCCAAGAAGAAACAACCAAAATTCAACATCACAAAAGGATAGTTTATCCGGTAATAGAGCAACTCTAAGGACATGTTTTCTTGGAAAGTATTTTTCATTCCTAGGGAACTCATTTGCTGTTCATCCACCTGGGTTTGATTGAGATAATCCGGTATAAAATAATCCTGAAAAAAGAATTCCTTGAAAGCCCATAAACCTATTCCAATCAGAAAAATCCAAAAAATCAACTGCAATAAGGAGGAGAGCAGGTTACCCAGAATTTTCCCCATCATCAACTCATTGGGTCGCACACTGGAGAGCAAGACCTCCGAAATCCTGTTCGTTTTTTCGCGGTTAATGCTTCGGGTAATATTCATACCAAAAAAACCCACGAAAAACAGCATTAGATACCCCAGAGAATAGCCTACCCACGCGGTTTCCTCTTCCGAGGTATTTAATGGATCATCGACATCCATGAAACGAACATTAAGTTTTTGCTTGATTTTTCGAAATTCGTTGGAATTCATGGTTGAGAACTGATCCAGCATCACTTCTTCAACGCGACCTTCCAAATCAAAACGCATTGTGGTTTTGAGGTTAAAACTGGGTTGCTCTCGGTAAAAAATTCTTACAGTTTTGTTATCCAAGACCTTATGATTGACCTCAATAAGGGCATCATATCCGTTAAATCGTGCGTCGTTTTTAAAGACCTCATGATCTAAATATTCGTTGTAAAAATCGTACTCCAACTGTTGAGAAGGATGAGCAGTTATTTTACCATCTAGTATGTTTGCTGGATCTGCAACCAGCACCTTCATCGACTCAACCCCCTGCTGACTCGTTTCAACAAGGACAAAAACCGCTAACAAAACCAATAATGGCCCAATGAAGAGCATCCATCGGAACGAACGGTTGGATAATCGTTCGTTTAATTCCCGCAGTGCAATGAACCAACTATTTTTCATTTGTCACGAGTTTAAGGAAAACATCTTGCATGGTAGGCAATTGTTCTTCCATCGCTTCCAAAGCAATTGCTCCTGATAGCTCGTTGAACACATCGTTGAACTTTTGACCACCTCTGCTCCGAATTCTAGCTTCGAATTGTCCCTGGTTCAATTCTCGGCATTCCAATAATTCGAAAGAGGTCCAAAGGGCGTTGGCCAAAGCAATTTGGTTGCCCTTAAACCTCAATTTATAATCACCTGTCCGATATTTTTCTTTAAGGCTTGTTACTTTCTCATGAATCACTAAAGTACCATGGTTTACAATGGCAACTTCGTCGCAAAAATCATCGACGCTGCTCATGTTGTGGGTGGAAAAAATTACCGTCTTCCCCCTCTTTTTAAGATCTTTAATTTCATCCAAGATCAATTGAATGTTCAAAGGATCAAAACCGCTTAAAGGCTCATCGAGAATGATAATCTCCGGATTATGCATCAGACTTCCCATAAACTGAACTTTCTGAGCCATTCCTTTCGACAAGGTATTAATGCGTTTGTTGCTCCATGAGCTGACATCGAATTTATCCATCCAATGGTTTGCAGAAAGCTTAGCACTTTTATAATCCATCCCCCGCAACCTTCCTAAAAAAAGCAAGTGGTCAAGCACCTTCATTTCTTTGTATAAACCACGTTCTTCCGGTAAATAACCAAAGGCTTTAACATCCGAAAAATTCAAGGGGGCGCCCTGAAAATAAACGATTCCCTTGGAGGGCTCCAAAATTTGAGTAAGAATACGAATAAGGGTTGTTTTTCCAGCACCGTTAGGCCCTAATAATCCAAATATTTGTCCATCGTTGATGGTTAAATGGAGATCGTCCAAGGCTATTTTCTGTCCAAACACTTTCGAAACCGCTTTCAGCTCTATCATTGCCACGAAGCTAACGATATTTTTTAAACATGGCGATGGTTTGCCAACGGTATCTGCGATGTGCAATGGTAAAAAACAGTGCCAAGCCAACCAATAACATGAGAGAGGATGAAATGTCCATGGTCAAAGCTTTCGTTCTAAATATAGCAGGAACTTGAAATACTAAATCGTTAGATGTAACCAGAACAGCATTGATCAAATTATTGGCCAAGTGAAAACCAAAAGCCAACTCTATGCCTTGATCGAGAAAAGTTATAACCGACAAAAATACCCCCATCAATGCATAAACCACCAAAAGCAACGGACCGTGCTCTTGTACTTCAGGATTCCCGGCATGCATTGCGCCGAACAAACAGGCGCTGAATACAATAGAGACAATGGCGGAACGAGAGGCTGCCATAAAGCCTTGAAGCGCGAAGCTCCTAAAAATCAATTCCTCTACTAGCACCTGTATTGGTAAAAGGACCGCTAAAAGCAAAAGCGCTTTAATGAAGGGCCATGCCTCAAAATTCCATTCGAACGCGGTCGGGTTCAACAATAAATCCACTCCAAAAAAGAACAATAATAATATAGACCATAGCATAAATCCATCGAGGATTCGCCTAAAATCCAACTTTTCTCTTGCATGCAGCCAATGTTTCCACGTGGAAGCATGTACCTTGGGTATGAGAAGGAACAAGGTGCCTAAAACGGTTAAAAACGGCAGCACTTGAAGCATCAATAAGCCCTCAAAACCTAGTAGGTCATTCAACGCAGGGATGCTGTTAACCTTGCGGCTTTCCATGATCCATAACAAAGGAAGATTACCTGCAATAAATGCAATAATCATCAGCAAGATCGTTATAATAACTCTGGAAAAACCATAACGGCCCTGCGACCAATTTTGGATGAAGGGAATCATGAAAAATAGTCCCTTATTCTGCTGAAAAAACCGCCCGCTTTGTCTTTTTCTTTGGGTAAAAAATTCGGGTTGTCTTGGTTTTTTTCAAACCAACTTTTTTCCTCTTTGCTCAAGTTGTTAGGAGTCCAAACATGCACATGCACCAACAAATCTCCCATACCATATCCTTGAATACTCGGAAGACCTTTTCCTTTCAATCGAAGTATTTTACCACTTTGTGTTCCGGGTTCAATTTTAATCTTGGCTTTACCGTTCAGGGTTGGGATTTCTAAAGAGGCACCGAGCACCGCGTCACTGAAGGAAACGACTGCCTCATAATGAACATGCTCATTTTCCCTTTTTAACTCGGGATGCTCTATTTCTTCGATCACCACAATTAAGTCCCCATTCACCCCATTGAAAGGTCCGGCATTTCCTTTACCTCTAACCGACAACTGCATCTCATCTTCGACGCCAGCAGGGATTTCAATTTCGATCACTTCTTCTTGTTTTCGAAGACCATAGGCATCGGTATCGGAGGGTTTTTTATCGATCATTTGTCCTGCTCCCTGGCAAGTATTGCACGTGGACTGTGTTTGCATGGCACCCAGGAATGTTTGAGTAACACGGCTAATTCTGCCTGAACCATTGCAAGAATTGCACGATTTAAAGGATACGCCTTCTGCCTGAACCAGTTTATTGACTTTAATTTTCTTTTTAACTCCGCTGGAAATTTCTTCGAGCGTTAGTTTCATTTTTACGCGAAGGTTAGACCCTTTGACCACACGGCTGTTCGATCGAGCCCCCCCAAAACTACCACCACCAAAAGCGCTACCGAAAATGTCCCCAAACTGGGAAAAGATATCGTCCATGTTCATTCCGCCGCCAAAACCACCTTTCAATCCATCATGACCAAATCGGTCATATTGGGCCTTTTTATCCGAATTGGAAAGAACCTCGTAGGCCTCTGCCGCCTCTTTGAATTTCTCCTCTGCTGATGGATCGTCTGGATTTTTATCAGGATGATATTTTAAAGCCAACTTGCGATAGGCACTTTTGATATCTGCGTCGGAAGCACTTCGGGACACCCCTAAAACTTCGTAATAGTCTCTTTTACTGCTCATTTTTTCTATTGACCTACCACTACTTTTGCGTAGCGGATGACTTTATCGTTTAAATAATAACCTTTCTCAACTTGGTCGATGACCTTTCCTTTTAGATCCGCATTTTCCACCGGAACGTTGGCTATGGCCTCATGCAGGTCGTAATCAAATACTTCGTTGATCGTGGACATCGCCTTTAAGCCTTTGGCTTCCATAAGTTGTTGCATCTTGTGATAAATCAAGGTAAAACCATCCTTTAAAACCTGAGGGTCCTCCACTTTTTCATTGTTAACAACCGCTCTTTCGAAATCATCCAAAATAGGCAAAAGAGCGACGATAATTTCTTTACTCGCATTGGTCAAATAATCGGCTTTTTCCTTCGTGCTTCGTTTTCGGTAATTATCAAATTCGGCATATAACCGAATGAACTTTTCGTCTTGTTCTTTTAGGCTATTGTTCAGATCCGAGATTTGCTGCTGCAAAGCCTCTTGTTCAGAGTTCGCAGAGACCTCTTTATGTTCATCTTGAGATTTCTCAGTGGGATTTGTTTTTTTTTTGCTCATTCTTCTTAACGATTTGGAGTGAAGGCGACAATAAAAGTTCCAAAAATAATTATTCTATGAATTTGACAAAATGTCACCAAATTTAACGTGAGGTGGCAGTTGTTAACTGAAATTTCGGCATAAGTCCACCAATTTTTTGGCTTTTAGGGAATCAAATACCAGGCGTTCCTCCGAAAAGAACGACTGAGGCTCCAAGGATTCCTTGGATGTCGCAGAGAAATGAATTGCATCGGGTTTTACCGTGGATAAAAGTTCTTGCGCATTTGCTAAATTAACTCCACCACCCGCCATTATTTGAATTTGCCCTTTGGCATGAAGCACCATTTCTTGGAGGATTGGCAGTCCCCTTGTTACGGAATTGGCCAAACCTGAAGTCAAAATGCGATTGACGCCAATACTTTTCAAACAATCCATTTCCGTACGCCACTCCACTAAATCATCAAAAGCACGGTGAAAGGTTAGTTCTCCAGTGAAGGAAGTGCGAATCCGTTCCATGGATTTTCGATCAATGCGTAATTCGGGGGTCAAGACGCCAACCACTAACCCTTGCACATTCAATCGATTCAGCACGTTAATCTCTTCAAAAATCAAGTCTAACTCGCTTTGGGAGTATACAAAACCTCCTGGTCGCGGGCGCAGCAAAACATGGGTACTCAGACCAAGATGCAATGCACTTTGGATAAAACCCAACGATGGTGTTACTCCTCCTATTTCTAAACTGGAGCAAACTTCAACACGATCTACCTTTAAGTTCTGAGCTCCAACGAGTGCATCGATAGACGCGGCACATATTTCGATTTTCACCCAACAAAGGTGCAAATTTCTATCAATTTTCAGAATGATTCGCGGATTAGTTTTAGCTATATTTGCAGTAAATTTTTACACTATGCCAACGTCTACGGCCAAATCTTACGACTTTGTCAAATTTCAACAAGAGGTTTTGTCCGATTATAAACTTGCTTGTTTATCGCGAGAAGCTTCTTTGCTGGGACGTAAAGAAGTCCTTACGGGAAAAGCGAAGTTCGGTATTTTTGGAGACGGTAAAGAATTGGCGCAAATTGCCTTAGCAAAACACTTCCAAAATGGAGATTTTAGGTCAGGTTACTACCGAGACCAAACGTGGATGATGGCCATGGGAGAGCTATCGGTTCAAGCCTACTTTTCCGGACTATATGCACACACGGATGTTTCCCTTGAACCGCAGTCGGCGGGGCGTCAAATGGGGGGACATTTCGCAACAAGGAATTTGGATGCATCAGGTCAATGGAAAAACCTAATGGAGCAAAAAAACAGTTCCGCAGATATTTCACCAACCGCTGGTCAAATGCCTCGTTTACTTGGATTGGCCTTAGCTTCCAAAATGTATAGAAATAATCCAGATTTACATACTAAAGAGTTTGAAGGCTTCTCCTTGAACGGCAACGAAGTCGCCTTTGGATCCATTGGTGATGCATCGACCTCGGAAGGACCTTTTTGGGAAACAATGAATGCTGCTGGTGTGCTTCAGGTACCCATGGTGATGTCCGTTTGGGACGATGGCTACGGTATTTCCGTACCTCGTGAGCTTCAAACCACTAAAAATAGTATTTCCGAGGCGCTGGCAGGATTTCAACGCACCGAGGACACGCAGGGATTTGAAATATTTCGAACCAAAGGATGGGACTATCCACATCTCTGCCGAACTTACGAAAAAGCAGTTAGCATTGCACGAGAACAACACATACCGGTTCTGGTGCATGTGCAAGAAGTTAACCAACCTCAGGGACATTCAACCTCCGGATCTCACGAGCGATACAAAAGTTCAGAGCGCATGGAATGGGAAAAATCCAACGACTGCATCTTGAAGTTTCGCGAATGGATTCTTGCATTTGACGGAGGACCTGAACCTTTGGCCACCGAGGAAGGATTGAACCGAATAGCAGAAGAGGCCAAAAATGAGGTAAAAGATGCTAAAAACGCGGCTTGGAAATGGTACACCGAAGACATTAAAAAAGAGAGTAACTCCCTTGAAAACATCTTAAAATCCCTCTTGAATCAAGGCAACTTAGAAAACTCGTTCGAATCCGAATTAAACGACTTGATTAACAACCGAGAACCTCTGCGAAAAGATGTGATGTCTTTGGCCCGAAGAGCTTTACGCAGCCTACGTTTTTCAGACAATTCGCACAAAGCGGAATTACAAAAATGGATTCATGAAAGAACCACTGAAAATGATGAACGCTATTCGTCATATTTATACAGCGAATCATCCTATGCTATTTCAAATATCCAAGAAATAGCGCCAAGCTATGACATGGATGCCCCCATGGAGGACGGAAGAATTATCTTAAGGGAAAACTATCGAAAATTATTGGGTAAATATCCGAATTTGCTCGTTTTTGGTGAGGATGCAGGTAAAATTGGTGGCGTCAACCAATCCTTAGAAGGTCTACAGGAAAGCTTTGGTGATTTGCGGGTATTCGACACGGGAATTCGCGAGTGCACCATCATTGGTCAAGGCATAGGAATGGCCATGCGCGGACTACGTCCGATCGCTGAGATTCAATACCTGGATTATTTGTTATATGCCATTCAAATCTTATCGGACGACTTGGCGACCGTTCAATACCGAACGAAAGGTGGTCAGAAGGCCCCACTCATTATTAGTACGCGTGGGCACCGATTAGAGGGAGTTTGGCACAGCGGTTCTCCTATGGGGATGATTGTTAATTCATTGCGTGGTATTCACGTGTGTGTACCTCGGAACATGACCAAAGCAGCTGGATTTTATAATACCTTGATGGCTGCGGATGAACCGGCATTGGTAATTGAACCTTTGAACGGGTATCGCACCAAAGAAAAAGTACCGAACAATTTTGGGGAATTCCAGTTACCGCTTGGAAAGATTGAAGTAGTAAATGTAGGATCTGACTTGACTTTGGTATCCTATGGATCAACCTTAAACCTTTGCCTTCAGGCCATACCTACCTTCGAAAACTTGGGGATTTCTGTTGAAATCATCGATGTACAATCCCTACTTCCCTTTGATTTAGGCCACGAAATCAAAGAATCCTTACGCAAAACGAACCGTTTACTAATCGTTGATGAAGATGTAAGCGCCGGAGCCACCGCCTATATCTTAGAGAAAATTCTCGTAGAACAAGGCGGATACTACTTTCTGGACGAGGCACCGCAAACCTTAAGTGCCAAAGACCACCGTCCTGCCTACGGAACTGACGGGGATTATTTCTCTAAACCAAGCATTGATGATATCGTAGAAAATATTTACAACATGATGTCCAAGGTTGACCCTGAACAGTTTCCACCGATATAATTTTATGAATCTTAACGATTATTTATCCCATTGGGACAAGGCACTTGAAGGAGGAATCTACCTTGAAAGTTATGCTGATTACCTAAGCCTGAACCGAGTTCGATTTAACCGTAATTATAAAACGTTTAAGGCTTCGGAAGAATTCGTCAAGGTAAGCCAGCGTGTTTCTAAGCCTACGCATTGGATTATAATTACTGAACCATGGTGTGGGGATGCAGCGCAAAGTGTACCTGTATTGCTTCGATTATTAGAACATATTCCATCAGCGAGCTATTCTTTATCGCTACGCGACCAAGGATCTTTGATTGATCAATACCTTACGAATGGAGGAAAAGGCATACCTAAAGTAATTGTTCGAGATGATCAAGGAAACGATCTGATGGTTTGGGGACCAAGAACGCACCAAGCACAAGAATTATTTAACGGATTAAAAGCGCAAGGGGTTGAACTACACGTGCTGCACGAATCGCTTCATGGGTGGTATGCAAAGGACCAAGGAAAATCCTTAGAGTATGAATTCTTAGCCCTTGTTCAAAACTTGTTTAAGTTGTAAATTGAATTCTGAAGGCCCTGTCCCAAATTCCGATTTAAACGCTGCATAAAAGGGGTTGTAGGACGAGAACCCAGATTCCTTGGCCAATGCATCCATGGTGTTTTTCGAGAGAAAGCCTTGTTGCATTTTTGAAACGGCATAATAAACTCGAATTTTTGAGCGAAATTCAACGAAGCTGAAATCGGCATAGTATTTAAAGACATATTGCACATGGCTTTTCGGTAATTCCAATTTATCCGACAAGGCTTCAATGTTAACATTAGGGTTCTTCACCATGACCTTAATTGCCATTTTAGATTCCAATTTCCGAATGATTTCTGGAACTTTTGGGTCGAGTTTAATGGAAAGCTGTTGGTCCATTTTATTCTGAATCTCTGAAGGAAATCTACGCCAACTAAACTTTGCTTTCAACAGGTCATCAACGTCTTTTACCTCTGAGTTTGAAAACAAGTCGATTCTTTGTAAACCATACAATACCGTCGGTTGTGAAAAAAAAGTAATATAAATGATGATCCACAAAATGGAATGAACCGAGTGAAATGATAGATTGTTGAATTTCTGTTGGGTTATCAATTCATAGGTGTATGAACCAATGAGGCGAATGGCAAGTAAAACAAACAAAATGAACAGTGCAGTGAGCCAATTTCGAATCAAATAAAAATTGGAGTAATGAATGTTCCTGGTTGACGCATTCCATAAATTAGGAAAGAGTACCTTCCAACTACTTACTACATAAAAAACTACAAAACCAACCACAATGGGAAAATTCAATCCCCTTAAAACTATTTGATATAGATCATTGCTTGGCACTAACCAATTCAGCATAAATAGTGCGATAACGACCACTGTTGGAGCAATAAATTGAATCCATTGAAACTTGGCATTAAGCAGCATAGACTTGAGATAATGGTAGAAGAAAACTGTATTCATCAAGAACATTATACTGAAAGGTTTGGGAACATCCCTGTAAACACTTTGCCAATCCAGCGCATACGATAAATAGAAAGGAATCCTTACTAAATTCGACAAAATGATTAATAAAATGAAGATATTAATGAAGGGATTTCTACGGAAATTGAAAAGTAAAATAATCGTTACCAATAAGGCCAGAACCAACGCAGTAGAGTGAATCACAATTTCTAACACGATGAAAATATTTAATTTTTCAGTTACTAAATTACTGAAATTTTGACTAAATATTGTTAAGGTTTTTTAAAAGACCTTCTTAAGCAACGAGTTCATGATAATTTTGATGGTTAACTCTCAACTTATGATAAAAATCGCTACGCTTTTAACCTTAGTTTGTACTCTGTTTTCACTGTTTCCACATTTTGCTCAAAACGGGAGTATTAATCAGCCGTTTACTTCCTTGGGACAGGCGCAAAACGTTAGCACCGATGGAATTTATTACTTCAACCTAACAGGAACAACGTTCAGCACCCAGGTTTTAGTGGGTGGTTGGGTGCAAGTTGCCATAGATTTTGGAGGTAGTTCAGGATCACTTCCCCAGCTTACTGATTTAAATGTTGCAACCCGGGGAATTCTAAACGCAAGTATTTTGTTAAAACTTGGCACGGCAAACAAAGCACGTATAAGAGTTAGTACTGGCGTGCTTGATGTACAAAACACCAATGCCACGATATTAAGCCGAATTGTGAACAATCAAGCCTTGCACAAAGGAGGAAACGATAACGGTTTTCAAACCTGGTCAGGAACTAATACCGCGGGAGCTACGTTCAGCGCAGGTGGATGTAATGCCACGGTTAACAATGCTCTAAACCAGAGAATCATCCATACCGCTTGTGTAGGAAACGGAGTTCATTGGATTCCTGTGGACAATGCGCAGCAGGTTCGAAGCGATCTAGGAAATATTGCTGCAAATCAGTATTTTCAACTTTTGGTTCAAGCGCCTTTTGTGGCGGTGGTTACAGGCCCAACCTTCAATACTCAACCTTCCAATATCACACAGAACCTGTGCCTTAACGATACCCCTACTACCCTTTCCGTAAATGCCACAAGCCCAACAAACACACCAATTACGTATCAATGGTACAGCAACACTAGTGCATCAAATGCTACGGGTACAGCGATTGGAGGACAAACCAATAGCTCCTTCGTTCCTCCCACAAATGTTGCAGGCACTACGTATTACTATGTTATTTGTACCGATGGACAAGGACCAACGACCAGCGCTTTAAGTGGAGCGGTGATTGTTTCAAATCCTTCTATTGGGGGGACTGCATCAAGTGATCAAACAAGGTGTGCTGGAACAATACCTAATAATCTTACACTGACGGGTCACACCGGTTCTGTTCAATGGCAGTGGTCCTCCGATAACACCACATTTAACAACATTGCAGGCGCCACATCAGCGACCCTAACCTCGGGTCAAATGGGTTCTCTAAACACCACCCGATATTACCGAGCAATGTTAACAAGTGGCGGGTGTGCACCTGCCTACAGCAACACCGTTACCATAACCGTCATTCCATTACCTGTCATAACCTCCACTTCGGGTTCCTCCAATTGTGGACCCGGTACATTGACGTTACAAGCAACTGCTGCGTCGGGTACATTAAGTTGGTACTCCGCTTTGTCAGGCGGTGCGAGCATTGGAACTGGCTCCAGCTTTACGACGCCCAATTTAAACACCACCACCACATACTACGTCGATCTTACCGACAATGGTTGTACTTCAAACCCAAGAACTGCTGTAACAGCGACCATCAATACCATACCAACACCGACCATTAATCAATCGGGTTGCGGTTCACCAAAATATGTTTCAACAAATGCAGGTGGAAATGCTTTGAATCTTGGCGCTAGCAATTCAACTAGATACGTAAGTGTTCCGAACACCTTAAACGCTTCATTCACGGGGAATCAAATAACCCTAGAAGGTTGGTTTAACTTAACCACTGCTGGAGGGGGAAATCCAATGCTTATTGGAGAAGCATTTAATGGAGACGGAAAAATAACCTTCTGCATGTACCGAAATGGTCAAAACATTAATGCAGGATTTTTTAATGGTAGTTGGGTGCAAGTGACCTCTAGTTCAGCAATAGCCTTAAACACTTGGACGCACATAGCTGCCACCTATGATCAAACAGCCATTAGAATATACATTAACGGCGTTCTGAATGCATCGTTAAATGCAAATCAAGCATTACCCACTGGTTCAGAAGTTTGGTTTTTAGGAAAACGTTGGGATGGAACTACCGAGATGTTTAGCGGAATCATGGATGAGCTACGAATTTGGAATGTAGCCCGAACCCAAGCACAAATTCAAGAATCCATGAATTCAACGGTGGCTGTGAATGCTCCCAATTTACGCGCTTATTATAAATTGGACGAAACCACTGGAACCATAGCATCCGATGCGACAGGCAACAATTTTACTGGGACCGTTATCGGAGCACCAACATGGCAAGTACCTTCAACCTCGGTTCTAGGAGGGCCAATCGGTAGTACTTTTTTATGGTCCCCTAATGGGGAAACGACCCCCACCATCAATGCTACAACTAGTGGAACCTATTCTGTCGTGGTCACCAGTTCTGCTGGATGCTCCTCGAATCCCGTTTCAGCTAACGTCAGCATTACTGCGGCTCCGAATTCAGGAACGTTGAACGGAAACCAAGCGATTTGTGTGGGAGGCACTACCACCTTTACAACGGACGGTGATGCAGGAGGCACATGGACTTCTGCAAATACAGGTATTGCAACGGTTAATGCATCCTCCGGAGTTATCACAGGTGTAGCCGCAGGAACCGTAACAATCACCTATACCATTCCAGCAGCTGGATCTTGTGCTGCCGTGAGTTCAACCAGAACCGTAACCGTAACGGCTATGCCGAATCCAGGTACGCTATCAGGAGTTCAAGCTATTTGTTTAAGTGGGACAGGAACTTTTACAACCAATGGAGCTGCAGGTGGAACTTGGACCTCGAACGATGTAAACGTTGCGACCATTAATGCTAGTTCTGGGGTTATTACCCCTGTAGGAGCTGGAACAGCTACCATGACCTACACGGTTATAGGAACCGGAGGATGTGCCAATGCTTCTGCGACAAGAACCGTTACCATAACAAACCCATCCAATGCTGGAACCATTAGTGGAAATCAAATCATATGCTCAGGTCAAACCACGCAATTCACGAGCAATGGGGATGCAGGAGGAACCTGGACCACTAACGCAGCAGGAATTGCTACCGTTAACGCTTCGTCCGGTTTAGTGAGTGGAGTCGCTGGTGGCACAGCAACCATTACCTACACTCGGGCTGCGAACGGTGGCTGCCCGGCAGTCAGCGCAACTCGAACGGTTACTGTAACAACTGCTCCTAATGCGGGAACCCTCGCAGGGACGCAAGCCATTTGTTTGACGGGAACGGTTACCTTTACCACGAATGGAAACGCTGGTGGAACATGGACCTCAAGCGACATCAACATTGCGACGATTAACCCAAGTTCAGGTGTTATAACGCCTGTTGCAGCAGGTACGGCAACCATGACTTATACCGTTACGGGAACCGGGGGATGTAACAATGCATCTGCAACACGAAATGTCACCATCACTACCCCACCAAATGCAGGAACGGTTACTGGAAACCAAGCCATTTGTTCCAATGGTACAACGCAACTAAGTTCTAGCGGAAACGCAGGCGGTACTTGGACGTCCAATGCTACGGGTATTGCGACCGTCAACTCCTCATCCGGCTTAGTCACTGCTGTGGCCAACGCATCTGGTAATGCTACAATAACTTACACAGTTGCTGGAACCGGTGGTTGTGCCAATGCAACCTCAACGCTCATAATAACGGTTACCGCCGTTCCTCTCATCACGACACATCCCAGCACTGCAGTGCAAAACATTTGTCAAAACGGAAATCCAACTGCCCTTTCGGTCGTTGCAGTTGGAGGAGGACTTTCGTATCAATGGTATGAAAACGCAGCAAACAATAATACAACGGGGACCGCAATTGCTGGAGCAAATGCATCGAGCTATACTCCCTTAAGCGTCAATATCGGAACTACGTATTACTATTGTATCGTAAGTGGATCATGTAATCCAGATGCCAAATCGAACGTTTCAGGTGCAATTAACATTAATGCTCCTACCACAGTGTCAAATGCAGGACCTGACCAAACAGGAAATCCCACATGTGGTTTAACATCCGTTACGCTAGCTGCAAATGCACCATCCGTTGGTACAGGTGCATGGAGCATTATTTCTGGAGTTGGGGGATCCGTTGTTAACATTTCAAATCCAACATCCACGTTTAATGGCGTTAGCGGAAATACTTATACCTTACGTTGGACCATTACCAACGGTGGGTGTACTTCAATCGATGATGTGACTATCTCATTAAGTGCAATTCCGGCAGTTGCGGCAAACGCTCCGGCTCAGCTAAACGCACAGGTTTTGGTAGTCGCAGGAGGTGGATCAGGTGGTCTACGTCACGCAGGAGGCGGTGGCGCTGGAGGTGTAATTTACAATAACTCATTTAATATCAACCAAGGCACCTATCCCGTAACCGTTGGTGCCGGTGGTGTTGGCAATAGCGTTAGTGGAGCAAACAGTGTATTCTCATCGTTAACCGCTATTGGTGGCGGTGGCGGTGGAAACAATGGTCAAGTTGGTAAACCAGGAGGTTCAGGAGGCGGTGGATCTAACGGAACTGTAGGTGGAAACGGTACGGCAGGTCAAGGAAATAAAGGAGGAAATCAAAATAATGGCGCCGGATGTTGCTATGGTAATGGTGCTGGCGGTGGAGGTGCCGCAGCAGCAGGTGCAAATACAACCGGAGGCGTTTCTTCGGCTGGAGGCGATGGCTTAGCCTTTAATATTAGTGGAAGTACCGTTTATTACGGCGGTGGTGGTGGTGGTGGAACTGCAAGTTCAAGTGTTTCATTAGCTGGAGGCATCGGCGGCGGTGGTGCAGGGGGTAACAATTCAAGTGTTCATGGTATAGCCGGAACACCAAATACCGGCGGTGGTGGCGGTGGTGGCGGTGCCAGCAACATTGATGGAAACGGAGGAGCAGGTGGATCCGGTATCGTAATAATTGCCTATCCAGGAGTGCCCATTGCTTCTGGTGGAGTTATAACACAGGTCAATGGAAATACTATTCACACCTTCAACAGTTCAGGTACTTTTTCCTTTTCGGGATCTCCTACGGCAAGTATTCCCCATGTTTATTCTTGTAATCCCACCTCTTTCAATATCGTTGGCACGCCGGCTGCTGGATTTACGTTAGATTGGTATGACGCACCTACTGGAGGCAACTTACTAGCAAGCGGAACAAACACTTACACAACTCCTGTTTTGTCAACCTCAAATACATACTATGTAACGGTTCGAAATTCATCTACGGGTTGTATCTCAGCAACTCGATGTGCCGTTAATGCGGATATTTATGGATCCCCCACCGTTGGTTCAAATCAAACGATTTGTTCAGGAAGTTCACCGGCAAATCTTATCCTATCTGGGAATTCTGGAAATATTCAATGGCAGGTTTCCACGGACAGTGTCAATTTCACCAATATAGCGGGTGCAACTAGCGCAACCCTCACCAGTGCACAAATGGGTGTACTTACCGCAAAACGGTTCTATCGCGCCTCATTAAGCGGGGGATTATGCGGCAATTTAACCACGAATATCGTGACCATAACCGTACTTTATGCCCCTAACGTTACCTCAACATCAGCCACCAGTAATTGCGGTCCTGGTACAGTTACCCTAACTGCAAATTCTGCTGGAACTGTTAATTGGTATGCTGGAATTAGTGGAGGTGCTTCCCTTGGGACAGGGACAACGTTTACGACTCCAAGTATAAATTCAACAACCACTTATTACTACGATGTAACAGGTAACGGTTGTACTTCAACCCCTCGTGCAAGTTTAACTGCCACCATTCATCCCATTCCACCAACTGCTGTATTGGGTAATGGTTTAGTAGAATACTTGGTTGTTGGTGGCGGTGGCGGTGGTGGTCACGACGGCGCAGGAGGCGGAGGCGGAGGACAAGTAAAAACAGGTTCTGTTAGTTTGGCCGCAGGAAACTACGCTGTATCCATTGGTGCTGGAGGAGCAAATTCTACAACAACAGGTGGTCAAGCCGCAGATGGTGGAACGACTACCCTGAGTTTCCCAAGTGCTATTTCATCAATAGGCGGAGGCGGAGGTGGATCAAAACAGGCCAACGGTCGCCCTGGTGGAAACGGTGGTGGAGGTGGCCATAATGCTTCAGCCATCAATACAGGTGGTGCAGGGGCTGTTGGAGGTTTCAACGGTGGCACTAACGGTGCTGCTGGATCAACGGGATCCGGTGGTGGTGGTGGTGGCGGAGCTGCAGGAATTGGTACAAACGGACCTGCAGGAAATGGAGGTCCGGGTGTAGCTTCCAACATAACGGGAACAACTGCATATTACGGTGGTGGTGGTGGTGGTGGAAGCCACAATGGTACGGGAACCGGTGTTGGGGGTATTGGAGGTGGTGGTACTGGCGGACGTGGATTGGGGTCCAACGTCATGGCAACGGTCGGAACCGCCAATACTGGCGGAGGTGGCGGTGGCGCAGGCGAAGCCGGTAGCAATCCTGGAAGAGCGGGTGGATCAGGGGTAGTCATCGTTCGTTATATGGGCTCCCCCAATGGAACAGGAGGAATTATTAACCAAGTGAATGGATATACGATACATCGATTTAATAGCAATGGCACCTTTTCATTCAACGGTTCAAATGTTGCTGTTGCGGATGCCTCATCTTGTGGACCTGCATCGTTAACACTGACAGGAACGCTTAGTGGAAATTACACCATCGATTGGTATGATGCGGCGAGCGGAGGAAATTTATTGGCCTCAGGACAAGCGAATTACACCACCCCATTCTTGAATAGCACAACCACCTATTATGCAGAAGTTAGGGATGTAGTTACTGGGTGTATTTCCAGTGCACGTTTAGCAGTTAATGCTACTATTAACAATCCACCAACAGTCAGTGCCAATCAATCCATTTGTTCCGGTTCAAGTCCTTCAAATATTACGATTAACGGAGCACTTGGTAACATTCAATGGCAGGTATCATCGGACAGTGTTAATTTCAGTAACATTGCTGGAGCCACAAGCGCGACACTTACCAGTGCACAAATGGGTGTATTAACCATTAAACAATTTTACCGCGCTTCCCTTTCCGGGGGAGCATGTGGAAACATGAATGGACCGATTGTAACCGTAAATGTAATTAATGCACCGGCTATTTCCAATGTAACTGCCACTTCTATTTGTGGTTCGGGAACCAGTGTTTTGAGTGGAACCTCTTCAGGTACTATCAACTGGTATGCTGCATCGACAGGAGGGGCATCCCTAGCCTCAGGAAGTACTTACACGACTGCATCAATCAATGCAACCACCACGTATTATTATGATGTAACCGGAAATGGCTGCACCTCAACCCCTAGAGGCTCAGTAAGCGTGACCGTGAATCCATTGCCCAATGCATCAAGTGGCTCCTTGAATGTTGAACTACTTGTAGTTGGAGGAGGTGGAGGCGCAGGTTCTCTTCGCGGTGGTGGAGGTGGCGCTGGAGGCTACATTGCCGTCCCCAGTTACAATGTTTCAGGAGGTAGCGCAATTCCGATAACCGTGGGTACGGGTGGAGCTCCGGGTTATGACAATGCAGGTACAGGTGTTCACGCGCTGAGCGGAACCAATTCATCCTTTGGCAACGTTTACGTTGCGATAGGTGGCGGTGGCGGTGGAAGCTATGGCGGAGGACCTCAAAACGGATACAACGGAGGGTCTGGTGGAGGCGGTGCCAATCAGGCTAGTTCGGCAAATACCGGATTTGGTGGTGCAGGAACTGCTGGACAAGGTTTCAGTGGAGGTAACTCCCGCTGCGGTGGTGGAGGCGAAGTTTCTGGAGGGGGTGGCGGTGGCGCAGCAGGACCGGGATCGAATGGTACCTCTTCCAATTGCGGCAGTTGTACTTACCGACCTTATACACCGGGAAATGGTGGAAATGGTATACAAAATTCGATAACAGGTTCAGCTGTTTGGTACTCCGGAGGAGGAGGCGGTGGCGGCCTTGGTGCTAATCCAATTGCTGGAAATTGCACTTCAGGTGCTCCAAATATTCATGGGTCCAACGGATTAGGTGGTGGCCAATCATCCTTCGGCGGCGGAGGTCAATGCAAAGTTGTTTCAAATAATTTTGTGGCAGAAAGCGGTGGTCCAGGAATTGTGGTGGTTAAGTATGCAGGAACTCCTGTCGCTACGGGAGGTACAATAACTCAAGTAGGAGGATTTACGATTCACACTTTTACATCAAATGGCACCTTTACGGTTCCTGCAGCTGCAATAGCCAATAATGCCTCACGATGCGGACCTGGTACGGTAACTTTTACAGGATCTTCGTCTGGGGGATTCTCATTAAATTGGTATGACGCATCTACGGGAGGAAATTTATTGGCCTCGAATACGGTGGGTTACACGACCCCAAGTATCAATGCAACAACAACCTATTACACGAGCATCGTGAATACCGTAACGGGTTGTGAGTCGGCTACAAGAACGGCAGTTACAGCAACCGTTATTACTGGTGGAACCGCAAGTTCAAATCAAACCATTTGCCCTGGTTTGTTGCCGAGCGCACTACAACTAAACGGGCACAGTGGTACCGTGCAATGGCAAACCAGCAATGACAATATAACTTTTACAAATATTGCTGGTCAAACTGCCACTACCCTACCGGGCAATGCCATTGGAGCTATTACGGCAACAAAGTATATTCGAGCCATGGTAACCGGAGCTTGTATTATTGCATCCAATACCGTTACGATTAGCACAACAAATGTCAACCTTTCAACAGCATTGAATAACAATTCCTATGTATGGAATGGACAAAGCTCAACGCAATGGTCAACGTTAGCCAATTGGTATTCATATAATGGAACCAACTTGGTTCCTGCAGCTACATTGCCGAGCTCAGCCAACACAGTAATTGTTCCTGCCAATGGAAATTGTATTACAAGCCAACCAACCTTTGCAAGTGGATCGACGACTGTTGATGATATTATCTTAGAATCAGGCTCTCAATTTACCCAAACCGGTGGTATTATTTACCTTAATGGAGACTTCGTTAATCATGGATCCTTAATATCAACCAACGGATTGGTACAATTCAACAGCAACAGTGCGGCCATAATTGGTGGAACAAGCACTATTCAATTCGCTAAAGTGAAGGTCAACAAAACCGCAGGCGGGAATTTAACCTGTAATGCACCGATAACAGTTTCCGATTCTTTATACATGACGCAAGGCAATATATACACCAACAACAATAACCTTCTTACCCTAGGAATCAACAGTTCCTCCCCGGGAAGGCTTTCATGGAACACAGGAACCATTGTTGGGCCGTTTAGAAGGTATTTTGCGAATGCTCCAACCACTGCTGGAGGAGGAATTTTCCCGGTGGGCACGGCTGCATATAACCGATATGCCGAATTCAATTTCAGCAGTTCACCAGGCGTGAATCAATATTTAACGGTTGAATACATTGCAGGCGTTCCTATATCCAACGGCTCCGTACTATACAATGGACTTCCTTTTTATGCTTCGAATGCGTTGGTTCAAAACTATTCATCGGACGGTTATTGGAATGTGATTCCAACCAACAGTGACTATACATCAACCATCAACCAATCCAGTTATGGCCTAACCCTTTTTGCGAACAACCTCAACGGAATGCAATCCCCTCAAATTTGCAGAATCATTAAAAGCCCTGGATCGAATACGGCAGCACAACACCATATTGCATGGCAGCCTTGCGGTTCGCATACTGCCATAAATCAAGGTGCAAATGCGCAATCGTTTCTGATTAACAGTACTTCAGTGCAAGGATTTAGCTGGTTTAATATCGGTACCTCAAACAACCAAGCGTTGCCTGTTGAATTTGGTGGCATGACTCTGGAATGCGGCGACGATAACGTTCTAATTCAATGGTCGACGGAGTCCGAACATAATAATCAATATTTCAAGCTTGAAAAATCAAGCTCTGGATTGGAATGGATAACACTCGGTCATATACCATCTGTTGGAAATAGTACAACGACCCAATGGTATAGCTACTCGGACATTTCTCAACATCGAAGCAACTATTATCGACTCTCACAAATTGACCTGGATGGAACGGAAGAATGGTTGAGCACTTTAATGGATCATTGTACCCTGGATCAAGAAGATTTCAACAGTTATCCCAATCCAAGCGAGTCATCGTTTTCCATCCTTTGGAGGCAATTTTCTACTGCTGGATTAGGAAGTATTAGCATTCGTGACCTCAACGGAAAAATAGTTCTTCAGAAAGCCGTTGATCTTGCAGTGGGTGATAATATCATCATGATTCATGATGTAACCATCCCGGGAGTCTACCTCATTGAGTTAGCCGATGATGCTGGTAACAAAACAACCCTAAAGCATTTGGTCAAATAAAAAAACCTAATGCAAAGGATACTTTGCAACGTGAAAATAAAAAAGGCATTCTTTTGAATGCCTTTTTTATTTAGGAGGCTATTAACTTTGAATTAAATGAACCTCTGAACTTTCCTAATATTTCGCATCCTTTGGTTGATTCTTTGGTTTCATTGATAAAAATGAAGGTTGCTCCTTAAGGCTTGCCAATAGCATCAATGCTTAACATCAGGGATGCAGGTGACAATAGTCATTGAACTGCAAAAAAACATAGAATTAACAACCAAAGCAATAAAACTGCACCAACTGAAAAAGCCTTCCATTCTTTAAAACCGAATGAACAAATCGTAAGGCATCCTCATTTGAATCCCCATTTTAGATTCGATGTTTTTCAAGCTGTTGAATTGTTCCAAGACGTATTTGGTAAGTTCTTTGTCTTTGCGAGGATTCAATTCACTGTTTTCCGAACCCAGCAGTTTCCTCAGCAATTTATCGGAAAAATCTTCCTCAACTTTAGGAAAATATACAACACTTCCATTGATGCTTTTAGAAATACTTTTGGCGTAATTGATAGCATCCGTCAGATCCCCCATTCGATCCACTAATTTAATGCGTAATGCATCGTTCCCACTCCACACCCTTCCCCGCGCAAAAAGATTTGCTTGGTAGGAGCTCATTTTCCTTCCCTCAGCAACGCGTTTCAAAAATTGCTTATAAATCGTATTAACCTCTTGTTGAACAACCGAAAGTTCCTCCTTAGACAATTTATGGGTAAAACTAAGCACGCTGTGGTGGTTCGTTTGAACCGTATCAAAAGTTATCCCAAAGGTATTATTCAACAATTTACCGGCATAAGGAATCATGCCAAAAACGCCAATCGAGCCCGTAATAGTTGTTGGATCACAGAAAATGATCTCTGCAGGAGTCGCAATGTAGTAACCTCCTGAGGCGGCGACATCTCCCATAGAAACCACCACCTTCTTTTTTTGCTGTGTTAACCATACCTCACGCCAAATTTCCTCACTGGCTAAGGCGCTTCCACCTGGACTGTTTATGCGTAAAACCACCACATCAAAACGATTGTCTTCGCGCACTTCGCGTAATTCCCTGCACAACTTCTTACTGCTGAGTTCTTGACCCTCAGTAGTAATTTCGCCTTCGGCCACAACTACAGCAATCGCCGTGGCAGACCCTTCTTGTGCCAATAATTGATCTTCCAGCATGGCATTTCGTGCATAGGCTTCAAAGGAGACAAAATAGAGATCTTCTGAATCAAGCAAGGAAATTTCTTTCTTCCAAAGGGCCATCATTTCATCTTGGTATGCCAAACCATCCACCAAGCGGTGGTTCAAAGCGGAACTTGCATTGGTTATGGTAAGACGGTTGAGCCATGCGTTCCAATCCTTGATTTCTATTTTTCGGCTTTTGCATATATCTTGGCTAATTACACTCCACATATTGTTCAGTAGAACCGTTGATTGATATCGAGCTGAATCGCTCAACTTGGATAGAAAAAAGGGCTCAACGGCACTTTTGAAATCATTATTTTCCCCTCGAATCACTTCAACCTCAACCCCGACTTTGTCCAATAAATTCTTGAAAAACGTATATTCGGTTCCCAAGCCTGTTAACATGAAATTGGTGGTAGGGAAAGCATAGATTTTATCGCCGCAAGATCCAATATAATATTCAATTTGAGAAATTCGCTCACCCGCGTAAAGCGTGTAAACCTTCTTATTGGATTTGATTTTAAATTGCTCAATCGCTTTTCGAATAGAGCGTGCCGTGGAAATCCCACATTCAATGTCGCCTATATCAATGTAAACTCCTTTGATTCGATCGTCCTGCGAGGCTTTATCTAAAGCGTACAATATATCAGGTAAACCCAAACTTGTATTAACTGTTAAGGAACTAGGTTCCAACGATACCTTACTCTTTTCTTTAATTGGCCCATCTAATTGCAGATGCAATATTGTTTTCTCCTTGATTTCGACAGGGTTGTCGTCGAGACTTCCAAAAATTCCTCCGATGATAGCACCAATCACCATCACAAAAAGAATCATTCCAAGAATACTCGCAGAAAGAACAGCAACAAATGAAGGCCAAAATATTTTTTTGAAGGGAATTTTAGGCGTATTTTCTTCCATATTGGCTAACGATTAATCAAATTTTGTATTCGGAATGGCAAATTAAATGGATTGAACCTCAAGGTAAGTCGAACGTTCTTTCCATAATTAGTATATAAATTCCCCATATTGGAGGACTGGATCAACGGGAAATAGATTCCGACAACTTCTCCAAGATTAATCCCAAGGCCTGCATTGTAGAGCATAACAGTTTTAATACCGTTATCATAGAAACCAACATCTCCAAAAGCTTCAAAAATATTGGGCTTGATGGGCAATTGCAGTGTAGCATTCAAAGCGCATGCCCAATAATTGGACATTTTAAGCGTGTTGCTTGCCGTTCTAAAACCGCCCATGTCATTAGCGTATTGAGCTCCATACAACGATCCGCGGTTGTAATAATAGTTCTCGGCAAATATATCTTGGTAACCTGCAGCACCGAACATCGAAATCGAATAACGTCCCATACTTTGGTAAGTACTTGTTCCGGGATTGTAGGCTAAATTATACCCTCCGTAAACACGTAAATTCATTTTTCGAGTCATTTTACGGTCCAAATAGGTCAAGGTCAACGATTGGGTGGTTGAAACACGTGCGAAGCTCGCTACGTCGAAAAACACATCCGAATAACCCAGCACCCCTTCGAATTGCAATTGGCTTTCGTGGGAAATGCGCTTTTTGCTCCAGCGTAGGGTTTGGTTGACCTTTAATCCATTTTCAACCGTGTAATCATCGATCGGCAAAACATCTCGTCGCCAAAGCCATTTGAACGTCAGATCATGTGAAAACCCTTTGGGAGTTCGATCCGGTACAAGATTAAAGTTCAGATAAGGAGTGATGGCCAGGAAATACGACTGCACCGCGCCCTTTGGATCGTCCTGAATACCAAACGATTTCACGCTCAAACCTGCTTTAATGGACTTCGGTCCTCTCGCCGGGAAACAAGTTTTGCTCATTTCTGCCACTCCCCCAACG
The DNA here is from genome assembly GCA_027485415.1 of Cryomorphaceae bacterium. Lineage (GTDB taxonomy): Bacteria > Bacteroidota > Bacteroidia > Flavobacteriales_D > Crocinitomicaceae > UBA952. Next base: position 3,577 of record JAIXRC010000016.1, on the reverse strand, counting down.
GTATTTCTTCCGACAGAATACATAGGGGCCACCAAAAACTGGAACGGTTTGAAGGGTACACCAAAATTATGGAAGGCTGCTCCAATCATAAACCGATCAGAACGGTTGAAAGCCATCATTGGAGTCCAGAAAATGTTGGTTTTATTGGGTTCGTGGTCACCGATCATGAATTCAATTGCCAACGGTTCAAACTTCTTGAAGAGGAACTTATTTGGATTGATCCAGTTATTCGATCGGTTGATTTCGGGGATTTGTTTTGTGGGGTCAATGGCAAAATGCGCAAGTTCCTTGCCTCCTTGAAACAGCAACGTGCTTCGCTTTTGCTTTGGATCCGTCCATTGGCTCTCCAACACCTTGCCTGATTTATCCAATGAGACCACTTGAATGGGACCTTGAATCGCTCCTTTGTTTTTTACCTTAACCGAATAGGTGTTCATAGCGCTCAGGTATTTCGCACGCACCATGCGAAAGTCCACCACTTTGGTAGTTTGAATTAAATCACGAAAAAGCCAATCGAGTTTTCGGCCGGAAACGCTTTCAACCACTTCCTGCATGTCCTCCGGATAGGGATGTTTGAATTGGTACAAATCGTAATAACGCTGCATGCATTGATCATACAACTTGTCGCCCAAGTAACTGCGCAAATAATGAAAAACCAAGCCCGTTTTTTGGTACATAATGGCCCCATAATTCGCAGAACTGAAAGAAGCTGAATGGGTTTGTATCGGTTGATCTGCACTAATTACCGCAAGAAAACGATACATAATATCCCCCAAATCGTGGTGGCTCAAATCGTTTAAATGGAGCCTTCCTCCTGCCACCATATTGGAAAAATCCTTATTGTCGGGATATTTTGTGGCAACATAGCGCATTTCGTTGGCTGTGTTCATTCCTTCGTCCATCCAACCGTGTTCTCGCTCGTTGGAACCTAAAATGCCATAAAACCAGTTATGTCCCACCTCGTGAACAATCACCACCTCTAATTCCCGCGCCGTACTTGAATTTCCAATAACGGTAATCATCGGATATTCCATGCCCCCACCCGCGCTTATAGTACCATCTACAGCTGTTACCGCCGTGTAGGGGTAATCTCCGTTCCATTGTGAGTAATAGAAGGTTCCATCGTTGATGTATTCGATGGAATTTTTCCAAAGAAGGGCGTTTGCCGGCGTAAACAAGGCCCAAGAGGTTACATTGCGTCCGGAACGTGGAAGCTTAACTGTACCCTTCAGCACTTGATACCGCTTATCGGTAAACCATGCAAAATCATGCACATTGTCCTGGGTAAAGCGCACGGTTTTCCATTCCTTGGACGAGGCAGGAAAAGAATCCCTGAGGGCCCCGGCGGGCAAAGCAATGATGGAAGTGAGGTTGGATTGCGTAGCGGTGGCAAGGGAGTCCATAAAAGCAGCTTCATCAGGGCTTTGACGCTCCCCTGTGGCTCCCAAGACATAGTTTTTGGGCACTGTTATGGAAACATCAAAGGAACCGAATTCTGAATAAAACTCTCCTTGATTCAAATAAGGCATCGGATGCCATCCTTTGCGGTCGAAAACGGCAGGTTTAGGATACCATTGGGTAATCTGATACGATTGACCAATATGACCCAAACGGGATATGGATCCGGAAGGAATTTTGACCGTGAACGGAGTGGTTAAGGTAAGCGATTTCCCCGGCTTTAGGGGCTCGTTCAATTTTATCCTAACGATATCGATGTTTTTTGGATCGTAACTCCAAGAAACGGTCTTTCCATTTACGTTAAAATCCAAGTTCGAAATGTACCCTAAATCGGCGGTGTCCATCATTGATAGTTTCGTCCCTTCCCCTTCCAATTGCCTGGCTAAGGCAGTAGTTCCATTTTTGTAGGCGTTGGGCCATACGTGCAGGTAAAGGCTGTCGAGGCTGTGAGGTGAATTATTCGCATAATCCATAGCCATCTTTGCATGCAAACGATGCGTTTGGTCGTCGAGGGTCACTTCTATGCGATAATCAACGCGTTGCTGCCAGTATTGCGCAACCATGGAATATTGGCTGAGGATTAATCCTAAAAATAGTATAAGTCGTTTCATACGTTCATTTGATAAAAGTAAAGGTAGGAAATTAGAACGGGTTACCATAAAAAAAGCCGTCCAAGGGACGGCTTTCAACTTCTTAACAGCGATGGTTATTTCACCATTAACCGTGCAATTATCTGTTGATTGTTATGTGAAATCGTAGCGAAATATGTACCCGGCGCCCAAGAACGGGTATTGAGTACATATCCATTGATTACTTGATTCTTTTGATAGATTACTTTTCCAGAGATATCGCTGATGGCGATTGAGAATTCTCCCCCAAAATTTGTATTAATTTTCACCTCTCCTTCCGAAGGATTGGGTGCAAGCGTAACCCCCCAAGTCAAGCCCTCTGCTAATCCTGCATAGTTATCCATTCCATCGCAATTTTCATCGATGCCGTTGTCGATAACTTCAGTCGCACCCGGATATACCGCATCGTTTTGATCGTCGCAATCTCCTGGCACGAGAGTGTAACCAACTCCTAATGAATCGCACGTCTCTGTAGTTACCTCTGAACCATATCCATCATTGTCCGCATCTTCGTAATAGAGAATGGTAGGAAGACCTTCATCAAAGTTGCCGTCGCAGTTGTTATCTTCGCCATCGCAAATTTCGACAGCACCAGGATAAATCTGGTCGTTCATATCATCGCAATCACCTCCAACTAAAACCGTGTTGGCGGGTTGCGCACAGGATTCAACGCCAGTTGCGTCGTCCCCATATCCATCACCATCAGCGTCAACATAGTACATGTCCACTAAAGCCAACTGCGGATTTGTATCATCGCAATCGTCACCGTTCAAGACCGTTCCCGGGGGATTTAAACAAGACGTAGTGAAGCTGTTTGGATCTCCATAACCGTCTTGATCGGCGTCGATGAACCATACGGTAGTGGGATTAATCTGAGCGTTATTATCGTCGCAGTCCGTATTGTTGTTGGTATAACCTTGCGGGGCAGAACATGCCACAACCGTATTACCCGCATCACCGTATCCGTCGCCATCGTTGTCCGCATAATATGTTTGAGGCTGAACCGCGTTCACAAAGCCCCAAACGCTAACGTTATCATTTCGCCAAGTTGCATTCGGTGTTGATATTCCCGTTATGTAAAATCTAAAGGTTACGGCACCGACGTTTTGAAAACTTGCTCCGAGTTGAACGGTATCGTTTAAAATTGCATTGGTTGTAATGGTGTCGAATGCAACATTCGAAGCGTAATTATCTAAACTTGAGCGTAAATACCATACAGGAATGGTATTCACATTACTAACCTTGTGCGTAAACGATAATTTAGTTAACGTTAACCCAAAACAAGAATCTGGCGTGATTGTAAATTCATTGTAGTTGTTAAGGTCGATATTGGAACCGGTATTCCAAGTGTTGTTGTTAAAGACGTTCGCCGCCGCAACACACGTACCTCCTTGATTGGAATACACCGAGAAGGAAGCGTTGGCGGGTTGGGTCGTTACTGTATTGGCAAGTACTGGACAACCTGAAGCTTGAGTAAACTCATAAAGACC
>JAIXRC010000127.1 GCA_027485415.1 Cryomorphaceae bacterium | reverse complement strand
CTCTGTGGTCTCTGTGGTCTCTGTGGTCTCTGTGGTCTTTGTGTCCTTTGTGGTCTTACCGCGACGCTGCTGTGTCTTGAGTTGTGTCTTGTAGCAACACTCATCACCGTTTATGTTTTCTCTCTGGTAGGGATATGCATTCGGGCACCCCGCGCTCGTTGGCCTCCTGTTTGATGGACACGTGTTGTTCTTCCTCATCTGGGCTTTCCCTCCTTTGATAATGGAAACGTTGTGCTTATCCGGAATCCTTACTGCCGACCTCTCAAACGCATTCGCCCGGTTAATGTCGGTCCTGTCGATAGTTCCATTCCATGAAGCATCCTCGTGCAAGCGCCTGAACAAGTGATAATCCATGGAAATCTGCTTCAGGAACGCCTCGGCCTTTGAGATTACATCGCGTTTCCTGGGGATGATGTCATCGTAAATTTTCATATCGGATGTTTCAAGGACTTGTTCATCGCCAGGTATATCGCTATTGGGTACCAGTTTGTACTGGTGGATGACGACCTTGCGTGCAAGCACTGCATGTGTTCGGGGAATATCTACGTGAGAACAGAACCGGATCGCGCGGCCTTCTACCTGGGCCTTTGCACTGCTGTTCCATACCGGGTCGAGCAGATGCAGATGCTGGATGTGCTTGAATGATACTCCCTCCTTGATGGAGGGACTGCCAAGGATGACACGGACCTTGACACCGTCCATGTTGTCGACAGAGTTCACAACACTCTTGATGATCGTCTTGTCGTGGTCTTTGACATTGCCATCCCATGATGCGTAAACCTTGTACTGGTGCCGCGCCGCCAGTGCCGGGTTCTTGACAACTTCTGCGAGGGATACCCAGCCCATGCGCCGCAGTGCCGCTTCCACGACCTTGAGTCCGGCGTCGATGAACGAGGAATAAACGAGGTGCTTTCCGATCGGGAAATCCTCGAGCTGTCCAAGGAGCTCCAGGACCTTTGGCGCGTATTCCTCGAGGTTGTCCATGACCTCGTCCATGCGCGTCTCAATCCGTTTGTTTTTAGGAAGGCACGCGATCGCGGCCTGGCGTTGTTTGCTCATGAACGCTTCTACGCTATCTTCTTCGAGAACTCCTTCGGTTTCTTGGAGCTCCCTGATTACATCGTTTTGTGTCACGGACGCCGGGATATCGTGGGTCATATATTCGACTGCTGGATACGCGGCCGGGCTTGTACCCGGGAAATAGCTGACCTTTCCGCGTAGGAACGGAATGGTGTCGCTTAATTTCCTGGCTCTATCAATCTGGGCCGAGAACTCTGGCGACATCATCCTGACCAGCTCTTTGAACTGAGACGCGTGATCAAACACTGGCGTAGCGGTCATGAAGACCATCTTGGAACTAGGGTCGGCTTTCTGTATCATGTATTTGAAAACGACGGCATTTATGCTCTTCATGCTCTTGGGCAGCTTGCCATCGGCCAGGACCTTGCCATATTGTTCCTGGTCATAGCCAGTGCTCAGGAGATTGTGTACTTCGTCGACTATCAGCAGCCGGTTCTTGGTAAACGCAGTCGCCCACTTTTCAAGATTGCCGTCATGTTCGCGAGCCTGCTTGACGAATTTCTCAAAGCTCATGATGTCATATCTGGCCTCTGCCTTGGCCTCTGCTGCTTTGCGCAGCTCGTTCTTTCTAGTCTTTGTCGTGCTCGCCTTGAGGAACTCGGCCGTGTCTTTCTTGTTCATGTACTTGGACATTGCGCAGGGGGACAGCAGCTCATCGATAAAGTTTGTGCGCAAACGAGCGGGCAATATGACGGTTACCCTGGACCTTGGGTTGATCCTCATGTATTCTTCTGCGATGGTAATGGCCGAGCAGGTCTTGCCAGAGCCGATTTCGTGATACAACAGGAGAGACTTCCAGGCCTTGTTGTCAGACACATACCTTTGTAGAAACTTTTGTTGCGACTGCAGAGAGAATGTAGCGTTTGGATTTTGACAAATGCTGTCCATGTCGCGGGCGTTTTTCTCCTGCCCATAGTTCTGACCGTAAATGTCATAGATGGTAGACCTCCTGGTATAGTCTATCGGACCTGTTGCCATTTGAGCTTTGGGGAATTTAGGGGGTCTTGTATACAATACCGCGACATAATTTGCTGGACGCCAAAATAAAATGGGAACCTATATGTAACCAACCTAATAATAATATGGCGAACTCAGGCGAAAAGGGAACGCCGCTAAAATGGAAAGAGACGTTGCCAGCAGTCGGTGACATTGGAGAATTCGGGAAGCGCCTCGTTGCGTGTTCTCTCGATGCGGCCAAGAAGACAGTCGTGTTGCGCGACCAAAAAATTGAAAAGGGCACTCGTGCGCTTGTGGGCTCTCGCGTCCGCCTGATATTCAACGAACCGCTTCCTTTCCACGAGAGGACCGTCAGGATCAAGGGCAAAGAAACGGTTGAAAGGTATCAGATAGATATCGACGATTTGTACCAGATTGTGCTAAAGTTTGATACTGTACTTGATCAGTTATACGCGGACTATCCGGAATGGAACTGCTCGAGATCCAGAAACAGTCCCATGAACATGTTTGTCATTGGAAACAGCGCGAGCAATGCCAACGTCGGGAACAACGCGGCTGCTTTCTCCAACGCATCACACTGCTACCTGAGTCCACAAATAACGGTTGCGCATAATTACTTTGGGTTCATACTGACTTCTGTGCACGAGATGACGCATGGCATAGATCCTAGCCCAAGAGATCCTGCGTGGGGCAATGGATTTGGAGAGAGCATCGCGCGCTTCTCAGAGTATACATACTGTCCTGGGACAGGGAACGGCTATTCGTGCATCAATGCGTATTATTCTGTACTTTGTGGTCACAGCAACAGGAATGCGTACAGCAAGGAGAGCCTCACTTATCAAAGCCGGGAGACATTCATTGGGTACAACCCGACTTTCTGGATCTTCTTCGCTGCACGGTATGGCATGCAGACGTATAAGCGTCTGATCGCGACCGGCATGGCCAATATAATCAGGACAAAGGATCTTTACCAGGGCGTTGCGCAGTTTCTGAACCTCGATAAGAATGCATTTGCGTTGCAGTGGATGGTAGATATGATGACGTTGTCGTTTTACAGATCGGACCCGATTCGCCTGGCCAATGCCAAGAGGTTCTTACTGAACCGGGACATGCGCAAAACATGCGTATCTGAAGACCTTGTTTGGAAAGACAGTCAGCATAATGATCTCGAGGATGTACAGGTAGTAACGGGTGTATCATTCACTGGAACTATGAAAAAGAGGAAACTCGAAGCGTTTGCATTTGCCACGTTTGACCTATCTTACATGTGCAGAGACATTATCAAGGCGGCTCCCGGCTCAAACGTCCATGTATCGGTACAATCGGTAGATGATAGCACCAAGGAAAATGACAAAAACACTTGGGCGCTTGCGGGAATCATGAGCTACGAAAACATTGTGACAAGCAATAACAATAACAATACACTTATCCTCGCATTACCTGCGGGACAGAGATGTACCCTGGGCGTCATACATAGCAAGGTTGCAGGATTTGTAGATAGGAACACTGCAAGCGGAACCGCAACTGCATATACCATCAACATAACAATCAACAATAATAAACAATCAATAAATAATAATCAATAATATTCAATAATAT
>JAIXRC010000101.1 GCA_027485415.1 Cryomorphaceae bacterium | reverse complement strand
GGGGGATTCCTTGAACCAGTCGACCGTATATCATGCTCCCAAGCATCCAGAATATTCCATAGTATCCACTGGACGCATGCCAGTCACCATGTCAAGGTCGGTTGTCATGACGGCGATCATCAGGGGAATAATAATGTCATCAACAGGATTCGTTCGGTCAAGAAGATCAAACCATTCCTCACTAAGGTCTTCTTGATCTTTTGCTGCGACGACGCGTGCAAGGTCATCGATAGCACCATCTTACATGCCCTGGCAAGTATAAAAGATTGTCAATTTACGTTCAAGGAATCATGTACGCCATGTGGCGTGAACCAATGTCTCCGAAGGATTTCAGATTACAAGGCTGCAAATTCTAGTGCGGGAAGGTATCACATGCACGTAGCGATGCAGAGGCCGTTTGACATGCACCTGGTATCATGTCTGTCAAGCGCAACCATTGTCTGCAACAACACACGTGCGTTGAGATCAGTTTTGCAATGTCCAGAGATGCAAAGCGTACTCACCCGTCTGGTCGTCGATGGGCATGAAGCGATCGACCTAGTGGATGAAAAGATGGCCTTTGTTCCAACGAAGAACATGAGGATGCAAGCCAACCTGACAGGACCATTACCGGTCCACAAGACACAAGATATTTTCACTTCAAGCGTGACCAAGGTCGCTCTGGAGCCCGGCATCTGGAGCCGCCCCTTTGACGTGAGCATCGATAACGTTTACCCAGCGGTTGATCATGTCTACATAGCATGGGACCCATCACCCGCCTTGATACCCACTCGCAGAATATGGGAAACGTTCATAAGCAACATGCCGGCGCGCGTGAAGAAAGTATCCATCCAGATCCATCCCCATCGCCCCTTTGATACGTTTGCAAGGCTGGATTCATTGTTGACGTGCTTCATGCATAAGAAAAGAATGATAGTCTTGAAGTTTGTGGTACATGACTGTGCATCATTCATGCACGCTGCGGTGATCAAGGAAGCGCTTCATGCGTGGCATCCAGGTACCACCATTTACCTAGCAAACAAATCCATGGTGAAGATCCATTCATATATTCCGGAAGCTGTCTCTGAAACGATCGAAAAGTGGCCAGATTTGCAAGTGTTTGCACGCTTGACATATCGTAATAAAAGTAAATTATAATAATAATATGTAAATTATTATTATTCGAGAACGTCGATACTCGGACGCGGTATCCGTTCTGGTTGTAGCTTGAAAAACACTACATCATATGGGTCTATGGTCTTTCCAAAGTATGCACCGACATGGTAAGGGTCACCGCTACGGCTACTCGGATTAAAGTCCTTTGTGATCTTGCGGTAATCCACGCCCTGGTATTTTGACAACAGACAGTCAATGTTGAAGCCGTTTTGAATGATGACCTGGGACAAGCGGATTTCGTGGTTGACAATGACATCATAAAACGAAATGCCTTTGGCGACCCTGAATATGCCCTGGTTGTATGCATAGCGCAAAGATTCCTTTCTCAGCATAAACATCATCGATTGCACATGTGCGCCAAGATAATATACATTGATCGATGTCCCCACCAACATTGTCTCGTCACATGCACGGAAACGGTCGAGGAACGGAACAGTCCAGTCGTTCTTGAACTTCTTTCGCAAGAAGGGTCCCTTGACGGATGTATTCAGGAATGCAACGTAATCGTACGTGTCCATGATGTCATATTTTTCCAGCGCGTGTCCCCAAGCTCCAAAGTCGTAGCCCACATTCTCTCTAGAACATACCGACACATTCTCTTGGACCTTTGAAAGATCCACGGAGCAATGTCCATTAATGACAATATAGTAATCCACATGCTTCAAGATCCCGTGGTTTATGAAATACGTAAAGTTCCGCTTGTAGCTATCGTTCTTTTCATAATATGCGTACAAGCAGGCAATTCGATTATTCCCATTTTTATTAGTAGTATAAACCGGTTCTAGATCAGCGTGTGTACGCAATTGCAGACTTATAAATGCTAGGGATAAGACACATATTGATAACGTAAGAATTCCCGCAAACAACATTTTGCAAGAGACAAAGCCAACACTTGTATTTATTTATGAAATACCAACATTTTATTCGTATGTACTACCTGACGGCTAAAAGGGCTAGAGCGCCGCCAAGGTCCCCCTGGTTCGGCAGGTCATCCTCTTGTGTTGTCAAGGTCGTGGATAAATACATGATCACATCAACATGCTGCCATATTATGCGTTGTTCGTCCATGGTCATGCTGACCCAACACTTTTGGAACGTGGGTATCATGTAATTAAAGATCTGAAGCTCTGGCTCCATGCGCATTTCAGGGGACATGAAGAAAGAGTCATCATGTTGTTGCAAGTATGATTTGTGTTTATCTGTAGAGATCCGATAGATCGCATGTATGGACCTCTTGTTGAAAGTCTTTAGAATCTTATAAATACCCAAGCATACGCGGAATTCATTTACGGTTGGATGTCTGTTGCTCAGTTCACGTATAAGGCGTTTGATGCACGTATTAAAAAGATCATATCCACGCTTTTTGTTTTCTTTCTTATTCAGTTGAAATGATGTTATCGTCATAGTTGTATTATATTATTTAGTTATAGATAGTTATCGATAGTTATAGATAGTTATAGATATAGATGAATAGAAAGAAGCCAATAGAACACTATATCTACAATAATCCAAAATAGGACCTTATATACCTGATCATAGGTAGGTTCCAATTTTGTTGTATGTAGCCCATTTTGCATTTTCGAAAGTATAATGTCAGCGTTGAGCAGTCGCGATGAGCGGCCGTGATGTCAATGAAGTGAGCGGTTTGTCGATAATCGTGCACCAAGACGGCATTGCTTTTGAGGACGATCCTTGAGTCCTCGTTATCATCATCGACGGCATACAGTCCCAGTAGCTCTTTCTGTCCATCAAGCACGATTGTTACACATACCAGGTCCGGATCGATGAACGGTCCGTAGGCGCTTTTTATTTTCATTATTTTCATTATTTGGTTATCTTGATTATCTTTTGTACTACAGCGATGCAGTTGGGTCCTTGACGGTACCCAAGCGCCAAGCGATGCAAGCTTTCCGATTTTGTAGGCAATTTCCGAGATGCCATCCTGGTCCATTGCCATTATCATAGATAGGCAATCATCCGGAAATACACAGAGTTGTCTGGGTTTCCGCGCGACGCAATCCAGTGTTATCAGAATACATGCATATAGCATTGCCAGCAGTGACCCCAGGAACAACCGCATCGTTCGCTCCACCATTTCTGGTACTTTCAGACTGGAGTATGTTTGTTTTTGTTCTAGAATCATTAGGTTATTATTTTGTAATGTGTCTTTTTCTCGTTTCTATTTATCAAGAGAATAATTATGTTGTTTGGTGATATAGGGGACATGTCTAGTTGTTGTCTAGTTGTTTAGTAGAGTAGAATATAAATGTACGCATCATGTTACCACTTTGGAAATATGCTGAATAAACAAACTTAAAGAGAAATCTTGCTTTGTCATATCCTAGGACTATCCACAACATAAACATCCATTTGAACTATCCATCTGAAAACATTTATATTTTTTAATATTTTTTTTCCTGCATTTGTCTATATTGTTTTTATCCCTTAAATAATGCAACAGGCCGACGTGGACGAGATGCTCGAGCATCTGGGACTTTCTCCAAAAGCGGAATCAGATCTACCAGGCCTTATTTCCCGTATGAAGGCAGCTGCGCAGAACGACCAGGTCATCATGAAAGAGAAAAAAGGTCTCCCGGCGGCCCACAAGTTCTCCATGATCCCCGAGGTTGAGGAGACGTTGCTTGGTGGCGTAAAGCACGCCGACTTTATTTACCAGGGAGGCCTCTATGCCCTGGTATCGTGGTTGGAGCCCTACGCCGACGGTTCTTTGCCTTTCAGAAGAACACGCACGTGCGTCATGAAGCTCATTGATGCCATGTCCCATTCGCTAAACGCAGGGGATAGGGACATGGAGAACCTCCTTGGCACAAAAGCATCCAAGCT
>JAIXRC010000081.1 GCA_027485415.1 Cryomorphaceae bacterium | reverse complement strand
TTTGAGCAAATCAAGGAACTTCTGCAGGTCGCCGCTCATGGAGTTGCTCATTTGATGCACCATTCCGTAAATCAGAGGCCAGTCTATAGAGCTCCTTCGAAGATAGCCGCCTTGGTAAGTGTAGGTCACTGGCGCAATCATATATTTCTTCTTGGCGCTTCCGAGTGGCAAACCTGAATTATTTGTGCCAATCTTGCGCATAAATGAGAAGTACATGATCTGAAACTCACAAAGAGCCTTATACTGTTCTTCGGAAGCCAATTCAAGAATTTTGCCTGGGGCCTGCATGACCATAATTCTGAACTTCTGGTCTGAAAATGGGACATAAAGGCTGAATCCAAATTTATCAGTCGGAAGTGGCTCTTTGGTAAGGATCGCGAAGCCCGGCTCTTTTGTGAAAACACCAATCTCCTCGTTCACATAATTCAACAGCTCATCTGATGCGATTATATGATATTGATAAAGAATTTTATCAGAAGACCAGCCTTTCCAGAGATTCGCGTCTAGCGCCTTGGGAATCACTTGTTGGTAGCGCTTCACGTCAATCTTTGGAAAATTGGAATAGCTGACAACTTTGATCTCCTCTCCCTTGTTTTCCTCGCCTTTCCTCGCCTTGTTCTCCTCTTTCTTAATTTCCAAGACTGGCACCTGCGGTTTTCTAGAAACTGCCTCAGATGACATTATGGCGATCATAGGAACAAGCCGCATCTGGGCTTCATCGGAAGGATCAAATAAAGCGACTATTTCAGCGCTGTCTTCTAGAAAGCCGAGCACTTGATCTGGCTTGACTAAATCAAAAAGGACCAGCCCATGAAATGGATTGATTCTTTTGTTCAGTTTTGCTTGTGCATCTACAGAAACACAAAGCATTTTGAAGCCGCTGATAGAATTGAAAGCCTCCATAGAGAAGAACTCACTTTCGTCAAGAACTTCCATAGGAAAGATTTTCTCAAGAGAACGTGCCTTCAGCGTGGAGTTAACCAGGACCAGCAGAGAAGAGTTGGCAGCTCTGAATGGCTCGATGATTTGCTCAAAGATTTCGACCTTATTGCTGGGAGCCGCAGCTGCGAGTGAATCCATCATGTCTGCCCCAAGATCCTTGATGGAATCAAGAATTTGGCACATTTTGAGGGAAGCACTGGAATATGACTTGAAATTGATAGCAATAGACTGCATGTTTTAATGCTTGCAAGATTCATTTTTTTATGGCGGCAGGATGGAAAAAAAATATGTAGAGCTGAGGTGCTCTTTCGGGATGCGATATTTTGAATATTTTTATGTGGTGTATCGGAGAACAGCGGAACCATCTGAAATGAGCAAGAAGTTGAGTGACGAGGTCTCAATCAAGAACTGGCCCTGGTATGAGTTAGTGAAGATAGTGCCAAGAACAGTGAGCTGGAATTCTCTGCATCGAGAAAAGTTGAAGTGTCCGGAAGGCTGATAGATGCCTGGGTGCAGGGCGAAGTTCAAGAACATCAAACCTGGATCCTTTGGTGCAACAATTGTGTTCTGTCCAAACTGGAATGGAAGATATCTGCTCAGCACCGACTGAGGGAATTCATCAATAATGGTAACTCCGGCAGCGGTCAGCTTGATGGATCTGATGGTTGGTGAGTATGAGTTGACAGTGGAAGTCTGGGGGGTGCTGAACAAGGTATAGACGGTAACTGGGAGGACAGTAGAACCGGCAATAGTGAATACCAAGTTGGCGGCCGCGCCAGTGTAGCCAATAGCAGCAAGAATCTGATCAGTGGTTTCGGCGAAAGTCAGGACAGTGGTGGTGGCTGACACGATGTGGAGAGTCACTGAGGTGGCAGTGAAAGTTCCTCCAACGAATCCAGTAAGTGGAACAACAACTTCGTTGCCAGCAGTGAGAACAGTGGCGTTGGCCTGAGCGTTGGCGAAGGTGAGAGTTGCGGCAACATTTCCAGATGCAGTGTTGAAAGTTGCAGTGGAGGCAGTGCTGAAGGTCAACACTCCGTTGCTGGAAGATGGGAGAGCAGTTCCAGAAACCTTTAGAGACTTCTGGCTGACAACCCAACCATTGGCAGAAACTTGGCTGGAAGTAACCTGAGAATACTTGTCCCAGTTGTCCAAGTTGGCTCTTCGGAGGCTGTCCTGTGGAGAGATGTAATCCTTTGGCTGGAAGCCGATCCATCCGAACTCGACTGGCCACTTGATGCCGTTCAGGAGGACGGTGAAAGCATCAGTTGTAACGGTGGCGCTCTGGTATTGGTGAACTCTGATAAGAGTGAAGCCAATTCTCTTGATGAAGATGTCGTGGATCTCCTTGTTAACGAAAATGTTGTTGATGTAAAGGGTGACTTCCTGGACACAGCTGGTGTAGTTCAGGGATCCTCCAGGGGAGGAGTAGTTTCCTGCGTTTGCTCCTCTTGGCACAAGGTCAACTAGGTAGTTTCCTGGGCAGATCGCGCACTCGATGAATCGCTGTCCGTATGGGATGGCGACGGAAGCGATGGCCAATCGAGGATCAAGGTTGAACCAGAACAACAGTGGGATGAGCAGAGCAACTGGCTGCACTTTCTGGCCAGTTGGGGTCTGCAGTCCGGAGTAGCTGGCAGTTGCAATTCTGTTGCTGATTCCAGAAGGAGCAACTCCACTCTGCGCCCAGTTTGGCTGATCAACGAAACCAACATCGGCAACTTCCTGTCCCATGCATCTGTCCCAAGCAATTTTCTTGTCCTGCTTCACGCGGGTGTTTCTGAAGATAGTGTAGGACCATGAGTAGTAGGTGTCCATAGGGTTTCCGTTCACAGTGAACTTAACGGAGCTGAAGAATCTCTCTCCTGGGTAAGTGCACCATGCCATCAGCGGTTGGTTAGATGGGTTGGTGTTGCTAGAGTCGTAGCTCAGCACTGGCTGGTTAATAACAACATACACGAACATATCATAGATGAAGTCTCCATATTGAGGAATGGAGAACTGAATGGTGGAGCCGAAGTCTGGGTTTCCGGTATTGGCTCTGACCTTGACGTATTCAAAACCAATAGCACAGAATGGCTTGAAATGGGCATTCATAAACAAGATGTGAGTTTTCTCAATATCCATGAGGGTTGGTGTAGTGTCCGCATACTGGTATCTGGCTCTGGCCATCTGGATGGCATTCAATCTGTTCTTAAGGAAATCGGATGCCATCAACATCTTATCCTGCTTACCGTCGTTGGTAATTATCATAAACATTCCACTGTTTGCCATAGTCTATATTAGAAGAAAAAAAAAATATTTATTGAAATTAACTAATTTTTTTATCATTTGTGTGTTTTAAAGTTAAAACCTCTATACTAATTTCGTTTTGCCTTTCTCGTTCATCTCTTTCGAACAAGCCTGACGTTTTCGTATTTATATATAGACTTCTGGCTGGCCAAATGATTAATTGGTTGCTGTCTTGGAGGGCCGCGGGGAGCCATCTGGGGCCTGGGGGGAGCCGTTTGAGGGATTGGTTTCCGGGAAGGGCCTATTTGCGAGATTGGTGGTCGAGAAGGGCCCATTTGCGAGATTGGTTGCCGGGAATAATTAATAGGTTTCTGCCTCGGAGGGCAAACTCGGGGCTGACTGGTCGGGCGCACGAGCCGCACTTTTGATAGGTCGCTGGAGTGGATTCTCCTCAGCTGATCCCCCAAGTTAGTCTTCTCGAATCCACCTATTATGTCTTGCTGGAAGTCCATTTCTTGCTGAGATAGATCACTTTTCGCTTCAACGTGGCTATAGGCTTTCGAATCATTTCCTCGATAAAACATGGCAATTTTGGACTTCAGGCTTATATCCACCTTGCGGTTTTCCGCCCTAATATCCTTGAATTCCTCACGAGCGCGGATTAGCTCAAAATTCTCCTGCATCTGCTGTTCCTGCCGCTCCGCTTGCCGCTCTTTTGGCGACAGTGTGCGACAATTACAGAAAGTAATACATTTTTGACATTTTTGGCCGCCATAAACTTTTTGTAGAAAATCGTCATCGCTTCCTTCGTCCATATATTATTAGGATTCTTATGGATATAGTAATTTTGCATGACCATTACTATTCAAGTAAAAGAAGTTGATTGCATGACCTGTTATGTACGCAGTGACGGGCGTGTCCGAATTTACATAACTTGAGGTGTAATTCAGATAAGACTGGCCATCCTTGAAAGGATAGTGGCCTTTGAGATCGCGCTCGTGGTTTTCCAACTCGAAAAATATTTCCACGTTGCCGGGGGAGCGCGGCGCTACAATTCCCTTCGTCTTGTAAGGCGTATAAGTGTCATGCAGCATGATTTCCGATTGATTAATATAAGGGATGGTATTTAGGGTGACTTCGATTGTATCCACAGGAGGGCTCTCCGTATAGAATTGCACTTGGCCGGCCTGAATTTGCGGCAGGTAGAGCTCATACGTTGTAGTAGTATCTGGGATCGTCCTCCAGGGCTGGTTGGGAATTACTGTATTAGTTGCTCCTATGTAATTCAAGACATAATATCTATTGAGTTCGATATTATTGGTATTGTATCCGGTGCCTCCTGTGATGTTGAAATAATAGCCGTTATAGAAGCCATCCAGCGATGATAACCCTCCTGAAAGAACCCCGCTGACGGGCGTGGCGGAAATAAAGCCTCCGTTGATGACAGTGCTGGCGCTTTTTGCAAGAACTGGCTCGAAGATGTGATTCGGGGTTAGGACGCTATTGTAATACCAATATTCCGAGAGGCTTTCATTCGCGACAGGCCTGAAACTGACACTCAAGCGGCTGATCGGCCACTTAATCTTGTCAAACAGCCGGATGCGCCCCTCTGGCTCGGTTAGTGTCAGGGTCATCTGCCTGTGAGTGTCAATCTTGAATAGCTTGATTTTCATTAGCAGGAGGCTGTAAACAAGGGGATCTGTATAAATATTATTGGCATAAAGCTCGCAAGTTTCTATCTGTGGAATGTCAAATTGGCCGCCTCCGCCGAAGTTGGCATATGAGATGAGATTATCAGGATTGGTTAATGTGACTACGATGTCTATTTGCCCCCAGTTGAGGCCGCGGTGGGGGAGCGCATTCTTGTAGTTCTTGAACCAAAAGAGCATGGGGACCCATAGATCAAGCACATCCTGCTCCTGCTTAAAGGTCTGGGCGCCGTTAGTATACACACGTTTAGTGCTGAATAAATCATTTAGGGGATCTGGAGTGTACAACACTTCGTATTCATCTTGCTGGCCCATCATGCGTTCCCATGCTTTTTTATCATCGCTGATGACCTCGCGATAGAAGAATTGGTTATAGGTTTCGAAGTTATACTCATCAATAACTACGCGATCGATTTGAAATTGAACTTTTTCGAAGATTCGGGCGCCGGGCATGTTGATGTATCGCACGCGGTCCCGCGGGTCTTTTGCGCGAAGCCCCTTGAGGCGGATGTGCACTACGCAATCTGATATGAACTGGCCGTATTGGTTGAGGGTGAAGCGAATCTCATTATTCCAACGGGGGGCGGCCGATTGAATCACATCATATTCCTGGGCGACTAATGCGAAGGGCTTATAGGAGTAATTCAGAAAAATGGACACTGCATGGTCCAAATATGAAATACTAGGGATTTTTTCCTGACTGGGCAAAAGGAAATTGTAAGTATCTGTTTTCTTGAAATCCATGAGATCCGATTTTTTGTTTTTATAAATGAAATTGGCAATCTGCGCGCCGTTTTCCAGCATTTTGCGAATGAGCCTATCTTTTAGAATATCCATTGCGTTCACAAGAGCATCATCGTCCTCGGATCTAGCTATGATATTGTAAATGGCTCCCTTAGTCATATAAACTAGATTGGTTTTAGATCATTCGCAGAGTGGTAAAAAAAATATGAACGAATCTATATTAGAATGCGTCATCGTCGAGATCATCGTTATCGACCAAATCCTTAACTTGTTCTAGGAGGTTATCAGGGATGGTTCTTTTGATGGCTCCGATCTGTTCGTCGATATCAATAATATCCGCATCAGGATCGAACTCCTGAGAGGTATACTTGGAGGGCTCAACGAAGAGACTCTCAATAAAGCAGTAGAAGACACTCCCTACAGGACATGCGCAGAGGCAGTCGACTCGGAAAGAACCCTCGATGAGAGATCCAGGAGGGATCAATTTCTTAATATTCATGATGCTGAGCTCTTCGTTTTCGGGGCCGGTCAGCAATTTCTTGGGATCCCCTTGTAGGGCCACGGCGCGGTCTCGCACAAATGGCACGTAGACCTTTTTTTTGTTTGACCAGAAAGATCGCACAATTGGGCCGTAGTTTTCTTTATCTGCCTCAAATCGCAAGGCAAACGCCGGATTTTCGCGGCATGTCAGCTCGCGCTCTCCCTCTTCGTTTGTCTTATAGGACATTGTTTTCATGATGCTGTGGTGGACTCCCGCAGGAAGGGCCGGTTCCCACTTTTTCTTGGCAACTTTGAGCCGCATAAAATGGTCGGCATTTCGGAAAGTGAAGCCGAGCTCATTTGGATCCGTCGCAGCAAGCTTCTCAGAAAGCTTCTCGGAGGCTGTTGCCAGGATTTCCAGGGCTTCGCACAAGAGCTGATTATTTGCGATCAGCTGCCGAACCCTCGTCTGGTAGGTCTCTTCGTCCTCATCCTCGCGCTGCTTGATCTTGTCCTCGGTAATCTTCGAGAAGCGGATTTCTGCCCTCTCGAGCTTAATCTCGCCAGATTCAATCTTTGCGGCAGTTTCAGGGTCATTCATATCAGGGGACCCGTAAGGCAGTGTCACGACAATTCTTTCGATAACCTGGAGGCCGGTCTTAACGACGGGCTTCTCGACAACGCGACCGCATGCGAGCTTGATAATGGGAGACAGATATGTGGTGTTTTTATTTTTCTGATTTTTGTTAGACTTCAGAGTGTAGCCTCCAATTCTCTTATCAGAATAAGTCAAAAAGTCATATCCGTGAGCGGCATATGCTTCTTTAATATCTTGAAGAGAGATTCTGTTGTTCATTATCAGTTATTTGTTTTAATTTATTGGCATATTCACTTTTTAAAAATTGAAACTCAATAGAGTATAAATGGCATGCCCTATTCAGTGCACCTGTGGAAGAAATCTAGCAGAGATGTTTCCGGCCTTCGACGCGCTCTATCGGGCGCATACCAGAGAGCAGCTAAAAAAAAGTAAGATTCATCCGCTAAAACAGGGGATTGTAAGCGGGGAGGTAGAGCCAATTGTTTACATATTCCAATTCCTAAATATCCGCAGCATTTGTTGCCGAAACAAGATCAAGAACTTTCGGGACTCTGAAAGAATTAATTTCGAGTATGCGGCAGATACTTATCAAGAGTCTCATTAACTCGAGAGGAGCCGCCTCCAAGGAAGATTCCTCCGGTGGAGGAAAGGAGCAGCATCAGGTGATTCATAGAATATAGTTTTTTTGAGGTTAGTCCAGGCGGCGCGGTCAGCTTCTCATAATCAGTAGTAATGAATGGAGAAGTCTCACTTATGGCGGTTGGGGTAAATAGGAGCACGTCCGTCTTGAGCAGCCCGATGAAGTCCCTGAAGTCATCCTCAAGGTTTGGAGCTGCGCGGGCCCGGGTGGACAAATCTGAAAGGCAGTACCATTTGGAATACATAAGATATGAGTTGTACAATTCATTATTCAGGTCATGGAGCGAGCCGCCGGCATCGAGGTGATCCTTGCGGTCCTTCAGCCACTGGTACTTAGTGAGGTTTGTAAAAATGATGAACAAGTCCTTGCCCAATCTATTGAGATCATCTTTATACAGAGTGCGGCAAGCCACGCGAGCATCCAAATGGGACTGAGCCTTCATGAGCTGGCTGTTCTGCTCGTTCGCAGTGATAGATCTAGGGGGATATCCTCCTGTCTTGACAGCATCGTTATATGCTTCGACGAACTGGGAGAAGCCGATGTGGGAAATCTTTTCGGGGCACGGGCCGTCAGCCCCCAGGCAGTACCAGAGCTCCTCAGCGCAGTGGTCATCTGTAATGAGATCCAGGAGATATGAGGTGCTTACTTCCTCGTTTCCGAGGTGCCGGAAAACATCGCCATTATGGAAGAGAGCCTCCTGGTTCTTCTTAAGAATTTGCAGCTGAAGATAGACCTTTCTGAAATAAATATTCTTGCTGTCGATCTCGCTAAAAGGGTGCTTGTAGAGATGCTCCACCTTGCGCTGGACTCTCTGAATGTACTTGAGGGGAGTCGAAATAATCATCATGCTGCCTCCCTTCTTGATCTTCTTTTTCTCATCCTCTGAAAGTTTTTCGCCTTCAAATGGCGCAGTTCCGCTGATTTCGTAAACTGCGAAATACTTTTTGGAATCTCGGGGATGGAAACTGGATTTGTGGATTTTGCAGCCGTTCTTAAGGACCACCTCCTTATCGTTGGCCTTCTCGACATCAAGCCGGATGCCATATTGGGTAACAATCTCGCCGGCGCCGAAGCTGCTCAAATCGGGCACTTTCATGGGAATAATCAGGCAGCCGATCTCTTTAAGTAATTCGCTTTCGTCCTTTATACTTTTAAGCTTGGCCAGTCTTTTGGCATCTGGCAGAAGAATGGTGATTTCCTCTCCTCTGTTTGTCTTAAAACGCCCTAGCAAGCAATTGAATCGTAAAAAATCATAATAATCTGGATTCGCTTGTTGAATTAATACTGTTGGGCTACATGCGCCAGGTACTGAACCAAATTTCGCTTTCGACATATACAATTATGTTAATTTTATTTTTGGAATAATTTTGGATTCCGCAGAATGATACCTTTTACTATATGTAAAATTTTTTTTTCACATTATGTTCGGAATTAAACGAGATAAATTTTTAAACTTATATATATGACGCAAGCATCTGATTATTATGGTGGTGCATTTGTCGTCCCCAGCCAAATAAGAATTTCAGGGGGCGCAAAAAAGGATTTTGGAGAAAATGGCAAGCACTCAAAGCCAAAGATGGATCTGTCGCTGACTCTTCTAAAAGCCCTGAAGAAGTCCATGCTGCTGAAGACTCCGGTCAACGAAAAGAATATTGAAACGGTCATCCATGAGGTGCGCGAGAGGCTCCGCAAGTTCGTCAGCCCTCACAGCAGTGGAGGTGTTAAAGAGAGCAAGGTTGACTCTATTTGCGACACCCTGATCAGCGCGCTGAATGCCTGGAGCGGATCGGAGCTCATTAATCTAGGGCTCACCCCCGAGGCCAAGTGTCGAAAGATTCTCGAGGTGCTGAAGACGCTGACTACCGGCATTAAGGGAGAGTTTCTTGGGGTCCATGTGGAGATTAAGCGAATCTTGAATAATATCAAGTTTTTGTCGCATGTGGTCAAGACCAGCATCGATAACTTCATCGAGCTGTATGTCATTCCAAGCATGGATGCGCTGCAGAAGTCCGCCCTTCAGCGCCAGGCTAAGGCCGTGATCGTCGAAATGGATCGCCAAATCTTGATGCTTGAGAACCTGCTTGGGGTTACCTCAAGAAGTGCCTATAGCGATGCTTTTGTGAGTGACATCGCGAATAACCCCGATTTCGAGGGATTAATTCAGGATCTGCAGATTGATCCAGACGCGCCAGTAGGCAGAAACCTCATGTTTTTGCTAAACGGAACCAATAATCTGGCAGATGTCGCAGCCCAGGTTTACAAGTATATGAATAAGATCGGGCTTTCTGTTGATGAGCTCACAAAGGCCAACAGCTTCGCGAAGCTGCAGGAATTGGTTGCCGGAAAGCTGCATGGAAAAAATATTGATGCGGAGCACTCCGTTGATGCCATTCAGGCCTTAATGGCACTGAAGAACAACCTGCATGTCTCTAAGGATGACATCGCTTCATATATTTCCAAGCATCGGGCCGGCCTCCAGAAGTACGTCAAGGCTAAGCGCGGAGGATCCATCACTGCTGAAGATCTGAAGTTTATTGAGAGAAGCTTCCTAGATGATGTCCAATTGCAGGTTACTGAGGAGAATGGGCCTTTTGCCGGGCGCACCCAGGCCTTCCGATCCAGTGTTTCCAGACAGCTCAGCAAGCAGAAGATCTCACAAAAGGTAGTGCTGCGATCATTTAAGAGGACCTTTATTGAGCGTTTTGCGCATATTAAGGCCAGTATTAGCAAGATTGCGCGGAAGATCGGCTCTGAGATTCCAATTACGGAGAGGCTGGATGATTTCATGCGATTCTTGGTGAAGTTCAAGAAACTCAATCCAGAGCATGAAAATCTGTTCATCGCGATGACTTCTTTCACTGAGGATGCGGTTTCGCGATCCTTGCGGCTCACATTTTTGGAGAACCTGAATGGGTTGCTCGATAAGACGGAGCCTCTAACGAAAGGCCCAGGAGGAGCCTATTTCCGGGAAATCAAGGAGTCCATCCATGAGCTTCTTAAAGCCATTGATAACTTCAATTCTGTATTCGGAAAGATGTACACCAGTATTCCCATTAGGACTGAAACTAGCCCGCGATTTTCATCTTATAGCGGGGGAGAGGGGTCCGACTCTGAGATCGTTGCCATGGACTCAGATTTTGAGGAATCTGAAAATGCTGCCAAGGTTGGTGGGGCGAAGAGGAAATTATATGAATATGAGGGAATTGAACCAAAAAAGACTAGTCGAGCGGCTGAAATCAATTTTGGAAAGACCCTCGATAAGACCATTAATGAGGCGCGATACTTTTACCAGGTGGCTGAAATTGAAGAGGGCGTCAAGATTATGGCTAAGGAGCATGAAACTTATTCCAAAAATTATTCCAATATTCTTGGAGAAGAGGCGGCCGCGTATATTGATACGGTGATGGCTTTCTTTAATAAGCTCAGCAGTTATGATTATGGTGATGCTGAAGCAAAGGTTGTGGGAGCTCCCGGTCTTTCTGATGCTGTAAAAGCAACCATCAGAAGAGATCGACAAATTTTCCTTAAATTCGGCCGAGATGCAGTTATTGGAATGATTGAAACTATGCAAGCTATTGATCTCTATTTGAGTAAATTTACAAAGAGCTTGCAGCAGAATCCAAGGCTTATCAAATCTATTACTCCAATTGTAGAGAAGCTCGAACTTACTGCCAGATTTTTTAATGACAAATCAGTGGAGCTGTTCAGAGGATATGAAGAGGATGTTGCAAAGGCAAAATCTTTTGAGAGTCTAATTTCGGCTTGTGAAAGGATGGTGAAGAGTACGCAGAGTTTGTCAAATATTGTTCATTTATTTGATACCATCAATCATGGCGAGAGCATCCAAATGGCTATGCAACCAGGTCAGATCTTGGAGAATCTGCAGAAATTTAAGACATTTATTAGTGTCCTTTATGGTGTGCAGCACTTTAATCCAAGACTGTTTGATAGTGTATTTGCAGCTGTCGTCAAGGCAGATATGGAAGCAATTGTGGGAGGTAGTTTATTAGATGCTAGTGATGGAGCATTTGGACCAGATAAACATCCAGGAGTTGCGAAAAGCTTTGCATCACCTGTTGCTGTTATTACTCCAGCGGCTGTGGCTACTACAACATTCCTAAATCCGACAACTTCTGAGGGAAAAGCTTTCTTCGATAGGAAAGAAGCCGCGAAGGCATTACCAAAAGTAAGAGCCGACATGTTTAATTTCCTTCATAATTCATATTATTGGGCCATCCAAACTATGACTTCAAAGATTATCTCAGTAATTGCCACTTATGAGCTGTTTAATCGGCCACCAAACTATTTGCAGCTTTCGCGATATGCCGCGCGGAATTATGCTCTCGGCAGCGGAATTAGATCCATCCTGGGAGGAGCCGACGAGCCAGTTATTATCGATGATGCATTAGAGCTATATATCCGATTAATTTTGCTAGCTGAATGGTATAGGGATCTTTTTGAATTTGAAAAGTCATCAGTTGCTCGTCCAGCTGAGGATATTATTATTACATTTTTCCCACAACTGGGCAATATTTGGGGAGACTTTGTCAGATTGATATTCATCGATACGCGGGATTCCGCCGATGGAAACTACTCATATGACCAATATATGCAAATTATCAGAGCAATTAATGACATTTATAGAACTTATAAGGCTAAAGGATATAGCTGCGATGAAGTCCTCAGAGCTTTTGTGGTAGAGATTAATAGAAGATATGGTATCGTGAAGAGGCAAGAAATTGATGATTTCTTAAATGCCAAGGATGGATTAGCACATACTGAAAAATCAGACTTCTATACGGACAAACCCGATGCTCTCCAATATAATTTGGTTGATACCGATTATTTGGGAAGAGATGTGCTTCCATCGGATCGCTTCCGTAAGAGTTTTCCAACATATGTTACGAAGGATCGCGCCACTACACCCGCATTAGCAGATGCTATTCAGAATTTTAGAGTCAAGGTGATGAAAAACTTGGAGTTCACATCCGGCATGATTGGCGGGTTCGATGAGTATGGGCTGGCTGAATTTATCAAGAATTTCACTAGTAAGATCAAGGGTCAATCGGATCCTAAACAAAAGTTTGCCATGCTCGTGAATATGCTTAATGGCTCGCGGAAATACGATATGGTTGATGCCAATAAGTTAATTGAATTCCATGAATTTGTGCTATTCCCTATGACTGTTCTGGAGCAAGTTAAGAGAACTCTTTGTCTGGGAATATTGCGATATGGGTTTCGTACGGATACTGTAAAGTATCCAGAAAAGATTCCTGTAGGAATCATGAATGATGATGATGATTTAAAGCAGGTTACAACATTGGCCTTAGTGGCAGATGGCCTGGAGGGAATTCTCAGCGGAACACCTGAATTATTGGTTTTGTATGCCGCAAAATCTAACTTGAATAAAATGATTGATCTTATTTTCTTGGAGACGGGTGGTACCAGATATCCTTCTATTACTTTTACAAAGTTAAGCGATACAGTTAGAGTGATTTTTGCACATTTGGAAAATAGCTACAAAAATTTGAGAAATCATCTATCGAATGAGATTAATCAAGAAATGGAGGATATGATTACTGGCGGCCCAGGAGGGGCACCTGCCAGTGTTAAGCCAAAACTTGAGATGCTCCACAAGGTGTTGATTCGTGGTATTTTGAATAATGAATTTCATTATGGAATCGCAAAGGTTAATACGATTTTGAGGGATAAATTTACTGCATATGGTACAAATCTAAATAGAGAATTCAATGAACTCATTTTTTGGAAACATGACATGACATTAATTCCTAAATTTACCGTTCATGAGCAAGTCCATGAATTTCCTGTATTTTACTCGCCTTTCTTGAGAAGTGGCAATGCTTTCTCAAATGTTGCCGATAAGAGTGCCAAAGAAGAGGTTTATCAGAAGTTTGTCATCTCTGCTCCAGACAGTCTCAAGAAGGATCATTTCGAGTTTGATAAATATTTCATGAATACGACATTTGCCGATGCTGAATATGACGTGGTTGGCACTTACAAGAATAAGGGCTCGCTTTCTTTGATTAACCGACTTAATAATCTCATTTATCGCATGGTTAACATATTCATGGATAAATCAACAAAAAAAATATACAAGAAGCTTATTAACCCATTAGTTAATGGATATAATTCTCGTAATATCATGCTTGGATATGCGATTAATGACACAAATGGGGCTTTGCATAGGTTTGAACCCATGGATGACTGTGTTTTATATTCTTCCTTGGCATTCGGTTTAAAGGGTCTGGCCACACTCTCCCAGGAGAAACTTCTTGGTAAAGTTCCCATGCATCTAGAAGAAGATTTTGCCAACCTTACGGAGATTCAGAAAGAATTAATGAGAGCATATATTCCTAGTTTAGAAAGGGAAATTGGACTTATTGTCAATCATGCCGAAGTTCTTAAGGCACTCGTTGAAAACAATATTGGGGACTACACTGGGGCTCCTAGAGTAGCCGATCATAGTGATGGAACAATTGATGGCATTCCTATGTTTTCGACGGCATATAGAGATAATGCAACCGCCGATAATGTTACAAACGAGGTATATAAAAATTATTATGTAAAATTGCTCCAATCTATTATTTCAACTGCCCGTACAGTCAACCAAGGGTTGCTCGATACAAGGCGCGATATGGAAGACATTCCGCTTTACTTCGAGACTTATTCGAACTCTATCGCCGATTATGTTAATCGCAACAATCAGTACCCATTTATGCCTCTTTCATATATCACTTTATTAATGCATCGTGATTTTGGTTCAGCTCATCCCATTTATGATACATTGAGTCCAGATAAAGATGAACTTCCGGGAACCGATAAGTTTAAGCTGGCATATGGATTAAGAGGAATTACATATCACAAGCAGGAGCATAATATGAAGCTTGCGCCCGCCCTGGAGACCTTGGTCAAAACTGGGGTCAAATATGGAGGAAGTCTAGAAATTAATGCTCTCATGAGTGGATCGCTTGATTTAGTCAAGTTTAATATGGACTATATCTACATGCAAAGCATGAGCAATTACAAAGAAGTGCAAGTAAGCTCAAGAGGAGTCCAAGAACCTTTAAATTTAGTACCTAGCACTCCTGTGTCTAATTTTAAATATCCATCATTTATTGATGGAGGAAGTGTTAGTGTGTTTTCATCTCCGATAAATATCTATGATTTGCATCTAAATATCTTGTTTAAGAATATCACTTTATCTAGCGATGAAGATAATGGAAATTTAGAGAATTTTAATGAGAATCAGAAAGAAATTATATATAGTTGGGTAGGTAAATTTATTTGCATTGTGATTAGATTATCATTATATTATCAGTTCGATTTAAAAATAAGAAATTTTCTTGGAAATGATTGGGCAGGTGCTGGAACTGATTTAACCACTGTATTAGGTGAGATAAGAACATATTTTTCTTTTGCAGCACCCGGCTTGGGAGCTTCTTTAGCTAATAATTTTAACCAAAGCACATCAAGGCAAGATATGCACAAAATTTTGAATAATGTGGCAAAAGATATAGTTGCACCCGGTGCGGCTTTACGGGTTCCAGGAGATTTAAATAATCGCTTAAACAATTTCGTAAACGATTGTAAAACAGCAATAACACCAATTACCGATCGGATAAAAGCATTTAATGCAGAATTTAATGAGCTCATAAATCGCAATGTTGCTTATGCTGGTGCCGCTGAACAGAAACATTATCCTGTTATTCTTTACCATTTATACGATTCATTAAATCAATATGTGCCGGTTCTTCAGAGATTCCTGGATTATCACGTTATCGGGGGCCCTTGCAATATTTTGTCAAGTGAACTATATGATGATCATGTAACAAAAACTCGAAAAGTATTCGATATTATAGAAAATGTTTTGTTAAAACGTCAACGAGGCAATTTCCAAAAATTTATGCAAGAAGTTGCAAAAATGACACATTCTAACATTCAAACGGCAGAGGAAATCTTTTTCAAAAGATTTTTCGAATGGGCATTGGGAACTAAAAACTTTAAAATGAAAAATATTCAAGATAGATTTTTTGATGAAACAGTATTGTCACTTGGTAACAAAGATTCAGTTATGTTGTCTGATGCAACATTTGCTGCTTACGAAGGGGAATATCTTGAAATTAAAGATTGGGATGCATATGAGAAAACTCCTCCATATGCAGCACTTGCTGCTGTTGAGCCAGCTGAGCATAAATATAATATTAGAGACAGAGGGCTTCTTTCTCGTTTGATAAAAAATACTAATTATCACACAATAACTATTGATAATTCTTTTCAGGCCAACTTATTTTATGGTAAATACAAAATAAAGATTCGCAAAGAAAATCTTCAGTACAAGACGCTCCCAATTTTTGCAGAACTCACACAATATCAGGATGATCCATTTAATCGACTAGATCATTTAGTTCATAATGCTGGTGCTGGTGGGCATCATCAAGTAGATCCAAGATTGGATATCGATGATGCTAAATATGACAGATATTTCTTGCCAATATTGAAAATTCATCAAAATCTTGATGCTTTGGTAGATCCTGTTGATAATAATCCAATTAGAAATCTAACAATATCTGATGATGATACATTTAGAAAAAATGATCATTTATCAGATGTTTACAAGATGCTTATTAATACAGCAGATGATTCATATAATGCAAACGCAAACTTATTTCGTGGATTTTTTAAGAATGCTGGAGATTATAAGGAAAATTTTGAGTTTGGTGAAGTTTACAATGTAAATGATATATACGAAGCTTATCAAATATTAGCGGTGGCACCGCCACCGCTACCGCTAGGTGCAGATGTGGAAAAAGCATATAAGATCCTTGGGGAAAATCATTTTGCGACCGAACGGAAACCCACAGAGGGTGAATTAAAAAAAATAGTCGCTCATGTTTATAATAATTTTCTCACTCAATTCTTCAAAAATGCAATTATACCAAATTATTTAATTCCATTATTGTATGCTGAATTACTAGATAGTTATTTTGGAAACACTCCTGGAAATAAAAGAATGATTGATTTGATTCATATACCTAAACCACCGTCATTAGCTGAAATCAGCGTACTTCTTGATGATATTAAAGCTTTAGAAGAATTTGCAGATGATGCAAAAGCTTCGATTGATGGTGCTGGTGCATATGCTGGTTTCGATGGTGATTATAAAAATAATGTAACTCTATTAGAAGATCATATGCGCGAATCTTCAGCATTCGCACTCGCGAAACTTCTCTTTGATAAGAAAATTATTGAGGCTGATAATAAGAAAGTAAGATTAGACATAACTCCTGCATTTATAAAGCATGCAAGAAAATACGTTGAGACTAAAGGACTAGCGGAGGCGGCCGCTGGTGGTCTTCTTGCAAAAGGAAATTTGCATAAATTCGGTTTTCCAGAGGGTTTAAAATTTCATGTCACAGATCTATCTATGAATGCATTTCTGGCTACTTTATATGTTCCTGCAGGAGGAGGAAATAATTTCGTGAATGACATTGCTGGTGCAGGATTGGATTTTAAAGCTTCTGTTGATCCTGTTGATGTACCGGCATATTCTGCTGCTGCAGCAGCAGATTTTATTGTTAAATATCAAGCCATCGCACCTTATAACCAAGTAACATCAAATGATGCGAAAAATAATTTTGATGTTACCTATGGTGCTATTGATGCTGCAGACGAAGCAGATTTTAAGGCTATGTATAATGGAATTCATGCAGGAGGTGGTATAGGTTTTATATACGGAGATAACGCTGGCGTAGTAGGATTAATAACAGGAAAAAATCGCGATGTCGTTCAGGATGTAGATGATAATCCAAAATATGGGGATGTGGTAAAAAATCGTATACTTCAAAACTTTAGGTCATTTGTCTTTGATAAATATAGGCAAGTATTGGCAAAGATACGTACGATTCCTGCAGAGAGCAGAAAGGCGTTTTATGCCAAAATGATCTTTTTGCAACATTATTTCTATCGACTTGATGAAGGAGATCTAAATGGGATCGCAACTGCCAATCCTATAGATGTTGCCATTAGAGATTTAATCAAGAAAAAGTTATTTTTAACAAATAGTGCCAAAGATATCTATAATGTCATAGATCAAATTGGATTTACCGCAAATCCTGCGAATACGATAACTCTTGCAAAAAATATACAAGCTAGAATTAATGATGCCATTAATGAATTCAATAAAACTGCACAGATTGATATCCCAGCGACACAATTACCTTCTTTCAATGATGCTAGCCTCGGTTTAATCTTCACAGATGATGTGACTTCCTATGCACATGATGATGCCGCATTTGAAAGTTTTACAAAGGCAATTCAAAGTGAAATATTTGAAAAATTATTAGATCCAATAATAGACACTTTCGGATACATCGTAGGAGGAACTTTAGAATACTTGCGAAGAACACAAGTTAATGCAACTTCGCCGCCATCTAAAAGAGCAGTTATTGGAGGTTATTCCAATGCTAATCTGACAGTACAAACCGGCAAACGTAGCACTAATGATTTTTGGAAAAGCGCACGGAATATCTTATTTATGGTAGAAAATGACAATTATCAAGAATCTATAGAAAAATTCTTAAGTGGAATTACTGATAAGAAAACCTCATTACTCAGTAACCGAAAGTCCATGCGTGCGCTCAATCTGTTTGACAAGAAAATTGTACCAATTAATTTCCATGCCCTGCAAAGAGAAGTTCCATTCATTAATGTTATGAATTATGTGCATTCTTATGTGCAATTCATGGAAGAATTGTATCATTATGAGCATTCTCCTGGTAAAATTACTAACTGGAAAGAAAATACTTTAGCTGAGTTTATGGCAGCTCCAATGAAAGCGAATAAACTGAACAAATACACAATGGCGGATAAACATTTACAAGGTGCTCCAAAACTTGTATTAGAATTACTTTTTGGAACTGCTTTGACTGCTAGAGCTGCATCCGATGAAAGACAAAATTATGAGGTAATAAATGATATAACTCTAAGTGGGGATGATGCAAATGCAAAAATATCTGAACCTGCAAATAATGATCCTAGACATCCCATTAGAATACAAGTGTGGGAGACTCTCAACATGTGGACTATTCGTAAGATGTTCCACAGAGTAATGGATGCCCGCGGCGATCCAATTGAGCACGGTGCCGAGGCTCTCGATGAGTCAGTCCTAGGTTATACTGATCTGGAAGACCCATCAATCGATAGAGAGTTCCAGCTTTAAAAATTCCATAAATTATATCCATGCAGCAGCCCGATCCATTTCCAAATAATCACAATATCTGCTATTTCAATTCACTTCTGCAGTGTATCCTTGCGGCTGTCAAAAAAAAATCTATCCTTAAGCTGCAACCGGATCACAATGGCAAACCAATCAACCTGATAACTCTAAATAACCTCAACCGCCGTTTAATCCGCAAGGGCCAGCCGCCCCTCCGTATAGGTATACAGCAGTGCGCCGGCGAAATGTACACACTCCTCATGACGGCATATGAGGATTTCCCCAAATTCGCCAATTTATTTTTTTACGAAATGCGCAATCTTATCGTATGCCTCGACTGTAAATTCCAAAAGACAGTCTACGAGCGCGAAAACATCATCACAATAGGGAATTATCCCGATGCGATTAACTCAATTGCGCCGACCTCCGAAACTATAGAGTATCGCTGCTCTAAGTGCCAAAATATGAAGGCCATCAAATATACTCTCCTTCACAAGCCGAGCCCAATCATGGTTTTCCAGGTCAAAATCAATAACGAGCCCAATCGCGTGAAATTCCCACAAAAAATAAAAATAGAGGACAAAATATGGGATGCCGTCGGAAAGATCTATCATTTTGGAACAAACGAAAGGGGCCACTATGCGGCATGCGTCAAGCTGGAAGATAAATGGTGGATCGCAGATGATGAACGAATTGTAGAGGGAAATTTAGATAAGTGTGACGAGGCACTGTGTATGATTTTCTACAAGTGCTGATGAATCACTTTATTCATTTTGTGCTTATAGATTTTATCCATAAGCTCACGCCTCTTCTTTTTTTTGATCTCTTCAAGCATGCCAGAAATAACGGCAGTTTCCTCAGTCGCGGGACACGCCTCAACATATTCCTGAATCTGGGCCACTAGAAAGAGACCGCCATCCTGACTCATATCTCCGACCAACGAGGAGATAAAGTTCTGCATTTTAATTTGAAATGGAAAAAAATTCATTTTTAAAGAGCCTTCCATCTGGACTCTCCATTCACATCCACAACATGCTCGTACCACACGTTGCCGATCTCAGCACTGCCGTAGTTGGCAGCCTCGGCAAGTTTCAAAGGAGGATACTCATGGTTTCCATAGCACTCCCCTTGTTCTTCGTGAAGCTTGTTTGCGAGCAGGCGAATATCCATGACAATTTTCACAAACCGTACGTTTTTGAGATTTATGTTAAACATCATGTATCGCACTCCTTTTCTGGATGCAATCTCAAGGATTTCCTCCATGTGCTTGTAAAGCCTGACCAATCTCTTGGCCGTAGGGAGGTCTGGGTAGAAGCCCATCTCGTCCATGACCATGACCAAACCATCCTTGAAGTAATCAACTTCACAGAAGCCAGCTTGGCCAATAGTCGCATACCAGATATCAGCTACTTGCCCCATCCAAGGATTCCATCGGATGTGATTTACGTATTCAATAATCATCGACTCAATCACCTCCTTAATGGCGGAATTATCCCTCACATGATTTGATTCAGGTATGGCGGACACGTTCCAGGATAGATTTTTGTCTTCGGTTCCGGTCATATATGCACAGCCCTCAGAATCATACAAGAAGCCGTCAATCAGCTCAAATGAGCTTGAATCGACTTCCAGTTTGAAACTTACCTCGATTCCTTCGCTGCGCACATAGCAATAGCCACATCTGATCTCAAATGTGTAGACCATCTTCGCTTTTTTACCCGCAAAATTTCACTTTTTTTAATAAAGATATATGTTGCTTCTTCTACTTATTGTGCCTGTCCTTGCGCGTTACTGCCCTTCGGCTGCCGACTTCAGAATCGACTATAAAGGGCGCGGCAGCACCCAGAATCTGTTTGATGGCGGCTGGTCCCAGACTGGCGGCGGACGTGTCGCAACGAAGTCTACTTTCAACCTGCTCAATGGAAGTGTCGAGTTTGATGTAGATTTAACCAAATGCAATCGTGGAGTGAATGCCAATATTTATACTATCTCGCCAGACCTCAAAAAAGAATATACAGGAGCCGAATACTGTGATGCCCAAAAGTCAGGTTCCCGCTGGTGTGTAGAGATTGACTGGTTGGAAAGCAACGGAAATTGCCTCGGGCAGACCACCTACCACACAGTCCCAGGAACCGGCAAGGGCTGCACCGCCTGGGGTTGCAAAGCTCAGTTTTCTTACCCTGTGCCCAGATTCCATATGAAATTTGAGTATTCTCCGGAGGGAGTCATCTCGGCCTATAAAAACGGCCGCCTCCTGACAATCCTCCCGCCTCCCACTGCAAAAGATTGGCAGACAGTCAAAAAATACCACACAGAACGCGGAGCGCTAATCATATCCTCGCAGTGGGTCGGCTGGGTGCCTTCTTCCAAGAATTGCTCCAAGAGCGCCGGCAAGCTCGAAACTTCCACATATTCTATCAAAAACTTGCAGATTGAGGGGACAGTCGTTAAGGGCCCCGAACCCACAAAGTGTTAATCACCATTTTCTGGTAAAATAAATGCCATCTTCTTTGCGAAATTTGAAATAATCCATTATGGCTTTCCGATCGGCGGCCGATGCTGAAATGACCTTATCTTGTATCATCTGGCGCAAAATATGGTAGTACTTGTGGAGGAGCTGGGCGTCAACTTGCAGTATATCAAAGCGACTGCGCCTCTTATATATGAGCTTATCCAAATCTTGCACAGGATGCTTCGATTTCCCGTTTGGGAGCAGCTTCGCCACCCTCTTCGCGATTTCCGCGGTGGGTTTCAAAAAGACATTCCTGTAGTGCAAGTCATAGATTCCCCAATAGAATATCTTGAAAAGGAACGATTCCGCCTTTGTGAAAACATAGCAATTCAGAAAGAATTCATCAATTCCATAAATAAAAAATCCATCAGTCGGCCGCGACTTCTTATTATAGTTTTTTTTGTACCATTGCATAATCCTAGGAGATCTATTCTGAATATCCCTCAAGAAGCGGCAGAAAATATTAATATCAAGTGGCTCATGAGTGATCTTTATCAGAGAAGCCAAAATATGAATCTTTGTGGGTTTCCCATCACATGTATGCCGATCCCCACTAAAGGCATCCATCACCCATCCGCAAAAACGGTATCCCTTGGCCTTCGCGATGTCTTTCCGGATCTGCTCCAGATCAATAAAGCTGTCTACATCAGAGATAACATTAACAGTTTTCTGGGAGGCGAACAGGGGCAGAAATCGCACTAATGTGCCAAATGTGCCCTGATGGTAGCCGCTGCTGTAGAAATCGCTGAAATGATAGCGAACGAGTTCCAAATTTGGATGCCGAAGTTTGAGCACCAGATCCTCTACGCTTTTATCGTAAAACAAGCGGATTATGAAGTCGCCGCCCTGCATTAACTTCAGACTTTTGCAAAAATTGTTGTAATATTCGTCAATTCTAGAATGCGGCTTTCGGAAAAGGCAGCAGTTTATCACAAAATCCGCCTCTTTTAAATTTCCCTTTTCTTGGAACTCACACCGAGTCACCTTATTCAGGATTTTCTGGAGCTCCTGCAGCATATACTATACCAATTTTTCATGATAATATATATGCCTTATGTCAAGAAAATCCGCATAGGGGGCCAATCTATAGAATATGATCGCGAGCTCCCCAAGGGAAGCGGCAATATATGGGAAAGAGTCAATCTGCAGCCAAACAAGCGCATTCGTGAAATCTATAAAGAGGGCTATATTGAGCTCGATGGCAAAAAAATAAAGCTGACTTCGGCAATCAGCCCGGCAGAAGGATATCATCTTTACAACTTGATCGCCCGCAACAAGTTCAAAAGAATTCTCGAAGTCGGCATGGCAAACGGCATGAGTAGTTTATACATGCTACAAGCCCTCAAAGACACTTCTTCGAATGGATGCCTGACTTCTATAGATCCATTCCAGAGAACGCAGTGGAAGGGAGTTGGCTTGAGAAACGTGGAGGCGGCCGGCCTCAAAAAGCAGCACCAGTTGATTGAAAAAAAGAGTTATGAGGCGCTGCCCGCGCTGCTCAGCGAAGAGCAATTTGACATGATTTTCATAGATGGTATGCATACTTTTGATTACACTCTGGTTGACCTCTTTTATGCGATTCTATTATGCAAAATTGGAGGCGTTATAGTAATTGACGATATTAAGCACCCGGGCCCCGCCAAAGTAGTCAAGTATATTGAAACAAATTACTCACATCTGAAGCGCCTAACTGACATTCCGGCAGACACCGTGGGTTCTTATGTAAAAATCCGAGAGGATGGCCGCTCATGGGACTTCCACCGGCCCTTCTAGATTGGCACACCTGATTTTTTTTCCTGTGTTGATCAGAAGGCGGACTCCGTGAAGGCGGACGTCTCGAACGACGTGAGTATGCCCACAAATCCATACTTTTACAGGGTCGCGAAGCAGAAAATCCGAGTTACTGGCCCAGCCTAGGTATGGAGATACCTGGAAGGATGGGGCGTAGTGCGTTAGTACTATCAAGGGCCGCCTTGCCTGGGTTATTCTCATATGTAAATCTTGAACTTCATTCAAAAAGCGCGAATTTCTCTCAACCTGCCTCCAGCTGCGGCCCATGGTGAATGACCATAGAGTGCTTCCAATAACATCATAATTTCCTACTTGGAAGGAGCGGCCGGCTCTCAAAACATGCACATTTCCGCACTCAGCCGCCATCTCATCGATCTCTTCGTCGATCTCGGCCATCTCATCTGCGCACCTTGCAACATCATACTCATGATTTCCGGGAGCATAAAATACTCTATCCCATTTAGAGCCCATTTCTCTTAATGCGTTGCGAAATTCAGCCTGCCGCGGCCATCCCAAATCACCAGCCACAAACAACGTTGGGGCTTTCCTTACCAGAGGAACACATAGGGCTTTCTCCAAATGAAGATCCGAAATATACTGAATGCGCATATATTTGGTTATATTTATATCTTCTGCGGCTGGCAAAAAAAAATTGGGGAAAATGGGTGAAAGTTAGGTAAGGCACGATCAATTAAAGAGATTCTTCCTCTTCTCGCTTGGACTTCGCAGGCTTAGTTTTTTCATATTCTTGGAACTTCGCATCCAGATTCTTGAAAGTCTGTCTAATGGCCCCATCATCGACATTCAGTGATACCATCAAGTGCTCGATCGCAATCTTGACCAAATCTTGGTTAATAGTCTTGGATTTCTGAGCATGAACCTGTGTCTTGAGAATTCTGCCAATCTTGAAGATAATTTCTCCGATGAGATGCGCCACGAACTGCACGTAGAAAGATGAGTACTTGACCTTATAGAAGGGCGACTCCTCGTTCTCTCCAAAATGCTGCGCTAGAACCACCTTACAGTTGTTGCTGATCTGGTTCTTGAGGTAGTGATCCTGACTGAGAGTTTCGATCACCTTCTCTTCAATCGAGAGGCTGTTCCACTGCTCCTTTTTGGTTTGCTTCTTAGATTTCTCCTCCTTTGGCTCCGGCTTGTCAGTCTTCTTCTGCCGTGGCTTCTTTTCTCGTACGAACTTCTGCTGCTCAATCTCAGAGTAAGTCTTGGTGAATCGAATGAGATCGGCAAGTGGCACGAACTCTCTCAGGAAATCCTTATCAGGGCCGAGGTTGAGGCTTTCAGTGCTAATCTTGTCCTCGTCCCGAGTTCGGGTATGGTGGATGCAGTTGAAAGCCACCTGTCGCGCCAAGTCCTCAATAAAGATGGAGATGTAGGTTTGCGACGCCTTACTGAAGCGAACGTTGCCCCTGGTGAGCAGAGTCCTGTAGTAGTCATATCGCTTATCACTGGGGATCTGCTGAGGGACTGTGAACTGCAGCTCCTCCTTGCCCTTGGACTTAATTCTGATATGGTGGACGTATCCATCGAGGATGTGCTCGTCGAACTTCTTGGCAAGCTCCACCAGAGACAGCTCCTCTTCGTCCTTGAGCAGCTTCTTGCGGAATTCCTGGAACTCTCTGTACTTATCAGGGTTAGACTCCTTCCAGTCCTTAATCTTGGCCTTCAAGAACTTCTCTCTGTCGGCCGCCTTCTCCTTCTCCAAAGCGCTAACAATCATGTTCTTGGCGAAGGCCGTCAATTTCTTGGGATCGTAGTCAAATTGCGGCACAAACTTTTCGTTCCATTTATCGCCTCCGCCGAGCTCCTCAAACTCCTTCTTCCGCTTCTGGAACTCCTCCTGCTCCTCCTGATTTCGCAGAATTCGGGTCAGCTTGAGCTCCTCCTTCGCGATCTCAGCTTCTGGGTTCAGAATTTGGCTATACACGGCATCCTTCACTTTTGAAGATTTCAGATACAGGAATGGGCGCGAATTGTACTCCTTAATCATTTTGGCTACAGCGGCGGCATGGCTTTCTTTTCTCTTTCTAGCCTTATCCTCTTGAGTCTCTTCTGATACTTTTTTAGTAAGATCTTCGTTTGGCACGATTGAACTAGTTGCTACTGAGATTCCTGTCATGATATACATATCATAGCATTTAAGTGCCTAAATCCTTTTATCAAGTCGGTAATTTCAGCCTACTCTTCGTCATAAGGAAAGTCATTATTGGCCAATTCGTGGCGAATTCCGGCGGCGGCCTCAGTGTCAATCTCCTCGATCATGTTATCGTAAGCGGCCTTATGGACTTCTTCATCATCAAAAGATGTGTCTGGAGGATTGGCCGTTTCCAAAATAGTCTCTTCGGCCGGCTGACTTCGGGGAGCCACTGGAGGTGCCGGGGCGGGCTGTGGGGATGCCGCGGGTTGAGGGGCTGCAGCAGGCTGCGGGGTAGGCGGTTGTGGTACTGAAGTCGCATACTGCGGCCGGCCTGCGAAAAACGGCGCTTGGACAACCTTTGGAGGGATGGGCTCCTCTTTCTTGCGGGTAACGTAGTAAAACATCAAACCAATTAATATAACCACGCATACCAAGCAGGCAATAAAAACGTAAAAATTCCAGTTTGATCCGCCGCTAAAACAAGATTGAACCCTAGGCTCAACATTTATGTAATCCATATAACATATCCTTGTTTTAAAATACAAAAGATTACAAAATATGTATATGGAGCCACTAATCGCAGAATATGTCGCGAATTATAAACCATTTATTGACCGAGTACTGAAGCTATCCGAGACTCTCTCAAAAGTCACTACAGACACTTCTTACGAGGAGCTAAGTGAGGAAATATCCCTTCTCTGCGGCCTTTTTGAGAAAATCCGCAAATTTAAAGTCGAAGTCGGCATTTCTGGGTATTTTCTCTTTTGGGCGCAGATGCAGTATTTCCAGGACAAAGTTAAGGCAATTCTTGAAATTATAGAAGCGAACTTCGGAAAAGACATGAAAACATTCGTTACCCAAACCACTGTGGGAGAGATCTTGAGGGAAGAACACCGGCTGGTCGAAACGGCAACCAAAGCCACTTCTCGCAACACGCCAATCCTTGAAAAGTTATGCAGTATGATATCCGATGCCATTATTCTGCTGATGGATCCGGAGGGCAGCCTTGAGGCAATTCAGAAGGAATTCCGCGTAGAGCCGCAAGTGGTAGATCTGTACATAACAATCATGAATAAGCTGCTTCTGAAGTATACCGAGGAGCGGCAGTTTGCGCTAACAAACAAGATTATGAATTTCATCAGCGAAGATAAGCACTGGGTTCTATCGCGCGGCATCCCTCGAGAAAAAATCACAAACGATATG
Source organism: Cryomorphaceae bacterium (assembly GCA_027485415.1). Taxonomy (GTDB): domain Bacteria; phylum Bacteroidota; class Bacteroidia; order Flavobacteriales_D; family Crocinitomicaceae; genus UBA952. Next base: position 11,964 of record JAIXRC010000081.1, on the reverse strand, counting down.
CCGTGTAGCACATTTGGGCTGATTTCCCTTTCGGCTGGGCGCGAGCTTGCGGAATTGCAGCCAATCCTGCAAATAGAAGCCAAACACCTGGCATCTATCGAAAAGTTAGCAAAATGGCTCAACAGCCAAGGAACCGACCTCATAATCATTAACAGAATTGTGGAGTATCCTGTGGAGTACAATATTTACGGACTGCTCAACAAATCTGTGGATAAAAATCAAGGTATCACTGAAAAATACATAGACGACTTCAAAACTGTTACAATTTCGGACAGCCGCTATAAGTGGAATTTCTCAATCAAGCTGCATGCCGCTAAGGCCTCCGAGAAAGTGCTCGTCCTGTGCGCCACCTCCTCGAAATTCAGCATAATGTCTATCTACATGGGCGGCCCTCCATATTTATTCAAATCCAGTGTCGAGGAGCTGTATTCCTATATCGCTGGAAAGCAGAGCACTCATCGGCAAAACTATAACCACAAAATCATCGAGCTCGCCAAGGAGAACATGTTTTTGGATGTCAAATTTCATATCGATGAAGCTGACAATACGGATTATGGCATCAAAACCATAATTAACGACCTATATTTGGATATCTATTCCGCATTCATAAAAAAGCTCCCCAAGCGCTATCCCAGCGAGGTGTCGCAATTAAGGGCCATTTTCGTGCAGGAGGAGTTCAAATCCCTTATTGACAGCAACCTGACAGCCAAGTTTCATTTATTTTTTCGCAAGAACCTGTATGATGTAAACATAGATAAGGTGCATGTCGGCGAAGTATATATGACCTTTATCTTCCATTTGGAGTACATCAAGCGCGCCTTCTACAAAGAACTTGGCGATAAGTTTACCCAAAGCATCAGCACGATGACCCCGGATGACGAGTCCATAAGTGCAATAACTAAGAAATTTGAGGTGGCCATCATCCAAATCCTCGAAAAGCTCATTAGCCAGGATTCTAATATATTCCGCGAGATCAGTCGCAAGGTGCGGTTCCTCAAACTGGAGCTGACATGAGGAGGCCTCTTTAACAATTTATTGAGTATAATGTCAGATAAGCGAACCGCCGGCCGTCCAAAAGTTATTCGCGACCCTCCTCCTATTAGGGGTATCATGGAGCAGCCCGACGACCCCAATAATTCTATTGAATTTACCTATGGAATGCCGCTATTTGTGAAGCATATATGGCAGATTTTCAAGAAAATGCGGGCGGAAAAAACGTACATCACCTTCCTGAAAGATAAAATTGTCATCCGCTGCCGCTCCCATGATGGCAGCTCCCTGATGCGCTGCATGTTCGACTGCAACATCGTCAGCTCCTATTATTGCGAAGATATTACCTCGATTACTGTAGACTGCCAGGATTTCGCCAGTATTACAAAAAAAATAGATGCCAAATTCAACGACTTCCAGCTGTATTGCCAAAAGGGCAACCAGCACTCAATAACTGTGCAGCTGACCCCTTCCAATGGCATGATTGAAAAATATAACATCAATCTTACTGACGAATACGAGGAGCACGACTCGACGCGATTTGATTACGATAACTATATGATTCACATCAAAATGGGGTGTAAATACCTCAAGCGGACTATTACTGAGATTAAGCGGAACGTGCGGCTTCTCTCATTTATTCAAGAGGATAAGTCGTCGCCGGTATTCATGCAATATCACACCACTGAAGGCAATATCAGCGCGATTTATGAAATTCAAAAGGAATCTGAAGAAAATAACAAAAAAAAGGAGCCGCATGCGTCTTATATTTCCAAGCTTCCCGAAAACCATATATTTCGCGTTTTGTTCCGCACCGAGAACATTCGGCCATTTGGCGCGAGTATGCCCAATGAGATTATTAACATATATGTAGACGAGAAGCATCCAATCAAGCTGCATCTGAAGTCCCCAGACGAATCTCTTGACATCGCCATTCTTATGGCAATTGAGGATGAGAATTCGTAAGAGGCGGCTTAGAGAAGGCGCTCAATTTTTTTTGGTTTGCGATTAAGATGTTCATGGTTTGGAAGATATAATTTTCTTCATTTTCGACAGAGTTGAGATTCTTGTATACTGTATCTCTGTTGAAGAGCTTATCTGGGGCCCGCCCCAAGGCCTGTGCCGCCTCGACAGCCTCGGCCCGCAGCTCCTTCACAACAATGGAATAGCAGTTCAGGAGGTTCGTCCTGTGCTCATCCAAAATCAGCTCTAATCTGGTGATTTCTTCTTGCAGCTTCTCGACGAACTGCTCTGGAGTGAGTTTTTCCTGGGCCGGCTCCTCATCAATTGGTACGAGATCTTTTTCTTCACTCATATAATTTCTGAATCTTTTAAATTATGACTCATCGTTGATGTAAGTCAGATACATATTAATTATGAGTCTTTGGAAGGCAAAATAGCACACAAATTGCAGTCCCGGGACTGTGTTGTTTTTACTGTATGAGAGGCCGCTGGCAGTAGTGCCGCCGTATGGGCTTAACAAAGTAAGATTGGTGTTGCTGGTGATGGTTGCCACAGTATAAGTGGCATTTCCTATGACTATTTTATCACCGGGCTTGAAAAAAGTAGTAAAGCTGGTGCCCGAACCTACAATATTTATATTATTGATTGTTGCCGAAATTGTGCCGGCGCCTGCGCCAATCAGACTGGAAGTGTTGATGTCGATGCTGAAATCGGTGGCCGGATTGGGCAGCGTCCCGGATACGTCAATATTGACCCCATCGTTGGAATTTATAGTATTAATAAGAACGTAGTCCCCAGTAGGGTTCTGTGTGGTGAAATCAGAAAAGATTACGAGGTCGCCGGTAGAAAGATTATGCGGCTGAAGAGTTCTAATGATAGTTTCTGAGCCATATTGGAATACAACCGCATTCGATCGGTCATTCGCGAAGAACACAGGCTGCACCGGATTCGAGAACTGTATCGTGATTGTATTCGTATTTTTGATGGGCTGCTGGAAGCGGATCTCCGAAGCCATGGTGTTGGTTGGGATGAGTTCAATAAAGTTGCCATCTCTGTACGGGATAAACATGAAGTGTATGTAGTTATTTTCATTCATAATCGCGGCCTGCGAATTGAACTCCGTTATGTTCATTCCAATGCGATTATAGTAAGTGTCCGCAGAAGGCGAATATGGGATGCGGATCTGCTCAACACGGATCTTTTTGAGGTTCCGGATCACGTTAGTGTTGTTTACTGTTCCAGGAGATGGGTTGACACTGCTAGAAAGCGTCCATCTGAATGAGCGAATTCCGTCAGTTTCCGAAGAGCGGTAGCGGCTGTCTAATACTATGAGGGCCTCCTCCTCGGCAAGCTGCGGATTGAACTTCGCGATGATGTTTTCAAGAGATCGCGATCCGAGAAATCCAGATATGTCAATATTGGGGTTGAATGAATTGAGAGCCTGTGCGAGGCCGCTCTGGGTGGGCTCCACCTCCTCATTCATTAGATTTTTCTGCATTTCGTGTATGTCATAATTGCGATTCGCATTCAGGTGCATTTGAGCAATTTCCCGAATGGATAATTCAGCCACTCTGATGACATATGCCCTCTGAGTCAGCCCTCGTGGGGATGTGTTCTCTAGATGCCTTCTAACGATATCGTACTCGTCATTATTAATCTTTCTTTTGATGTCCCGCTGCACCAAAATACATACTTGGTTGAAGGTCTCGCGATCGCGCGCTCGCCAACTATTATTAGGATCATTATATTGGGTGTATTCCATATATCATAGCAAGATTTAATCAAACCATTTATCTTGATCAACTCCCCACCATGGCGCATTCTCGGCAGTTTCCTGTTCTTCAGCGAAGTACATGCGGAAGGTGTTTGGATTGACCCTGGCGCGGTTTTCTATAGACTCTCGCGACCTTTCTTGCATAAATCGCTGCTGGCGCGCGCAGCTGTCATCAGCGTTATCGGTGTAATGGTTGCTGAATACGGGAGCAATTTGCTCCGTTAATTCCGAAGGATACTCCATTTGGGAGCGATATGCGGCAGCCTCGTTCTGCATATCCAGATTATAGTCTCCGGCTTGATAAGTGTTGAACTCATCATGTACTTCACTGGTACAGGGCCCGGTGCACAGCTCTTTCATATTTATTGAGACGTTTTCCTTATCTGCGGCCAGTCCTTCTAATGGTCCTTTCCAAATCAGGACTGCTCCTAAGAAAAGGCCCACCTTATATGGCGTTGGGATGTCAATTAGCAGTAAAATTACAACAAATACTACCATAAAATCAAAGGTCATATACCAGTGCAAAAAAAATATATTTGACCGCTCATTCGATCTTATCTATGTCCTTGATAATAACGCCATTTTTATCGTGTTTCTGGTACCACATATCAGCCAGCAGCAAATCGCTAAGTGCATACGTCAGCATAGTCTTAATGTCTGATTCTGGAGTTTTCTCCATATCAGTCTTGAGCTCCTTATGATTGCCAAATCGCGGATTAATGTGACAGCGCGTCTGGGAGCCCAATTTAACGAGCTTATCACCAAGATGAACCTTTTTGCATCCCAAAGTTGGCAGATTAGCCGCCTTACTCAGGAGCCCCTTCTTTGGGCCGGCCGCTCCAGTGTGCTTATCGCATTCATCTCGAGTAACGTGCGAGCAGCGGCTCGTCCCTTCGGGCGAACTATGGGAATCGACATTTGGAAAAGGAACTTTTATGTAAACCTCTTCGCCGATGCATATGTAAATTCCGCTGTCTTCCGCAGAGTCCAAGTAATATAGGCAATTTGGGATGTTTTCAAGGCGCGACACATGGGGAATTTTGAATCCAAAGTCCAGCTTGACATCCATATATTTATTGAGCTTGGAGCGCTGGCGAGGGATCGTCCCACTTGCCGGATTGGCAACCCACTCTACTTTTCTATGCAGATTCTTGTATCGGGCATCCCGCATGATTTCTTCATACCAATCATATCCAAATCCCGCAACATCAGCTAGATAATCTTTATTTTCTTGAAATTCATATCTAGCTGTTTTAACGTTGTGAATATGAACGTCAATTTCCTCAACATGTTCATCCATGAAATCGATCATTAGATTGATATTATCAATAGTACTTTTCAACATATCAATAATATTGAGGCATTCATGCTGGTAGTTCTCTAAAAAGGTAACTCCCACGCGGTCCTTTTGGGAGCGCACGATTTCCTCGATATCAGCTTCCTGAAGGAGGAATTTTGCCAGTCGCTTGTTGAAGTCGTTGAGCTCTTCTAGAGGATTCATTTTCTAATTCTAAAAAATTCACATTTTAAAATGTGAATTTTGCATAGATAAAAAAGATGAGCGTCAACCAATGGCACCAGTATGAGCTAGTTACGAAGATGCTGAATGAGCAGTATGGGCCTCTCCAAAAGATCAGTGAAGCGGATTATAACAAGAAGCTCGAGAGCGGCTCCCATATTGGCCATAATATCAATAATGAGTACGCGGTTTACTTCTTCTTTGAGAAGAGTTATGTGATTCAGAGCTTAACGACCTTTTCGAAGCTGATTGAGCAGAGCTTTGGGAAAAACTACCAGTATGTCATCCTTTTTATCCCCCATACACTGTCTCCTAGTATCACCAAATTTATTGAGGCCAAGAATGAGCATCGGCCAGGCTGCATCGTAATCAAGCGGCTGGAGCACTTTAATATTGAGCCAGGGCGCGGCCCCCACTGCGGCATCCATGAGATTATGACTCCGACTGAGATTGAAAATGAGATCACTAAACACCACAAGCTGTCCATTCTGGATCTTAAGCGTATCGCCCAAAATGACGCGCAGCTTCAGTTCTTGCGAGTCAAGATTGGGGATGTCATTCGAATTACCAAAATATCGCGAAGTGGCGGTCAATCGATAGATTATCGTGTGGTTATCAAGCCCATGGAAAAGGGAGAGGCAATCAAGTCGACTCAACAAAAGGAGGAATCTGATGAGGAGGAATCTGATGAGGAGGAATCTGATGCCGGATCGAACGAAGAAACTGAGATTGATGAGGAGGAGCCTTCGGATGAGGAAGTGTTCTCTGATGAGGAATAATCAAACAAATTGAATGGCCCTGCGAAGATCTCTTCATATTTTTTTTCCGGCTCATCACAAGAATTAATCTCTTGGAGTACCCTCACGGCGCACTTGAGATGGCTCTCTATATCATCAATAAAAGCGTCGTTTCTCTCAACTTTAATGACATCAATTGCCATGGCTTTCCAAGGAAGAAACCCTAAGACCGGCTCCTGGCACTTCGCCAGCTGCTCCTCGAAGAAAGTCGCCATGCGCGCCGGATCGTCAGTCTTCACGTTTTCCGCAAAAAGTTGAAATATCAATACTTCCTCTTCAAAAATCCCATATTTGCCATTCTTGAGCTCCGCCAGCAGAAATCTGATCCCTTTTGTCCCCAACTTACCAAAATCTATCATTTGGCCGCTTCCAATGGCAATATCTAGACAGAAATCCATACAGTCCTCATCAACCACTAAATTGCTGCCATTTCCATAATTCGCCGCTTTCATCTCCTCTTGCCGAGCTTTGGGCACTGTAATAAAGATAATTCCGGCTGCCGCGGCCGGGCCAGTAAGTGCGGGCTTGTCAGCATGGAATGCCAGATCATATGAGTTTGTGGGCCAATCTTCAAGGCTTGACTTCCTGAAACATGTATTAACAAACAGCGCATAGTCGCAAATATCGATATTTGCAAGACCTGCCATAACTTGCGGCAGATAATATGCAGGGATCTTCCCTGTAGGAATCTTGCGGAATGGCGACTTGAATTCAAATAAGACTATCTGTTCGATGCCATTTTCCAACACCACGCTCAGGCCATCGGGACTATACCTATGACCATTCACAAATCCTTCCACGCCATTCACTTCCTGAATTTCCATTATAGTGGCTCGTTCCATTAGCTTTTTGGAGGTCGACTCGAAAAGAATTCCCCAATCAGTGGCGATGTTGCCGAAAAAGAAGCGAATCCCAAGCTTGATCGCCACAACGTCTTTAAATTTGGAATAGGGATTTAATCCCATGACTGCCGCCACTTCGCTGCCGCCGATAGTGTATTTTCTATCATTAAACCATTCCGCAGTTCTCTGGGCTGGCCCTTGCTGCAGTTCCTTAATATAATTCCTTAAAATATCTGTTTTCATTGTATATGTCTAACTTTGTGTATTTTTTAACACGTGGCGGAGGAGAGAAAAGGCTGAAGTTAGGCGATTCTCTTACAGAGGTCGACATCATAACTAACGAATGGTGCGGCCTGAGGGAGAACATCAAGCCAAATGATACCAGATATCATCAGATGCTCTTCCAAAAGATTTCCCATTATTTGCCGACCCATCCACATATCGATACAATTGACGAGGCTTCGTGCGCGATCCAGATATTCTTAAACGAGGACACTTCTGCGGATTTTGTCAAAAAAAACATAGAGATCATCGAATTGTGCCTCGAGAAGCTGTTCTTCGTATGGCGCGACCTGATTGAGCGCGCGGTGGTCAAAATTCTGCAAGAACATGACATGGAGCTCCCTGATTTTGAGAGCTCTGACACAAGCTCCCCAATTATTTACTATTTGATGTACGATCGCGGCAATTATCCAGACCATCGCGCAGTATTCCAAAACATCACCTATGATTACAAAGGATACTGCACCCACGCCAAGGCGCGACGCCTGGGATTATTACTGGATTTCCCCATTGGAAAGCTCTTTTCGATGAGCCCGACCCTGGATATTCCTCTAATTTATGAGCAGATTTATGAAAAAATCCTCCCTCTAGTCGGCCTTCCGGAAGGGCCGCCGCCGAAGGCGCCAGAACAGTCGCCAAGGAACACTACGGGCAATTTATTACAGGATATCGAACTTATATGCGAGAAGTATAATGAGCTGCGGCCGCATCTGAAGGAAGTGGAAGATTATTACAATGGTATCGCAAGAAATATCGATAAGGCATCGTATATTATTCAGCATGAAATTCTTACCACATTTCTTTAGATATATGGAACCAATACTGATGCCTAAGGGAACCCAAAATATTAAAGTAGGCAAAAAGACAGAGTGTTCCCATCATATAGACGGCGAAGTATGCACCCCTGAGAGTATCCTTACAAAAATCCTGGATAAAATGGGCGAAAAGGCTGCTATCGGAAATGTGCTGGATGTATTGAAAAAAAAGACCAGTTGCGGCACTGAGGAGTGCGTCATCGATAAAGCTGCGGCAAATAATATTATTTCATATACAGAGCAAAGGCGCATCATGAATAGCTATTTCAGGCCAAAAGGGCCTGACGACCCCACGGCCTGGCTTAGTAATTTCGAAATAGACGATATACTGGATCAAGTCGCTAAAAAACACCCTAATTTCCTGCACATATATTTCCACATGCGAGATTTCGCGCAGAATGGCTTTCCTTATGACTATACTCTGAAAGACCTCGACTTCCCGCAGATCATGCGAAATGAAAAAAAGAACATGTTTGGGGTGGTCATCAATACGGATACATCCAGCGGATCGGGCATACACTGGTTTGCCGTATTCGGCGACTTCAGGCGGCCGCCCTATACGATAGAGTACTTCAATTCCGCAGGCGGCGGCATGCCCTCGTATATCAGAGACTGGATGACCGAAAAGGCCAACAAATGGTCCCTGGAACTCAAGGAAGCGGTTAACCAGATTGTAGTGTCAAGTGTGGGATATCAAGATGACAGTTACTCATGCGGCACATATGCGTTATATTATATTATGGCGCGCCTGGCCGGCAGCAGTTACACGGATTTCCAAAATCGGGGGGATATAATTAATGATGAGACCATGCGGCGCTTCAGGGAGTATCTGTTCAGATGATAAAATACGAATTTAATATATGCCTTACTGGTTGGAATTCTTTGAATCTTGCGAAAATTCTTACAATTATCAGAGCACTTGTACCAAGGGGCCGGTCATAGATGAAGTTTCTAAGATCGTCTGGGAGGATTTTGAGAAATATGTGTCCGTTCGCAAAGCAATTACTAAATTGCGCAACTGCCTCAAGTTTGCTCTTATCATGGACGAAAAAGAGAAGAAATTACTGTTCGAGACGCGAAATCTGGACGAGGCCGCATTTGAGAAATTCAATTTGACGCTTCCTGAGAACGTCGAGCTCCTGAAGCTTCTGGTGATGACCTTTCCCAAGGGCATGGCTCGGATCCACGATTTGCTGTTCAATATAGTTGATAACGACTCGTATCATGCCTTGGGAATTATTGACAAACTTCCAGAAAACCTATACTTTCAGGTTAAACCCGACTCTATCAAAGGATTAATTGAAGATAGCGAATTGAATTACATTCTTCATAATATTGAATCTATCTACGGCCGCTGCCAGAATATCTACAATTATCACAAAAAAAATAATTGGGACGTGTATAATCCCAATTTTGATGACGTAGGAGAGGATCCCTTCGAGATTACTTCTTGAATGGGTCATTTGGATCAGTATCCCGAAACTCGATAAGGCAGTCAACAATTTGATTCAAGGAGTCCCATATTTCCACTTTTTTTTCCTGAGTAATCTTCGCTATGCTGGCTTGGATCATTCTGACGAAGCTGATCATGAAATCGCGCCTCTCGTCAAACTTGATGTATTTTTCATCGAGAAACACCTCGGATGTCTGGAAAAACTGCTCGTCGCGTTCGCGAATGCGGTCAACGAAATCGACCATCTTATACTTAATCTTGTTGGTCAGCAACATGGGATCCATCTGCACTGCCATGGAAATTTCCCCTTTCAGCCACCTTAAGTTAGGATTATGTCTATCAATCTGAGTGGCGATACGCAAAACTTTGAGAATATTTTTATCAATAGTATTGGCCATTTCAAGCATGATTTTTTTTTGAGTGGAGCTAACAGGATGCATATATTTGATGTTTTTTTAACACATAATTAAAAAATCACAAATGTATAACCATGAGCAAAGTCAAACAAATTAAAATCCAGGATAAAGAGGGGATTGAAAACTTCAAGGAAATTGGAGAGATTTTAAACCAAATGACGGGGATGCACGATAAGGCCGAGCCCGAGATCGTCATCCCCAAAATGGTCGAAATTTACAATTTCCTCGCGGAATACATGCGGACCCTCCAGACGTTACTCAAAACGCGGATTGTGCAGGATGTTGACATATATAGTTCCAACTCTGACATCCAAAAATACATCGAAAAGAGCTGTAAGGAGCTGGGCCTGGATCTTACTAAGAAGGAGTATGTCACGAAAGATATCTTCGATGAGGTCAAGTTCTATGAGGCGCAACTGGCAGGCGACGAGAAATACATCGAAAAATGCCAAAAGAATCTGTTTGCGGCTTATAAGAAGCTCAAGGAATCGGTAACTATCCGGCATGTGATAGCAACATGCGGTCACCTAAAGAACTTCGAGATCCAGCTGCTCAGCACACACAGCCTCGAGAACATGCCCATTTCGGCACACTCAAGATACCATCCCAAAAGATATACCAAGAAAGAAATAAAGCCTGACTGGGGATTTATCGAAGGATTGATGCAGTTTCAGCCGCTTTCGTTCGCGGATTGCATCGATTTCAAGTTTCTCTGGATTCAGAGCAACATGAGCAAAAGTAAGCGGAAATTCTTGGTAGGAATATTGTTCAATCTATATATTTATGGATCGATGATATTCGATATTATGACCAGCCCTGACATCGACACGAGGAAACTCAGCGAGCTATTTATTGAGGCAATCAAGTCGGCGAAGAAGAAGCTGCCAGGGTTCGATAAAGCATTCAAGATCATCGAATCAGCCACCGAGCTGCTTGATCGCAAATTTAATGATTATTATAGAGATAGTGTCCGGAATAACAAGAACTCGATGGTCTTTGTGGAGAACTTTATTTTGGATCTTGCCAACGAGAATACAGATGCCGTATCGAGGGCACAGCTTAAGAAATTGGCTGGCAAACTAAAAGAAATGATTAGCCAATCGCCTGACTATAAGAACAACCAATCAGTACAGACGCTAGTGAATTTAATGGATAAAGCAATGAGCCAAATGGACGTCAATTAATTACAAAAATATTTTTGCTTATAATATATGTCTTACGATGGTGGAGATGACGCTATTTTTACCAATTCATATGGTGGAGGTTATGAATATTATGGAGCCGCCGGCAACAAATGGGAAACTGCTAGATCAGGTTTGGCTGCATCTTTTGTAGTTTCGTTAACAATAGTATTGATTGTACTACTTGTTAATAAAGATTATTTTTCATTCTCCCTGGCCCTTATTGCCCAAATTTCGGTATTCGCATTATTGTATACTGATAATCATATCGAAAATCTATCAGCCAGCAGATTGTGGACAGGATTTAAAAAGAAGGATTAATATGGACTTAACTCTTGAGGAAATCAGGGACAAAATTTCTGAAAACAATAATGATGAGCTGCTGGCTCTCTTGGAGCTGCTGGAAGATGTATCCAAAGATATTCGGAAAGTGCTGAATACTCGCGCCGTTGCCTGCGATACTTCCATGACTTTCAAAAATAACATCTATCAGATGCATATTGGAGATATTACTTTAAGCGGCCAAACGGCGCACTTCACCGCATACTTCTCCAAGAAGGCGCTCCCCTGCAAATGGGGAGAGCGATGCAAGCAGCTGCCAAAATGCGAGTATTATCATGAAAATCCTAAAGAAAGGCGCATTTTGCGGTATGGGGACAGCCCTCTCATCAAAAGATTCCTCTCGTGCGAGCCCGAACATCTGGGCAAGTTCTACCGCGCCAATCCGCGGATGCAGCAAGAAATTGTCAACTTTAAGGATCGGCTCCTGGATGGGGTTATTCGATTGCTATGGCTGTCAAGTGAAGGTATAAAACTTTCATAATATATGCAGCGAATAGTAGAGTCTTTTCTAAAGAAGTTCCCTGGCATCGAGATCATGAATGTGACTCCGCCTCCAGAAAATATAGCTCCAACCATCGACTTATTGATTA
>JAIXRC010000005.1 GCA_027485415.1 Cryomorphaceae bacterium | reverse complement strand
GTAGGAATAGGGAGGCGTTCCAAAGGAAGGAGTGAGGTTTACGCTTCCGTTATTACCCCCAAAACAGGAAACATTGACGTTGGCAAATGCCAAGGACAGTCCGTTAGCGGGTTGGGTAATGAAAACCGTTTGGGTATCCGTACATCCTGCGGCATCGGTAATGGTAACGTTGTACGACCCGGAAGGTATTGCATTTAGATCTTCTGTGTTGGCCCCATTCGTCCATGCAAAGACGTAAGGGGCTTCTCCTCCGGATACGGTTAAATCAATGGCCCCGGTAGCGGTTCCAAAACAAGTTACGTGCGATTGAAGATAGGAACTGGTCAATGCTCCTGCCGGTTGCGAAAGCGAATCGATGATATACTGACTGCATCCGTTGGCATCCGTGATGGTTACTGAGTAATTTCCAACGGGAAGGTTTAAGAGGTTTTGTTGGGTAGACCCGGTATTCCAAATAAATGAATACGGTTGCGTTCCGCCGCTTACCGCGAGGATCACGGAGCCCGAAGAATCGCCGTAACAGGCAATGTTATTATATGAGGAAACCACATTGAGCGCACTGTCAGGTTGGGTAATGGTTTGGCTTAAGAAAAGTCCGCAACCAATGACATCGGTGACATTCACAAAATAATTCCCAGGGCCTAAATTGAAAACGTCTTGCATCACGCTTCCGTTCGACCACTGATAATAATAGTTAGGGTTTCCTCCAGTAACGTTCAAATCAATGAAACCATCGGCTCCACCAAAACAATTGACGTTGCCGAAAGTGTGGCTTAAGGCCATTCCATTGGAGGGGTCAATTAAGGGAATGCTGTAAGGAATTTGACATCCGTTTGAATCGGAAACTAGCACGGTGTAGGTTCCTGCAAATAAGGTGTCGATGTCTTGGGTGGTTTCACCGTTGTCCCATTGGTAGGTGTACCCAGGAACACCTCCGGATACGGTAAGATCAATGCTGCCCGAAGTTCCACCAATACAGGAAGGATTGATGTGGGTTTCTGAGATGATCAAGGCGTTAGGAGGTTGGGATATGGTTGCAACTAAGGTGTCGGTGCAGAAATTAGCATCGGTCACCACAACGCTGTAGGTCCCTGCAGTTAATCCTGCAATGTCCTGAGTGCTTGCGGCATTGCTCCAACTGTAGGAATAGGCAGGCGTTCCACCAGCAACCGTTAAATCAATCGAACCTGTAGCAAATCCATTGCAGAGGACATCTTGATGCGTTTCCGATAGTATGATCGGCAAGGAAAGATCAATCAGGGTTTGTGAAATGGAGTCTGAACAACCGTTGGCATCTTGCACCACGACGGAATAGGTTCCTGAAGGGATGTTATTTAAATCTTGACTTACCTGATTGTTGGACCATAAATAGCTGTAGGGGAGCGTTCCACCGGTAGGTGTAAGGTCGATGCTGCCGGTTGCCGCGCCAAAGCAGAAAATATCCGTATGGGTCACAGAAACTGAAAGCGGTGACAGGGGTTGTCCAACAAAATAACTTCCGCTCAAGGGACATCCGTTGGCATCCACAACATTTACGCTGTAATTTCCCGTGGGTAAGCCCGAAATAATACCCGTAGTGGCGCCATTGCTCCATACGTATGAGTAGGGAGGAGTTCCTCCTGAAACGCCCATGTTGATCGCACCGTTACTACCGTTAAAGCAGGCAACAGGAGTAATCACTGCCGAGTTGGAAAGAGGAGCAGCGGGTTGGTTTACTACGACAGAGAATTGACCTATGCAATTATTCGCATCGGTAATGAAAACGGTGTAGACCCCAAAAGGTAAGTTGCCAATGTCTTGGGTCGTAGCTCCAATGTTCCAAGAATAGGTGTATCCCGGAGTTCCACCTGTCACGGAAAGGTCGATGGATCCGGTGGCATCGCCAAAGCAACCAACGTCAATATGCGTTTCAGTCGGTGTAATGGGTTGCGCTGGTTGAAGAACGGTATCACTGATAACTTGGGTACATCCGTTGATGTCGTTAACCGTAACGGTAAAAATACCGGCTGGTAAGTTGATGGCATTTTGGTTGTTGGTGTTGTTCGACCAGGTAAAGTTGTAAGGGAAAGTACCTCCCGTAGCGCTTAGGCTTATGCTCCCATTGAACCCTCCAAAACAAGTAACATCGGTGTGGGTTGTTGCGAGTACGATAGGAGTAGGTTCGGTTAGAAATACGGTATCAAAAGCCTGACAACCGTTGGCATCAGTTACAATGACAGAACAGAAACCCGTGTCAAGTCCCGTGGCATTAGCGGAAGTTTGCCCATTGGACCAAAGGTAACTGTAGGGAGCCGTTCCGCCCGAGGCAACAACGGATGCCGTACCATCGGAGGCGTTAAAACAGCTGATTTGTTGACCGTTGTAATTGGAAGTGACTGTAGCATTGGCAATCAGTAAGGTAGGCTGCGTGATTTGGTAAGAAGCCGTTGATTCACAGGTATTTCCGTCAGTTACCGTAACGGTATACTGCCCAGGAATGAGGTTGTTGATGGTCGAATTGGTGGAGGCATTGTTCCATAAATAAGAATACGTTGGTGTACTGCTCCCAAGCACGCTAATGGAACCGTCGCCGTAATTGAAACAAGAAACATTGTCAAGGTTTACCAAGTTGATGGTTGGATTGGGATAAACAACCACGGTGTCGAGTAAGTTGAAAAAAGTACACGAACTGCCGTTAAAAGTGATGTTCAATTGATAAACGCCGGCATTATTGGCCGCTACAGGATAAATTACAGGAGCGGGCGAATTGGAGGTAAAGGAATTCGGTCCCGACCAAGAATAATTAGCATTTGGACTGAAAGGAACAAAAAACTGGAGGGAATCTCCCAAACACAGGGGGTCTGTGTGCGTCACTACTGGGGCTTGACAATTGGAATTTATAACCAATAAATTATTTACATTGGTGGGGCAACCGTTGGCATCGTACACATCCGAAAGCCCATTATTGGTAAATGGATTATTCGAAATGTTTCCTGTACCGAAGATGTAGGCTTTGTTGGTTAAGGTACTGTCGCAGGAGAGTAATAAACAGTCATTGACCACTTGCACTCGAAAACGAACCACGGCGGAATCTGCCCCGTTAGGGGAATTGTTCATGGTACCTCCCAATGCAGCATTAGCTCCGGTTTTTACCCTGGCCTTAATGAAATGTCCCGCTGCATCGTATTCGGCCTGATCATCCCCGCTAACATCGGTTTTTCCACCAATGAAAGGACCGTTGACGTAAGTAATTGAACCAGGAACATAGGTGGTTCGAACGTCTAAGGTATCTACCATGAAGGTGTTGTTGGAGACGTCGCTTCCGATGTTCTTACCAATCATGGTGTATTCCAAGATGTCGCCAGGTAACACCTGTCCACCATTTAAGTCCTGCACATATACTGAGGCACGTAGGTCGGGTTCGTATATGTCAATCGCTGATGTAAAGGCTCGAGCTAAAATGTTCTCAGAGCTCGTGGTAACACGGATTGTAGCCGATGTTGCATTGTTGCCAATATAATTGAGGGCTGTATTGTTCGGATAAAAAATTCCAGCATCGTAACCTAAAGTGTTGTTGTAACTTGGATTTCTGAACGGTGTTAAAACAGCATTATCGGAAATAGTGCTGTTGAAGAAGTTAGTAGTGTTGTGCAAGGCATCGGAAATGTTGACAAAATTTCCTGCGCCGTTGAATTGCAACTGATCACCGGTTGCGTCTCGATCACCATCGAGTCCAATGACCCCTAGTTCAAACGTAACAGGTCCCGAAGGAGGGGTGGTAAATCCACTGATGGGTATGTTCAAGGAATTTCCGGTGGAAATATTGGCGAATCCATCAAAGACTGTAAGATTCCGCATGGATTGCAGTACGTTTTTATAAACGATGATTACTGACCATCCTCCCCATCGGTTCGAACCCGTTTCAGCAGTGACATTGGCAACCGTGAATCGCGAATTGGTTCCTGATGAGGTCAAAATAGAGGTGATGTCCTTAAAACAATAATAACTCGGATGGGACCATGATTGTCCATTGATCGTAGGCACGTCAAGCGTTTGGTCTGCAGTAAGTACCTGATAAGCACCGTTATTTAATTTCATTCTTACCTGGCTTCGGTTGGCATAATTAGGGGTATTGGCTGCGATTCTTGCACTCCAATATAATCCCGCCCAGAGAACTTCTGAACAATTGGGTAAGGCGAGGCTGTCGCTGCTCGACATGAAGGTTCCTGCGTCATTATCGACATCAACATAGGCCATGGAAAAAGAACCGTTTGAAAAAGTGCCGTTGGGTGGTACCTGGCTTTGCGCTGTTGCGCAATTGGCAGATCCGGATTGACAGCTAAGTACTACGTTTGAGGCAATTTTAATTCCTCCTTTGGCATTGGTTTGATAACGCACGCTGAAAGGAGCAACAATTTGACCAATAGCAACATTCATCAAAAGAAGATTCGCAAAGGCCAGAAGTAAGATTAAGCGCGTTTTCGTCAAGGGTTATTTTCTAGTTAAAACAAAGTTAACAAACCTCGTACGATAATAAAAGGAAATGGTTTGCTTTACAAAAGTTTAAACCTATTTTATTTTAACGGAAACAGGAAGATGGTCGGAATATCCGCCAAGATACTTGGCTCCTCCATAGGTTCTTTTCGGTTGCAGTACCCCTTTGTATTCTTCCATGAGAAAAGGAAAATTGTGGATAACTCCTGAATTTTTCAGGATTCCTTTTTTTGAACCAATAAAATTCGGACTGACATAGATATGGTCCAATATTCCCCATTCGTTGTTGTAATAATGGGTCCCTTTGGTGGGGCCACTTGCTGTCGTAATCATTGGATCTAATCGTTCATCCAATAATTTCGGACCAGTATTTTCAGGGTAGTCGTTCAAGTCACCTAATAACACGATCGGAAGACCGTTGGACTTCTGCACGGAATCAATGAATTGACAGGCGATTTTAGCCGCTGCAACACGCTTTACATCGCTTTCATCAGTTCCTCCTCTTCGGCTGGGCCAATGGTTCACCATGACGTAAAACACCTGTTTTTTGAATTGAAATTGAGCCCAAAGAATATCTCGGGTGGTGGCTTTCGTTTCACCTGGAAGGATAAAACGAATATTGTTGGAGCCCAATAATCTAAGTTGGCTGCTGTCGTAAATCATCGCAACGTCGATTCCTCGTGCATCGGGGCTTTCGAAATGCACTAAACCGTAATTTTTGAAATCTTTCTGCTGGGCAATTATTGCGCGAACTACCCCCGCATTTTCCACTTCCGAAAACCCGCAAATTAACGGTTTTCCCATAGCCAATAATACTTCGCGAATATGGGACAGTTTTTCTTGATATTTAGCGTTGTTCCATTCATTTTTTGCGGATGGTAAAAACTCTGCATCGTCGTTGGGTCCATCTAACGTGTCGAACAGGTTCTCAACGTTGTAGAATGCGATAGAGCGTGTTTTCTGGGCCTCAACCATGTTGGCCAACACCACCACACATAAAATAACGGCAAATCTTTTCATAGCTTAAAAATAATGTCCAAATTTCATTAAGTCCTAATGACTTTAAATCCTAATCTCTTGAAGTCCTAACATCTTAAAGTCCAAATATCCTTCAGTCCTATTATCCTAATATCCTTTTCAATACGCCCCGTAATACCTCTTTAAAAACCACTCAGCAACAAAAACAGCGGTAATGATGATAATAAGTATCCAAACATCAATCAAGTTCCAAAAATCAGTTGATATTCGTTCGAGAATGGTAATGTCAGCGCGTTTGGAGATATCGTCCAGCATTTTTTGATACCGGTTCAATGGGTAAAATGCACCTTTAGAGTTCGCGGCAAGTTCTTTTAATATCCCGTGGTTTGGCGAATTGGCACTGTTTTCCAGTGCGATATCTTCGATGAGAAAAGTACCTTTTTTGGCAAATTTTTTCTCTTTGTAGGTGGTGGAAGCTGTCCACGTATAACGCCCCGGAGGAAGTATCCCTAGGTCGAGGGCATAGCCTTCGTTGAGACGGTTGAATTGATACGTATATTTTTTTCCTTGTTCATTGATAATCTCCATGGCAATTTCAGGCGTGGTGATGGCTTCTAAGCTAGCATTGTAGAAATTCGCATTGACGGTGATTCGATCATATTTATTAAAACGCTTGTCGAATTGAACGCTCAGACCTTCATTTTGTCGCTTAATCAATAAGTAGGTGAACAGTTTGTTGAACAATTCATTAAAGTGCTCGTGGTTGCGGTTTTTCATATAGTCAGACAAACGCCATCTCCAAAGTCCTTCCCCGAAAACTACCCCGTATTGGTATTCTTTACTGGACTTATTCAAGAATAAAAGCGCCTCATCTTTTACCGTGGAACCAATTTTTTGCATGAGCAAATTTTCGTAGGAACCGGAGGGGTTTAAACGTCCGAATTTTGCGGTTAACGGCGGATATCGTTCGATTTCAGACCTTGTTGCCTCGCTGAGGGTAAAAGCGGTAAATCCCGGGTTTAAGCTTGCTTGGAGTTCGTCGGATTGATTGCGCACATTGCTTAAGGTAAAAAGTGCAAAATCGGTCATCAAAGATCTTTCAAAATTCGACGGAATTAGGTAAAAGACAGGAATGTTGTGCTTTTTTACATAGGCAAGCAATTCTTTGTCGCCTGCACCACCTGGATTGAACCAAATCATCAGTTCCGGCTTAAGTTGCTTCTGCAACATTTCCGCAGGTTTGTGATATAGGCAGGTATAATTTTTATTGGTTTCGACCACGGAACGCATTGCCGCAATATCAGGGTGAGGCGTATTTGAAACCAAGCAAACGGTGCTCCTTGAATCAACAACCTCGATATAACAAGTTTTTTGATTGTTTTTTTGAGAATATTCTCCGTTCAAGTATTGCACAGTAACTGTGTATGGTTGAAATCCAACTTTTTTGGCAACAACGTCAAACTTGATTTGTCGAAAGGCATTGGCTTCATTGCCGTAACGGATTTCTTTCGTTTGTAAAACATTGTTGCCTGAACTTAAGCTAACTTTCACCGTTTGCTGTTGAATTTTAAACGATTCAATATCCACCTCAATCGGGAATTGGTCGTCCAAGAAAACCACATCGTTGTAGAATAAGTTCGTGATGGCTTGGTCTCGTTTGGGCGTTGTGTCGCCTATTCCAAGACTAAAGATAGGGGTAAGGTTTAATTGTTCTGCTGCCAAGCTTGGACTTTCACCTGTATTGTAGTTGCCGTCGCTCGCGAAGATTACCGCACCAACGTTTCGGTTTAAATACTGCTCCGCAATATGCTTGAAGGCCACTTCGTGGTTAGATTTTTCTGCCGTAAAGTTTCGTGGCGTACCCTCCTGTATCTTATCCCCCACAGTGTAGAACGCCAATTCATATTGGTCGGCATAGCGAGACTTAACCTCGTTAATTAACGCTTCAAGGTCCTTTTTAATTGTTAGGCTGTCTTTAAAACGAACCACCGACGAAGAATGGTCAATAACCGTAATGAGCACGGGACGTTCTTCGGTTTTTTTGTCGTATAAAAAGGTAATGCCCAGTAAAATTACCAGCAGCAAGGAAATTCCGAGAGCTCTAAGCACCGGCAGGATAATGCGTAGCCATCGATGCTGGCTTGAAAGCCAAGGGTTTTTTCGATAAAAATACCAGCCCAAAAGCCCCGAAATTATTGGGATTAAAAGTAGCCAATAAAAGGAATAGGAAGATTCGATTGCCACGCTGCGAAAGTAGTAATTTTTGCTAATATTTGGCCTTATTTCGCGTCCATATGTGGATTAATTAAGTAACTTCGCCTGAAAAAAAAATGAGCATGAAAGAAGTGTACGTTGTTTCCGCTGTCCGGACTCCAATGGGTTCCTTTATGGGAGCTTTTTCCAATATTCCCGCTACGCAGTTGGGTTCCATCGCGATACGTGCCGCTGTGGAACGCGCTTCCATCGAGGTTTCAGCGGTAGACGAAGTGTTCATGGGAAATGTTCTTCAGGCCGGTGTGGGTCAAGCTCCAGCCCGACAAGCAGCCTTAGGAGCAGGCCTTGGTCATCATGTTCCTTGTACTACTGTCAACAAAGTGTGCGCTTCCGGTATGAAAGCCATCATGCTAGGAGCTCAATCAATTCTCGCGGGCGATAATCATTTGGTAGTCGTTGGAGGTATGGAAAACATGTCGCAAACTCCCCATTATGTCAGTGGAAGAAACGGTACAAAATTCGGTAACATCACGTTATTGGACGGAATCACCAAAGACGGATTGTTGGATGTTTATTCCAATGTTCCTATGGGAAATTGCGCCGAGCTGTGCGCAAAAGAACATAACATTACCCGTGAGGAGCAAGATGCATTTGCGGTGGAATCCTACCGCAGAGCCGCCACCGCATGGGACGAGGGAAGATTTAACGAGGAGGTTGTGGCTGTGCCGGTTCCTCAGCGCAAAGGCGATCCCGTACTTGTAAGCAAGGATGAAGAGTACACCAATGTTTTTTTAGATAAAATCCCTGGTTTAAAACCTGCTTTTGACAAAGAAGGTACCATCACCGCTGCAAATGCTTCTACGCTCAACGATGGTGCTTCGGCATTGGTATTAGCTTCTGCGGAGGCCGTTGAAAAATACGGTTTAAAACCTTTGGCTAAAATTGTTTCCTATGCCGATGCTGCGCAATCTCCGGAATGGTTCACGACAGCTCCTTCTTTAGCGGTGCCTAAAGCACTTGAAAAAGCAGGATTGACAGCAAAAGAGGTTGACTTTTGGGAGTTGAATCAAGCGTTCTCCGTTGTGGGTATTGCAAACACTCGAATCCTTGGTTTGGACCCCTCTAAAGTAGACGTAAACGGTGGCGCTGTTGCGCTTGGTCATCCATTGGGTAATTCCGGATCGAGGATCATTGTTACCTTGATTCATGTATTAAAGCAGCGCAATGCGAAATTAGGCGGGGCAGGAATCTGTAACGGCGGAGGCGGTGCTTCTGCGATGATTATTGAAAATTTAGGTTCTTAGTTTCTTTAAGTTTCAAAGTTTTTTTAGGTCCCAGCTTTAATCGCAAGCCGCTTGGTGTTTTTGGTGCTTGAACTGTATCCAGTATTCCTTAAATTCTTCCGGAGTTTCGAAATATCGGTAATCCATTTTTCCAACGCTTATCGTGGTTAAACTGCTCTTTAATTCACGAAATCGCTTGCTCAAGATGGTGTTTTTTTGACCGCTCCAACTTCCGCAATGTTCAATGCCGGTATAGGCTTCGCAGGCACTGACGCGCTCAAAAGGCATTTCGATGCTGTATTGAACCTCTCCCTCATTATCTAGCCCCAAGGTTTGAATTTTGGTGCGGGAAAAATCCGCTTTTAAATACACTTTTTTAGCATAAGAACTTTTCATAAATGCACCAATAAGTTGGGCTGCTTTGTTGGAAAACTGATGGGCGATATCGCCTTGTTCATTAAATTCTGGACCTTTATAATATCCTTTAAATCCGTTTTCATCAAGCACAATGCTGTCGTTTTTTGGAGCCGGTTGTTCGGGGGCATTTTGGGGTTTTTTGCTTTCCTGTTGCTCGTTTGAGCATTGCCATAAAAAAATCCCCGAGGCAAGTATGAGGAGGATGTAATTCATGTTTGTTTAAAAATTAAAAGTTTATTTTGATTAAAATTTAATATATTTGTGCTATTCCAAAGCTACAATTTTTTATCATTCGTTCTATCTATGTTACGCAACATTGTCCATATGGACCTCGATACGTTCTTTGTCTCCTGCGAGCGGCTGTTGGACAGCCGTCTCAACGGTAAACCGATCTTGATTGGTGGAACGAGCGATCGTGGGGTCGTGGCATCCTGCAGTTACGAGGCAAGGCGCTTTGGGATTCACTCCGCCATGCCGATGAAAATGGCAAAGGAACGATGTCCGGAAGCTATTGTGATTAAAGGAAATTCAGCAACTTACAGCCGATATTCCCGCGCAGTAACGGAGATTATTCGCGAAGCTTCTCCGCTCTATGAGAAGATGTCGGTCGACGAATTTTACCTGGATTTTACCGGAATGGACCGTTTTTTTGGCACCTTAAAATACGCTACCGAATTGCGGCAAAAAATCATTCGCGAAACAGGGCTTCCTATTTCTTTTGGTCTTTCGCAGAATAAAACCGTGTCCAAGGTCGCTACCGGTGAAGCAAAACCCAACAACCAACGGATGGTTTCGCACGGAGAAGAAAGGGTCTTTTTAGCGCCTTTGTCCGTCGCTAAAATCCCGATGGTGGGTACTAAAACCTATCAGACTCTTTGCAATTTAGGGATTCGAAAGATTCAAACCCTTCAGGAACTACCCGTACAAATGATGGAACACGCGCTCGGAGAAAACGGGGTGAGCATCTGGAAAAAAGCCCAAGGAATCGATCCTTCTCCGGTGGTTCAGCATACCGAACGCAAATCCATTTCTACCGAACGCACCTTTGACCACGACACCATCGATGTGCGAAAACTGAAGGCCATCATCAGTGCAATGGCTGAAAACCTGGCCTATCAGTTGCGCCGGGGCGGTAAACTTACCGGCTGTGTCACCGTGAAAATTCGTTTTTCCGATTTTCAAACCCAAACCCTTCAGCGGAAAATTTCCTACACGTCCGCAGACCACCAATTGATGCCTTTGGTGGCCGAACTGTTTGATCGAATCTACAACCGTCGCTTGCTCGTACGCTTGATTGGGGTGCGCTACAGCGATCTGGTAACCGGCTGCCATCAGCTGAGTTTGTTCGACGATCAGGTGGATTACGCACGTCTTTACCAAGCGATGGACCGTATCCGAATCCGTTACGGCGATCGAGCAGTCATTCGCGCTTTGGGCATGGAAGCACGGACCATCGGGCGTTGGAATCCTTTCGATGGAGATGCGCCTCCCTTACTCGCAAACCGAAGAATTTAAGGTTTTTTTTTCATGAAAATTCATTCATATTTCAGCTTGAAGTACGGTGTTTATGCGCCTGAAATCCTTGTGCAATGGGGAAAGGATGCCGGATATCCCTTCCTTTTTTTAGCTGATATCAACCATACCGGTTCGGCACTGGCCTTTGTCCGAGAGTCACAGCGTCAGGGAATTCGGGCAGTTGTGGGGGTGGAATTGCGCAACGGCATGCAAACCGTGGCCACTTTGATGGCGCGCAACAACCGAGGTGTTCACGAAATGAACCGCTTCCTTACGCCCTTTCTCCATGAAGAACGAGCTTTTCCCATGATTTTACCGCATTTCTCCAATTGCTGGGTGTTTTACCCCGTCGATGCGGTCTTGCCTCGCCCTTTGTTCGAACACGAGTTCTTTCAAATCGATTTGGCGCGCTTACCGCAATGGGAACTGCGCTACGCGAGGAAATGTCCCCGTGAAAAAACGGTCCTGATGACCCCCATGATGTTTCAAACAAAACGCGATTTTAATTCCCATCGGCTGCTGCGCGCAATCCATCACAACGTGCTCTTGTCGAAACTGCCTGCGGAGTGGCATGCTCAAGGAACCGAGATGTTGTTGCCCCAAGAAGCTTTGGTTCAAGCGTGTGGCGAATATGTGGATTTTTGGGAGCGCGCAAAGAATTGCATGGAAGATTGCGAAGTTTCTTTTGCTTTTGGCGATGAGGCCGTGCCGCAAAATCCGGCTTCTTACACCGGGTCGAAAGCCATGGACGAACAACTGCTGCGTAAGTTGTGCGCTGAAGGGGTTGCTTACCGCTACCCGCAGTTGAACGATGAGATTGTCGAACGGATTGAGAAAGAAGTTGAGCTGATTGCGCAAAAGGATTACCTCTCGTATTTCTTGATTGCCTGGGATTTTACGTCGTATGCCCGTTCCCGAGGATTTTTTTACGTGGGACGTGGAAGCGGTGCCAACAGCATTGTGGCGTATTTGCTTCGAATTACCGACGTTGATCCCTTGGAATTGGACCTGTATTTTGAACGGTTTATTAACTTGTACCGAAAAAATCCACCCGATTTCGACATTGATTTTTCGTGGAAGGACCGCGATGAAATTGTGCGGTATATTTTTGAAAAATACCCCAATGCAGCATGGTTGTG
>JAIXRC010000092.1 GCA_027485415.1 Cryomorphaceae bacterium | reverse complement strand
GGTTCAGGGGGGGGTTCAGGGGGGGGTTCAGGGGGGGGGTTCATTGAGGTTCATGGGGGGGGTTTCATGGGGGGCCTTAGTTCCGTTGTGCACGTAACCCTGCATGGTAGATGTCCAGGGCTTCCTGTGGAGTCAGTTTCTGAAAGTTCTCTTCCAGCTCTGCAAGAAACCCAGTACTATCAGTGCGCACTTCCATGACCACCATGTCATCGTCCTTCATGCCATACTGTTCGAGGGTGACTGCGTCATGTGTAATCATTCTATTAAATCGGGCTCGCTGCATACAGACCCGCCAGCCCGTGGTCTTCTCAAGGGCGACCTTCAGGTCTGCCATCGTTGCACTGGGATCAAGGTCCAGCGTAGTAAGGGGGCCTGGGCCCCGGCGAACTTTGATGTTTATGCGCATTTTTTGTGGTTTTTAGGAACTGTTGTAATCTACTTTTGCCTTTTTTCTTTTTAACTACATTAATATTATTTTTATTATGAATTAAAATGATAATAGTCATTAGTCCCTAGACATACGTCCAGACGGGGGGTTCGCGATGCTTCCATTTGAACAAATGTGACTTGGCGCCAATGTAGTATTTGCGGTACGATGCAATGGCGTCCCCCGCGACCTTGTAGTCGTCCGGCATGGCGAGCCATGGTTGTTCATAGGGCTTGCTCGCTAGGCCACCTGGGGCCGATTCCAGGATGGATTTCAGCCGGTCGCACGCATGGGTCTTTTGGTACCTATAGGAGTACTCATCGAGCAGATTCACAAAGAGTCGATGCAGCCAGGCATAGTTCTCCTTGCTGTCCATCGTCCACTTTACGGAGGGGTGGTTCACGTGCGTGGCCGCATACAACACGCTTTCCCGTTCCTCGTCAGAGAGTATCCACTTTTTCTTCTTCCGGCCCGACGCAGAAATGACCATAGCCATGTGACCATCAATCACTCTATGGGCCGTAGATAACATCTGCGCACTCTCGAGGATCATCTTGACGACATGTTTGTCCGCGTGCATCATGGCACATTCCCGTGGATCCGAGGAAAGAAAAAAGATATTCATGATATAATCTTATATTATGTATTATCTAATATCATGTATTATCCAGGTAGCCTTTAATTGATACATTAATCGGTTTAGGATTTACGATTTACGATTTAGGATTTATTTATTTATTTACCTTCTTCTCCGCGACATCATCATCAATAGGCAGCAGCAACAAATGCAGCATATGCACATCATGAACAGTGTGCACACGCCCCCTCCTGAGAATAAAAGTAACATTGTCTTGTTTTGCGCTGTTGGGGTCCTAGGGGCGGCGCCTTTGCTACCGGAACTACCGGAAGTCCCCCCTGAGCTACCAGAACCACCGGAGCCCCCCCCTGAGCCACCAGAACCACCGGAACTACCGGAACCTTGCTGGGGATCCTTTGCGTTGTTTCTGCAATTGTTTTTCATGTCGATTGAACCATTTTTCCCCATTATCACGTTGGTAATGTGGTTGATGCACATGGGTGGACATGGGTCTGCATTGTACCTCTTCCTGTACACATCCGCTCTATTGGTGCATGACGTATAAAAGCAATCGGGCCGTGCTTTGACCGCGTCTTTCTCTTCCTTGATCCTATTCACATACGTGTCATCCACGTCCTTGATGAACGGCGCCACGTTGATGCATTTGCAGATGTTGCTGTTCATGCCCGCTGGGTCGCTCGTGCAGTAGGCCTCCATGACTCTATTGTGATGCCCGTGCATATCTTGAGCCGCCAGGACGGTGGTGCAAAAGCCGGTCTGGATGTTCGCGCCTTGACAAAAGGCTATGATCTTTTCCCGACACGAGGGGATATTACCGGTGCATATCCCTTTGCACATCGGATTTGTATCCAGAACGGCTCCGGTGCATGTTTTGTTGATCACATTTTCTGCTGTTCCCTTGCAGATATCCAGGTTCCGTATGTCTATGCCCTGGTTCAGCTTCCCCTGGCAATAGTTTTCGACTGCTGGTGCACAATCTGCCACGTTTGCCGGTTTCATGCACATGGCTTTGCAGTCCTTGCCATTGCCGTCCTTTGGTAGATCAAAGTTGACATTCCCAGAGGCGACATTGCAGTCTTGAAGCTGGTTCGTTCGAAGCTGGCTAGTGCCATACTGATTTCCTACCGCCGAAGTGGGTCCATATATGAGATTGCCCGCACCAGTTTCGCACTCATTGTCCCATTTGTACTTGCCATGGGCACAGTTTTTCTGAACATAGTACTTTGTAGGAGTACCAATGCACTCTGGTGGAATTTGTGTATTACGGTCAAAGTGACATGGACGGCTAGGATCTCTTCCTATCATTGTAACAGCAACGCCGGCGTTTGACTTAATCCATACGGACAACGGGTCTCTTTTACCGTAACTCGTTGCTGGCAGGGCATCTCCGCCGGACCTGGTGTCATCAATGCTTTTTACCACGGCCCCTGTAGCAATATTATGCGCAGACACTTTCAATGCATTTGGATCGGTTCTGGCCAACTGGAACCAATAATCGATATCTCCATTACCTTTGTCGGTACGCATAATAACGTTATGTGTCGTGTCATCAACGGAGCCAGAAAGGAAAACAGCGCTATTTTCTGGCGTGCGGTCGTTGCCAATATTCTGGACATCCGTAAACGTCATATGTAGATTGTAAAATCCTTCCTTGAGTTGCCTTTTCGCTTTTATAATAT
>JAIXRC010000089.1 GCA_027485415.1 Cryomorphaceae bacterium | reverse complement strand
CAGTAGATACGTTCTACCCATAGGGCCCATGCACAGCAAGAGATCAAGTGCCGACAAATTCGATGCGAAGTTCGAGGGGGCATGGAATACTTGCTGGTAGGCCTTCATGGTTTCTTTCCGCTCCAGCCAGGAATGCAAACGGGCATCGTTTTGTTGATAAGGGGTGAATTCAGACGTTTTATTGATGCGCAGAGGTAAATCCCACTGTGTTATGAAGAACGACAGAATTTGTTCATTGATTTCCGTTAAAAACTCGCTCGGAAAGAATAATAAGTTATTGATCTCAAGGTCATAGTATTCCCAATAAGGGGATTTTCCATACATCGTTTGCAGGCTTTTCCAATGCTTTTGTCGCCATTTTTGGGCGTCGTCAACCCGTATTTCCGAGACTTTTTGCTTTTGGTTCGAGTGAAGTACCGGGACAATCAAAGGGTAAATACCTTCGTTACCAGCTACTTCACAACGGTTGCGGATGCTTTGCTTTATCCAGTTTTCGTGGTGTTCAATTGCCGAATCTGAGGCAGCGCATAAGGCGCGAAGGTAGCTAATGGAAGGGAAAAATGCTGTTGGAAACGGCATTTATGCCCAATACTTGAAAATTACGAAGAGCAGCACGATGCCCAATCCGAACAGGATTAATTCTACGATGCTAAACGATCCTTCTTGGCTAACATTTTTTAAGATTCTTTCCCATCGAACACCCTTGTAAGGACTCTTGGAAAACCATACCAACGAAGCCCTTCCTACAATGTGGTCCTCAGGAACAAAGCCCCAAACCCTGGAATCTGCGGAATTGTAACGGTTATCTCCCATCATCCAATAGTAATTCATTTCGAAGGTGTATGAGTTCGTTTTTTTACCATCGATGTATATTCCGTCGGTTTTTTCTTCCAGAGTGTGCCCTTCGTATGCGCTGATAATTCTTCGGTACCAAGGAATCGTGGTGGCATTCAGTTCAACGGTCGCTCCCTTTTTGGGAACGGTAAATTCTTGAAAGTCCGTCATGGTATTGTTCACATTGAAGTCTTTCGGGAAAATATTAATGTTTTCGAGTTTCTCTATTACCGTTGGAACATGGTTCTTATCCCTGAAATAAGCTTCTTGGTCAATATGGACCTTGAATACGGCTTTCGGGTAAGCTTTACGAATCTCTGCTTCTTCCGATTTACTTAAGTTTAAAACATTTACAGGACCCAATTGATAGTCCACCCTTGATCCGTCTGGAGCATTTTCTAAACCAAATCGTTCCTCCATCTCTTGTTCGGTGAACTGCACATTCGTAACGTCCCATTTAAAGGCCATCTCATCGAACGTTTTAGCGGGTTTACCGTTTCGATAAACGGTTGCATTTTCAATGCGTATTTTATCCCCGGGAATACCAATACAACGTTTGATGTAATTCTCCCGTTTATCAACAGGTCTGAAAATTAGGCCACCATGGCGCTCATCGCTGGGATCGCCTGGAAATTCTCCTGAAGCGAGTTTCGTTCTTGCTTTCGCCTTCCAGGGTTCTGGATTATCGATGAATAGCTGCCAAGCATTCATTTCCGCCATGCTGTCGAGATTGCCAGCTAGGCCCTCGGCTTTATATTTTTTCTTTAATACGTCGATTTGCTGCGCGTGTTCTTCAGAATTTTTAAATTGCCATTGTGCTTCGCTGTTGACGATTCCATGGTAATCATGGCCCATTAGCCCATCCGGTATGCGTGGGTCGTAAACGGCAGTATCGCCCGACGGATAGTTGAAAACTACGATATCATACGGTTGAATTTCACCGAATCCCGGTAATCGGAAGTAGGTCCCTTTTTCAATCGTAAGGTAGGAGGGTATGTTTACCCATGGAACGTTGTTGTGAACCAAAGGGTAGGAGAGGGGTGTTACAGGAACTTTTGGTCCGTAGGCCAATTTATTAACGAAAAGAAAATCGCCCACCAGCATCGTTTTTTCCATGGATCCCGTTGGAATTTGGAAGGGTTCGAATACATAGGATCGGATAACGGTTGCCGCTACAAGCGCAAAGAGTAGAGAATCTCCCCATTCTTTCACGCCGGTTTTTTTGCCCACTTTGTCTTTTTTACCCACCAGTGAGAGCACGTATTGCAAGGCATGTCCCAAGACCGGTAGGCACATGAAAAGGACGATGTGATCCCCCCATTTTCGCGCTTCTAGCTCGCGCGCATTGTTCCAATTGGTATCTGAAACCATCTCGATTTTATCGCTGGAA
Source organism: Cryomorphaceae bacterium (assembly GCA_027485415.1). Lineage (GTDB taxonomy): Bacteria > Bacteroidota > Bacteroidia > Flavobacteriales_D > Crocinitomicaceae > UBA952. The sequence continues at coordinate 29,942 of JAIXRC010000089.1, read as the reverse complement.
GCTATTTTATGGGTGAGCAAGTAGGGGAAAAAAATACCTTGTAGGGTGTCGCTCCAAGAAAATTGCCCAAAACGACGGACTAAACTTACGTTGGCTACCATCATCATGACAAGGTGTACCCCAGGAAAGACCAATAGTATAGTCCAAAAGGGCTTCTTGTTGGTGATTTTGTATACGAGAAAGTAGTTAAATACCGGAATAAGCGCATAGGCAGGGTTCAAGCCCAATTTTTTAAACAGTTTCCACCATTGCCCGAGGATTGGGTTTAAAAGGATAAGGAGGTAAAAATAAATAAAGCTCATACGTCTAAGTTAGTTTCAAAACATCTTGCAGGGTAAAGATACCTCTTTTATTCCAAAGAAATTCAGCGGATAGAATGGCACCTAAGGCAAAACCGTCTCGGTTGTGGGCCACATGGCTGAGGTGAAGGCTGTCGATATGGGAATCGGCTTTCAGGGTGTGGGTACCTGGAACCCCAGGAATTCTCAGGGCTGTGATAGGTAAAATTTCAGGGTTGGAATTTTCCGAAAGTTCCCATGCTTTAAGGCTTGAATAATGTTCAATGACCGTTTCTGCGATGGAAATAGCTGTTCCGCTTGGCGCATCCAGTTTTTCGGTATGGTGAATTTCTTCAAGACTTAGCTTGTAGGTTGGGTGTTGGTTGAGTAGTTGAGCCATGTGCTTTACCAAGGCTTGATAAATTGCAACGCCTAAGCTAAAATTAGAGGCATATAACAAGCTACCTTGGTAAAGATCTACCTTTTCGCGCACTTCCTGAAGGTGCTGTTGCCAAGAGGTTGTTCCTACTACGAGGGGCATATCATTTTCCAGGGCAAGCTGAATGTTGTTCATTACGGCGTCAGGCCGTGAAAATTCAATGGCTACATCTGCACAACCTCTTGAGGCATGAGAAAAAGGATTGTTTGAATCGAAAACCGCACTGATTTCGTGCCCTCGCTCCAAGGCGAGTCTTTCTATGGTTTTGCCCATTTTACCGTACCCAATTAATGCGATTTTCATGGATCCTATTTAAATTTGAAGTGTACACTGCATAACATTCCGTTCGGTGCTGGTTTAGGGCGGAAGATAACTGACAAATCTTTCGAAACGTTAAAGTTTAGAAAATGAGCCTCAACGGCAGCATCGGCTATTTGAAAAAGCCACATAGCTCCAAGCCCTAAAATGGATAAGTCCCTCCAACGGGCATATTGATCGTAGGTGGAAATGAGGGCTGCGTTGTCGTAATCGGTCCAAGGGGCTGACGGAGCATTACCTCCCATGCGAAGTTCATATTCCTGACGAACGCTATTCACGGTTTTTTGATTTTGAATTAAAACATAACTGGTTGCGGCTAAACCAGCATAAATAAGGGGCACTTTCCAGTAGGCATTTTTCCTTCCTTGGCTGTGCGCACTGTTGTAGATTTGACCCAATCCAGGTAAAATTGCTGACCTCAAAGCAGCTTTTTTGTAGGGATAAAGGCTGTCTAATGCAAGGTCTTTTGCGGTTTGACTTTGCCCTTGAACTGACAGTAAAAGGACCATGATCAAGGCCGCATGCTTCATCCTTGTTTTAATTTTTGCAGAATTTTCTCTAGTTCTTGAGCGTTTTTATAGGTAATGCTCAATTTTCCTGCACCGTTTTTTCCTTGTTGAATGTTAACAGAAAGTCCAATCATTCGGCTGATCTCTTGCGCTTTAGGACTTAATGAGGTCGTCTTTACGGGCTTTGATTTAACCTCGGTGTTTTTATTCCATTGTTCAACCTCTCGGACACTTAACCCTTTTTCGAGGATGGCGTTAAAAGCCGCAAGTTGTTCTTTTTCATGTTCTAAACTTAGTAATGCTCGGGCATGCCCCATGGTAATTAAGTTATCCCTTACCGCTGCTTGAATGTTGGCGGGTAGTTTGAGTAAACGTAAATGGTTGGCAATATCCGATCTCGATTTAGAAATGCGCTGGCTGAGTTCGGTCTGCGTGAGTTTGCATTCTTCAATCAGTCGCGAATAGGATAAACCGATTTCTATAGCGTTCAAATTTTCACGTTGAATATTTTCAACCAATGCCATTTCGAGCATGGTTTGGTCGTTGGCAACACGAACATAGGCGGGCACTTCTTTGAGTCCTGCTAATTTAGCCGCACGGAAACGTCGTTCTCCTGAAATGATTTGGTAAACGTCCACATTAACTTTTCGCAAGGTTAGGGGTTGAATTATGCCCAATGCTTTGATGGATTCGGCCAATTCTTGTAAAGCTTCTTGATCAAAATCGGTTCTTGGGTTGAAAGGATTTACCTGTATTTTTTCAATGGATATGGTATTGGTGCCGCCCACAGATGCTCCGCTGTCGGACAATAAAGCGCTCAAACCTCTTCCAAGCGCAGGATTTTTTTTGTTATTCGAAGTCATTTTCCAGGTCAAATTGTTTATCGTCGTTGATCATTTTAGTCAGGTTGTTTTTCTGCAAAATTTCCCGAGCTAAATTCAGGTAATTGATGGAACCTTTCGACGCGGCGTCGTGCATAATCACGGGGACCCCATGGCTCGAAGATTCGGACAAGGTAGTGTTCCGATGTATAATGGTTTCGAACACCAAATCCTGAAAATGGGTTTTAACCTCGTCCACCACTTGATTTGCTAAACGAAGTCGGGTGTCGTACATGGTTAATAGCATGCCCTCAACCGATAATTCAGGGTTGAGCCGGGTTTGAACAATTTTGATGGTGTTCAATAGCTTGCTCAGTCCTTCCAGTGCAAAGTATTCGCATTGAACAGGAATTAAAACCGAATGAGCAGCCGCGAGGGCATTAACCGTGATTAATCCAAGGGAAGGAGAACAGTCGATCAAAATGATATCGTATTCCGCTTCCACCTGTTGCAGTGCTTTTCGCAATAAAAACTCGCGATCTTGCATGCCAATCATTTCCAATTCGGCGCCTACCAAATCGATATGCGATGGCAACAGGTAAAGGTTAGGAGCGTTGGTGGGTAAAATCAGTGTGCTCGGATCGGTGCCGTTTACAAGACAATCGTAAATGTTGTCGTTGTTGCTAGGTTCAAATCCTAATCCTGAAGTGGAATTCGCTTGAGGGTCAGCGTCGATGATAAGGGTTTTGTATTCCAAAGCCCCTAAGCAACCGCCAAGATTGATGGTAGTGGTGGTTTTTCCAACGCCTCCTTTTTGATTCGCAATTGCGATGATTTTAGCCATAACAACAAAGTTAGCAAATCAATGCGCTTTCACAAAGCTATCCCAAGGGAATAACTAAATTAATTAGGAATTTTCATTAACTTTGGAGGGGTTATAGCAGCTATGGTTAAGCAGAGAAAAATTCGAATAGGTAGAAGTAAAATGAACCATTACGTGGTGAACGATCCCTTAGTAGGGGATGTACATGCCGAGTTGGTTTTGGATGCTAAAGGCAATGTGGTAATTACCGATTTGGGTTCTCCAAGCGGCACCTTTATCAATAACCGTAGGCTATTAGGCTACACCATCCTCGCGACAGGAGACCAAGTGATGTTGGGATCACGGTACCGTTTAGATTGGCAAAAGCTCATGGGGACCAGCGGCAATCCACGCAGCGGAACCTCAAGCCCAAAAGGGGGACAAGGTCCTTCCAGTCCTCCTCCAATCAGCGAAAAAATCAAAGCAAAAGGCAACAGGGAGGCTCATATGAGGGTTTCGAATCTTTCGCTGATTTTGATTTACGGCGGAATTCTTGCGATTCTTGCCATCATGGCATTAATAAATTAGAAAACTATTGCTTGTTTATCAAAAAAAAATGTAATTTTGCACCTCTCTTTGCGAGATTACGATTAACAACAGAGCCATGGATATTATAGGTCAATTACAAAAAGAATTAGTTACGGTAAATGAATTACCGAAATTTGATGCGGGTGATACTATTTCAGTTAGCTACAAAATTAAGGAAGGTAACAAGGAAAGAACTCAGCAATTTCAAGGGGTTGTAATTCAGCGCAGAGGTTCAGGTACTTCTGAAACATTTACCGTTCGTAAAATGTCAGGAAACATTGGAGTTGAGCGTATTTTTCCTGTGAATACTCCTTTCATCGAGGCGATTTCCATCGTTAAGCGTGGAGCGGTGCGCAGGGCGAGAATTTTCTACTTCAGAGAAAGAACGGGCAAATCCGCAAGAATCCGTGAGCGTAAAAACTTTACCAAAGGAGCATAAGTTTTTTGTAAAATATACGATAAAAAAAAAGGGGGCTTGCCCCCTTTTTTTATTGATCAATGAAAAGAAATTCTGTTCTTCGGTTTTTGGCGCGATTGACCGCACTGGAATTCGGTAATTTAGGTTTGCTTTCCCCAAATCCTTTTGCGCTTAAACGTTTTTCAGAAATGCCTTGAGCAATTAAAAACTCCATAACTGATTTTGCTCGATTTTCGGATAGCGTCATGTTTTTTGCATCGTCGCCGAGGTCATCCGTGTGTCCGTGTATAGCAATTTTGAAGGTGCTGTTTTCTTTTAGGTAGTCGGCGAATCGATATAATATGAGTTTGGTGTTTTCTTCAATTCTATAGGAATCACTTTCAAATAGGATGTCGTTTAAGGTATAGCTGGCCCCTTCTTTCAGCATCTCCACGTTTAAATCGACCTTTATGGAATTATTGCTTAATTCGGAAGGATTTAAAATTCTTGAATTGAAGGCAGCCCCTTCCTTTTTAAGAGTTACCGTTACAGGTTCGTTTTTATTGACTTCTACAACGGCAGCATATTTACCATCGTCTTCGCTGATGTCATAGCTCATTTTTTTACCGTCTTTTCCGTAGGTTATTTCAATTTTTCCATTAGTTACCGGTTGATTATTATTGTCTTTAAGTTGACCTTTTAAGATAACTACCTCTTTCGGACGCGCATCGGTATGTAGGTTGAAACCGTAGATGTCCCAGTTTCCATTTTGATAACTCGAGTAATACGCAATTTTACCCTGGGTTGATACAAATAATCCCAATTCATCTCCTTCTGTGTTGATCGGGTACCCTATATTCGTGGGTTTGGTCCATCCGTTTTCAGTTTTTCGGATGTAAAAGATGTCCAAAGCTCCCACTCCGGGTCGCTGTTCGTTGCATTCAGATACAAAGTATAGGGTTTGACCGTCTTGATGAAAAAATGGGCTCTTGTCTTTTCCTGCCGTATTGATTTCATCAAAAGGTCGAGCGGTAGACCAGGTTCCGTCATCTTGTCGTATCGAAATATAGATGTCGTTGTTTCTGGAGCCCTTGCGAAACGTTGTATAGAATAAGGTTTTTCCATCAGCGGAAAGGGAGGGTTGGGCCTCCCATCCATCCGGGGTATTGATGTTGGGTCCCATATTGACAAGCGGGGTCCATTGGTAATCGTTGGGTCCTTTTCCTTTTTTCTTGTAGGTTGTAGTGTAAAGATCGCAGTTGAGGTATTTTTGTCCATGAACGTCCTCTTTTTTACATGCACATATGATCATTTCTTTATTGTCGGCTGAAAGGGTGGCGGTTCCGTAATTGAAAAACGCACCGTCGTTGAAGGGTGGGAGTAGGGCTTTACCTTGGTTAAAAATAGTGGAATCCATCGATAGCCGTTCTGCTACCGTAAATTCCTCAACAATGTTGTCCGTGATGTCGCCTAGGTTTTTCTTATTCACTTTTCGTGTAAAAAACATGAGCTCGTTATCGGGAGAAATCATTGGGAAGTATTCGTCCAGCTCGGTACTTACCTCCACAATACGTTGAGGTTCAAAGGGTACAGGGTTGTCGGTGAATTGTTTCGTGCGATTGGCTGCATCGATGAAGTTCTGAGCACTGGTTTTTTTTGCGGCATGATCAACGGGTAATTTAGTGTAATCGTTTTCCGGAAATTCCACGTAGGCTTTCAAATAGTTCAAGGCTTCTTCTTTTTCTCCTCTGGCCACATGCATGGTAGCTAAAGTGAAGAGAATCTCAGCATGAAAGGTGGGGCATTTTTTGTACGATGAACTGTACAAAAGAAACAGTTGGGTTTCCAGTTTCTCTGCTTCGGAAGACTTTTTAGGGTCTTTTTTAATTTTTTGATATTGAATTGAAATTTTGTTCCCCAATAAATATGGAATCTCGGCATTGTTGGGATAGGCAGCTACTAACGATTGATACAGTTGACTGGCCTTGGAAAGTTCGGTTTCACTTCTTAAAGGTTCCAAGGCTTTTATTTCTTTTTTATCGGTGGTAATGCAAGGGTCTTTTTGAGCAAAAGGGGTGGTTATTGCTAAACAAAGGAGAAATCGTAAAATTGATGCCATGCAAAGAATTTTTGTACAGGCGTTTAAAGCGAAAAACCGATAAAAGGTTACATAAAAGTTGAAGTTTTTATGGCTTCAACCGTTTGGTCAATATCCGACGAACTAATGCCTAAATGGGTAACGAAACGTAGCATTCCTGGTCCGAAGGCCATGCAACGAATCCCTTTATTGGCAAGGGTGGCAATCACAGTGTCCCGTGAATTAGGCTCTTTTAGCACCGCTACTACGATGTTGGTTTCAACTGGAAGGCAATAATCTATCCATGGTTGTTCATGTAAACATGTTTCCAATGCACGGGCATGGAGGTGATCTTCTTGCAGGCGTTCTACGTGGTTTTCCAATGCATATAGTCCTGCTGCCGCGAGCATTCCCGCTTGACGCATTCCTCCGCCCATAACCTTTCGATTCCTGCGCGCTTTTTGAATGAATTCTTTTGTGCCGATTAATACGGAGCCAACAGGTGCACCGAGTCCTTTGGATAAACATATGGAAATCGAATCATAGTATTTTCCATAGTTCAAGGGAGGGCACTTATTTACAGCCAGGGCATTGTAAACTCTTGCACCATCAAGGTGAAGAGGAAGTTTGTGTGCATCGCAAAAGGTTCGAATTTTAGCGATTTCGTTCAGATCATAAACGGCACCTCCGCCACGGTTTGCCGTATCTTCGATGGATACCAATTGGGTCATAGGAAGATGCACATCGAGTGGGTTGTTGAGGGCGTCTGCAAGCTGATGGGCTTCAATTCTTCCGCGGTTTCCGTTAAGCAATTTGACAGAGCAATGACTATTCCGTCCAATTCCGCCCCCTTCGTATTTGTATACGTGGCTTTCGACGTGGCAAATTACTTCGCCTCCAGGGGAAGTATGTCCCATGATGGCTAATTGGTTGGTGAGGGTACCTGAAGCACAGAACAGAGCCGCTTCTTTGCCAAAGCACTCAGCCAGATGAGATTCCAAACGATTAACTGTTGGGTCCTCAGAGAATACGTCGTCGCCCAGCGGGGCATTTAACATGGCTTCTTTCATCCCTTCAGTAGGGAGGGTAACGGTATCGCTGCGAAAATCGATGGCTTTCATTATTTTTGTTGCTGAATCACAAAGGTAATGGATTGGATTTTACCCTTGGTCGCTTTTTTTGCAGCCTTACTCACCTTTTTTTCGGGTTTTGGACTAGGAACATTGTTGATGGCGGTTTTGCTGTGCTATTATCCCGCGGAAATAGCTATTGTTATTACGGCTTTGGTCCATTTAGGTAGCAGCCTTCTCAAAGTATTGTTGAACCGATCGGTACGTTGGGATATCGTGCTTCGTTTTGGTGTTGCTTCCGTTTTGGCGGCTCTTTTGGGGTCTGAATTATTGGAGATTTTAATCCGTGATGAGATTCAACTCTACTCGATTTCTGTTGTCAACCATACGAACGAGGTAGGATTGGTTAATTTTATCATTGGACTCTTGCTCATGGTATTCGCGGCAGTAGAATGGAGCTATAAAAGTAAGTCGATGTATATGCCTTTATGGCTTGGCGGGATTATTTCAGGATTTTTTGGTGGCTTCAGTGGTCATCAAGGGGCCTTACGGAGTGTATTTTTAGTACAGCGAATCCGCGAAGTACCGAATTACATTGCCACTACCGCGTTTATAAGCCTTTGTGTTGATGTAGCGAGAGTGGCCAATTATTCAAGAAATGACCTACTAGCTTCGGTTTCCTTCGAACAAGTTGTATGGTGTTTACTGGCTGCGCTTGGTGGCGTGTTGTTAGGCACCTTTCTCATAAAAAAAACCACCCTGCGCTTATTGCAAAATTGGGTGGCTATTTCGATTTTCTTACTGGGTGTTGCGATGCTCACGGGACTCGTTTGATTCAGCCTTTTTCTTTCTTCCTCCTTTCTTTTTTTCGCTTTTTTTGGTTTTTCTTGTTGGGAGTATTTTGTATGTTTTCCGGATTATCATCGGCTTCTATTTTCGTATCTTGTTGATTCTTTTTGATATCGAACAACACTTTGATATCCCCGTATTCGTCCACTTCCATTTCGTATTGCTTAACTCCTTTTTTGTCGTAAATGGTTTGGTGAATGGTTTTACCTTTTTCGTTGTTTATGAGATGTTCTCCAACGGGTATATCTTTTTTAAAGGTGCCTTTAGAGAGGATGGTGCCTTTTTCGTCGTAGGTAATGAAGTCACCGTTTTTTTGATTGAGGAGCCAATTTTGAATGCCTAATATTTTGCCATCATCCGAAAAATAGGTCCATTTTCCGTCGTTTTTTCCTAATCTATAATTGAGCGTAGAAATCACTTTTCCCTTTTCGTTATAATTGATGTGCAAGCCAGTAATCAATCCTTTCTCATACTGGGTTTGTTTTTTTACGGTTCCATCCGGATAATATTCTCGTTGGATACCATGAGGGAGGTCCATGGCATAGTTGAGAAAACATACCGTGTCTCCATACCTTGTAAGTTGAATCACCCGGCCGTTTAATTTCCCGTTGACATAATTTTCCTCGCGTTGTATTTGACCTGTCGAGTCAAAGAATACTTGCTGTGGTCCGTTTTTAACACCGAAAGAATACGTCTGTATGGATCTGACGCATCCCGAACCGTAATAGGAGTGGTCCTGTCCATCACGCTTACCGTTTTTGCACGTAAGCTCTTCAATCACAAATCCTCCCTGGTTGTAGGTTTGACATGTTCCATCAAATAAGGTTCGACCGTCCTTGGCTAGGTAATATTGATTTAATTCTTCGTCAAAAAGGATTTTGTCCCTGCAGTTTAAAAATACCTTGGGCTGTGCTTTGATGTGCTCTGTTCCGCAGGGTGTTTTTTGTCCTATGGAATCCATATAAAATGCCAAAGTAAGTACGAGGAGTATTAGTAGTTTTGTTTTCATAGCAAGGTGTTTAGCGCATCAAGCAGGGGTTTTGGAATTTCAATAGTTTTCTTTTCATCATAATTGTAGCAAACTATGGCACTCGATCCGGAGCAATAAAGTACTTGGTTTACCTCAATTCGATACGTGAGTTCAAAACTTCGTTGACCAATCTTGGTTACACGCATTGTGAGAAGGGCGGAATCAGTCATGCGAAGCGGAAGATGGTATGTTGCGTGATTTTGCGCCAGGACAATCCCACAGCTATTCCAATCCCAATTCCCAAGGAGTTTTTCGAAATAGTAAATTCGCGCTTCTTCAAAATAGGTAAAATAACATGCGTTATTCACATGTCCCATGGCATCAATATCCGTAAAGCGGATAGGTACGTTAAACGGTTCCATGGGCATCAAGCGATTCAAAAGTTGAATTTTGACTTATATACTCAGGAACCATTGCTTTCATGAGTGCTACTTTTTCATGAATGGAACCTTGGTGCGAGAGAAGATTCTTGAATTGTTCAATGAACTGGGGTTGGTTGGAACGGATCCGGGCGATAAGAATTTTTGCGTGATGAGTTGGAAGGGTTGTTTCTTCATGCGCCAATAATTCTTCGTACAGTTTTTCTCCAGGACGCAATCGTGTAAACTGAATGGTAATGTCTTTTTGGGGTTCTAGACCGTTCAATAAAATCATTTTATTCGCGAGGTCAACAATTTTGACCGATTTACCCATATCAAAAACAAAAATTTCCCCTCCTAATCCCATCATAGAAGCTTCAAGGACCAATTGGCAAGCCTCTGCGATGGTCATAAAGTAGCGGGTAATCTCAGGATGTGTAACAAATACAGGGCCTCCGGCTTCGATTTGTCGTTGGAAAAGTGGTATTACCGATCCATTGGATCCCAATACATTTCCAAAACGTGTGGTAATGAATTTCGTTTTTCCAACCTGGCTTTGGTGTTGGGCGTACATTTCAGCAATACGTTTTGTCGCTCCCATGATATTGGTTGGATTCACTGCCTTATCGGTGGAAACTAAGACAAAAACTTCAATCCCAAAATCGAGCGATAAATCTACGAGATTCGCTGTGCCTTGAACGTTGGTTTCAATTGCCTCTTTGGGATTTTCTTCCATGAGAGGTACGTGCTTGTAGGCAGCTGCATGGTAAATGATGTTGGGTTGATGGTATTCGAAAAGTTCTTTTAGAAATGAACGGTTTCTCACATCGCCTATGATGAATTGAATGGAACTAAATTGAGGTTCGTCTTTTAACTCCTGCTGCAGCTCATATAATGGCGATTCTGCTTGGTCCAAAAGAATCAGTTTTCCGGTTATCGCTGGTAGTATTTCCCGCACAATCCCACTTCCTATTGAACCGGCCGCTCCGGTGATTAAAATGGTCTTTTCATGGCATTTTTGCGCAAGCGTTGCTTGATTTAAATGGATTTCTTCCCTGCCTAAGAGCTCTTCGATGGCAATTTTACCAATTTTCTTCGGTGTTAGTTCTCCATTAACCCAAGTGGCAGGGTCTTTTACCCGTTGAATCTTTATGCGATTTTCCAGGCAAAAATCCACCATCCAGCTCAATGACTCTTTTTGAGGGGTGCGGATCGCTACAATGATTTTTTCCACCTGGTTGTTTTTTAGAAAACCGACTAAATCTTCTTTTCCCAGTACTTTTATTCCTTCAATTCTAACGCCTTTTAAGCGGGGATTTTCATCGTAAAATGCCAAAACCTTTTGCGGGTTTTTATGGTCGTTTTCAATCGTTTTTTTCGTGAGCAAACCCATAGAACCCGCACCGAAAATAACCACTCGCTCTTTGGTTTCCTCATTTTTTACCGTTTCGTAATACCAAATTTTAATAACGAACCTACTACCAATAAGGAATAAAACACTGAAGAAGAATTCCATGATTAAAATGGAGCTCGGAAATAAGTAGGTGGTATTGAATCCCCAGGCTCGTATTGTGCTTATGAGGATAAAAATCAAGGTACAAGCGCTTGAGGCTAAAAAGATGCGCTTGATTTCGGCTGAACTAGTGTAGCGAATTAACCCTTGATGGATTTTAAAAAAGAAAAAAACAATCCATTTTAAGAATAAGTACAGCAGGAATTCTGGCCAATGTCCAAGCCATTCGGTTTTCATGGCTTTGAGATTCGTGTTTAAGTCGAACCGGATGAAATAGGAGAGACCTAAGGCAAAAATCGACAGGCACAAATCAAAAACAACGATTATCCATCGAGGAGTCGCAGTTTTTAAGTGTATCATGGTCAAAGTTAAAAAAAAAGACCGCATCGCGGTCTTTCTAACAATTCTTTAAGCGTTATTAAAATAAACGAACAACGTTCATTTTGAAGTCACTAAGCACTTCTTTGATGTAGCCGTCTTTCATGGAGTGGAAAACCGCTAACAAGGGATTAGCTTCACCAAAGCAAGTTCCCGATTTTGATTCATTTGCCTCTAAATTAAACGTGTGGGTATATTCTTCGTTTTCACAGGTGTAACATTTGTTGTCGTAAAACATGTCTTCACGCACTTTCAACGCAACTGCGGCATTGTTGGAATTGGAAATAGCGAGCAACTTGAATTGCATGATTTCTCCGCGTTCAGTGTTGTTGCATTCGGTCAGCTGGGAAGTTATGGTAACACCGTTTTCCTGGTATAGAATTTCGGCAGTACCGATATTTTTTGAAATAACTTTCTGAGAAAAAGTTGGAAAGCTAAGTACTAACAAAACGGCAATAAAAAAAACGATTTTCATAATTAAAAAGTTAAATTGACACGGGTTACAGACGAAAGCTTTTCGTCATTTGTTGCTTTCAACGCATAAAATTATTTAATATTTTTGAATTTTAGAAATATGCTTGAAATTGAACGGAAATTTTTAGTGAATCGATGGGCTGAATTAGCCCCCCTGCTTTCCGAAGGAATCGAAATTCGTCAAGCCTATATCGTGGAATCCGAAGATCGATCGCTTAGAATACGAAAGAAAGGTAACCGTGCTTTTCTTACCCTGAAGTTCGGTAAAGCTGCGTTGCGACGCGAGGAGTTTGAATATGAAATTCCAGCCTCAGATGCAGAAGCCTTGTTCTCCCATTGCCATCCATCGTTGCATAAAACGCGGTATGAACTCAAAGTTGGTTCGCACCTTTGGGAAATTGATGTATTCCATCAATCCCTTACGGGTTTAATTTTAGCTGAAATTGAATTGGACGATGAATATACGCCGTTCGAATTACCCTTCTGGGCGGGAAAAGAAGTAACGGATGATCCGGAATACCTCAACATCAATCTGATAAAACGATTATAATTTGTTCAACGGTTTGTTGAGGCAATCATTGACCGTTGTACCTAGTTGAACTTGGAAATAATGCAAGAATACAGCCACATCGTTAATCACGGGAAACAGTTCAATTTTGTCGCACAATTGGCTGCATTCTTCCAGTGCGATGGCTTTCATGTACTTTTCGATAACGGCATCTTCATTCCAAAGGTCTTCTTCGACGAGATAAATGGAAGGTTCATGAAATTTCGCCCATTCGGGTTCCTCCATTAGGGGAATAAAATGGTCAAAAAAAGGAGTTTTCGGACTGACTAAAACGAAGGAACGATTTACGGTTTTCATGGGGTAATTGGGCTAAAAGTAAAGGGTGATACGCGCCGGTACCAATGGCATTTTTTTCCTTGGATTTGTTCGATTTGGTATACAATGCTGTCCTTTGGAAAATTGAAGCGCTGATAATTAATCCAAGCTTTCGAATTGATAGATTCTTTGGATTGAATTTCGAGGATGGACTTCCTGTTAATCAAAATGAGGTGGTTTCCTTCGCTAAGTTTTACCCGCTTCATCCAAGGTAACGACCTTTGATCAGGTCCGAAATGATCAAACCAATTGAAAGCCGCTCTCCTTCGCGCGGTCGTATCTTCGAATTCCCAGCGCTCAAAATACATGATCTCATGGGTTGTTTTCAGTTCAAATCGCTCCCTTCGCTTTTGCACTGCGAAACGATTCAAAAAATGATTCGATTCGCTAACAGACGCACTTTCGATGGAAAGGTGAACGCTGTCTTGATTCCAAGGGGATAAATCGATGGTCGAGGTGCTGCTTGTATCTTGGTACGCTAGGTGTTCCTTGCGGGGCTTTATGTCCGAATATGCTCCGTTGTTATGGGAAGCGGAATCCGTCTTTTCGCAACTCGTAAGTATGATACTTAGGCTTATAATCCGAATGAATCGTTGATGCTTACTTCTCATAAAATTCTCAAAGCTTGTCGAAATTGCGTTAATTTTGGGTAAATTTGCTAAAAAAAGGTTGTAAAATGAAGGCTATTTATTTTTATTTCGGTTTAACGTTGTTTTTATCGTCTTGCGCAACGCAGGTTGCGTTCAACAATCAAATCCGTGATGAGTTCGCGCTCGACACGGAAGAGAAAATGTCCAAGGTTCAATTTTACATTTCGCACACCATTGTTTTGGACGAAGAAGTTAAAAATCAAAATTCAACCACCACCAGCAACGGAACTTTGGTGAATAATTCCAGTACTAAAAAAGAATCCATCATTATTCAGGCAAATACTCCTTGCTTGTTCGACTCTTACGGACCCAAGGGAGAAATCAACGTACGCTTTGAAACAGGAGAAGGTAAAACACTTTCCTTTACCTCGAAAAACGATGCGGTTCGTCGCTACTCGTTTAATGTGGATTGGAATCAAGCCGGTGGTCCTAAGATTAAATATGGCGACGCTACCTACAAAATTGACGTACTTCGAGGCTCTCCTCGTTCAGCTTATTTAAAAGTTGCTCGCCGTAAATTGGAAAAAGTCAAGCGCAAAGACCGTTTCGTTCGAGGAATGAAAGTTCGTTAATTTTACCAAGCCATTCTCTGAATGGCTTTTTTATTTAAATCTTATGAAATCTTCTTTTTTATTGGCATTAGCCATCATCCCATGTTGCTTCAATGTTCATGGACAAAAGAACTCCGATAAAGGCAGTTCTGATGCCAAAATGTTATACGACCAATCAACCGTTGCGGATTTGTCTTTCCGTTCCGTTGGTCCAGCCTTGACTTCTGGTAGGGTTGTGGATATAGCCGTTCATCCAACCAACAAGGATTGGTGGTATATCGCAGCAGGAAGTGGTGGCGTGTGGAAAACAAAAAATCACGGAATAACGTTTGATCCTATTTTTGATGGTTATGGCAGTTATTCCATTGGTTGTCTGACACTTTCCAACAGAAATCCCAACATTTTGTGGGTGGGGACTGGTGAAAATAACAACCAGCGCTCTGTTTCTTACGGGGACGGAATTTATAAATCGGTCGACGGAGGGGCTTCTTTCACGAACATGGGCTTGAAGAATTCTGAGCATATTGGAAAAATTGTCGTGCATCCTGATAACGATGATGTTGTATGGGTGGCTTGTTACGGACCTCTGTGGAAGAGTGGCGGTGACCGTGGAGTTTATAAAACGGTTGATGGAGGCAAAACCTGGAAAAGAACCTTGTTTGTTTCCGATGAGACGGGAATTTCTGAGGTTCTTATGGATCCTAAAAACCCTCAAATATTATATGCTTCCGCCCATCAGCGACGCCGTCATGAATGGACCTACATTGGTGGAGGACCAGAGTCTGCACTCTATAAGTCGACGGACGGGGGAGAAACCTGGCGCCTGATCAACGATGGCTTGCCTAAGGGTGAGATGGGGCGTATAGGTTTGGCCATTGCGCCAAGCGATGCACAGTGGATTTACGCTATTGTGGAGGCCCGGTATGGCAAAGGTGGTGTGTTCTTAAGCACGAATCAAGGCGAAACGTGGAGCAAACAAAGCAGTTTTTCGACGAGTGGTAATTATTACCAAGAAATCATTTGTGATCCACTGGATAAAAAGAAGGTATTTGCCATGGATACCTACATGCATCACTCCGAAGATGCAGGGAAAAACTTTAAAGCTACGGGAGAATCGCATAAACACGTGGATAATCATGCCCTTTGGATTGATCCCAGCAATACGGACCACTGGTTGGTCGGTTGCGATGGCGGGGTTTATGAAACTTATACCCATGCAAGAGAATGGAGATTTTTCGATAACCTTCCTATCACCCAATTTTACAAGGTAACTACGGATAATGATTACCCTTTCTATCATATTTACGGCGGCACTCAAGATAATAACTCCATGGGAGGACCTTCGGGCACGCTCAATGTTACGGGTATTTTGAATACCGATTGGTTCATTACCAACGGGGGAGATGGCTTTGAATCTGCTACGGATTGGGAAATTCCGTCTATTGCCTATGCGCAAGCACAGTATGGTTGGTTGGTTCGGTACGACAAGGCAAGCGGAGAAAAGGTGCCCATTCAGCCTCAGCCAGCTATGGATCAGCCTGGGTATCGCTGGAACTGGGATGCTCCGTTATTGGTCTCAAAACATACAGGAGGAACATTGTATTTTGCGGCAAATAAAGTATTCAAGTCTTCCAATCGAGGGGATGACTGGACCGAAATATCTCCGGATTTAACGCGTCAGTTGGACCGCAATAAATTACCTGTTATGGGGCAGGTTTGGTCGATTGATGCGGTCATGAAAAATGCTTCCACGACGGTTTACGGTAACATCGTGGCCTTGGACGAGTCTCCCTTAAAAAAGGGACTGCTGTTTGTTGGAACCGATGATGGATTGATTCAAATTTCGAATAACGACGGAAAAGATTGGCAAAAAATTGAAGAGGTTGCGGGGGTACCGTCGAAAACCCGAGTAAACATGCTTACCGCATCGAGATTTGACGAAAATACGGTGTACGCGGCATTTAACAACCAACGAAATGGTGATTTTAAACCGTATCTTTTCAAATCAATCAATGGAGGTAAAACGTGGGTTTCTATTTCGGGGAATCTTCCAGAGCGTGGAACAGTTTATTGCATTAAACAAGATCATATTGATCCAAATTTATTGTTCGTGGGAACGGAGTTCGGTGCCTATTTCACGTTGGATGATGGTAAAAATTGGACCAAGCTCTCGGGATTACCGACAGTAGCGGTTTATGACCTGGAAATTCAAGAACGTGAAAACGATTTGGTGGCGGCCAGTTTTGGACGTGGATTTTATGTATTGGATAATTACAGTCCTTTGCGTTCGTTGAATGCTACTTCCTTGAATAAAAAGGCATGGATGTTTCCTACCAAGGACGCTTTGCTCTATGTTCCAGCAGATCCTCTTGGGTTGGAGGGAACAGGTTTTCAAGGGCATAATTTGTGGTCTGCACAAAATCCGGCGTTCGGAGCGGTGTTTACCTTACACCTCAAGGAAGGATTTAGTTCGCTGATATCCAAGCGCCAAGAAAAAGAATTGGGCTTGGAGAAGGAAAAGAAAGAGGTGCTTTATCCGAGCATGGAAGAACTCCGAAAGGAACAGTTGGAGAAATCGCCAATACTCGTTTGGCTTATCAAAGATTCCATGGGTAACGAAGTGCGAAGGTTTACCTCGCAACCGTCCAAAGGAATCCACCGAGTAGTATGGAATTTAAGGTCCAATCCGGCGGCTTCGGTGAAAGGTGGAGACCATGGGTTTTTGGTCAAAGAAGGATCTTATCGTGTAAGTGTAGTGCGGGTTGGGCAAGAAGGAATAGACACCTTGGTGCTAAACCATGCCTTTAACGTGAAGAGCCTGAACCATCAGACCCTTGCGGCAAAAAACCCGAAGGAGCTGAACCAGTTTAGAAAAGAGGTGGCGGAGAGCGATCGGAAATTATCGGGCTTGGGCGAGATATTCAACGAAATTGGTGCTCAAGCGGAGTTAATAGAAGGTGTCTTATTGAACTATCCCAATACGGATATGACCTTAATAAAGCGCGTTCGATCGTTAATGGAATCGTTAGAAGGTTCCAAGTTACGCATGTATGGCGATGCGTTATTGGCGAAGCATGAGTTTGAAACACCCCCAAGTGTCGTTGGTCGATTAGAAACGTTACAGTACACGATTTACAGCAATGCTTCGGGGGTAAGTGCCACACAACGAAAAACTTTGGAGCAGGTGAACAACGCCTATGATAAATTGCGAAAAGAAGCGGATACCATGCTCGCAGAATTAACCTCCCTCGAAAATATCTTGGATCAATACGCCATTCCCTACACACGTTTCCGACGCGGGAATTGGAAGGGGGAATAGGGTTATTTTTTCTCCAACTCCGAAATTCGAGCTTTAAGCGCTTCTATTTCAAGTTCTTGGGCTTTCAATGCCTCTACCAGTACGGGAATCACCTCGATGTATCCTACCGTTTTCAAGGTTTCATAACCTTTATTGGAAGGATTCAAACGCGTTGAGTGATAGGGTACATTCTTGGTTTTTACGATGTCGGGCATGACCTGTTCTACCTCTTGGGCAATGAATCCGTAGGTGGTGCCCGTTTTAAGCCCCAAGCCCGCATATTCGTCCAACTTATGCTCATAAGTAACTCCGCGCAATCCTCGGATGATGTCCATCGGTTGACGTATGGTTTGGATGTTTTTTTTGATTTTTTGATCGGAGGCTGACCCAAAATAACCGGTATAACCCAAATCATTCTGGAATAATCCTCCCCATCCATTTCCAGCCGAAGGCAGGCTTCCTATAACTCCACAAGCATTCGTATTAGAACTGGAGCCTCGAATTCCTGCACTACTGGCAGAAGAACCTGCATGCTCACCTTGAATGGTCGCAAAGTTGGTGGCATTTCCCGCGAAGGTGTAGCCATAAATTCCGGATCCGTCGTTCGAAGCATAACCATTGATTGTCCAAGGTAATCCAGCCGTTGAAACACCGCCAACTAAATCTCCCACAAAATTGGATTGTGCGGCAGATGCCCCGAAGAAAATTTCTCCGGTTTGTGAAAAGCGGGCTCTGAGGGAATTATTGGCGTAGATATCGAACGGTTGGCTGCTTAAAGTACCTGCAATAATTCCTGTGGAAGAAGTATTTCCCCCGATTAAAAGTGCTTTAGCCGTGGAATTGACCGTTTGAGGCGCAGTAGTTACCGTAGATAAAGTACCGTCTGTTCCAAAATTGTTCGAACTAATGGTCCAAGTTGGTCCCTGGGCTCCTGTTGCTCCCGTAGGTCCTGCGGGCCCTTGTGGACCTGTTGCGCCGGACGGACCAGTTGCTCCTGTTAATCCGGTAGCTCCAGTTGGACCTGCGGGCCCTTGTGGACCTGCTACGCCGGCCGGACCTTGAAGGCCGGTAGCCCCTGTCAATCCGGTAGCTCCCGTAGGACCTGCCGGACCTTGAGGACCAACCAAGGAAATCCCTGTTGGCCATGTACCATTCGCTTTGGGTCCATAGAGGGTGTTCGTCGCCGTATTGATGTAAAAATCACCGTTGACTCCAACGGCGTTGGTGGGAGCAATAATTCCATTAAGAACGGCAGTCCCGTTGGTCCCTGCGGTTCCCGCTGGACCTTGCGCACCTGTTGGACCTGCGGGCCCTTGTGGACCTGCTGCGCCGGTTGCTCCAACCGGACCAGTTGCTCCTGTTAATCCGGTAGCTCCTGTAGGGCCTGCAGGCCCTTGTGGACCTGTTGCGCCGGCAGGACCCGTTGCTCCTGTTAATCCGGTAGCTCCTGTTGGGCCTGCAGGCCCTTGTGGACCTGTTGCGCCGGCAGGACCCGTTGCTCCGGTCGGACCAACATTCCCTTGTGGCCCTTTAATATTACCCGTTAATATCCAGGTGGTGGAATTGGATTTGTAATAGACGTCTCCCGTTTGCGTATTCAAGTAAAAATCTCCCATCGTGCCAAGAGCTGCCGCGGGAACGGTGGTGCCATAGCGCCATTGGTTGAGTTGAGCACCCGCTGTTTTCGCATACAAAGCATAAGGTACACTCATTAAGCGTTGAGAGCCGTAATCAACGTAATTGGTTCCGTTGGTGAAATCTACGCCAAGACTTACCCAGTAATTCCCTGAGGCCCAGTTGATGCTGCTAAAGGTTCCTGATAAGACGGTGCCCTGACCAATCACAAAATTCACTAAACCAAAATTGGAAGTTGTGACCGATTGACGTTCTGCGTAAACCACGGTTCCATTTGCTGAAGATTGCTTGATTTGGACCCTCACCGCCACCATGACATTGGTAACGAGGGTTCCGTCGGTTTTACGAATAACGGCTTGATAATTAATTCCTTCGGGCATTTGAGCAAAGAGTACGGAAGAAAAAAGAAATACAAAAAGGCTAAAGTAGAGTTTAGTAGATAGCATAAGATTAGATTTGAAAGGAAAGTTACGCAAAATTTCGAGATGATTCAATAACGTAATCCGAATTAACGTAAAGCTAATAGGAACCTACCGGGCGAGGAGTTCGCGGAAGAAAAGGAATTGTTCGTAGAGTCCTTGATAATTCAAATATTCCGGAAGGTCGGAGATTTTGTGGTAATCTAAATGGATCCCCGTGGTGAACGTGTAACAGGGTGCCGATAAAAAGTGCTTGGTATCAAGGGTTTCACAGCGTTGAGAATCTTCTTTCTTCAGTTGAAAACTCTTGGAAGAATGCAACGGATTTTTGTCGGAATTGCTTGAATAAATGAGTTTGGGTTGCAGCGTATCCATGCGACCTATCATGTCGAAATTGTATACTTGGTATAGCTCCTTCCAACGTTTTTTCCAATGCTTCGATAAATGTTCCGAACCGTGCAATCCCAGTTCGTGTCCGGTATAAGCAACGAACAACAGGTTGTAGGTGCTGTTATGTTCTATAAAATAATCGTGAAGCTCAATCAGCATAGCAACCCCCGAGGCATTATCGTCCGCTCCAGGATGAACCTCGTTTTTTCCGGGCGATTTGGATAATTCACCGCCGAGGCCAAGGTGGTCAATGTGGGCTCCAACTAGGATAGTATTTGAAGACTTTCGGTCGATAAAGGCAGTAACCATCTCGCTGTTTACGGTTTTTCCTTGTACTGTAAAGCGGTAAGAGAGCTTTTCTTTTTTCGATCCTTTGTCCAATTGCTCCCAAACGTAACGGTTCGCAAGGCTTTCTCCCAAGCTTCCGCTGGCACGGCCTTGGAGGGTTTTTCCACACAAGGCTTCAACATGCTGTTTGAAGTCCGTTAGTGGATTTTCTGAGGTTTGTCCGTAAAAGGCCCAACCGAAAATGTAAATTGCAAAAAAGCAACAATGACGATTAGCGGTCAATCTATTCTTTTGTTTTTTTCTCGGTGGCTAAATGCGCAGGAATTTTTCCAAATTGCAGGGTGGTTCCGTCCCACCATAAGCCCATTGCATTACGCTCCTTAATGTTGTCATTGAACAGGACCTGATCGATGTTCCGTTCAAAAGTTGCGCGTGTGACGGTTGAAAGGCTGGGATCTTGGGTTGATTTTCGGTTGGCCACAGCGATCCAAGTGAATGTTACGTTGTGGTTTCCATGGTTCAGCTCTTTTACCTTGAATCCTCTTTCCGTAATTTCAGCAATGAACAATCCATTGCATTCGCCTGTTGGGCTCACAGTAACGGTGGGTAATTGGTCCATGTTTCCTTGCATAATTTTATCAAATTCCACGTATCCTTCCCCGTTATTCAAGGTTCCATTGCCGTTATCGTACATTTTGGAAGAAGCCGCTGTCACGTTGTACAAGGGAGTTTTTTCACCGTTCACATCACCCACAAGTTCTATGTTTTTCCCATAGGTGTATGTATTGCCAGAATTGTACGAAGCAAACCATTCTCCTTTGTTAATTAAACCAATAATTTCGCCTCGGTTCAATGTGCCAACTACACCTCCAAAAAATCCGCCACCAATTCCTGTCAGTTCTTTTTGGGTTAAAAGACCGCTCCCGGAAGCATATGCGGATGAACCATAAACCCCATAAGTATTGCTCGCACTGTTTTTGTAACCAAGAGAGCCCCAATAATTGGCAGCCCAATGAGCGCCGAGGGTCCCACCACAGCGGGTGTAATCGTTCCAATTGTACCCCGCTGCACCGAAGCTGTATAGATCTCCCCAATAATTGAATCCGGCAGTCGCGGAATTTGAGGTGGTATTCGTGTACCCTGTTCCATCGTTTTGGCTGTCTCGGTTTCGGTATGCATACATCGAATGTTGTCCATCTCCTAAGGCGGTGAGTTGATTTCTCCAAACGTACAATTGCGCTTTGGGGTCTTGGCTAGCATTAACGGATACTGAAGTGCCGTCATCTTGAATAAGCGAATTCCCCAAGGTTGTCGACGTGGTGAATTTGGATACATAACCCGTCGTTCCGCTTGCGCCACTTGGTCCTTGAGGACCTTGAGGCCCTTGGGGTCCGGTTGCTCCTTGAGGTCCTGTTGCTCCCGTCGCACCTTGTGGACCTGTGGCACCGGTTAAGCCTTGGGGACCTTGTGGGCCGGTTAATCCTTGCGGTCCGGTAGCACCGACGATTGAAACTCCGGAAGGCCAGGTGCCGTTTGCTTTTGGACCGAAGAGGAAATTTGTTGCGGTATTAATGAAAAAGTCTCCATCGTTACCGATAGCATTGCTTGGATTACTCGTTCCATTGAGCATGGAAGTTCCGGTAAGCCCTTGTACCCCCTGAGGTCCTTGCGGTCCAGTTATCCCTTGCGGTCCGCTAGCTCCTTGGGGTCCAATCATGCCCATAGGGCCTTGAGGGCCGGTAGGTCCTACTAGTCCTTGAGGACCTATGAGCGAAACGCCATTGGGCCAGTTGCCATTGGTTTTGGGGCCAAATAACTCGTTGGAGGTCGTATTGATGTAAAAATCGCCGTCGTTGCCCGTTAAAGTACTGGGATTGGTAGTTCCGTTCAGCATCGAAGTACCAGTCAATCCTTGAGGCCCAGGAAAACCCTGGATACCTTGAGGACCTGTGGCTCCCTGAGGTCCGATTGGACCGATCAAGGAAACTCCTGCCGGCCAAGTGCCGTTGGCTTTGGGTCCGAAAAGTTCATTTGTTGCCGTATTGATGTAGAAATCGCCGTCATTTCCCGTGAGGGTTGAAGGATTCGTATTCCCGTTAAGCATCGAGGTACCTGCAAGTCCTTGAATTCCCTGTGGGCCTATGGGGCCTTGCGGACCCGCAACACCCGCAGGACCCGTAGCTCCTGATGGACCTTGAGGACCGGCCGCACCCGTTGGCCCTTGTGGACCAGATGAACCTTGTGGCCCCGTCGCTCCGGTGGCCCCAGCGGGTCCTGTTGCACCTGCATTGCCTTGCGGTCCTTTGATATTCCCTGTCAAAATCCAGGTGGTGGAATTGGATTTATAGTAGACGTCTCCTGTTTGCGTATTCAAGTAAAAATCTCCCAAGGAACCTAAAGCTGCCGCCGGTACCGTAGTTCCGTAGCGCCATTGGTTGAGTTGCGTTCCTGCAGTTTTGGCGTATAGGGCGTATGGAGCGCTCATGAGCCGTTGAGATCCATAATCTACGTAGTTCGTACCATTTGCGAAGTCGACAGCAAGGCTTACCCAATAATTACCTGTTGACCAGTTGATGCTGCTGAACGTTCCCGATAGCAAGGTTCCTTGTCCGATGACAAAATTCACTAACCCGAAATTGGACGTAGCTACCGACTGTCGCTCCGAATATACGATGGTACCTGTCGAAGAATTTTGTTTGATTTGGACTCTGACAGCAACAAGGGTGTTCGTTACCAAATTACCAGAGGTTGTACGAATGACTGCTTGGTAGTTAATACCCTCAGGAGCCTGCGCAAACAACGAAGTAGCACCCAAAATACAGCACATAAAAAACGAAAGTAGTAGATTTTTCATAAAACAAATTTGAACAAATGTAATTTTAAATGTGATTTAAATCAAGCAATTAACACGGATTTAATGCTAAGAAAATCTAATCTATGAATAACTGTAACAAGCCTAATTCTAATGAGTTATGGTAGGCACACCAAGGTATCGTACCAACTCGAATAACCGGCCCAAACGCCTAGAGCACCGTTCGAGAAATTGCTGGGTATTAGCACTGGAGAGGAAAAAGGACTTCCACTGTTTTCCAATTGCGTTCTTAATTTATCGAAATAATTGTAAACCGGATACTCAATGTGGGACAACTTGATAACAACGCTGTCGCCGTATTTAAAATAACGCTTCAAGCCGTCTGGGTAGGTAGTGTCCTTTTCGGGATAACGTGTTTCGAAATTGATGCTGAGTCCGTTGAAAAATTGGTCGTCGAAGTAGGAACCGCCACCATGCCTGAAACGGTAATCTTTCGGTGAACCGTTCACCGTCGTTATGATTTTTGATTCCCATCGGTAGGCGTTTTTGGAATCTGCTGGGTCACTTAGAAATGCTCTGCATAGTCCGAATTGGTTATTTTCCACTGAAGGAATCCATTGGAAGTAATCTAGGGCAATAGGGCTTAATAATTTCGTGGTAGCAGAATACGTCTGGTTATCGTATTGTATGTTCAGGATATAGGTTTGTCCCACCGCTCCCACCAAGTTGGGGTCTAGGCTTGAATATACCTTTAATGGGAAAAAAGCGAGTTCGTTGAGTTCAACGTTCAATTGTTCAGCCAGGGTGATTTGGCTTTGCAATGGAAGTTCTGAAATGAGGTAGGGGCTAAGGGAAAATGTGTCAAGGCCGCGAACCAGCGTAACGTTGGCATTGCTGATGTTTGAGGAAAAATAGGCCCCGAGGTTGGTTGGGCTGTAGAGGTATTGGGATTGCATGAGCAAAACCAGAGGTGCGCCTCCGAGCTCGATTCGACCATCAATAACAATCTTAGCTTCTTCCTGAGGGATGTCAATTTTTACTTCCTTTGAACAAGCAAGCAGCAATAAAAGCGGTAAGACTATCCAATAACGCACCTAGCAAAGTTAACGAATCCCCGTAACTTATTTATTGCGTTTTCTTGATGATGAATTCTGTTCTACGGTTCTTGGCGTGTTCCTCTTCCGGACAGTTCGATTTAACGGTTCCTTCGCAGGGACAATTGACCTTGAGTTTGGCTTCTCCGTATCCTACTCCAGAAATCCTCGTTGGTGTGGTAATGCGCGTTTTAATATAGTCAGCGGAAGCTTTTGCCCTGTTCTGAGAAAGTTTTTGATTAAAGGCTTTGCTTGATCGGCAGTCGGTATGCGATCCTAATTCCACGACCATTTTCGGATATTGATTCATAATGGAAACAATTTTGTCCAATTCAAGGGCCGCATCTTTGCGGATGTCGTACTTCCCAAGATCAAAATAAATGGGTTTAATGTCGATCAAATCCGCTAGGTTACCACCGACCTCTAATTTACCCATGCTTAGGTCAATCAACTCATGTATGTTTATGGTCTCAGAAGTGGTAACGAGATGGTTTAGGTTCGCGGTTTTGTCTAAATAACCTGGTTTCTTTACCGTAACGATCAAGTTGAGATTTTGATCTTTTTTTAAGCCTGTTAACACATCAGAAACGGTACCTTGAATGTCCGTATTTCCTGCAATGAGCTCCTTCCCCGTATTACCATCCACAATGGAAATTTTGACATTATCTATGGCTTTTCCACTCTTTTTATCCGTTACCAGGGTATTAATGGTGAGGGTAGGGTGTTTTTGCAAGGTTAAATTTAAGGTTTGATTACTTTCGTTGCTTGCCGTGTAATCCCAACTTGCGGATGGATAACTTCCTTCGGGCGATTTCAAGGTGACGCTTTCCCCTTCATTCAATTCGAGCTCAAACGTTCCTGTTTCACTGGTTTCCAGGGTGTCAATGGGTTCTCCAGCGGTATTGTAAACTATCAATGTTTGGTTCGGAATGAACTGTTCTGTCGTCAATTCCTTTAAATTTCCTTTCACGGAAATACTCCAACGGATGGGTTCTTTGAGCGTAAGCGAGTAAATGTCGTCGGAACCGAATCCAACCCTGTTGCTGCTGAAATAACCATTTTTATCTGACATCAAAATCATTCCAAAATCGTCCGCATTGGAATTAAGGGGGCTGCCTAAATTTTTGGGTTTTAGATAAGTTCCATCCTTGGATAGTTTTGTAGCAAAAAGATCGAGTCCACCAATGCCTGGGTGGCCGTTTGAGGCAAACAGAATTTGATCTTCGTAGATCCAAGCAAATACTTCATCTCCGCTTGAGTTAACGGTACTTCCGAGGTTCGTAGGATTCAGTATTTCCCCTTGATCGTTGAGGGTTCCAACGTACAGATCAACACCGCCATAACCTCCCGGCATATCCGAACTGAAATAAAGGTTGTTTCCCGAAAAGGTTGGATGTCCTACCGAATATTCTTTTGAGTTTATGCTGAGTTCTTTAATGTTTTTCCATATGCCGTTGGGTTTTATTTCCGCACGGTATAATTTCAGGTTTTGAATGCCATTTTTATCCTTTTTCGATCGTCCGTTAGCAGTGTTGTTTCGAGTGAAATAAACCCATTTTCCATTGGGATGAACGCACAGGGGACCTTCATGGAATTTGGAGTTGATTTTTCGACTTAATCGTTTGATTTTTCCATCCTGGGTAAATTGATAAAGATCCAAGAAGTTGTCCCCGTTACCGGCCCATTTTCGCTTGATGACATTGCTTCCTCTTGAGGAAACTAAAACGATGGATCCGTTCACATAAGGATATCCTCCGAAGTCCGATTTGGTTGAATTCAACAACAAAGAATTAATTTCAGCATTCGTGTTCCATGCCAACCTTTGTTCCATGGATACGGAAGTCTGCAGAGTTTCAAATTCCTTGAGTTTCGCGTAGCATTTTTCAGCTTCGCTATATTTCTTAGTAAGCAGACAAAGTTCGGCGTACAATGAAAAATGTTCTTTGGTAGAAAATGCATTGGAAGCATAAAAGGGTGCCAATCCTTGGAGTGCTTTTTCATTTTCATGCAAATTCTTTCTGCAGCTAGCCAGCATAATAGCATAATTGAGATCTTTTGGATGGGCATTCACGAGGCGAGCATATTGGCCTTTTGCTAACCAAAAATTAAGATGTTTATAGTTATTATCGGCTTTTTTGATGAGCACTTTTTGTCCATAAATGGAGTTGACGGTAAGTAATAGGGCGAATAAATAGATGGTTCTCATAAAATGCTGTTAAAAATACCGCGGAGAACGTATGCCTCCTTTGATGAAATTAAAATCGTAGGAAATCGATGCTTCAAAAGTACCTTGGTTGTAATTCCTAAGGGCCGTTGTTGCGAAATCACTGGCAACGCCAATGCGGAATTGTTGCGTTAGTTGATACTGGCAAAACACCCCGACAGCTGCTTGATGTCGGTACGTAGCTCCCAGGAAAAAACGATCGTTGTAAATGAACGCATTGGACAAGTCAATGCTGATAGGCGCTCCAAATGTTGCTTTAACTTGGGCCGTTGGACGCAGTTTCCAAAGATCACCAAGTTCTACTATACCGCCCGTGTGCATGTAAAAATGCCTTTTTTCGATGTTCTTTGGTGAGCCATCAATGCTTCCTTCCAATATTTTCGGAGAGCTAAGCCCGATAAAGAATTTGGGGCTATGATAATAAGCACCGACGCCAAAGTTCGGATTAAACCTGTTTAAGGTGTTTTGCACAAGGTTTGGGTCATATTCCGTAGTACTTAGCCCTGCGGTCCGCGTGTTTATCATGTTAAATCCACCCTTCAACCCGAAGGCAAGGAAACGTTTATCGCTTAAGCGCAACGAGTAGGAAAAATCCGCATACACCATGTGCTGGGTCGTAGGTCCTATCACGTCACGAACGGCGGATAATCCGAGTCCAACCGATTCGTAGGCCAATGGACTGTGCAAGGTCATGGTTGTAGAGCTTGGACGACCGTTGAATCCAAGCCACTGTTCCCGGTGCATGGTATTGAACGACAACATTTTATTGCTCCCTGCATAGGCGGGATTTTGAAACAGCGTGTTGTCAAAGTATTGCGTAAACTGCGGTTCCTGCTGAGCAAATACCCGGCAAAAACTCATTACAACTAGGATTAGAATTTGATATTTCATGGAATTATCGTTTTAAGTAAATGCTTCCTTTATAGACGGTTTTACCATCCCCGTAAAGGTCGAGTAGGTAGTAATAAGTACCCGTTGGTAAAGGATCTGAACCTATTACCATTGAGCCATTTGAAATACCGTTCCACTGATTTTGATAAGCGTCCATAGAGTAAACAACGTTCCCCCATCGATTGAAGATGGTGAGTATATTGTCGGTGTAATTTTCAATACCGGTAATTACGAAATACTCGTTCGCTGAATCACCATCAGGGGTGAATGCTTCGGGAATGAAAATTCCTTCGTTGCAAGAGGGGCCCGTTGCATTTGGATCGCAAGGATCTAAAGGATTGCTTCCTTGGTTAAATTCATCTCCGTCGGATATTCCATCTCCGTCCGTATCGACATTCCACGGATCGGTTCCAAGGCTATCTTCAATTCCGTTGGAGATTCCATCGCTGTCGCAATCTGCATTCCAATAGCCTGGGCCAAGCGGTAATACGATACTGGTAGAATCGAATTCGCACGGGTTTTGCGGATTGGTGCCGTCCAAGACTTCTGTTCCATTCGGCACACCGTCGCCATCGCAATCAGCATCATTCCATGTTGCGTTGGTCGGCAAAGTTTGCGCTGCAATAACGTAAGAACAAGGGTCCAGTACATCGGTAACATCCGGTCCAGGATTCCCGTCTCCATCCGAATCTATTTCTACTCCGTTCGGAACACCATCACCATCGCAATCCAAAGAATTCCAATTGGCCGAAGTTGCCAAGGTTTGATTTGCGAGCTCTAATGAACAAGGGTCGTTAGGGTCGGTTCCATTCGGGCCCGGCGCACCGTCACCATCGGGATCGATTTCCGTTCCATTCGTTACTCCATCTCCATCGCAGTCCGAGCTTAGCCATTCTGGCGATGGGGTTGTGTTTTGGTTAGCCACGGTTACGGAACAAGGATTGGTTGGATCTGTTCCATTAGGTCCTGGTGTACCATCACCGTCAGGGTCGATTTCGGTACCATTGCTCACTCCATCACCGTCGCAATCTGCCGCTAACCAAGCTGGAGTAGGTGTCATATTTTGACTCGCTAATTGCAAGGAACAAGGGTCAATTGGATCAGTTCCGTTTGGTCCAGGTGTTCCGTCACCATCTGGGTCTATTTCATCTTCATTCGAAACGCCATCACCGTCGCAGTCGTTAGCGAACCAAGAAGAGTCAGGTGTTTGGGTTTGGCTTGCCAGGTTGAAATCGCAAGAATTCAAGATATCCGTACCATTAGGACCTGGAGTCCCATTACCGTCTGGATCGATTTCATCTTCATTCGTTACTCCATCACCGTCGCAATCTTGGGAGTACCATGCTTGGTTTGGCGCTAGCGTTTGGCTTAATAGAATTAACGAACAAGGATTCTGCGGATTTGTACCATTCGGTCCCGGTTGTCCATCGCCATCGGGATCGATTTCATCGCCGTTGGTTACCCCGTCTCCATCGCAATCTAAGTCAAACCAGTTTTGGTTTGGCGGCAGGGTTTGAGCGATCGAAACGTAACTGCAAGGTTCCAATGGATTGGTTCCATTCGGTCCGGGTGTGCCGTCTCCGTCCGGATCGATTTCGTTACCATTGGTTACACCGTCTCCATCGCAATCGCTGCCCAACCATGCGTTGCTTGGTGCCAACGTTTGGTTCAATTGCGTAAAGGAACATCCATTGATTGGATCGGTACCGTTAGGACCTGGGATTCCGTCGCCATCGGGGTCGATTTCCGTGCCGTTTGTTACGCCATCACCGTCGCAATCGCTAGCTGCCCATACAGGGTCAATGGCTACTGTGATACTCCCTGCATTCATGCTGCAAGGATTTTGAGGATCTGTACCATTCGGACCGGGAGTTCCATCTCCGTCTGGATCTATTTCATCTTCGTTGGTTACCCCATCACCGTCACAATCTTGGGTATTATAGGAGGGAGATGTAGGCAGTGTTTGATTGACGGCAAGGTAATCGCAGCTGTTGAGTGGATCAGTATTGTCGTTCAATTCCGTTTGATTCGTCACCCCATCTCCATCACAATCTGCCGCCAACCAGGTAGCGTTCGGTGGTAGGTTTTGACTTGCCAATAGGAAACTGCAATTGTTGGAAGGGTCGGTGTTGTTCGCTGCCTCAGTTGCATTGTCAACTCCATCTCCATCGCAATCGGCGTTTGGATTATTGAGGCAAGGATTAACTGTAATTATTACCATGGCGGTATCGCACAAGACGGGAACCCCATTATCACATACCTGATAAATCACAGTGTCTTGTCCAACAAAACCGGCATTTGGCGTGTAGGTAATGGAACCATTGCTTATCACAGCGGTTCCATTTGAACCGTTTTGAACGATCGTACCTGATGCAGTGTTGATGACGCCAACGATGTCGGTATCGTTACCAATTACGGAAAAACTTGTGGGTATTCCTTCAAAGGTGCTCGTAAAGTCGATTGTGGCTATCGGGGCATCGTTGATTGGATTAACGGTAATGAAAATGGTGTCGTAAGTACATAATCCGGGTAGAGGTAATCCTTGATCACATACCTCGACGACCACGGTATCGTTGCCAAAATAATTGGCATTCGGGGTATAGGTGTACGTGCCGTTGGCATTGATAATAATTGTACCATGGAATGGACCATAACCCGGGGTTGGTGCGCATACTAAGGTGGTTCCGTCAGGGTCAAAGTCTCCTGAATCCGTTAAGTCTCCAGAAAACGATCCGTCCTCGTTCAATACAATATTCTCATTATCCGCAATGGGCGGATCGTTCACCGGATTGACGGTAATAAAGATGGTGTCGTTCACGCAGATGGCAGGAAGTGGCGTACCGTCGTCGCAAATTTGCACGATGACTTGATCGTTACCGTTGAAGTTCGCGTTGGGAGTATAGGT
>JAIXRC010000074.1 GCA_027485415.1 Cryomorphaceae bacterium | reverse complement strand
TACGCAATTCAATACTAATCTCACTGTGACTGTCCCTGTTGGGCCCACAAGTAGCGGGATCTCCGTTAACACAGTTTTGATTATTATTCCGGTTAATACTTTCAATAGTATCTCAAACTCAACAAATATCACCTTTTCGCCGCAGGCTGCGACTGTCACAAATGCGCTCACTATAGTGCATAACGTCAAACTTTTGATCAAGATGCAGCGGCCGGATGGCACGAATTACGCCAATTATAGAGAATTGCGATGCTATCCGGCCAGGATGGATGGCACGCCGTATAATCAGGCAGTTGGCACGAATATTCAGCCCGCGACCGGCGACATGGTCAATCTTTTGATTGATGGCAAGATTATCCATAATTCCGGCGACGTCATCACCCTGAGTTTTCAAGTTGCGCAGGTCACCGCGGGATCTAGCGATACCCTTCTAACCATTTTCCGCATCGATTGGCTTCTCTCGGCTTCCTCGTAAAAATCCTTCAAGTAGTATATGTCTTTTTTTATCCTCGATCCGGTAAAGAACACCGTATCAGATAACATCATTCCGACGAGCACATCAGCAGCCACTGCTCAAATGGTCATCCCTACTACCATTAATGTGGAGAATATCAATACTCCAAATCCTATCCAGGATTCTTATAAGAACTTAACCAATTCGGACACATTTTATCAAATACTGGAAACTGACGGAACTATCGAGGTGTCCAGCTCTACTTATCTGACGCTGCGGCTGCCGACCTCCATGTCTAAACCAAACAAAAAGCTCATCATCATGCGCAGTTACAGCAGCGCCAATCCTTTAACCATTCTTCCATACAGTCTTGTAGAAACTATAGATGCCGATACAAGCGCCTCTCTTTTGAATGATGGGGATGTCATAGAATTGATTTCTGATGGTGAGGGCAATTGGAGGACTTTTTGAAGGGGAAAGGAAAGGGAAAGAAAAGGAGAGGAAAAGAAAAGGAGAGGAAAAGAAAGGAGAGAAAAGTATATGCTTTTTATTCTGGTTCCATTTGCCGACTTTCAGCCTGAAGAAGAAAGAGAGACGGAACTCGCCCATTTCCTAACACATTTCAGGATCAGAGTGCCAGTTATTTTTAAAGGCCAGGAAGTTTATGTAATTATTATAGAGCAGATCGAGCCACGAGTTTTTAATCGAGGGCAACTTCTTAATATTGGCGCTCTTTATGCCCGAAAAAAGCATAATCCTAAAGATTCATCTTACATCATGCACGACGTGGATATGCTGCCATCCGATGATTTACTCGAACAATATGAAATAAAAGATTATGAAGCTATGTCTTTTGTTATGCCCACCCTAGAATTGAAGAAAATATATGGATTTGATAATATACCCGTTGGCGGCGGCATCTCTGGAGTGCGCGGAAATATCTTTTTTAAGACCAATGGCTATCCGAATAATTACTGGGGATGGGGAGGTGAGGATAACGCGTACGAGAAGCGCCTCAAGTTTATAGGTGCTAAGATGGGCAGGGTGACGCATGGCTCGATTAACCATATAGATACCATTCGGCTCAAAGGCAATAAAAAAGAATATTTGAAGGAAAAGAAACTCAAAAACATGATAGTATGGGAACTGCTCCGCGAAGAGCGCTCCACGTGGCGATCTAATGGAATAAATAACATTCAATATAATGTGATTGAAACTACAGAGAAAACTCATGAAAATATGCACATAGTACATATCAAATGCAAAATTAGCACGAAGGGCCTGAAGGATGCGGTCCAGCGGTAAAAAAAATACAAGGCCAAACTCACAGCTTAATAATCCAATTCTTGCGGAATCCCGTGTCCTGCATGTCGTGATAACCTTTTGGATTGCTCACTACGCGCACTCCGTTGATGAGTTTATCGTAAAGTACGTGGGTGTGGCCATGTATGGCCAACCGAATCGGCTTAACTAGAAAGGTTGTCGTTTTGTCGGTTTCGTATGCCACGCCGCGATCGAGGTCTTTCGTTGGCTTGTGGTGCGTTATCAGAATGATATTTTTATTTTTTTGTGTACTGACAGCCTTAGTGATGAATCGCGACTGTATCGCATGGTAGCGGCTGGTATCTTCTGGGAGCAATCGGCGGATGCCTGCCTTGGTCTTGACCCAGATGTACTCGTAATCGCGCATGGTTTTTTTGATCTCTTCTTGATTTTCTTTTGGAATATGCGTCCAAAGTGTCGCCCCGATGAAAGCATACTCTTTATTTCTGTGAGTGATATTAAATATCCCCTGTGTCATAAAGTGATAATTCGGGAATATGCGACTCAAGGCGCGAAATCGGGAGCTGATCTCTTGGACGGGAACTGCGCTTTTTTCAGTAGTTTTGCTCCAGAATTCATGATTTCCGGGAACGTGTATTACATGCATGTATTTCGGAGCATAGATTTGCAGGAATCTGATAAACTTTTTCATCTCCGAGAGGATGGCCCCAGGCACGATGTCGCCGGCTAAAATGAGGATGTCGCCAACAGGGTCAAACAGATGGAGTGTTCCCGAAGTAATGAATTCAAGATGCAAATCTGAAACAAATTGGACCTTTAGCATATAATGGTTATAAAAAAGTTATGCTATTAATATCTATTGTATGGTATCGGCCGATTCCGGTATTAACATTTTTCTCCCAAACGCGCTTGCCCTTCATGTTTTCCATAAAGATGAATATAGAGTGCGGCCCATCCGCATTCATGTCCAAGATTAGTCTTTCTACCGGCACTTCCATGGGAAGTGTGATTTTATATAAATTCTTACCATCTATGGTAATCTTTTTTGCCATAGTGCCATCAAGGGAGGCCTCCACTATGGTCGGATTGATGGGGACATTAAAGAAGCGGCTGGGCCTGGACAGCCCCTCGTTAATAAATAGGCCCAGATTCTCGAGCTGCAGGTCCTGATGCAGGCATATGTATATTACAGCAATATCCACTTTTGTCTGGTTACTCTGAATGGCCTGATATATAGTTTTTTTGGGAGGAGCCGACTTTTGAAGAAATACATAGAATATAACTAAAATGGCCATAACGATTACCAGAGTATATGTAAATGCCTCTGTATGTGACTGATACAGGAAAACTTTTGAAAAGGAGGTTTCGCTATCCATATATAGCTTTGTAAAAAAATAAATGACTGAATATAATGCGACGTGCCGGATATGATGACAGGACAGATTTTACCGGAATAGTTGGCACAGATAATGACGAGGCGCTGGCCCGGATGCTGCAGGAGCAGGAATTGAATCCCAACAGGTCGCGAATTGAAGATGTTTACCATAGAGAAGAGAAAGGTCACTTTACGATCCCAGATAAGAGCGAATACTTGGGAAAATATGTTGAGGCCGAAGCGCGCAATCAAAGAAATCAGCGAGAGCTGAATGCCCTCAAGAGTGACTACGCCAGCAAGTACTCG
Organism: Cryomorphaceae bacterium; assembly: GCA_027485415.1. Classification (GTDB taxonomy): domain Bacteria; phylum Bacteroidota; class Bacteroidia; order Flavobacteriales_D; family Crocinitomicaceae; genus UBA952. The sequence goes on along the minus strand of JAIXRC010000074.1, from coordinate 23,417 downwards.
AAGGTTGAGTCAGATTTGCGAGCCCTGAAGGATCGGGCGTACTCGCCGCGATACGTATATGACCCTGATATTGTATTCGATAGACTGTACAGATGGGGAATTGATCTTATTCCGGATTATGACTACATTAAGCGGCTGCGCATGCAGAACTTATTGGAGAAGCTGATCCGCGCGAAACTGCATGAGCCGGAGGATATCCTCAAGGACGAGATCCGGAGACTCATTTATAAGAGCCAGCCGGCGGCTCCTAAAAGGGCGCCAAGAAGAAGCCAATCGAAGAAGAAAACGGCGGCAAAAAAAAGAACTGCCAAAAAGTCCCCAAAGAAAAAGCGTTAGAGCTCCACTCGGAAGACCTCGTTACAAATTTCGCACTTGAAGCGCAGGTACTTTTTGGTGTATACTGCGGTTGTTTGAAAGTACTTGCAAGAAGAGCACTGGACGTATCTCTTGACAAATTCGCGAATAAGCGTATTAATTTTGCCCGTATCAAACTTACCCTTGATATAGAGGGCATCGTCCTTTCTAAAAGACGCTTCAGTGTTGAATTCCTTGGTGATGAATTTTGCCAGGCTCTCCGGCGTTCGGTTGATGGATCGGCAAACTTTTCCGATGTTCGCAAAACATGTGCGATGGTTCTCTATAAGGCAATCTGCCGGAGGTATCATCAGGACCCGCGATCCATTAACTTTCATACTTTTAGCCCTTTGCAGCAAATATATGTAGGTGTATTCTTCTGGGACTGGCTCAGGCCGCGGCTTCGCCTTCCTCTTTTTTTTGCCCACAAGGGCCGCTCTCATTTCTGCCAGCTCACATTCTTCCATTTTTACTATAATCTGCTTTTAAGAGAATTCCTTCGAAAGGTATATGATTCCATATATAATATACGGTAAGAATGAGATTTTTAATGCCAAGTTATTATATTCCCCATTTGTGAAGATTGGCAAAAAAGTATAGTATTTCTGGACTATTTTATTGAGGATGCCCTTTTTATGGGCCGAAAGGCTGTCTATTTTGAGGCGCTGCATGGTGTCGACGCAAACATTTATGCTTGTCTCTATATTTCCTAGAATTTCCTTCTTGGTGTGCTTTTCGATGATAAACTTTACTATATTCTCGTGAGTTTTCTTTGCACTGGCCGCCAGTTCTATATTCCGCACGATATTAGCGTATTCGATGCGGAATATCGACCGCGCCGGCAAAGCGACAATAAACCCGATGTTCGACCTATTGAGCAGCTCTGAGATGTCGCATTCGGAAATGGCCGCTAGAGAATCAAGAGTGTACCATTTGTCGTTGTATTTCTTAACACCCCAAATATGCCCGGAATTATATACAAAGAAGAACTCGGATGCATTAATAGAGGAGCGGACATCCTGGCCGTGCAGGAAATGGTAATTAAGTGCAAAATAATGGGTCCCGAGATCCGGCTTCTCCTTTTTCAGTATAAAACATACTATATTGTTTTGATCCGAGTTGACCAAATCGAAGTCTGCAGAGTTTATGATAGTGTTATAATAGTAGCGAGAATAGGAGTCAAATTCTATGATGTATTTTTGGAATAATTGCGGCGTAATACGCGGTTCTTGGAAAAAAGCATTTAGTGCGTGAATTCTACAGTTACCACCCACTTGATTTTCGCGATAGAGCATTTATAAAAAATGAATATAGTTTAAAAATAAAGTATAATGACTGAGATCATGCTACGTGTTAACGAGCATAATGATTCAATCATTCCGCGATTTATTGATCAAATATTGGAGAATCGCTCTATCCAAAATTATTTGAATGAAAAATCTATTGATGATCGCGTCAAGTACAAGAATGTCGTACACAATTTGCAAGTCTATAGCGCCAATAAGACGATTTACTTTCGCCTGCGAGATGTGGCCATTATTTTGGGAGTGTCCTCTCAGACAGCCAAGAATCGTATCAAGGCCTATACTGAGGACGAAGGGATTCGCTCAGCTGCATTAGGCAAGTCTGAATTCTTTCTGACCGATGCTGGAGTGATTAAATTCATATACCAGTCGCGGACCTCAATAAGCAACTTCTTGAGTAAAATATTCACGAATATCATTCTTGATGTTTGTGGCGATCCATATCGACTAAATAACATAGTCAAGAAGACTATCGAGAATAATCCCGATGAGGCCATGAATTTCTTCAACAGTTTGGAAGAAAGATGCAGTTATCTGACTGAATTATATGAGATAGAGCGCGAAAGAAATGGCCAATTGGAGTGCGAAAACAGGATTATCAACCTGCGACTCCGAGACGCGGAAACGCGAGTCAATCTGCTCGAGGAGGATAACTCGCTGCTCGAGGAGGTGATAGAGAAGGAGAAGTATGAGAAAAAGATCATGCAAAATAGCGATTTCACGCGGCAGTTGATGGAACACTATATGACGCCGCTTTACGTGCACATCATGACACAGCAAGAAGTGGAGAAATGCTTCGACAACATCAAGATCAGCAAGAGCTATTTGTCAGACTACGAGTTTAGCTATAAGCATCGAACTGTCCTTGAGAATGACGTTCTCGGATACAAGATTACTGATAAAAAAAGCAAAAGCGACGATCATATTCGGGTAGAATATGTGCATGGTACAGCCATGTTCGCAAAACTTAAAGAGGAGATCGCCGGGATGCTGTCCCTGAATGTCCGCACCTTGAAAGGCCCGATTATGATATACGGCCGATATGCCGCCCTCGAGACGCTTTTCATGATGTATCAGCAGAAATTCCCAGTTTCTAATTCATCCTCGCAATAACATCTCCATCGCAGAGCACCAATATATTTTTTAAGCTCTCCACAAGCTGATGTTTTGTGATGATCTGCCGCCGCGTCTGGACATAAGTTACGATATAATTGCCGATTTCTTCGCGCCGCATGTCGTTAATAGTTTTGACAGCACAATAGACGCTATACCAGGCCTCCTCTGATTTGACTGATGCGACTGACTTGAGATATTCCATCAAGTTCTTAAAATAATACTTTTCAACTGTATTGATCGCAAAATGATCAAGAAATTCCATCATTTTTTTCATCTCTGGATCTCCAATAGTGACTATTCTGGGACTCCGCCTCTCGACTCCGTCAAGAATCTGCCCAAGCCGCCGCGGGAATTCATGGCGAAACATATCAAAAAGCTGATTGAAGGTTGGGCGAAACTCATACTTCAGCAGACATATCTTCATTATGCGCACCAATAGATTATTTTCATCGAGAGCCTGGACTTCGGGCCTATCTAGTAACAAGTCAGATAGATGCTCGGCGTCGTGCATCTGTGTTTCTGTTAGGATATTTGATATGTGAATTTTGGCCAAAACATGAAAGAGCATGACCCCGAAAGACCAAACATCGGCTCTTTCATCGGCACTTTGGGAGCTGTACAAAATGGGATCTTTGTAAGAACGCGTGGCAAACTTGTTATTTTTGATCCCATTCAAGGTTGCCATATTGAAATCCGCAATAAATAGCTTTTTGCTGAAAATTCCGGTGTGAAACATCATATTGGCCTCCTTGAGGTCGCGATGGACGACGTAATTCTTGTTCAGAAATGCAAAAAGGAAGATGAATTCAGGCACGCGGCCCTCTAGATCAGCCTCCTCCAATTCAACCACTGGGTCCAGATTCGGGAACTTCAGCATACAGTACTCCATTTCATCATCCATTACCACTATTTCATCGCCATCCAAGGTGTAATCTTTCTTGGTTATAAAACTAAATGACTTTAGCTCGCAGATTCCTACTTTTTTGAGAAATTGCCGCACCCCGCGAAGAACGTTTTCGGCATGCTGCAAAAATGCAATCTCTCTGAACCACCTTAAGTTGTTAATTTTGTACACCTTATAAACATACCCATATCTCTTGTAAATCAATAAACTGGGAGTGACTTTAATTATTTTTCCATAGCGAAAAAAGTTCCCATCACAAACCATATATCCTAAGAATTTCATTTTGTAGATATATGGAATTGGCAATTATTCTTGTGTTACTGGCTATAGTACTTTGGCTATCGTTCAAGCAGGATTTCTTGGGAGATAAGCTCACGGAGGCAAACAGCGCTTATGCCATTGAAACCGACACGCTGAATATTCAGCCAAACTATCGATTGTGGTATGATTTTAAAGTGCCGCGAAAGTTTATTTTCTAAGATATATATGAATTATGTCTTAGTTTTGGCCATTATTCTGATTTTGATACTGGTATACAGAGCAGTAACAGCCAGAATATATGGTGAAAAGGTGCTGGTATATGTATATAGCTCCACGTGCCCTCACTGTATTGAATTTAATAAAGTTTGGGAAGTCATTAAGACCAAGTTCCCCAAAACGGAATCATATCCTATCACCGATTACCAAGCAAGGCAAAAGAAAATTAAGTCAGTTCCGCATATTTATATCGAATACAGATATAATGGAGCAACTATTACAGCACCATATACCGGACCACGTACCGCGGAAGCCATTTTAAAATGGGCTTCTTAGTATATGTCTATTATTGGCGCCCTTCAAGAAATTATCAAGATTGAGTCCGAAATTATCCAAATTCACCTTATCCATTATGGCAAACTCTACAAGAAATATAAGGAGCTGCAAGAGGAAATTAATAATGTAACAAGCGAGGAAGCGGCCACTTCTATTATGACCAGAAGAGACGCGATGGTCACTCATGAGGATCAGAACCTGGCGAATGAGATAAAAAAAATTCTGCCGCATCTGCCAGACGATGCAACGTGGCAGCATTAGGAAGGCTCTATGATGATGTTAATTTTTTTTTGATAGACATCTGGATTGAACAAATCGCTATCAAGAATGTTGTCATTTTTGGCTATTTCAAGATGCGCCACCTCTAGATCAGCCTCAAACCAGTCAGCTTCGTCCACTATGACGGCCAAATAAATTTCTGTTGTGGTGACAAACTGGCTGCGTTCGCAAATGACATATTTTTTGTCCATTGTTCGGGTGTCTATAATCCAGGACTTAAATAAGGTGCCGGGTGCCGAAAGGTCTTTCTGAAAGTGCGGCGCAAGTATGAAATCCTCCGAGATATTTACATGATTCTTGCAAAATTGCGCAATACCATCGACCTGAATGATGTGGAAATAATTTTTTTTGGCATATGCCTCGTAGGTATACCTATACGTTGGCAGATAGATATACTTCGTATCCTCGCAGATATTCTTGATTTCCTGCTGGAATTTGGCCACAATTTTGTCCAATTTAAATTCGCCGCCATCGGAGGGAGCATCCAGGCCGCCGCTCATGCCGTCCAAGAAAGAGATAGTACTTTTGCAGTAATTCAAGCCCATTTCCGTCACATCACTCGTCCGCAGCGAGAGATTATTATAAAGATCTGAAAAAAAGGCACTCACATGGGTATACATTGAAGAAGCCGCCTCGTACCTCGCGATTGTTTCGGGAAAATCCGCAAAAGTTATATATGCCGAAGCCGTTGCGATGGCGACAGCAAACAACATGTTGGTGGCTTTTATTCCAATTGTGTCATTCTCAAATAGACTGTACGTAGAAATGGCCGCCTGGACACTTGAAACAACGGCCATTGACATAGATATCACATTATTTCTTCTTTCGAGGTGCCGGCGGCTCTTTTTATAGGCTCGCGCGCGTATACTCACTTTATGCCCTAATTCTAATATTTCGGTTTCCATAATTTATGGAATTTTTATGAGCCGCACGCGAGGCAAATATCCCCATCCCAATCATCTTCAGTTTCTGGAGGTGCAGGAAGCTCGCCCTTGATGCTCACCTTGAAGGAATCTAGATTCTGGAGATTTGTAGTGAATTTCAGTGCTTCGGAAACTGGAAGCTGATGTGTATAGTAGGATCCCGTGATCATGCCTCCGCGCCAGGCCTTGAACTGCAGCTTCTTGAAAACGTTGTAATTCACCCCGTCTCCCATAAACCAATTGAAGCTTTGGGATTGGTCTATGAAATGCTGGCGATCGATCGCCAATTGGAGCAACTTGAAGGGGTCCATCTCGTAGGCTGTTTTGTACTTATTTTTCAGAGATTGCGGCAAATTGGCAACTTTTTGGACAGATCCATTGTTAGCTAGAATGTGATCTAAGAGATCTTTTGAGAGAATTCCCAATTTCTGAAAATCGGCCAACATATACTGATTATATGCATAATAAGAGGCTGACTTGACATTTCGCAAATGGAAGTTTGTTTTGAATGGTTCGAAGGATTCTATCTGGTCCATAATAATACTAGTGGAGGCAGTGGGCATTAGAGCAATTAGAAGCGAGTTGCGAACTCCGTATCTCTGAACTGCTCCTCTGAGAGAGTCCCAATCATACTTCAGGAGCAGATCTGAAGGAGTGAGCCCACTGAGCTGCCATCTGAAAAGGCCCTTTTGAAGGGGCGACCCCGAAAACGTAGGATAGGCGCCTAAAAAGGGCAACTTATCGAGGTCGCTTTCGTGGACTTCCATTCCATCAAACACGCACGTGCCGTGCAGCTTCAGCAGCTTCTTACGCTCTCGATATAATTCTCGCGCGATCTTGTTAGATTCAGAGACAGCGGCGTAGTACATAGTTTCGAATATTTTTTTGTTAAGAATTTGCGCCTCGTCGCTTTCAAAATGGATTCCCAGAGAGGCAAATACATCGGCCAGCCCCTGGACGCCCAATCCAAGAGGCCGATGCTGCATATTTGAATAATGGGCCTCGGGGACTGGATAGAAGTTATTATCAATAACAGAGTTCAAGGTGCGGATCAGTAGCTGGACAATTTCTATGAACTTCTCATAATTGAAGCGGCCGCCTTGAACGAATCTCCCCAGGCAAATGCTCGCGAGATTACACACGCCATATTCGCGATCGCTGGAGTACATGACTATCTCAGAACAGAGGTTAGAAGAGCGAATGGTTCCCAAATTTTGCTGATTTGAGAATCTGTTCGCGTTGTCCCCGTATAGTATGTAAGGGATGCCGCTCTCGGCCTGCATATCGCAAATCAACTGGAAGAGCTCTCGTGGATTAACCACTTCGCGGACCAGATTTGGGTTCTGTTCGCACTGTAGGTACAGTTTTCTGTACTCTTCTCCCCAAGTATGGTTCAGCGCTGGGCAATCATCAGATGAAAAGAGGGACCATTTGCCATCTTTTTCCTTAACGCGCTCCATGAAGAGATCGCTGATCCAAACTGCTGTAAATAGAACTCTATTTTTATCCTCCCCTGAAATTCGGCGCAAATTGAGAAATCGCTTGATTTCAGCATCGTGGATGTGCTCATATATGGCGAAGCTGCCCTTCCTCTTGGACCCTCCCTGATCCACCGCTCGGCTGACGGAGCTGAGAATCTCATAAAAAGGCAGCTTCCCGTTCGTGTGGCCGTTGGTTGAAGTGATGTAGCTGCCGGCCGCCCTCCATGTATTATGGATGCCAATTCCACCGGCATATTTAGAGATTTGTGCGGCATCGGCGGCCGTTTTCATAATACTCTGAAGGGAATCACTAGAACCCATCAGAAAGCATGAGCTGAGCTGGCCATTAATGAGGCCGGCATTAAAGATCGTGGGAGTGGCGTGCGTGCAGAATTGCTGGCTCATCGCCTCATAGAGAGCAAATATTTGAGATTTGTCAGTTTCGGAACTCTTAAGATGAACTCCAATCGCGACCCTCATGAGGACATCCTGCCAACGCTCGACCGGATGGCCCTGCATGTCTTTCAAGAAATAGGACTTCTTTAGAACTTTCATGGCCGCATATGTCAATAGATAGTCGCGTTCATAGTCGATTTTACTCTGGATTTCCTCATGATTATTTTCGGCAAATTCCACAAATTCCGGCGAGAGAAGAACCACATCGCGATCCCGCGGGCCCGACGGAGTCTGGATAACCCGTGTCTGCGAATTAAGGAAGCGAATCTTTTCAATAAAAGTGGGGAAAGTGTTCTTGTGATGGCAATTTACGAGAAGCCGGCTGGCCATTTTTTGATAGTCAATCCCGCGAGTTATCATCTTTTCGCATATCTGCGCCGTCAGCTCGTCAATCTGCGTAGTGGTTAATGGATGTTGCGGCACTTCCTGGACTGTCTTAAGAACAATCATGCCAATATCCACGTTGATTTGCGGCTTGATTTGCGTGAGTCGCGTCAACCTTTCCTCAATCTTTGAAATTTGCAGATTTTCCCTAATTCCATGACGATTAATTACATATATGTTTTCCATTTTATATAATTTCGATATCTTTATATATGTGTGTTTGTGATATTATTCTCATCGTTATAGCCATCTACCTGTTCTATGTGTTCTTTATTGATAAGTCCGGGTTCGCGACCCCTATGATTGCCGATGCGGTTGATTGGGGAAAGAATATCAACAAGAAAAGACCCGGCTCCTCGGGTTTTTAATTGAAAAAAAATCTCTAGATATATGTGTATTTGTATTTGGATGATTCTGCTGATTATTGGCTATTTAGTCTGGGAATGCGGAAAAAGTAACTTCTGCGCAGATATCGAAGAGCCGATCACCTGGGGAGAGAACATCAATATTAAGCGCGATCTGCCTAGCCTGTATACCACGTAGAAATCCCATTCGAGGTCAGCCGCACGCGGCTATTTGGATTGGATAATACAGTGATAGTAGTATCTACGCCATCTATAGTGTCTGACCCCGAAACATTAATCGCCAACGTATTGGCCACTATGGACTTCTTAATAATATAATATTGCTTGCCTGGGCAGGAGTTGGCCAGAGGCAGGGTGATAGTCGCGGCTCCGGCGAAGACATCCTCAATCATGTAGTATCCGTCGGTTGCCGTAAGAGTCAGCGTAGAGCTGTTCATCTGGAGGGCGGCCGAAGTGGTGCGAATAGAGGAAAATGCCAGGCTGCCGCCGACTTGCACGTCGCTCGCTACGGAGGCTCCTCCCTTGACAACCAAAGAGGCATTATCATCGGTACTGGATGTGGAATTGGTTGTAGAATGAGTAGTAATTGCTACGAAGTTCATATATATCTATAAAAATTAGAAAGTCCACCAGCCGCTCTCAATTCCTAGAATATAGATTTTAGTCCCTGCAGCACCTCCCAAATTAATCGAAGCGTTCACCCCATTGATCAAGTCGGCCCCTGAAGGGACAATCAGCATGGAGCCCGTGTAGGAAACTATGTAAAATTCCTTTCCTTTGTAGGTTGTTGAAAAAGGAGGCAGATTTACTGTGACGGTGCCTGCGAAGCTGCACTCGACGGCGCACTTGGTGACATCGAGTGTGACAGTCGCCGTATTTTCCACTCCAGTAATTTTGTTGGTTCCTTGTACTGAAATAGTGCTTCCAACAACCACAAGATTGCCGCCGATGGTTACGTTGCCGCCGATGTTCGCATTTGCCGCGACAGACAGCCCTCCGGCTGTGGAAACGGCCGAATTCGTATCGTTTGCACTGGAGGAAGTGTTGCTGGAAGTGGCGCGAAGCTGCGTAAAAGTGCCAAAGGCGCCGTTAACAGTTTGCAAATTTGTGGTTCCTGTTATGCTATTAACTCCAGGATTTGCCACATTTAGCGAACCTGTAATAGTGGTGTTGCCGAGACTTGAGGTGCCTGCCGTTAGAGTGGTGAAGTTTCCGGTGGTACTTACTACTCCAGGAATCGTTGCCGAGCCTGTTACTACAAGATTGGCGCAGGTGAGCGATACTGCTGTGGCAGTGTTTAAAGTGGTCGCTCCAGTGACAGAAAGAGCAGTTGTATTGCAGGTGCTCAGATTTGCCACTCCTGTACTAGTAATATTGGCTGCTGTGATAGTGGTTCCCGTAAATGTGACATTAGAAATGGTGTTTATCGTTCCGCTAGTGGCGGAAATAGAGGTCGCGGCCAGCGAAGCTGCATTAATTTTTTTTGCTACTGAGAGGCCGCCGAGCGTGGAAATTGAGGCAGTGGCGTCTGTAGTAGTGGCGCTGTCAGCTGTTGCTGATATAGTGAGGATATTGGGGGTTACAATAGATCCCCCAGAAATGACCACCATTTGGGTCCCAGCAATGGAAAATCCGATGGCCGCGCCTGAATAATACATGCCGCTATCAAGAGCAGTAGTAAAGCTGTATGCCGGGGAGCCGACGCTTCCGCCAACGGCCGCGTAATTCAAAGCCTTGAGACTGTCTAGATTGGCGTCTCCGATTGGGCTCCCTCCATTAACTACAGTGGTAGGCTGTGTAGTGTATCCATTAAAAATGACCCAAGGTTTGCGGGGATCTGACGAATCGCGGACTAACCCCGTGTAGATAGTCGCACCATCGACGTACTGCCCGTAAATACCAATATCGACACTGTCCGCGGGGTTGCCGGCCGCAAGGTGGATCATGCCGGAACTATAGGTGTTAACTATGGTATTGTTGGTCGTCAGGGTCCCGGTTACTGTCAAATTGCCATCTACGAATATAGTCCCCAGGCCTAAAGTGAATATGAGCTTCGAGCCCTGATATATCTGAAAAGGAGTGAGCATATCGTACAAAACAAGGCTGTTTAGTGTTAGTGTGCTTGTATAAGCGCTTCCATTAAAACTATGGCCAGGGGTAAAGGATTGGAGCATGTATATCTTTCGCGATGAATTTAGGCAAATTAACATTCCAAAATTATATGTACTTCCTTGTGATACTCATAGTTTTCGCAATTCTCTTTTGGTATGTTTCCAGTTCTTCGGGCTTAGACGGCTTCTGGGTCGCGAGCTCGCAATTCTGTGAGGATGCGGAAATAGATAATTTCGTACTGATGTTCAAGAAGGCCGACTGGAGGGGCAGATGCGCGGCGTATGTGCTTTTGGTACGCGATGGAGATGTAATTATTAATGAGCCGTGTAGCGCGCAGATTACCAAAAACTGGCTCAACCGCAAGTATTCGATCAAATTTCTGGAACTAGAAGTAGAGGGCTTCCCGCTGAAGCAAACAGCCGAATTAGACGAGAATCGCCTCCTGCTTTTCGATGGAGACACATTATATGGAGAATTCTATCGGGATTGCGAGAATTCGCGACTTCTTAAAAAATGAAAGTAATATAAAGAAAACTACTGATATAAGGATGGAATTTGAAATCACCCATACCATCGATTCTGATTGGAAATTCATTAAAAGTGAGTATAGCTTGGCTGATATGGGCGAAGTTGGTGAAGAAATTCAAGCAATTAAAGAGGAAATCATCAACTACAAATCAGAACTTGATATGCTCAACGTTCCTGATAAAGAGAGCCTTCTCTCAGTATACAACTACTTCAAGGACTTCAGAAGAGAGTGTATGAGTAACATGCTCATCAGCAAAACGAGCCGCCGCATGGCGAATAATTCTTGGCTGAAGGGGCTGGAAATCTTGCGGAAATATCGCATCTTTGAAAAATACAGCCGAATCCAGGCGTTTGACACTTCGGCCGTGCCGGGATTCTACCTTTTCGCGATGAGCTATTATGCGAGATCGATCTCCCAGACGCCATTTGAGTGGACTGGCGCATACGATAAATCCAACAGCCATCAAAGGGATGAGTTTGGGATGGTCCGGAAATATGAGGCGAATTACATCCACAAAGGCGATTTGACCAATCCTCGGACCGTGAAAGAAATTTGTGACATTAATGACCACAAGGCGATCAATTTTGTTATGTCGGATTATGCCACGGATACTTCTGGGAATTACAACAACCAGGAGACCTTTTTCACACCATACGTGATTGCTCAGATAATGATCATCATCAGATCCCTCAAGAAGGGCGGCTCTGCCTGCGTCAAGCAGTATTCGGCATATGAGCCATTTACCCTCAGCTACATCTATGTATTTAGTTCTATGTTTGAGAACTTCTACATCTATAAGCCGCTGACCTCGAAGAAGCAAAATTCGGAGATCTTTCTCGTGGGGCTTGGGTATAAATTTGTGGGAGGCGACTGTCTTAATCAGGAGAGCTGCTGTTCCGCAAATGGCTGCGGCTTCATGCGTGACTTCTATAAGGTGTTGCGAGAGGCGCTCGAGACAAAAAAATATGTGCCATTCGTGCCGATGGACGTACTCACCCCCTTTGTGACAAAGATTCGCAAACTATTCTTTGATCTGGGCGTTGCTCAAGTTCAGGCGCTCTACAAGATAATTGAGCACATTAATCAGACCTCCAATACGACTGATGAAATTCGCAAGATTCTCCGAAACAGTTTCCATGAAATCTCAAAGGATGAGGAAAAGGCTATTTGGAAAAGATATCTCGATATGTTTGATGGGCATGCATTTAATGTACGCGTAGAGAAATTCTTGTAATAGTATATGTCGTTGCAAATAGGTTTGTTGATTCTTATGATTTTTTTTGTGATATATTTTAGTTGGGAAGCTGAGAGGATGGACTCAGGCCCGCGGACCCCTCTGGAATCGCATCTAGACACTATAAAGGCCAAAGAAAAGAAGTGTATAAAAACGTATGCCAAATCGATGCGCAATGGGATCATCCGCGGCTGTCTCGGGGGGCTGCTCATGGGCAACTATGAGGGGATGGTCGATGGGGCAGTCACATATGGTATTCTGAATCCAATATTCAAGTATCTGGAGTAGGCTATTAAAGCTTTCGAATAATATAAAATGAATTCTGTACTTAGCGACAACGTCAAATTTCAGGAATTGAATGAGATTATTAAGAAAATTCGCCAGCTTCCGATGATCAGGACGCGGCAATTTAATGAAGAAGACCTCCAGCAGCTAAAGGTTCTGCTTAACTCGGCACTTCCTCGAACAGACATGGATAAGGGCCAGGCGCGGCTAATTAGATATTTTTCCAGTCACTCATCCAAGAAAGCCATTGAATTGGTTAACGAGATTCGGGCATATGGGCTGATTCTCTGGATGGATGCCCGAACCCTGATTAACTCCCTCAAGTTACATAACTTGGTGTTCCTACAATGGGATAAGGAGAACTCCTGCTACGATGTTCAGAAGTATGAGCCGCAGAGGAAAACAGCTTAGATTAGCTCTTCGCAGTTGTAGCGGGAGCGCTCGGAGGAGAACTTGCGCATAGCGAGGCGATCCATCTTTTTTTTGACCACCGGATCTACATAGGTGCCGCAAATTGTAAATTTCTCTATTTTGATTTGGTCGATATACTTCATGTAGGCGTCATAATCAGTTTTCCGGATACACTTGTCATTATTGTAATTCATCCATATGTTGATCAAATGGATGAAAGTTTGCACCACGGGCGCGGCAATCCGCAGCTTGCAATCCTTGATGCAAGTGTTGGGAACTAACATATAATTGGCCAAATTATAGATGTGCGCGATTGGCCGCCCCTCGTTACTAATAAATACTGAATTCTTGTCAAATTGCGTCTGCTTGGGCAGGTTAAAATTGGCATTTTTGTAGTACACTCCCAAATTGGTATACTTGTCGAGATATACTGTGATTTCCGTGACGACATCCGTGACGTTGTTGATGGAGATAATATGAAGAGGCTGATCCACGGAGTCACTCAGTAGGATGTGCTTGGTGTTTTCAAAATATTTCAGCAGAAGGGTCCGTATATCTTGCAGCTTCTTGGAGTCCGGCTTTTGCTCCACTATAGAGTCAAACTTGATAAGTTTATTGTAAATTTGGAACTTTTGCAAAAGATCCGGCCAGCTGTCAAACTGCGACACATCGACAAGATTGGAGAGGATGTTAATCTGCTCGAGGATAAGAGGGAAGAGGTACAGCTTGCCGGCCCGAATTTCTGGGACCTCGCCGGTGATTTCATAAATGATTATGTACTTGCGCGTGTCATACTGAATAAGATACTCCTTTTTCTCAAAGATTACAGAGAGATCTAGGTCGTTGCCCACTTTTTTGCAAATCTGAGTGGCGATCTCTTTAGCCACTTTTTGCGGCTCTGGGGTGTATAGTTCGAGTTTCTCTATGTAGCCCTTTTCGATGGCCTCCTTCACATCAAAATTCTTATCCAGATACAGCTGCGGCAAATCCAAGTATACTTTTTTTTTCTGACAGTATTCAAAGGTTATCTTGAGAATTGGCGCATACTTTTGCCGATCACTCCGAATGATCTCTTCAGACTGCTCTTTCAAGGTTTCCAGGTAGTTGTTTTTGATTAATCTTTGGAACATATAATTTGGGAAAAAAAATATAGGGATTTTACATATTACATGAAATCTTCGTCTTCATCAACTTCAACTGAAGTAGCTGAATTGCTGACGATATCTGGGACGCCGAGACTGTTGTCTCCACTAGCCGCCAACTTTAGTTGCTGGTAGTGCTTAACCCATTCTGGATTTGGCTTGATGAGCTTCTTCCAGATTTCACCGGCAATCTTTTTCTTGCGGGTCACCTCATCGTCTTTCTTTTTGCTGGTGCTAGCTGCAGCCTCAGCGATGCTGTTATGATCGCTTTCGGTGATATGCTTGCTAAAGAAGGAGGAGTCCTTTACATACTCACTCTTGATGAAGCTTACGATGTCAACTCTAGTTGTCTTGGCTTTGGGCTCCACAGTAACTTTCTCAAAGGCATTTGCATCAAGTTTTCCGCCAAGTTCGGCCTGTTGAGCCAAGATAGCATTATTCTGTGCCTCGATGACCTTGAGGAGATTCATCATTTCATGGAATTGCTCTTTAGTAATTGACATTATACTCTCACAATAGTTTTAACATAATATTTTTTCACTTTTTAAAAAAAGGCATCGTCGAGCTCGGCGTGGACTTCTGGCTGCGGCTCCTGTGACAACTCATTTTTGATTGCATCTAGTGCGGATTCTGGGGCCGCCGCCTGGAGAGGCTCCGGAGCTGGTTCTGGAGCTGGTTCGGGGACCACCGCCTGGAGAGGCTCTGGGATTGGTTTCGACGTGGATTCAGGGGCCGCCGCCTGGGTAAACTCAGGAGCGGAACTCTTGAAGGCCGGTTTTGTTGGCTTTTTTAGGAGAGCGGGATCGAAGATTGATCTATTGCCGAAATATCGCTGAACAAATTCAGTTTCTTTGGGAGGAAACTTGATGCTGATATACCACTTGTAAATATCATTTTTGTTATAAGAATCCTCAAACATAGCCACAAGGTCGTCCGCGGTATGCGACTTGAGCAAGTTGTCACGATTAACGTCAGTGAGTCTCTTCTTAAGATAGCAGCTGTCTACCATAGGATTGAGGCAGACGAAGTCCCAGTCGAACTTAGATATGTTTACTTCAAGGAAGTCCCTGTAGTCGCAGAAAACAGCACATAGTCGCGGGTTGTAGATAAAGTAATTATACCAGAATTGCCCCTTGTTGCCGGGTAGCCAGGTTGGCGTTTTTGGCTGCCTAATCTTTAGGACAATCCTGTCGACATAGATAGATTTTTCTTCATCTGTCTTGCAGAGTGGACCCAGTGGGAACAGCTCTTTACTATCTTCGAATCGCGGCGAGCGCAGCTTCTGCACGATGTTTAGCTTCTTGAGGATTTCCGCACGATCAAACATTCCGAATACATCTTGCCTGATATTCGAGTTTGCGCATACGTAAATATTGAATTTGTGGAAGTAGTCCTGGAATACCTGGATGCTGACCCCGTAGTTTTCTACGAAAATATTCCAATCGATGTCATGAATGATCTTCAGGAAGAAGTCGGTCCCAAGGTGGACATTTCGGGTGATCGCGTTCCGATACTGATCCGGAAGATTCTTGAAATTGCGGATAAAGAACTTCTCCGTCTTATCAAGATCATCATATGGCGGCCTATTTGAATCGAACATGGGGAGGGCTAACGCGGCCTCTCTGACGAAGCGGTCAGAGCCGCAGAATTCTAGAACGTGGACGATAGAGTAGAATTTGCTATATTTCAACCAAAAGTCGTATGATTTATAGTTCTCAAAGATCATATCGTACATCTATATAATAAAAATGAATTTTTATCTAACAAACTTAAAGATACTATGCCATAAATCAACTAATTTTGTATAAATAATGGCACTTACTCTGAATTATTTTATAACTGAATTAGATAGCATCAACTGCCATACTATTGTGGATGAAACTATCTATATTGGCAGCATCACGCCTTTTGGAGTAACTTGCGATGAGTTTGTCGGGAAGCTCGCCTCCCGGCACTTGCGATACGTTTATACGAATGAGGGCATCGCGGTCAAAAAGAATGGATCCACGATCATAGTCCTTTTTAAGAGTGAAAAGGTAGTGGCCTTTCCAAGTAAAAACATCCAAAAGGTCGTCGTATTCCACGCGGGAGATACCTTCTTTATATCCGACAATAAGGTGCACGAAGACCTAAAATTTGCCTTCAATAAAAAACATGGAAATAATATGCTTAGGGCGCTGTCCTATGGAAATAGCCTCCAGAAGTTTGTCCAGGACGCCGGGTTTGAGTTTACTCTTGAGTTCTTCAACACTGCCTTCCATCTTGGAGATTTTGAGATTGAGCAGAAAAGAGGCGATGAAAATACATGGTACATCATATACAAAAAAAATAACATCTTTAGGTCTCCCATGATGCCTGAAAATCCGAATACTGTAGTAGAACCGGCCCCTGTGGTCTCGACGTTTTCCAATTCATTTCTCTTCTCAGGAGGTCTGGATCCGCCACCTCCAATCAGGCCACGTGGGTTTGCAAATTTGAATACATTTCATTAGAGATCAAAAGGATAGTATTCGATGATAATTGAAATTATGTTCTTGTCATATTCTTGGAGGTATTTATCCATCTCAATTTCAACCCTCCATTTGACAATTAGAGATCTTATTTCACAAATCTTTTCATCTATTGTAGGCACTTCGCTCATATATCTAATATAATTAATCTAGAAAGCTCCACATAACGTGGATCGTCGCGCTCCAAAGGAAGGAACCCCTTCAGAGTTTCGTCATAACGGTATATCTTTAGTTTGCCGTCTTCAGTATGATAATAGAATTTAGTGTCAGAGCCGGGGATTTGAATCTCCTGCACTGTCTTCTTTTTTTGTTCAAATTTGACACACCTATTTGGGATCTTGCGATCGATATTGATATCTGGATGATACAGAGGGACGTGCGTGGGGTTGCACATCATGCACTGATACTTTTCGCGCGCCTTTGGAGTAATCAGGGCTTCGCAGTCCACGGATACTTCAATAAGCATCTTTATGAAGTCATTAATGAGAGCTTTAGTTTTGACTGCATTTTGATAGATATCCTCATCTGTGGTCGGCTCCTTGATTTTTTCCTTTGGAAAGTTCTTTGGATATGTGCTAAGATAAATGTAGGGCTGCACGTTGCGCTCCTTCGGAGGGAGGTCCGCGTGGCTGCGGAAGCGGACAATTCGGGCGATGACTTGCTCTATTCGCGCGATATTCCAGAATGGCTCTAAAATATGCACACGGCGGCCATATTTGAGGTCGAGCCCTTCTGCTCCGGTTGAAGTGATAATCAGAACCTTGATGATGGCTCCCCTGATGTTGTCCGGGGAATTCCAGGCTTTAATAATCGCGGATCGCGTCTCTGCAGGAATCTCTCCGGAAATTACGGCAAATCGCTTTTTGGAGCCTCCCCGGCGGCGGACCCGGAAGTCCCCGTATTGTTCCTCATCAGAATCGTATCCAGCTTTCGCCGTATAGGTCCATGGCTCGTACTCGTGCTGGACAAGAATCCGTTGCATGTGCCATGGGAGGAACTGAGAATAGATGACGTCAGGGCCGGGCCCTTCCAGATTCTTAAGAAGTCGCTCTATCTTGGGCGAATAACGGGACAGCTGCTTCAACTCGGAATCTTTGACCTTTTCTGGCAATCTCTTGAATTTTCCGTTGATCAGCGTGAAGGCGTTCTCCGGGTATGCGAAGTTGCTGACTTGGCGCGATTTTACGCGATATGAGCTGGAAGAGCTGCTCTTATCACTGAATCTTTCACTGGACGACCTGAAGCGGCTGCGGTTGGCCTCTTCTTTACGCTCGATATTCCGCATATTTTCATATTGCATAAATTGGTAGTCGCTCATGTGGACGTACTCTAGTTTCGTGGGAAGTTGCTCAGGATAGTCGCTCATATCGGAATCGAAGTATTCTGGGCCATAATATGAAACAAGTCCATAAATGCGGTTCATCAGCTTCTGTTTGTTATGAATTTTGCCGTCCTTGACAAACATGTTGTTGAAATCTGCGGCGTTTTCGGGCAAAAGCGTGTGTTCTCCGATACGGCCGCGTAACATGTTCATCAGAGGGACCAATTCGAAAGGAGTATTGATCATGGGCGTTGCGGTGAGGAAGATCAGCTTGACGTTATCCGTGTTCATTATGAGATCATAGAGCTTGATGCCATTCTTGGAGCCATTCACAATAGAATTCGCAAGATTGTGCACCTCGTCGATTACGAGCAGCTTGTTTTCAAGAACCTTTTCGCCACTCAGGACGCCTTTCAGAAGGCTGTCATACTCATCCATGTTCTCGAATTGTGAATACATGTTGCTTGATCCTAGGGTGATGAATTTGAATTTCTTAACTGTCTTTTCGATATATTCTTCTGACTTCTCCTCTGGTTCCGCATGCGGATTATTCTGCATATATTTGCGAGTAGTTTCCTTGAAATTATTGGTCAGAGATTTTGACATCAGCAGCACGATGTCGCGCTCGGGTTCATGCTTTCTGTAAAAATCAACGACTGCCTCCGCTGTGATAGTTTTGCCTGTGCCCGTTCCATGGAAGGCGAGGATGCCCCTTTTGTAGAAGCTCACCTCGGTGAAATATTTGAGAAATAGGTACTGATGCTCGCGGAGGAATTCTTCCTTGGACATCTCACTTTTGGTGGCCTTCAGACGAGAAACTACTTCTAATGGATAGTCCGTAGTGGTGACATTCATCTATAATTGTGACAAAAAAAATGGTGAACAAATCCATTTTATATTTCATGCCTCATATTCTGCAATCTTTACTTCCTTTCTTTCTGCATATATTTTCCTGACGCTTTCCACAAATCGCTCTTCGGGCCATTCTTCGGATAAGGCGATGTAGTTGCCCGAATATTTCGGCCCCTTGATTTTCTCGCGAATATTATCATATAGAGATCTCGCGTTGGGGGCGGCCTTAATATGAAGGATCATCGTGGCGTTTGGAAAATGCCTGATCAGGTTTTCTTTAGCTCGAGAGAAGCTCTTCTGCTTGACGCGTAGAGTGTAGTGAGTATACTCTGCATCGGAATCCCTCAAGGCATAAAGGGCGAAGTGTTCGAACTTAGAGGGATCACTCTGCTTGACCACCCTGTCTTCCACCGCGATTCCCAATTTGCGGCTGACTTTATCGAGTTTGCCGCCGAGAACTTCCTCGGTCGTCTCCAAATTTTCGGCCGCTTCTTCAAGAGATCGTCTAGTTTCGGTGAGCTCTTCGCGAACTTTTTTTAGTTCGGCGTTTGAAGTCGCGAGCTCTTTATTAGAAGTTCGCAAATCGCCAATAAGGGCGTCAATCCGAGCATCCTTTTTAGCACCATCCGTTTGCAAGAATAAGGCCTGATACTTAGTGTATTCCTGGATAAGTTCCTCGAGCATCAGATAGAATTCTCTTACCGTGTTGGCCTTGGATGTGTTCAACATCATGAGGAACTTCTTGAAGCAGCGAACAGTCATAATGACGTGCTTGGTGGTATTTTTTCCTTTCACCCCGATAAATTCATTTGGATTAGGGAATTTTGGAGGGTTGATGGCCACTGCGGAGATTCCTTTTTCTTCATGCACCTCGGTATCTATAGAAAGGGTTGTTCGAGAGGACTCGAGTCCTCTCGATTTCTCATTTTCAAAATTCTCAGAAATAATCTGAGAAACCTCTTGAAAATGAGAGTTATACTCTTGATTATTAAGAATCCAATAATCTCTACCTTCGATAAAGTTAGGCTGAATCATTTTCATAAAAGCTTTTTTCTGATCTTTAATAGGACCGCTATACCCGAAGTACTCCAAGAATCTCGGAGTGATGTATATGTTGATATCCTTGTGCAGATTATGGAAGAAATTATCAACCATAAAGTTGTCAATAGGAAATCGCGTAACGCTGATGAACTCCTCAAGGGTGAGGCATCTGAATTCGCAAGCCTGAAGGGCCCGTTCGATGCGCGGGCTAGAGATAGTAGTATTCTGTTTGCTCAACATCATCGTATTTTTCTGTGGATAAATTTCACTTTTTATGATCTTTTGAAGAATCCAAAAAAAAAGGATTTGCCGGAATATATAAAGATGGAAACGCAATTTAGTACAGCAATTAGAGACATACGCAAAGCCATGGTTGAAATAGTTCCTGTAGATATTGAGGAATATCCCCAAGATCTGCATGACTTTTATCATTTATGGCATCTGCAGGCATGGAGTATGGATCCGGGTGTCCAAATGATTGATGAAATAAATAAGTCAAAAATGGATGATTCTAATGCCATGGTCACGGCACTATCTTCTATTTCTGAAGATCCAAAAACTGCATATTTTTATCTCAAAAAAATATTCAAATTATATGAAGTTTATAAGAGGCTTCAAGAAAATAAAGGAAAAATACTACTTTACGGGATTTCCTCTAACTTTTCTTTTAATATTAATGGAGGAGAGAGATACATAGATCTTCTTGGAGAAATTCATGTAGTTAATTTTCTAGATATACCTGCAAATTGCGCTCACCATATAGAGCTGGTAGAAACTTTGATGTCCCATTATATTAATAATAATAAGAAAGTAGTCTTCCTTCTGGAGGCAGAATTCGTCTCTGTTAATGATGATCCGCAAACCTGGGATCTATCAGATAGATTTAATTGGATTATTGGTGAGCGTATGAAAAATGTAAAAAATTGGCAGGGAACTCCACTAAGCGACTATTTTATGTTTTATTTTCCGGGAATTATTAAAAGCTGGTTTGGAAAGAATTATGCTAAATTGAATCAAAAACTATCATCTGTTTCAATTTTAAACAACAGCGACAAAATCATCTTCCACTGCGTTGATCTTCGACGTCTGCTCCAGGAGCGACATAAGAATTGGTCCAAGATAGATTTTTATAGCAATCCTTTGATATTTTTTGATAAAGATCAGTGGTATGAATTCATTCAAAAAAAGGATATTCTAGATGACAAAACTAATTCTGATGATACGAAAAAGATGCTCGGAGGTGGCGAATTAGATCGTCTTTTTTATTCGGCAAAATACCCTGGAAAAACTATATATTATGAGTTATTTATGATTTTGCAAGAAAAGAATCTTGTCAACGATAAAGTCATAGATTTACTAAATGATTTACCTGCAGAGAATTTGGAGTCCAACGCCTGGATTATGGATCATGTATTCATGCTATATTTTATTTATTATTACCATCTTGAAAAGGATTTATCCATCATTTTTCATGGAGGGGCCGGGCATACTATCGCATACAATAAATTTGTAAAAAGTTACTTGAATTTGATAAATGAAAGTAAAGTTGAGAATTTTGAAGTCATGGTTGAGAATTTGGAGGACCAGACAGGTCGTACATGTATGGCACCCAGCCCTCTGTCAGTAATATCGTTTGCAAATGACCACATAAAAACAATTCTTTCAAAAAAGCAGAAATTGTGGAAATATAATACGACAGACTTTATTGGCGCGGCGAATACATTTAAATGGAATCTTTTAGATCGCGTGTGTTCCAAGAATGATGACAAGTTTTTGCATCGCTGGATATTTCTACAAAACCCACCCAGATATAAACTGGACTATTTTGTCAGAGAGGAAAAAAAAGGCGGATCGGGCGACGCTCAGGAACAAGTCATGGTATCTCAATATGAGGAAATTGGAGAGAAAATAAGGAAGTTCGATACTATCAACTTATTCGGCAACGCGACTCCCGAAGAAGTGGTCGCCTTCTATAAAGCCATTAATATACCAGTTTCTGGCGAAAATATGTATGATGACCTGAATGTGCCGAATTTGACGGGCGGAGGGGCGGTTCCTTGGAGGTTTTTCCTCTTCGCGGCCCTCATAATCAGCGTCCTTTTAGCTATTTGGGTGGCGATTCTAGGGCCGCCGGCTCAGGCAATCAGTGCATTTTATCCAGATGAATTTAAAATTGCATAAAAAAATGCAATTTTAACAATTGATTTCTTCTAAGTCCTCTCTACATAATGGACACTTTGTCTGACTTTTGACACAAATTCTGTGATAATAATGCAGACATTTTGTTAAATAAACTTGTATCATATCAATTTCTTCATAACAAATTGAGCACATACTGTCATTAGCCATGATATAACTAGCTATTTTAATGTAATTATGAGATTTTTTATATTTTTTTAATTCTGCTTCGATACATTTTCTATCTCTGCTAATATTATGATATTTAGCTATTTCATATATTTTTAAAAGTTGCTCATATGAACAATTATTTGTTATATTTAATATTCTTTTAAAACTATGAGGTTGTTGTCCATATGATTTAGTGTATAGCTCAATTGCTTTCATCATGTCTTTTTCAACACCATAGCCATATTTATAACATGAACCAAGATATAACTGTCCTATTGGATGATTTTGATTGGCAGATTTAGTGTATAGTTCAATTGCTTTCATCATGTCTTTTTCAACGCCATGACCACGTTCATAACATTCACCAAGATATGCCCGCCCCAATGGATGATTTTGATTGGCCGATTTAGTATATAGTTCAATTGCTTTTACTATGTCTTTTTCAACGCCATAACCATATTCATAACATACACCAAGACATGCCTGTCCCAATGGATGATTTTGATTGGCCGATTTAGTGTAGAGTTTAGCTGCTTTTGGCATGTCTTTTTCAACGCCATAACCACGTTCATAACATACACCAAGATATGCCTGTCCTATTGGATGATTTTGATTGGCCAAAGATTTGATTTTGTCAATATTGTCTATCATATCCATTGGCGAAATATATACATTATTAATGATTTCCTCATATGATAACACCATTATCAATTATTTTCATATGAATAAATTCAATTTTTAACAATTAATTTCTTCCTATTTGTCTTGGGGTACCTTTCTTATTGCCCGACAATATACCGTCGTTTCTCTATATGGTTTTTGCACAATTGATGATGAAAAAAATATGTTCAAAGTTTCAAACTGACAAACTTTTCCATCTTTTTCTTATATTCAGGATTATCTATCTCGAAAATCGCCGGATTAGTCGAGAATGCTTCCCAATCAATCATATTCATATTAGCTTTCAAAATATTGATCGCTGCCGGATTTCCTGAAAGAAGGGTCCATTCATAATCGGCCAGTTGAGATACGGATATCATCTCGATTAGATGAATCGCAGCTGGATTGGTGCATAGGGATGTCCAATCAACATAAAATGGATCGGTTTTCAACTTTTCCTCGATTAGATGAATCGCAGCTGGATTTTCGCACAGGGATTCCCAATCTATTTTTTCGGGTTCGTTTTTCAACTTTTCCTCGATTAGATGAATGGCAGCTGGATTTGCACATAAAAATGCCCAATGAATATCTT
>JAIXRC010000141.1 GCA_027485415.1 Cryomorphaceae bacterium | reverse complement strand
TGATGATGATAAAGCAAAGCCAGAAGTAGCAACAATAAAAAAAGGGATACAAGAAAGAACCACTGATATTCTGTATTCCGCCCTGTCATACTCGAGCCTTACCTGGCTGGCCCTGGCTTTACTCATGGGCTACCTTTACCTGCAGAAACAGAACAAGGCGCCATTCCACATTGGTACAGACGCCATGAACCTGACCAAGGCGACAATGGTGATGAACGGAATCCTTGTGATCGTCTTTTACCTGGCTGTAACATTGTACAAGCCAATGGGCACTCCGCCCCTGGAATGCAAGGTTGATGAGAAGAAAGCCGCATTTACAAGGTTTATAGGTCTCCTTTCGGAAGTCGTCGTCAATGTCCTTCCACTGATCCTGACAGGCTTCCTTGGGTACCATGGTCTCCTCAGTATTTATAATATAGCCACGGTTGCATTCATTCCTGCTGTGATCTTTCTGATTTATCACAGCATCCTGCCTGTAGACAAGATCTACGTCAATACACGAGAGATGCAGCTGGAAAAATCCAGCGCGAGCGCAGGCGGCGGTGCGACGATCCGCACGAGAGGAACTATCATGAGCATAGTGCCACCGACGCTGGCCGTATATAGCTTGATCGTGGGTCTATATTATATTATCCACAACTAGATACAGATCATGTACATAACTCATACATACAAAATCACTGTTAATATATTATAGTATTTTTAGGGCTCTAGTTAGTCAAGTTCAATGACACCCTGCGAGGACAAGGGTGTATACTGTTGTACTCCCGGAAGAGCTTCCGGATGCGCATCTTGCTGGGACACCAGGGTTGCATAGAATTCACGTAGTTCTTTGTCCTTGACAAAATCTTTCAACTTTGTCATGCACTCTGCTCCGGAGGCCTTGATCAACGATTTGTCAAAGGTGTTCCTTCGGTGACTAATGCATAAAATTGTTTTGAAAGGGTCCATCTGGGCAAGTGGCTCCGAGAAGCCCTTTGTAAAGCTGGTCTCTTCGCCGTACGCAACAATCTCATCATACGAGTGCGTCTCTGCAAACTTGCGCGTAAATGCAAACGTGCCATTGGTAGCGTGAAAGTCTCCATAGGGGCCGAACTTGCGGATGATGCCGTCGTCCGCAAAATAAATGTGCATGGTGCTGCTGCCGCAAATGTTCACATTGAACCGCTGCAGGGTTGTCACGCAATGATCTACTCGTTCGGGAGGATAGTAATCATCGTCGTCCATTGCCACGATAATGTCGGCTTTAGCCTCGATGGCCAAGGTGTTTAGCATGTTTCTCTTGGCGCCGATAGGCATCTTGGGTCCTTGATGCTTGATATAGCGGACATTGGGTTGCTTTAACATCTCAAGAAGCTTGACATCCGTAATCTCCATTGGGCAGTCATCAAGGATGATCAAAACCATCCGAGATTGCGGGTACGTCTGGTTGTTAAAGATGCGGATCAACCACGGCATGAACTTGTGCCGTCCGTAAGTCGGTGTGATCACGGCAACCATTGGCCTGTTTGCATGGGGATCCTTGATTTTTGGCTGTGGATTCTTTGCTTCTATTTGTGCCCCATTTGACTTTGGAGCCGTTCCCTTGTTCTTCTTCGCCATTGTTATTATCGGTGCTGTTGTTTAAAAGTCTGTTTATTCTGATCAAGCAGAGCCTATATAACATATTTCTTCTGTTTCTTTTAATATATGTTTGTTTGTACCATTAAAGCAAGAACATTGTAGAATGATACATACAAATTATACATTACATTTGTATTATCATTATGCAAGGTCTCTAATAAAAGCACAAGCGCGCAAACAAAAATGAAACAAATTATAGTGATAGTCTATGTATATTTGACAAACAACAATGAACGCAGTTGAAAGTATCAGCCAGCAGGCTTCTCCACTTGTGAGTATGATTACGAAAACAACCCTGGAACACGTACCGCTAGCCACGGTATCTCTGGCAGTGGCCACCATTAACATTGTCCTGTATTTCCTGATCCTGAAATGGGGCAATACCATCAAAAACGATCCCAAATGCGCATGCGCAAAGAACTGGAAGCTAAACTACATCATGTTTTTCCCGCCACTGGCCATCCTTGCCGCAGTTGCGGTGATTACCTGGTTTGCGACATCGGACTCGTCCTCCATCATTGGACCAAGCAGCGTCATGACTGTCCTGGCAATCGGGTGGATTATCATGATTGTCGCGGGATACAGGTACCTGAATGATCTGACGGTAAGCAACTGTACATGTGCCACCTCGGACATGATCGGCGACGAAGCCCTGCAAATCTACACTGCCATCAAGGTTGCGTGGCTAGTCATGCTCGTCATCATTGCTTTGTCAGGCGCATACGTCCTCAGGACTCTTTAATTGCTCAACTGTGTGCTCGTGTGCTCGACTATATGGATAATGTCACATCATAATAATATGTTTTGTTTTATTTTATTTATTTTTTGATAATGCTGCTAGCCGTTTCTGTCAATAAAGACGGCTCCTACGCCATCATATTTCTCGCCTCCCCATCCTACGCCCGTTTCCGTGACATCTGTATAGTTACCATCTCCGCGTTCTCTAAATACTCTCACTTTTGCGCCCAGTTGTGTGCATGATACCGGATCCCATCCTTTCGACAGTCTCATTTTTGGAAACTTGTAATCATGGTTTGTAACTTTGGGTGAGGGATTTGATAGATCGCCACAATCATTTCCATTCTTGCAACATTTGAATTTGTATGTAGCGTTCCAGGGAGAATTGGCTTCGCCTTCCCACACCAATCCTCCCTGGTCGGGACCATTGTATTGCCAGGATAGGAGTGGCAGTATCTTGTTGGCTGCATCAGTCAATTCTTTCTTTCTCATTGTCATTGTCGTACATTGTCGTTGATCATCTATGAATACAGCTCCTACGCCATCGTATTTCTCGCCTCCCCATCCTGCGCCTGTTTCCGTGACATCTGTATAGTTACCATCTCCGCGTTCTCGAAATACTCTCACTTTTGCCCCAACCTCTGCGCATGAAACAGGATCCCAGCCTTTTGACAGTCTCATTTTCGGACAATTATAATTATTTTTCGTAACTTTTGGCGAAG
>JAIXRC010000116.1 GCA_027485415.1 Cryomorphaceae bacterium | reverse complement strand
GAAGCCGTATGACTCAAATGGAGGCCGTTTTTCAGGGGCCGCGACTTCGCCAACCTTTGAACCGACATCTAGTTTCGGCGAGATCGCACTGAGAATAGTCGCAGAGTCCACATTTGGGGAAATCTTGCCAAGTGCCAAGATATGCACTCCGGATTCAATAGCTTCAATCAATTTATTGGCTACATAATTAAAGACCTTTCTATCCGGTTTCCCACCAAGCATACGAATGTTATTTGTGTAGCTTGAAAAAAGAGAGTGAGGTTTGAGATACTTGAGTGCAGTTCCGGCAGTTTTCCGTAATGCGGATCCCGTGCCCTGTGTGCACCAAGATATGATAAAATGCGAGTCCTGAGCGTTACACTCCACGCCGCTAATCTTGTGACCCATGAGAGCTCGCGGACCCTTGGACATCTCAATGGCAATATTTCGGAATAACGCGAATGCTATACAGGATTCTTCCAAATGATGATGTAGTTCCGCGCCGCATGGATAGTTACTTCGCAACATAGAAATATACTCACTTGAGCATGCGAATGGGATTGTTAGAGAAACTGCCAAGTCAGGAGTTTTGGGAACTGGGATCACCGTTAGCTTCACTTTGCTCATATATATTATAGTGGAATTTTTTTGCCAAAGCTATCTTCCATGAATCTCTAT
This sequence comes from Cryomorphaceae bacterium, assembly GCA_027485415.1. Classification (GTDB taxonomy): domain Bacteria; phylum Bacteroidota; class Bacteroidia; order Flavobacteriales_D; family Crocinitomicaceae; genus UBA952. The sequence goes on along the minus strand of JAIXRC010000116.1, from coordinate 12,265 downwards.
CCAGGATTATGAAATGGAACTTTTCAGCTCATCCTTAAGAAAATTGTGAGTTATACACTGCTTCAACAGCAGGGCCACCATAGCAGAAATAAATATCAGTAGAATGATCCATTTGAACTCATCCGTACCGAATCCCTCTTTTATCGGTGCATCGAATTCCGCGGCTAGGAGCTCTGTCAGGTCATCCAAGGTCCCATTCTTGATTTTGGCAAATTGCGCAAAAACCTTTGAAAGGCGCTCGTCCACGTTTTGCAATCGGAGGTACTTGGAAAAGGCCTCCTTTAAGTCGTTTAGAAGCTGATCCTGCAAGCGGCCGGACTCGAGTAAATTCTTTACAGAAGTGCTGTTAAGATCATCCTTCGTAGTCATTCGGACCACAGTTATTCCTATAGTTTCCTGGATGATGGCTTTAGTATACATATATTTTGGAGATTTTCCTTATTTTTCATGAGTCAATCGGCAAAAAAAAATCACAAGATGACGCACTTGTTGTTCTTGCGGCGGATAAAACGTATCCATTTGCCCTTCTTATAATAGATATAGATGTAGTTATCCGCCGCCTGGACACACCATACGGAGGCAGGATCGAGGTTATTTTTTTTGCACCATTCAAAGATTTCTGCCTGCATTTTCTTCACCGTTAATTCATTTTTTGAAAAACAAGGATACATTTGCGCGTGTCGCCGTATTTCGGGTGCATATATCCCCATGGGCCATAATGTAGTAACTGGAGCCCATTCTGATGCATTAACCAGGCCCAGTCGACCCAGCTGCGGCACTTCGTATACAGCTTATAAATGCGGTCTTTCCAGTCCGTATTATTCTGCACTATGAACAGATTATGCTCGATATCTACCAAGATCTCCTCGGTTTCATTAATACAATCGTGCTCCTTCAGAATAAGCAGCCCGCCGGGTTGCAAGCTCTGGGATATGGCTTTTATAGTTTCATCTGGATTTGGTATGTGATGAAGTACCATGATGGCCGTTATGAGATCCCATTTTCCCGAATGCCCCAATGGCTGGGCCTCTGTGACATATTTGAAGGCCACTTCAGGGGGCCGCGAATCCCAATTAGCCTCAAAGGTTTCTTTCACATCGGATCCATGCGCCTGTACTTCGAGAAGCCGCGCGAGCTCTCTTGAAATTAAGCAGTTGCCGCACCCCAAGTCTAGATATTTTTTGGGAGATGCGGGTGCGTATTTCTGCACATATTGATGCAAAATCTTTGCCGATATGGCGGCGACGTCATCTCTATTTGAGGATTTCTGCATCGATTTCTTTATAGTTTCATATGCCGCAAGATCCGGCCCATATGGCGCGGGCCTTCCTGTGAACCCGTAAACGAGGGAGTCCAGCTGCAGCCTCTTTTTGCCGCGAAAAAAAGCAAACTGTTTGTTGGATTTGACGGGCAGCCGGCCGCGCCGCCTGGGATAATCCTGTGGATCAATATTTAGTTTCCTAAGAAAGTCAAACATATACCTTGATGCATGTGGAAAAAATATAGAATTGAATTAAATGAGCTCCGCGACGTGCTCTTCCTTGAAAGCCAGCTCTTTCTGAATGAACTCTTGGTTAAGCACCACATCGTTATAAATAGTGCCAACTTTGCTGACTTGTCCTAAGATAATCGGGCCGCTGATCCCTGTAACCTTTGTGCGGGCGTTTTCCAAGCCGGCAGTTTTGAGGACATCCAGTGGGGACTGGAAGCTCATCCGCAGCGGAACGTTCTCCTTTTCGCGGATTGCCAAGCCTGACTTCTGGATACCTGTGACAGATCCCGAGAAGGTCATCTCATCGGCAATTAGCGCACAGTTCGCATATAGGGCATTCTCCATAAGAGCCATCAGTTCGGCAATAATTTTGTTTCTCGCGGCATCGATTCCAAAGATTTCCTCAATCTCAGTTACGGAATTGGATTGGGTCGCATATGGGTCAATATATGGATTCTCGAGAATCTTTGCGAGGTTGGATCCAGTTGTCTGGATGATATAGATCTTTTTATTCTTGATAGAGCCATCTGCATCAATATAAGATTTGATCAGCTCAGAAACTTCCGTATTGATTATCTTGTCCACTCCGCGGACCACGCAGTTGTTGATCTTGTCTAGGGCGTTCTTGATAGTCTTCAGAGAAAGGTGTACGTTCTTGAAGAGTGAGGCGCTGAAGTAGGCGCGGATGATTATCTTGGGGGCTGTCTCGGGGGTGTGCACGAAGTATACCTCTGGGAACTGCCGCATGAGCTCAAACATGATCTTTTCGAGCTTGATGGAGTTCACAAAGAGATTGTCCCGGGATAGCTCGAAGCGGACGCACCATCTGATAAGGTTGCTTGGTGGCGGATCGTGGTACTTCACATAATTGGCGATCCACTCTTTCTCATGGGCATATTTGGGATGGACCGGTTCCCCGAACTTTTCCTCGAAAATCTGCTCGAGGGTCGTGAAGGATTCGAAGTTCATCATCTTGATATAAGAGGCAATCTGCTGTACGCGCGCCTTATCGTTCTCAAATTCCTCTTTCACGCGAATGGTCATGTAGGGGGCTTTCATATCGGCCGTGCACTTCGCGCTATAGATTTCCTTAATTCGCACTAGAATGGATACCTCCGCACGATTCAGCCCTCCGGATTTATTCTTGGAATCCAGCACGAACTGCGTAAGAGGCTCACTGAGTGCCTGGGAGGCGAGGACTCCCACGCCCAGCCCTCCGCTAACGAGGGACTTCTTCATGGTGCTGTATAGCTTATCCAAAATAATCTGCAGCAGAGCGTTGTTGATTTCGTAATGGAGAAGCGTATGCGTATTTAGATAACTGCGAATGGCAATTTCCACAAGAACTAGGCTCTTGCGGATAGTTTCCGGAATACACCGCTGCTGCCTGGCGTACTCCTCATTAAAATGCACATATCCCAAGGTTTTCAGGAAGTTGCGGACCGAGGAGATCGCCTTAATAGGATCAATCTTTTTGGTGGTCTTGAGGTTCTTGTGACGGAACATCACATCGTCGATGACTCGGTATGGGTTGACGGGGAGGTCGACCGTGTTATCGAAAATGACCTTCCCGAGGTTGAACTTTTCGATATCCATATAGATTTCGCGGTACTTATCGCGGTCGGCAAGAAGCTGCTGGAACTCTTCATCCAAGAGCTTCTGCACGTTGGAATTATGGAACTGGCTGTCAAAGGCGGCGGCCTTCATGTGATAGACCTCCATCTCCTTATCCGCGATCATGATAGTAGGAATCTTTACTTTTTCATTCTTTCGGGGATCAATTCCGGTGTCCGCATAAATGATCTGGATAACATTATTATATTTCATGCTCTTGCGCATATTATCCACAATCATCGAGTCCGTGTTCTTCATTAGAATACGCATTTGGGTGCCTGCCACGCAAGTGGAGGTGGCGTTATTAATGAGACCATGCTTGGACTCGGCGCAGGAGAATATATAACTTTCGGGACGTATGCCAGCCCTCCAAGAATCGATAACATAGCCCAGTGATATGGGGTGATCCTCGAATCTCTGAAAGTATGGGGCTGTGCGGCCGCCAAGTTTAGTTGCCGGACGTTTATCTCCCACGACTTGCGATCCAATGGCTCCATTAATGGAGATGAAATTGTTTGGCTTTCCTTTGGATTTGCGGAATATAAGAGATGCAAGCCCATTATTATAAAAGTCGATGTCTGCGAATATTGGATGGATGAAGTCATCTCCAGGATCCAGGACGGCCAACTGCTCGCGCTCATAATAGTCGCGAATCTCGCTTCCCTTGGGGACAATCAGCGTCCCGTTATTCAGCTTGTTGGTGATCGCAAGCGAATCGGCGATAGTCTTGCCGATTTTCTCTGCGATTCTATCTGTCGCTTCCTTTGAAATATTGATATCTTCGATCCCGGAAGTAAATCCATTCATATACAGGAAGCTGTTGGCCATTTGGTGGGCATTAAAGATGGTATCGATGGCGGCTTTCATGCCATAATCATTATGGATGACGTGATATATGGACCCTCTTTCGCCCTGTCCTGCGGTTGCCTTATCAACTATTCCAGATTCGAGGTTCCCGCGGCTAATTCTTACCTTAATATCGTCTGGATTGTACTTTATGAATTGCGCATACTGCGGCATGTAGAAACTGGAGGTTTTCTCAGGATAGTTGATATCTGGAAGGATCATAGAGAAGAGCTCGCGGCCGGTGTAAGTTTCTTTGTCAAACTTGAAATCCTGGAGATCGATATTTGCAAACAGGCGCATGGCCTGCTGTTTTCCCAGAATGGTGTCACTTTGAGTTAGCAGGGAGATTCCAATCAGGGAGTCGTAATAGTTGCCGAAAATAGGGGCGGCCGTCTGATAGGAAATCATGTGTGTTCCGATGTTGGACATGCGGGAAATCTCCACTCGAGTCTGCACATCTTGGCAGATGATTAAGTGCATCTGGTCTCCATCAAAATCAGCATTATAGGCGCTGCAGGAGGACACGTTAAGGCGCAGAGTTTGGCCATTTGGGACTACTTTCACGTAGTGCGCCCCCACGGACGAAGTAGTCAGCGAGGGCTGTCTATTCATGAGACCCGGATCGCCGTCGGTCAGGTCGCGATAAATAGTATCGCCAACTCGAAGCTTGTAACCCTTGGGGATGCGCCCAATGGCGACTTTCTTTTTTTGGTCCACCATAACGATATGAGTACATCCAGGATATGCCGATCTGCCATTCAAGAAATAGATGTTCATCTTTTCGTAATTAAAAGAGGTCACCTGCTCCTTAATTTGAATGCGGGATGCGATCGAAATCGGCACGCCTACCTCATCGGGGCGAATCCGCGGATCAGTCGAGATCACACCTCTTACGATATACATGACACGCTTGCCGTTAAGAAGGCGGCGAATATAGCCCTCCTTTCCGGAAAAGTGCTGGGAAATTGCCACTGGCGGCTTCGAGGAGTTCGCCATGAACTTCTGCTGTTCATTAGAAGTAGGCGGAGCTCGGAGCATCGTGGAATAGGTGATCTCGAGGGCATGATACTGGTCAGAGCTCAGCTCGGATGGTTCCTGCTCGGGCTGAATATTGTTATTAATATTCGTAAGCTGCTTGAGGAACGCGGTAGTATCATTCATGTTGGTCTTGCCGCCGCCCACTTTCTTCATATCAGGACGAGTCGTAGTTGGAGGGACTCTAATGATAGTTCTGATGAAATGGCGCGGGTGAGTTGGCTTTTTGAAGGCCTTCAAGGTGGATGCGGTGATCTTTTCAAGAATAGCCAGGATTTCGGGATTGGTCAATTCAACCGATTCATGGCGATTTTCCACCATCTTGGTGATATTAAAGATATAGCTTGCACTTTTATCTTTTTCTACCTTTCTGACGGTGAATTCGCAGTGCTGGCACTGGCCGATTCTTTTGACCTTTTTAAGAACCTCGCTCATGACGTTCTTTTTTGGAAGATCGCGGAGGATGCACTTGCCGCAGTTATGGCAAATCACCTTAAGCCACTTCAGGATTTCCTCTCGGAAAATTGGGTCCTTAAGGGGATAGTTCGCAACGATGTGCCCTGGATGGCCCGGGCATACTCCCTTCTCATTACAACAAGTCATGCAGGTGTAGTCGAAGTCAGTTGTACCCATATGGGGATCATACGGACCATCTTGGACAGGCTTCATCATTTTGAAAAGTTCTCCATTTTGGACGCGCACCACTGAATCCATGAGATTGCTCTCATCGCTAGCGATGCAATAAGCTACTTCGTAGATCTGCGAAACAGGAATGATGTCCTCCATACTTTGTATATAGGAAAATTTTTAATTCACTTTTTTATATATGGAAGCTTTAAGAATGCGATATAAGGGGCTAATGGCAAGAATTGAGCGAAATAAGGATATGATTCCGGAGGGCCGGATGAGAGGGCTAAAAGAGGCGTCCAAGGTATTTTTAGAGGCGCAAGATGTGGTAGCTGCGAAATATGCCTTGGGGATACTCGAAGAGAAGTACCAGCATGTGGAACGTTTCTATAGAAGAGCCGCACTCGGGCCAACGGTGGCGCATTATGAGATACCGGCAAGGCAAATGGAGGTTTTGGAGAGAATTCCTAAAAAATTACTCGATAGTATTGTCGTAGATGAAGACCTGATCGCTGAAATTATGGAGAATAAATAAATAGAATGATATATGGTTGATATTGACAACTCCATTAGACAACTCGAAGATGAATTTTTCGAAAAACACAATCTGTTTTCTAAACAGAAAGCGGATAAGGTGTTGAGCATGATTCAGAAATTGCGGCATAATCGCATTAATAGGGAGCCGCAGATGAAAGCTCAAATCGAGGAGCAGGTGAAGGAAATTGAGAAGGAATTGGCGACTGTCCAGGTGGTTTCCCCGCCGGTTACTGTAATTGAAAGTACTTTTTTGAAAAATGTGAAGCTTGACAAAGAAGAGCCGGTACAAAAGTTGAATACTTTGGCGCCTGATGTCAATACAGTGGCATTTAAGTATCAGCAGGAGAGAATGCGAGAGGCGGAGCATACGCAAAATTTGAAGAGTATTGGCGAAATGGCCCAGAATGTTGTGCCAGTTGTTCCTTTGTCTGGTCCTGCAGTCAGCAGTGCGGCGCGAGAGGATACTATCAAAAGGCGGCGCATGTACTTTAATGCAAAGAACGAGAGGCGATTAATCAATCAGTTGCTGAAAAGTAAGCATATTAAGGCTCTCATGGAGAGGGCAACCGCGCTCAAAGATTATTATGAAAATGACAAAGATTTGATGCATTATTATTTGCTATACTCAGATTATATGGGTATATATAATAATATTAAGAATCTAGCCAGTCATTATGATAAGATGCTCATGTACATTCGATTTACTTATTTAAATAAGTCTACCGTTGATCTTTACAGTTTGTCCTTGGATGCGGTGCTAAATGGCAAAGCGAATATCGGGACAGATGATATTGGGGTTGATGTTGATGAAGAATCGGAAACTTATAGTCCTGGAGCAGACGCAGGGGTGCTGCAAAAGTTTGATGATATAAGTGAATATTTTGAGGAGGAGAGCATGACTGTGGACAGTGAGATATCTTTTAGAAGCAATATTAAGACCAACATTATGGATCTAATGAAGCAATTCTTAAATAGGGCTCTTGACATGCTTCCAAAGAAGTGGCTTGAAAGATTCAATGGTAAAGTTAATAGAATTAACAAGATTGATGTTAAAAGCTTGCCTCAAAGTGATTTGCATTACTGGAAAAATAACATAGAGAATATGCTTAAAAAGGATATTCAGATAAATCCTAATGAAGTGAAAACATTTATCTCAAAAATTAACTCGGGAGCTCTAACTGAAGTTCAAAATGGGATCAAAATTGTTGAGAATAAATTTAAGGAAATTCAAAACCAGATGATGACACAAAGAAAAATTAGTCAAAAATTATCGGAAGCGAATAAATTTATAGAAAACATAGATGATCAAAAATATGGTATAATTTTTCAGATTGAGGAATGGCACACTAAATATAAAAATGACATACTAGCTCCTTTTGCAAACACATTGAAGAATTTACGTACTGGAGCCGCAAAAGATGTGGAAAAAGCATTATTAGATAAAGTTGATAAGTCTAACAACAATTTAAAAAATAGAATTAATCAAAGAAATGGGTCAATACAAAGTTTAATTGACACAGTTAAAAATGTTTTAGAAAATTTAAAAGGATCGGTAGACGTTATGAGACAACATGATTTATCTAAAGCTGCTGAAGAAAAAATTAGTGATATTATTTCTGATAACAAGAATTCAGACTGGTTTAAAAGCAGACTAGCAGAAGCAAAATCTTATTATGAGTATTCTAAAAAAGAGTATGACGAATTTCAAACAGAACTAACTAATGTGAATATGATGGCACGGATTGAAGAAAATATAAATAATGAGAAAATAAAAATTGATAACTTAATAAGTTATATTAATAATATATTTAATACTGGCTTTGAAAATAATGAAATAGAAAATAATAGAACAAATATAGAAAAGAAAATTAAAGACGTGCTGGATTTAAAATCAAAACATACCAAATCAATTCCATTATATAAAAATCTTATCAGTAATGCCTCAGATATGCAAAAACGATTAGATATGTATGACTCATTAATGCAATTGGGTAGTCAATATAAATCAGAGTTTGGCAATGAATATAAAAACTATAAACTTCTAGATTCTTCTTTTAAAGCTAAATGTGAATCTTTGATTTTAAAAGCTGATGATTTGACAGAGTTTGAAGGAGAAGCAAAAAGGATGGAAGATTTATTGGTTAAATCCAAACAGTTAAATAACAATATTGATTCAACTTATAAAAGTTTATTGAATGGTGCGCCGAATATATCGGATCTTCTTGGTTTATTCGACTCGGACATAAAAACGATAGAGAGTAATAATATAGAATATGATACTTGGTTGACAGCATTATCTCTCACCCCGAATGAAGAAAAGTTTCTAAAAGAAATTTTAGGGTTAGGTGGAAATCCGGTAGATGTAGAAAAATATCTTACTAATAATTATGGGTATGATTCTTCAGACATAAAAGATTATGATGATAATAAGTTAGATTTTATCAATACGAATAACAAAATCATTAATAGTGATACCACCATCAAGAAATACTTTGAAAGAATAAAATATTTAATTGAAAAATATAAAAAGGAGATTGATGATTATAAAAATGTATGTAAGACTTTCTATGACGATTATTCTATTCGTACCCACCCGCCTGCATTAAATAGTAACGATCGTAAAACTTACGATAAATTAGATTCAATTGGTCAATCTATTAAAATTTTTATTAACAATAAATCTACATTGTTTACTGATTGGGCAACTCATGCAAATAATATTGTACTTCTACAGGAAATAGAAAACTGGAAAAAAAATACTGTAGAGACACATATTAATGAATCTAATAATTTATTAAGCTCCGCGGATTTAATTAATATGAAGAATCTAAATTTTCAAGATCTTTATGATAAAACCTATAATAATAATGATTACAAAGAGTTATATGATGATCTTTCAGGCTATGAAAAAAAATACGAAAAATCAGGAGTCGCAAATGTATTTGATCAGTTAGTAACAAATATTAAGAATTTGGATAAGTCTATAGATGCATATATAAATTATGCCAATGATCTCTTATTAAAAAAAATTCCTGACCGAACTGAATTCACGAAAGCTTCCAATGACGAGAAGAACAAATATGAAGAATTAGTTACTGACAATGCATCAGTATATTCATATGAATATTGGCTTAATAAGGGAAACGAATTGAAACAATTTCTTGAGTATTTGGAAAAGCGTATTACTCAATTGAAAAACTACGCTACAAATGCGGCAGACGACGCAAAGGATAAATTAAATGAATTTAAGAAGGAACTAAATGATGAGGCGAAAAAAGGAGGAGAATCTTTAGATACTAATTATAAAGATATATTTGATTTTTTTGATGATGTGAAAGCACAAAATGATGAATTTCATAATGTGATAGATTACACATTATTTCAGCAAAATATTTCACTGTATAATAATATTAGAAAAATTCAAACTTTCTATGATAGTATTGATCAAGCAATATCTGAAATAGATAAAATAAAAGCTAAAAAGAACATAACCGATTTTCTTGATCAAAAAGAAATAATATATAAACAATGTTTAGGCATCCTACAGAATTTAAATTTGCCAAATAAAAGTAAAACATCTAATTTACAGATTTTTAATGAAAATTTCAGATACTTAGAGAGTATCTACAAACAAAGAGACAAATCAAGAACAATAGAGGATCTAAAAAAAATATATGAGTTGCCACTACCATCAAAAACCCTTCCCCTGTCATCAAAAGTTATTGTTGCTTTTTTCTTGAAAAGACCCGTATCTCAAATTAATTTCAATGATATAGCCACTAAATCTGAGGTAGAAGAAATCCTAAAAAAGAGTTTATGCGCATATGCAGCAAATCAAGGATATTCTAAAGAATGCTTTCCTTCAGATTATCAAGATCAAAATTTTGAAATCAGTGACGTTGCTGTTCAACTATTAACACAACAAAAGATCGCAGTAGAGTTTAAAGAATTTTCAGATTCTTTTAATTTAGTTAATAAGCATAAATATGCTGTAATTAACCAATTTATGAAAAACAATGACATGATTGAACATTTCAAGCCAGAAGATATTACTTCTACTGAAGGCTATCAATATATGATGAATTTTTATGATTATAATGAACCGAATGCAAAAGATTTTTATGACGCATATCAATCTATTATTGATAAATATCAAGAATTCAAAAATGATTTTGATACCTTGCAAAATGTCAATAATAGTGTATCAAATACAAATTCACTCCCAAATCAATACATTGATGATGTAAAAAAACTTATAAGAAGATTAATGGAAAATAAATCTGATTTGAGAGACCTTAAAAAAGATATAGAAGATTATCAAACTACCAACATGGCCAATGTTGTTCCCCTGTTAGATCCCAAAGGATCTTCCACCAAGATTGGAGGATTTTTTCTTAAGAGAGCAAATATATTTAAAAATATATTCAGAGATCAATTACCACAAGACTATACGAAATTTAGTGATATAGATGAAAAAGCACTCTGTGAAAGTAACTTATTATCCTATAACGATGCCTTCTCGTTCATAATACTTACAAAAGTATTATTCATACAATCTAATCAAACCACCCAATTTGATTTAAACGATGCCTCTGATGAGACCAAAGACATAATAAACTTTTTTACTAGTCTTTTCGACGTAAAAAAACTCACAGATAGTGGCATAAAAATTGATGATCACAATCAATTTATGTATGACTTATATCTAGCTCTTATAAAGGTGTATCATCTGGTACAAATTGGAGCAAGACAAGATAGTGTAGATGTAGATTCATTAATAAAACCAATAAAAGATACGGTCCTGAAATATTATAATAATTTAGCCCTCATAGGGGATTCTTATTATGTAAATATATATTTCCAACATCTTATCTATAATCTAGACATAACTTTCTGCAATTGTTGTCTAAATAAGAAAATAGATGAATTTCCGTTAGGTGATAAAACGCTTATTATTGATAATAGCCATATTAAGGAACAATTTAATATTTGGGACAAAAGTAAAATAACAAAAGCGGATTTAAAGGATTGGGCACATGCATATAAATTCTTAAGAATCATCGGAAATGTAGATTTTTTGGATAAAAACCCAAATGACGTGAATAAAATATTTTATCAAAATTTTGTTACAAGCATTATGTCAAATTATTGGCAATCATCATTCATTTCTAAACATAAAAAACTATTTGATTTGCTTGCAAATCAACCAAATGATCCCATGATCAGACAAATTAGTGAAACTTTTAATGCAAATTTTTTACAATGGAAGAATTTACAGCCAATCTTCATATTTATCTCAAAAGTAAAGATATTAGATATTCCTGACGAAGTAAATCAACAATCATTAATCCAGAATCAACTTGTGTTTTTATTTATATTAATTCATTCTTACAAACTTTATAACGATGATAATTCGTATACAAGCTTTAAACAAACCTTTAAGCACATCATCTCGAATCCCTCAGGAAGTACTACTTTTGGAGATAACAATCTTGTTTCATTGGCTGATACAGTAGCACCAGTATTCGCAGGCAATGTGATTGGTTTTAATGACGATTCGAAGATATATTATAATATGTTTGATACTATGCTTGAACCGGATCAATTCTTTGATACTTTAAGAAGTGAAATTAAAAAAGAGGTGTTGCCTAAACAACCATCTAATGCAGCACCAGCACCAGTATCAGGAGGAGGATATAGATCTTTCTTTACTCCAATCCTTCTCTGTCTTCTAATAATATCTGTCCTTATCATACTCTTCTTTATAATCACTTGCGACCAATCCCAGCCCACTCAAGAACTCATAACAATCATGTAAAAATTGAAATTAAACTCAAGAAAAAGTATGAAGCTCTCAGATGTCCCCACAAGAGCCACACTAACCAAATCGCCCCTCTCGGCCGCAATCGAGCAAAATTTCCATAAGCAGCTCCCTCTCAAATTCAAGCCACACTACATCGCAGCAGATAACATCTATCATAATAAAGAGACCCACACTATGCTTGTCATGTATGGGATAATTGAAGATGGTTCGCATGCTACAGTAATCCTCAATGAGATCTATCCATATTTCTACATTTGGATGCCCAAAGATCCGGCCCGCACCCAAGAGCT
>JAIXRC010000025.1 GCA_027485415.1 Cryomorphaceae bacterium | reverse complement strand
TTTAACCGATGGGGAGAAATCATCTTTTCTTCCAACAACCAATACGATGCCTGGGACGGTAAATACAAAGGAAAACCTTGTCAATCCGGTGCATACTCTTGGAAAATTCAATACACCGACTACCTTAAAACCTCCAAAGAGGCCCATGGACATGTTGTTTTGTTGTGGTAGTTATTGTTTTGTAACGAAAAAAAATTGTCATAACTTGCAAGTGAAAAATTAGACTAGAACCATTTGCTTTGAAACCTACACTACTCCGCTTTCTATTTTTATTGGGTTTGATTTGCGTAAAATTGAGCGGACAAGCTCAAAACACGTTCAATTGTGACCCCAACGTTCAGAATACCTCTATCTCCTTTGGTGGAGCTTACAGTAACTTGACCGTCAATTTCGCTCCAGTTAATCAAGGAGCAGGTTGGCAATGTTGCAATCAAGCTAGTACTTATACCTGTGCCACATATACCATTACGACCGTTGCAGGAAACATTGCTTTTAACATTACCACCGGCCAAGGCTATAATGGATCACCTCTTGCTATCCATGTTAATAACTGCAATACTGCGCTTGCTGTCAACGATTACTTCTGTGTCAACGGTGCCGGCACCTATGAAATTTCCGTGTGCAGTGACGCCACGATGCCTTTTGATTTGAATTTTAACGCCATTGGAGCGCCTGAGATACAATCGCAGAACAATGTTACCAATGGCTGTTCAGGTTATATCAGTGCAATAGGAATTAATCCTGGAACCATTGATATTAATTCAACGAATCCGGGAACTCCTGGGCAATACAACGGATTATTCGATTGTTCTACAAACTGTCAGGAATTTATAGGTTTTACTCCCAACGCTAATAACCCAGCTAGTATAACTTATCAAATTTGCGGGGATGTTTTAGCACCAGCGTGTCAAGATCCAGATTTGTACTGTACCAACATTACGTTTAACATTGCACCAGCGCTTTCCGTTACAGGGTTGGGAAATAATGTAGATGTCTGCGAAGGAAACAATTACCCCTCCATTGTTGCAACGGTTTCTGGAGGTTTACCTCAATATACCTACAACTGGTCAGGGCCAAACATCGACCCTTCGAATCCACCTCAGGGTAACACATTTAATAATCCGATACAAGGAACGTATGAATTAACGGTGTTCGATGCGAACAACTGTACTATTGGAAGTCAGTCGATTACCTATACAGAAATACCTCTTCCAACAATCAATGCCGGAGCCGATCAAAGCTACTGCAGTCCACAAAGTCCGATACAACTTTCGGGAAGCGGTGGATTAGGCACCAATTTTACATGGAGTGGCGGTCAAGGAAGTTTCGATGACGTAAATGCGCCAAACCCAAGTTATACTCCTGCCATGGGAGAAATGAATGTTGGGACCTTTCAACTTACTCTAACGGGAAGTAATGCGTGCGGAAGTGCAACGGACAATGTTTCCATTACCTTCAATACAGCAAATGGAATTTCCTTAACTCCATCCATAACCGATATTACTTGCTTCGGTGCTTCAACGGGAGCAATTTCTTTAACTGTTAACAATGGAAGTGGGAATTATTCTTATTCTTGGAGTAATGGCGCTAATACGTCTTCAATTACGAATCTTCCCGCAGGTTTATACTCTGTTACGGTCAATGACTTGACATACGGATGCAGTATTTCGGGTAATTATTTCGTGTCTCATTTAAACGGACCACCTGCATTTTCGGTTAACTTAACCCCATCTAACCCAACATGCTCAAACCTGAATAACGGAACTGTAACCTCTACTTTGAACGGAGGAGCCTTTCCATTTACCTATTCTTGGTCGAATGGACTGGGTAGTAATCCCGATTTATTCAACTTGGGGGCGGGAACCTATTCCCTTACTGTATTGGATGGAAACGGCTGTCAAGCTTCCGAAACGGTTACCCTTACAGCACCTCAAGCCTTGGTGATTACCGAAATAGTTAACGATATATCGTGCAATGGTAACGTCGATGGGAGTATTTCAACGACCATTACAGGTGGAACCCCCGGATATAACTATTCTTGGGGACCGAATGGTGAAATATCGTCTGGAATTTCTGGTTTAGCCGCGGGTAGCTACACCTTAACCGTAACCGATTTTTTCAATTGTTCGGTAACTGAAACTTATACCATCATCGAACCCGACGAACTTTCTGCAAGCGGTATTGTTACGGATAATATTTGTAACGGTCAATCTTTAGGAGCGGTAAATGTCACCTCGGGTGGAGGAGTATTACCTTACACCTTCGAATGGAATTCGGGGCAATTTAACACTGAAGATATTAGTGGTTTAAGCGCAGGGAGCTATGTCTTTGAGCTCACAGACGCAAACAATTGTCAAATATTAGTTCCATTTCTTATTTCCGAACCACCTGCGATTAACATTAATCCCAGCTTTACCAATATTACGTGTTTTGGATTAACTGACGGAATTGCATCAACCACCCCAACGGGAGGAACAGGAAATTTGTCCGTTTTATGGAATACCGGTTCAACATCCAATACCATAACAGGCTTAGCTGCTGGCAACTACACCGTAACAATAACCGATGGCAATAGTTGTGTTAATTCTTCAACCATTACCATCATCGAACCGTCGCAACTGCTGGCATCAGCTACCATTACCAATGCGATTCTTTGCAATGGTGGCATAGGTGAAATAACGGTGAGTGCGACGGGGGGTACACCTCAATATACTGGAACCGGAAGTTTTTTGGTTCCTGCCGGCACTTATAATTACACTGCTACAGATCTCAACGGCTGCAATGCAACTACTTCTATAACCATAACTGCTCCTCAGGCTATAACTATAAATGCAAATTCCACGGATGCCACTTGTTTTGGTGAGGCATCAGGGACCGTCAATGTTTCGGTTAGTGGAGGAACAGGAAACTACACTTACACTTGGACAGGACCGAATAATTTCACTTCTAATAACCAAAATATAAGCAGTTTGTCCTCGGGACTTTACACCCTAACCGTAGCAGATCAGAACAATTGCACCCAAACATCGAACACTTTTATTACAGAACCTACTCAGATTCAAAGTTCAGCAGTAATTACCAATGCACTTTGTTTCGGAGGGAACAATGGAGCGATAAATATTAGTCCCTCGGGAGGATCTGGAGTGTATAGTTTTGCTTGGACTGGACCGAATAATTTTACAGCCACTACAGAAGATATCAACGGATTATTTTTTGGAACCTATACTGTATCTATAACAGATAATGCTAATTGTTCTTCGAGTTTTCAATACAACGTTTCTGAACCTTCGCCACTCTCCGCTTCCATTAATGTACTGAACCCTATTGCATGCAACGGAGGTACGGCCGTTATTGAGGTTGTTGCTTCAGGAGGAACCCCTAACTACTCGGGAACAGGTCCTGTTTCGGGGCTTGTCGCAGGTCCCTACACCTACAACATTACCGATGCTAACAACT
>JAIXRC010000076.1 GCA_027485415.1 Cryomorphaceae bacterium | reverse complement strand
CGCCGCAGTCACTTCCACTAAGCCGCCGCCTCCCTGTAAGTTCAAATTAATTGGCAATTGCGGCGTTTCATTTGACATATACTACATTTGCGGTAAAAAAACAATTGTGACTTATTTTAAGCTTCAAGCCACATTTCTGCAGATTTCATATTTGCCGTAGAAAGACTTACAAAATAACCCATGCCCCTGAATCGGCCGTCATAAGGCTGATCTTGCGGTATTTCGCATCTAGCGAATAAGTAGTGATTTCTCCATCGATAGTATCAGATCCGCCAGCCGCAACTACCACAACACCATTCGAAATGTTGATAATTCTGACAATATATGACTTTCCGGCATAGGAGGCACTTACGGAAGCATTCAGACTGGACCATAATGGCAAGGTGATGGTTCCTGCAGTATTCACGAAGAAGTTCTGCGTATTATCAACATCGGTGGCCGTGATGGTGTATGAACCGCCTGTAATTAAGGTGTTGGGGATTGGATTTGGAGCAACTTGTAAAGTTCCCGAAATAAATAAGTTGCCGTCAACCGTGGCGTTGCCATAAGTGTGCAAGTCTTCACAAGCTAAGTTCATTCTCTTGGGGGCTGATCCGTCAGTGGCGGCAGGGTCGAACTGTGCCACATCTCTTGGAAGACCATATATTTCTACCTGGTTCTCAGACTCATCCCAGCAAGTTCCCACCAATCGCCGAGAGTAGAGGTATACATTAGATCCGCTTGTCAAGTTTGTAGCTCTCAGTGCCGCATCCAGCGTCAAAGTGACTGATCCTGAGATGGCCGCAGGAGAAGCCGCGATTGAGGCCGTGTTGGTGCCATCAGAGATAATCCATCCCACGTAGTAATTCAGAGCTGTATTGGCAGCAATTACGATGGATGTGCTGTTTCCAGTGTAGTTACTGGTGATGGTGGTAGTCGTTTTGTCCGCATTATCAACAGGATTATTGATAATACTGGTTCCATTACGCGCCATCAAGTAGGCCGAATCGATGATTAAGGTGCTGGGCTGTGGGCCGCTATTGACAATGGCAATATGGTTGCTGATGGTCAGAGTTTGCGAATTAACCGTTGTCAGTGTTCCTGCGACTGTCAAATTTCCATTAATGGACGCGTTCTGCTGCACATTCAAATTAATGCCAACATTCAGAGTCTTCGCTATAGTCGCTCCTCCCAGAGTATAGAAACTGGCGGCCGTGTCGGTGTATGAGCTGGAATCAGTTGCCGCATTAACCTTTAGCTGCGTCGAAGTTTGCAGGATTCCATTAATGGACGCGGCCTTGGCAACGGATAATCCTCCTTGTGTTGAAATAGAGGCATTCGTATCGATGGGCAGAGTGGCAAGATTTACATCATTAGAGTTGCTGACATATAGCAAATTATTGAGAGTGGATGTTCCGGTGACAGTCAGCGTGGAACTCAAAGTAGTAGCTCCTCCGACTGTCAGAGTGTTCGATCCCGAAACAATTGCCGCACCGTTGATGGTCGTGGCCGCAAGAGTAGTGTTTCCGGCCACAGCCAGATTTGTTCCCACGAACAGCTTCTTGGCAATAGAAACTCCACCAGCCGTCGCCAAACTGGCAGTTGTATCGGTAGAACTAGCAGAGTCGTTAGTTCCTGCAATAATAATCTGGGCATCAGTAGAATTGAAGAGAGATGGGCCGGAATTGGTTATCAGTGCATAGGAAGCCGTCACACCGGCTCCAGTAGGTTTTCCTCCGATCCATACAGTGGCTGCCAAGGCTGCTGAACCTGATACTGTCGATACAGGGAAAGTTGCGAAATAAATATTTGCTGACCCAGAGCCGCTGGTATATGTGGTTCCCGCAACATTAAATAATGAAGAGGTGGTCATTCCGCTGCCGCTAATTCCGCCAGTGTAGGAGACACTTAATCCCAAATTATGGGTACTTGTTCCTGTGACCGTCAAATTGCCGCCGATTGTGGCATTTGAAGTGACTGCCAGGGTGCTCTGCAAGGTGGCTGCTCCAGTAGAGGTGAATGTGCCGGTAATAGTGCTGTTTCCAGTAATGGCCGCGCCGCCTGCACTAATCGTAAGGCCAGTCCCTCCGAATATCTTTTTAGCAATTGACAGGCCTCCAAGCGAAGCAATAGATCCGATAGTTCCGCTCGAATCAGTGGCATCAGTTGCCGATGTGACTTTAAGATCGCCAGCCGCATTAACAGCCTGGAAGGAGCTCGTTCCTGCAGTTACCGTGATGCCGCCGCTTACAACCGTCAAGCCTGTTCCTACTGTGACAGTCGAACCTGCGTATATATTTGACTGCACAGACAGGCCTCCTGCTGTGGACATACTGGCTGTTGTATCAAAGGCCGAGGTGGAGGCAGCCGCTGTTCCACTGTTTCGGATCACGGCGGCACTATTGCCACCAGCAAGATACAGCCCACCAGTGGTAATTTTCTGAGCCCACGCTGAAGTCGCCCCAGTTGGAGGTCCCGCGATGACAAAAGTCGAGGCTTCGCTTGCAGTATTTGTTGTGACTGCCGGAGCCTGAATAGTTACGAAGTTAACTGGAGATGAGCCACTTGTTAGAGAATATGTCATAGCGGCCAAATTGAAGAATGGACTTGTTGCGGCTCCAGTTCCGGCAACACTGGCGAAGCTGAAAGCGGCCGAAGTTTGCGAAATGAAAGCGCCCTGGCAAGTTGTCGTTCCTGTTACAGTGAGATTTGTCAGCGAAAGTGTTCCCAGGTTGACTGTTCCTGTAACATTCAGATTTCCAGTGATAGTCTGGTTGCCTCCAAAGAAGGAATTTCCAGCGGCGACATACAGAGAGAAGGCGTTTGTGATCGATGCTCCGCCTGAGGCGGAGGGCGGCCCCTCTAAATACAGTGAAGCGGCCGTTGTGGCGGTGGCAGTTCCGCTGATAATCTGGGGGGCCTTAATGGCGTTGAAACCCACAGTTGTAAGGTTACTTGCAAGAGAATACTTGTAAGCGGAATCGATTAGGAAAGTTCCTCCAATAGAGTTTCCGAGCACAAGGGGAACAGTCGCACTGACTACTCCAATTGATAAATTCTCGTTCATAGTGACAGCGCTGGCGAAAGTTGAGGTATTATTGGCAATAAGTGGGCCATTCAACGTAAAGTTGGCTGTATTGCCAGAAGTGCCGAATGTGAAAGTATTGCCGCTGGCGACTGAAATGGTGTTGTTGAAAGTAGACGCGCCATTCACTGTAAGAGCAGCCAAAGTAGACGCTTGGGTGACAGAAAGGGTTCCTCCCACTGATGTGGCATTTCCGGCAGAACTGAGAGTGACAGCTCCAGTGGGCGAAGTGAAAGAACCAGTCATATTTCCCAAATT
>JAIXRC010000094.1 GCA_027485415.1 Cryomorphaceae bacterium | reverse complement strand
ATGGGCGAACAGCCCAACCCTTGGAACCTTTTTCAGCTCCAGGATGCGATGAGCCGACATCGAGGTGCCAAACGACTCCGTCGATAGGAGCTCTCAAGAGTCATCAGCCTGTTATCCCCGGCGTACCTTTTATCCGTTGAGCGACAACTCTTCCACTCGAAATTGTCGGATCACTAAGACCAACTTTCGTTTCTGCTCGACATGTCTGTCTTACAGTTAAGCAAGCATTTACCCTTGCGCTCCACAACCGATATAACCGATTTGAGCCTACCTTTGTACACCTCCGTTACTCTTTAGGAGGAGACCGCCCCAGTCAAACTAGCAACCATGCACTGTTTCGAATATTCGATTAGCCTTTAAAATAAAGAAAGGGTGGTTTTTCATCGACGCCTCAAGAAATAACATATTTTGTAAATCTGTCATAGGCTCCCACCTAATCTACACAATCTTTTTTTAGCGGCAGTACAGAGATCTAGTCAAGGTGCACAGGGTCTTTCCGTCTAGCTACAAATAGTCCGCATCTGCACGGACACTTCAATTTCACTGAGCTCGTGCTGGAGACAGTGGGGAAGTCGTTACACCACTCATGCGCGTCGGAACTTACCCGACAAGGAATTTCGCTACCTTAGGACCGTCAGAGTTACGGCCGCCGTTTACTGGGGCTTGAATTCAGCGCTCACACGCATCATTTTCACTTTCCAGCACCGGGCAGGTGTCAGACCCTATACGTCATCTTACGATTTTGCAGAGTCTTGTGTTTTTACTAAACAGTCGCCCCCCCCTATTTGGTGTCCCCTTTTAAAAAGATTAATTTCTTTTTCTGGTACTCCTTCTTCCGAAGTTACAGAGCCTTTTTGCCGAGTTCCTTCAGCACGATTATCTCAAGCGCCTTAATTTATTTTATCTGTTCACCTGTGTCGGTTTTAGTACGGTTTTTTGCTCAACATGCTTTTCTCGAAAATGAGATCATTACTACAAACACCTTTATATGTTTATATAAAACAATCTACATTTTGACGTTTTTACAACAAAAAATCTTATCAAAACGAGCTTTCGCACATCTTTCCTTAAAGACCGATTTACTCAGAGCGGTTTATCCTTTCCCTGAAAACCTAGAACTTTCGGCGATAATGTTTTATGAACATTATTTATCGTTACTCATGCTAGCATTGTCACCTCTGGTAAATTACATCTTTTTACAAAAATGCTCATCTTTACTTTTTTCCAGAGCGTTCCGCTACCATCTCAAGCGATTATACATCGCTCTCAATTCGTCGCTTCGGTATGAAAACTTTAGTCCCTATATATTTT
This sequence comes from Cryomorphaceae bacterium, assembly GCA_027485415.1. Lineage (GTDB taxonomy): Bacteria > Bacteroidota > Bacteroidia > Flavobacteriales_D > Crocinitomicaceae > UBA952. Next base: position 1,846 of record JAIXRC010000094.1, on the reverse strand, counting down.
CGGAGTAAAGACGCTGGGCGATTGAGCTGTTACGCACTCTCTCAAGGATGGCTGCCTCCAAGCCTACCTCTTCGCTGTAACGGCATAATTAGCTCCTTTATCACTTAGTTTTCATTTTAGGACCTTATCGTACGATCTGGGCTGTTTCCCTCTCGATCCTGGACCTTTGCGCCCAGGATCTGTCTCCTTCACATCTTGTTTTTGTATTCGGAGTTTCCTTGAAGTTGGTAGGGCGGTAAACCCCCCGCATCCATTGAGTGCTCTACCCCAAAAACAGATTATGAAAGGCTCTACTTCAATAGATTTCGCGGAAAACCAGCTATTACCAAGTTTGATTAGCCTTTCACCCCTACTCACAAGTCATCCCCGTATTTTGCTACATACGTGGGTTCGGTCCTTCACGGCGTTTTACGGCAAGCTTCAACCTGCTCATGAGTAGCTCACTTGGTTTCGAGTCTCTTTCTTCTTACTTAACGCTCTTTTCAAACTCGTTTTCACTACGCCTCCGTCTTATGACTTAAGCTCGCAAGAAAAAAGAAGTTGCTAGCCCATTATGCAAAAGGTACAAGGTCACCCTCTTTTTAGGCTTCCATTGTTTGTTAGCTATAGATTTCAGGTTCTTATTTCAATCTCCTTCGCGGGTCTTTTCACCTTTCCCTCACGGTACTAGTACACTATCGGAATATAAGTTAGGTTTAAGCTTCGAAGGTGGTCCTCCGTTCTTCGAACAAAGTTTGACGTGTTTCGTTCTACTCTTACATATTTATTATTATTTCATTACAGGACTTGCACCTTCTTAGGTTCCCTTGTCAGCGGTAATTCATGAAATTAAATAATAATATAGCTTCTTCCGTTTTCGCTCACCACTACTTACGGAATCTCCGTTGATTTCTTCCTTTTCAAGTTACTGAGATGTTTCACTTCACTTGAATAATAACCAAAAATAGGTCTCCAAATATTGGAAGGTTTTCCTTATGGAAATATGCACATCACTTCTACTTTCATAGAAAGTTATTTTTGACGTTAAAACTGCTGTTGCATCTTTTCGTATTTTTTACGTCCAATCTTATATCCTAGGCATCCGTCTATCGCCTTCTTTAATTTTTATATTAAATTTATATTTACAATATTAATTATTCATTTCTTTTATTGTGAGATTACTGGTTGGAATACTACTTTTTCTCAATATCCATTTAATGGACAAATCGCTAAGAAATAATAAAAATATGAAAATGTTACAAAAATACCAAATTCAATATAAGGACTTTCTACTATTTCTTGTCCTATTCACCCTAAACTACAAGCATTTGCAAAAAAGAATCAAAAAAAGAAAATCCCCATAGGTTTAAAATAATTACTTCTAAATACTGAAGTATCTACGTTTGGTAAAATTGCTAAAATTACAATAGCTGCTACCATTAATACAACTCCTCCTAATTTATCTGGAATACTACGTAAAATAGCATAGAAAGGTAAGAAATATCATTCTGGTACAATGTGTGCTGGTGTTACTAATGGATTTGCTTCAATATAATTATCTGGATGCCCTAAATAATTTGGTGCATAAATAACAAACATTGAAAATACTCAAACAAAAATAAAAAATCCAAATAAATCTTTTACATAAAAATATGGGTAGAATGGAATTTTATCAAAAATTGCATTAATTCCGAGGGGATTATTTGATCCAGGAATATGTAAGAGAGCTAAATGTAAAAATGCAAGTCCTGCAATAACGAAAGGTAATAAATAATGTAAGCTAAAAAATCTATTTAATGTTGGATTATCTACAGAAAACCCTCCTCATAAAAGTTGAACTATAGAATCTCCAATTTCAGGTATAGCT
>JAIXRC010000061.1 GCA_027485415.1 Cryomorphaceae bacterium | reverse complement strand
TTCTATGCTTGGCATGAACCAATCCAACGGAACACGCGGTAGCGTACTCCTGCCGGGGTCACAAAACACAACGAGAATGAAAGCGAGAGCGTCATTCTCGTTTCAGTTTTACTTCATTCACCTTCTGCTATCATTTCAGCATCCCCACCAAATATCGAATATTTATTCCTTGCCAAGAATGGTTAGAAGCTATTGCCCTATCCTAAGGATAGCCTCTCGATTAAGAATAAAAACGTGTAGGATTAATATGACGCGTCGTTGTTGCAGAACAACCTGACAAGTAATTTATACGAAGAATAAAGCGATATTACGATTCTTTTTTGTCGTCAAGAATTCTTTTCGGGCGAAGTCGCTCGAAAATATCAATGGTAATCCAAAAAGGAACAATGAATCCCAAAAGGAAAAACAATAACCAAAACGCCATTCCAAAAATTAAAAGGAATAAAACTAGTCCGTAATTATCAAGCATCGTTTAACTTTGTATGCAACAAAATTAAGGATAAATCATTAACAAAAACAAATTCAATGGAATTTAGAATCGAAAAAGATACCATGGGGGAAGTTAAGGTCCCTGCTACCGCCTACTGGGGGGCCCAAACAGAGCGCTCACGAAACAACTTTAAAATAGGAGAAGAGGGCTCTATGCCTAAAGAAATAATTCATGCTTTTGCCTATTTGAAAAAAGCCGCGGCACATGCAAACCATCAACTTGGGGTGCTTTCCATCGAGAAGCGGGATTTAATCTCGGCCGTCTGCGATGAAATGCTAACGGGCATCCATGACAAGGAATTTCCTTTGGTTATTTGGCAAACAGGCTCAGGCACCCAGTCCAATATGAATTGCAATGAGGTTATTGCAAATCGAGGTCATGTTCTGAATGGCGGCGGCCTCTTAGACGAGCAGAAAGCACTGAATCCCAACGATGATGTGAATAAATCCCAATCATCCAACGATACCTTCCCAACGGCCATGCACATTGCGGCATACCATCAAACGGTGAAAATCACCTTACCTGGTCTAACCCATTTACGAGACGTGCTGAATCAAAAGGCAGTTGATTTTAAGGATATTGTGAAAACAGGTAGAACGCATTTTATGGATGCAACGCCATTGACCTTGGGTCAAGAATTCAGCGGCTATGTGGCTCAGCTTGATGCTTCCATTCGTTGTATCAATAATGCACTGGTGGCAGTAACAGAACTTGCATTAGGGGGCACCGCCGTTGGTACGGGCTTGAACACACCCAAGGGTTACGACGTACTAGTCGCCCAGAAAATTGCCGAGTTTACAGGACATCCATTTGTGACGGCAGCGAATAAATTTGAAGCATTGGCTGCACACGATGCCATGGTAGAGCTTTCAGGTGCTTTCAAAAGGGCGGCGGTTGCCTTGATGAAAATTGCGAACGATATTCGAATGTTGTCTTCCGGTCCTCGTTGCGGTATTGGAGAAATCATCATTCCGGATAACGAACCGGGGTCTTCGATCATGCCGGGAAAAGTAAACCCGACACAACCAGAAGCATTGACGATGGTGTGTGCTCAAGTAATGGGCAATGATGTGACCGTTTCCATTGGAGGCTCTAATGGTCATTTTGAATTAAACGTTTTTAAACCGGTAATCGCATCGAATGTTTTGGAATCAGCAAGGCTATTGGGTGATGCATGTGTTTCCTTCGCGGATAAATGCGCCGTAGGGATCGAACCCAATTTGCCTGAAATAAATAAGCACCTCAACAACTCATTGATGCTTGTTACGGCCCTGAACACCAAAATTGGTTATTACAAAGCGGCGGAGATTGCTAAATACGCTCACAAAAACGGAACGACATTGAAAGATGCGGCTGTTTCTTTAGGACACGTGACTTCGGAGGAGTACGATTTATACGTTGATCCCTCCAAGATGATTGGAACCCTCGATTAATATTGAACAATTGTTAAATTTGCAAAAAATATCACATGTCTAAAATTAAAGTAGCTAATCCTGTTGTGGAGCTTGATGGGGATGAAATGACTCGGATCATTTGGAAATTTATCAAAGAGAAGCTCATTCTTCCACACCTAGATCTCGAGATTAAATACTATGATTTGGGTATTGAAAAACGCGATGAGACCAACGACCAAATAACGGTTGATGCAGCGGAAGCAATAAAAAAACACCAAGTAGGAATTAAGTGCGCGACGATTACTCCTGATGAGGCAAGGGTAAAAGAATTTAATTTAAAGGCCATGTGGAAGTCGCCGAATGGAACCATTCGGAATATATTAGATGGAACGGTTTTCCGTGAGCCAATTGTGATGAAAAATGTACCTAGGCTGGTGACTAATTGGACGGCTCCAATTATCGTGGGTCGGCATGCATTTGGAGATCAATACCGAGCTACAGACGCTGTATTTAAAGGAAAAGGGAAACTGACCATGACCTTTACCCCGGAAGATGGCAGTGAAGTGCAACAATTTGAAGTATATAATTTCAAGAGCGACGGTGTTGGAATGGCGATGTACAATACCGATGATTCTATCCGTGGATTTGCCCGCAGTTGTTTTAATGTCGCTTTGTCCAAAGGGTGGCCATTATACCTTTCTACGAAAAACACCATTTTGAAAAAGTATGATGGGCGATTCAAGGATATTTTTGAGGAAATATTTCAGGAAGAATTCAAGAAATCGTTCGATGAAAAAGGAATTGTTTACGAACATCGTTTGATCGATGATATGGTTGCATCCTCGTTGAAATGGAATGGAAATTTTGTTTGGGCATGTAAGAATTATGATGGGGACGTTCAGTCAGATACTGTTGCTCAGGGCTTTGGATCACTGGGCTTAATGACCTCGGTATTGGTAACACCGGATGGTAAAATCATGGAATCTGAAGCGGCACACGGAACGGTGACAAGGCATTACCGAGATCACCAGGCCGGAAAACAGACGTCTACCAATCCTATTGCATCGATTTTTGCCTGGACAAGAGGCTTGGCTTTTAGGGGGAAATTGGACGATAATCAAGCATTGATTGATTTTTGTAACACCCTCGAACAGGTATGCATTGAGACCGTTGAATCAGGTATAATGACGAAAGATTTGGCGGTATGCATTCACGGGAATAAGGTGGTACATGGAGAGCATTTTGTTTACACAGAGGAGTTTTTAAATGCGGTAAACCATGCCTTGGTAATCAAGTTAAATAACGGCACGGCTCATTCTTAGGATGAGCAAGTTTTATGGTTGGGGGATAGTAATTAGTCAGCTCATTTTATTCTCAGCATGTAGAACAATAGAGCCCATCGCTCCATCAAGTACAAGGGCCAAGATGTTACCTATTCCATCGGAAAGCTCGGATATTTCTGTGCCCATAGAATTGGACTTGAAACCGTATTTGCTGGAGGCCGAGAAACAAGTTCCACGTTCCTACACTGGTAAAGAAGAACAATGCGACGGATTAAGCGTGTATTATTCTTTTAATCGACAATCTATACAGTATGCGGGCAAGGCGAACACGCTAAATTATTCCGTAAACGGGGCGTTACGCCTCAAGCTTAGTTATTGTCCACAGTGCGTTTATTTGATGGGTGCGGAGGGAAATTGCATTATTCCAAGAGTGGTTGTAAGCTGTGGTTATGATGAACCACTTCGCAAATTCAAGGTTGATTATTCTACGAAAATTAAGGTAAATTCAAACTTCACTTTGGACGCTTCAACCGCTTTAATGAATTTTGAGATGCTTGATCCTTGTGAGTTTACGATTGCCAACATCGACGTGACGGATCGCGTGGAGGAGGAAGTAAGTCAACAACTCATTACCCTTGGAAAAGAAATTGATGGGCAAATTGAGGCCGTTGATGTTAAGTCTTTCGCTAAGGATGCATGGAAAACATTATCTGAACCCATCAAAATTGAAAAATTCGGTAAGCTTTGGCTGAATCCTTCAGCCATTGGTTTAGGGGAAATTAAATTGAATGATACGCGGGTAAGTTTTCCTTTAAACCTGGAATTTTCGCCGGTGCTCTCAAGTGATCCCTTGAAAATACCACCTCGCCCCTTGCCTAATTTAACCAACCTTAAACCTCAAAAGGGACTAGATTTTTCGTTGGATACAAAGATGTCGTTTGATTCTTTAAGCAGTATTGCTACACAACTGATTAGCGGAAAGCCATTCGTTGTAAAACGTAAAAAGATATTCATAGATCGAGTTGATATTACCGGAAGCAATGATCATAGAATTATCTTAAAGATATTGTTTTCGGGATTCCAACGAGGAACGTTATATGTATTAGCTGAACCGTTCTTAAACGATTCTATTCAAACCCTTGAATTTCGACGCATGGACTTCGATGTGGAAACAAGGAATGTGCTCCTCAAATCAGCGAAATGGTTGTTTCGTGCAAGAATTTTGGAAAAGATGCAACAATATGCGGTTTTTGATTACAGCAAATTATTGGTAGAAGTTAAAAAAGAAATCAATCATTCTTTAAACCAACAAATTGCGGAAGGGGTTAAAATGGAAGGGGGCGTTACCAATTTAACTCCTACACTTTTACAATTTAATGATCAAGCATTTTTATTGAGAACTCGGATATTAGGCAAAATGAAACTTATTATAAACTAAATCGTTTCATTGCCAAAATGGGTAATGAATAGAGGTTTACAGTTGTTATTTTTGTTGCTTGGTATTTTTTCCTTTTCGTTTGCCCAAAAGGATTTTTCAGAGTGCAATGGCTATATTCATTTGAATCCCAATGTGAATTATCAGATTCAGTTTAAAGGGGCCATTGGAAAAAACAAATCAGGGGTTCAGTATTATTGTCAATTACCAATCAATTCAAATAACTTTATTTGGCTACAGTTTTGTCCGGACAATAACGGAGTGGTTCAGTTAACAACTAAAGAGAATGATGATTCCTTGCTTCTTGTAGTTTTTGAAGTTGATCCGAAGGGAAGTTGCTCCTATATCAGCGGAAAGAAAGCCGAATTGAAGGGGTGCGAACGAAGAAGCGAACGTGACACCTCAGCGCAACGGCATAGTGTAAAGGCAAATTATCAGTATTATTTCGCGTTGTATGCAAAAAAAGGCAAAAGAATGAACCTCGAAATGCAATTGAACTATACGCCGCTCTCCAAGGATGGAAAACAAATCAGAGATTCATTGTGCCTAAATCTAGTTACTAAAAGAGATCTACCCATCTATAGTTTTCATTTTAGAGAAGCTCAAACCAATTTGCCGGTTGTAGCGAGGCTCTCGGTTATGTCAACGGGTCTTTTGGATGGGATATATCGCGGCTCCGATATCTTTTTAAATAATCAAAAAAAACTTAAGGCGAATCTAAGAATCGAGGCGGAAGGTTATTATCCTTTGGATCTATCGAGTTTTTCCATTCCCTCTACATCACATCAAGACACATTTATGTTGAATCCCATTCGCCACGGTGCAATTACTAAATTGGAAGATTTATATTTTAAAGGCGGTCTTGCGGTAATTTTGGAAGAGTCTTTGCCAAGACTTAGACGCTTGAAAGATTTTCTATTATTGAACCCAACGATTTCTATCGAGGTACAAGGCCATGTGAACGACGAAGGGGGGAATTCATTAAATTCCTTGCGGCTTTCTAAAAATCGGGCAAAGAAAGTGGTTGAATTTTTAATTGATAGTGGTATTGAGCCGCGCCGATTAAGCGCTGTTGGTCTCGGTAATTCAGCTCCGGTTTTTCCAAATCCACAGACTGAAGAAGAAAAAGAGGCCAATCGCAGAGTGGAGATTAAAATTAAGTGATTTAGGCGTAAAATGGCGCGATCATAAAATAGACCACCACTCCTGTTATGGCAACATAAAGCCAAAGGGGATACGCAAATTTAACCAGTTTTTTATGTCGGGTATAATCGCCAGCCCATGCATGTAAATACGAATATAAAACCAGAGGAATAACGCCCATACTAAGGCCGATGTGCGAAATAAGTAAAGCAAAATAAAGACCTCTATATGGAGAAAGATTTGCTTCATCATCTGATAGGATCCCATCATGGTTGATGTCTCCGTAAACAGTTGGATCTGAGGTTAAATGGTAGGCAACATAACAAGCTAGAAAAAGAATGGATAACAACAGGGCAATCCGAACAAACACGCGGTGAAGCGATATTTTACCTTGCTTTATCATTATTAAAGCAAGAATTAAAAGCAAAGATGTTGCGGCATTGAAACCGGCGTAAATGGGAGGGAGAAAGGAAAGATTGCCAGAAATTCGTATCCTAAAAAGGGCTCCCACCACTAAAGGGATAAGAATCGAAATAACAATAATCAGCTTTTTGTATGGGGCAATCTTGTTGCTATCAAGGGTTTTCATGAGTCAGAAGTTTTACATCATTAACCATTCTAAGGTATTCTTGTTCATTTACGCTTAAATCCGGGTTGGTAACGGCGTAAACGCCTCGGACATATCCTTTTCCGTCAACTAAAGTAAAAGATCCGGAGTGCGCATAACCTCCGGCAGCATCTTCTTCTTTTCCTGCAAAAGTTAGAAAATGTTGTATGCCTAGGTTGTGGGTGAAGGTCTCGTCTCCCGTAAGAAGGTCCCAGTTGTCGTAATCGATTCCAGTTCTTTTTTGGTATTCTTTTAGCGTTTTGGGCCCGTCATTTTGTGGGTCAATGGAAAAGGATAAAAATTGAATTTTGGAGTGTGCTTCTGAAGTTAGAGCCTTGTGCAAACGGTCAAGTTGTCGGTTCATAATTGGGCAAATAGTGGGGCATTTTGTGAAGAAAAACTCTACAATCCAAATTTTTCCTTGGTAGTTCTTTTCCGTTACTTCCGTGGAATCTTGATTGAGAAACTTAAAGGAGGGGATCGTTGGGTAAACGGTATCGTTCGCCTCCCCATTTTTTCCATAAATTACCTCGTAATTCCCTAGATAAGGGAGTTGCCGGGGATGATTGTTCGATTTTCCTGATTGCGAACAGGCAATAAATAATCCGATAATACTAACGAAGAGCCCGATCTTGATCATATTGTTTTAATAATAAGGCGAGACTCTCACGCATGCGTCGAATGGTTCCTTCTTGGCTTCCATTCAATACCATTCTAAGGTGATGATTTTTATCCAGCAAAAGCATTAATTCTAGAAAAGCCTCTCCTCCGTAATATTCCGCCCCTTTCTCTAGTAATGTTTGACCGTTGTGGGAAATTGTATATATTTTACGAGCATCACCTGATGCTAATATCCATAAGTTTGGGTCATAGTCTTCAACCTCTCGAACAAGGGTTTCGTTCAGATTGGACAAATCTTTTACGGGATTCCCCTTGGCGTCGGTTACAAAAGAAATTATTCTAACTTGTTTTAATTTCTTTCGGCTATTGTTTTTGATGTGTTGATAAAGAAGCTGGTTAATTTTGTTCAATTGCACCGCACAGTCGTAAGGACAGGTTGACTGAAGGGTTGTTATAATTACTACTTTGTCGTGAAATTCGTTGGAACTCCTAACCTTACCGCGGATATCCGTGAAGGTGTATGGCTTGATTTGTCCGTAGTCTTCAAGGCGCTCAAAACTGTGATTACAACCCCTTGTGGCAATGAAAATTAAAAAACAGGCTGGGCCAAAAATCAATAGTGGCCATATATATCGGGGTTTTAACACCATACGGCCTTAAAAAAATGTTAAAGTTTGAGGACGTTGCCAATTGCTGTCGCCTCCCACAGAGCAATGAAAATAAGGTAAAGTATGAAGATGAAATAAGGTATTAATATTACATATTTTAACCAAGGTCGTTCGTCGCCTAAGTGCATAAAGACCAAAACGATATAGGCTGCCTTGAGAACGGTAAGAACAATAAATAGCCATTTAATAACCGGCCAAATATCTGAACTTTGCTTAATCACGGCACCTAAACACACTTCAACAATTGTGATGATTGTTAAAAGGGCCGTTACTTTGTATATTTTTTTTCGAATGCTTACACCCTCTGCTTCACTATGTAATCCAACGTTACCTTCTTGAGGTAAGCTATATTCAATTAGATCGTCTCTTTCCATTGCCTAAAATTATATAAGATAAAAGAACGTAAATACAAATACCCAAACAAGGTCAACAAAGTGCCAATACAAGCCTGTTTTTTCAACCATTTCGTAATGTCCTCTTTTGTGATAGGTGCCTTTCATAACGCCTAGGAGAATAATGATATTAATGATTACCCCGGAGAAAACGTGAAACCCGTGGAAACCCGTAATAAAGTAGAAAAACTGCGCATATTGTTGAGGTCCGTATTCGTTCACCCCAAATTGGTTGTCGCCGAAAAACTTTGCACCGTAAATCACACGATTTGCATCTCCCGAAGTCAATGCCTTGTAATATAAATCACTGGCTTCTTTGCCTTCAATTTCCTTGCCTACATTGGCCTCATTAGCATCTTTCTTGATGACTAAAGTAAGGTGCTCATCGTCTTTTTTGCTAACTGTTGCAATTGAACCATCTTCCAATTGGATTTGTAGCTCTTTTCCATGCCGATGCAAATGTCCTTCAACGGCAGCATGCTGGAACTGATGCATTAAATCCTCGGTAATGACAGCTCCCGCAGCGTGTTCTTCTCCCGCTTTGATAACGGTGAACTTTTCTATTTCTCCGAAATGTCCTTTAACGATGGCAAGAGATCCTTTATGTTTACCTTCGGTGAGCTCAACCTTGCCAAATTCCGATCCATGGGTAAAGTGATACCATTCCCACGCTTGGGAGCCTACGAAAAAGAATCCACCAATAATAGTGGCAAGTAGCCATTTAACAACGCCTTTCTTGTCCATTCTGTGTCCAGCTTCAACCGCTAACACCATCGTTACCGATGAAATAATTAGAATGAAGGTCATTAGTGCTACATAAAGCAAAGGATATCCATGACCCAAGAAAGGCAATGAATTAAACGTTTCCTCACCTATAGGCCAAGCCTCAAGGCAGTCATGTCTAGTAAAGCCATATGCAACCAATAAACCTCCAAAGGTTAATGCATCGGAAACTAAAAAGAACCACATCATCAGTTTTCCGTAGCTCGCAGAGAAAGGAGAAATTTTACCTCCCCATAATTGTCGAGAGTCTAGTTGTGTAGCGTGTCCACCCATCGGATTTTTTTTTGCAATTTTAGTGAATAAAATTTAAAAACAGCAATAAATAGACCCACAAAAGTCCAAGAAAGTGCCAAAAAATCGACGAAAGCCTAACGGACACAAAGTTTTCTTTGGAATATCGATTTCTGAACGATTTAATCGTAACCGTTAATAAATTGAGCAAGGCCCCCAGTATATGGAGTAAATGAGCAAAAGAAATAACATACAGGTATGCACTTGAGCTGTCTGTGGTTTCCTTAGCTTTTAGCTGAGCGCTTGCACTCATTTTTTTGCCATTAGACCAAAAAGCACCCTCTTTAAAAGCTAATTCCTCGCCTTTAAAGTAGACAACAAAGTCTTTACCGTAATCGCCACGAATCATGAATTGCCCTCGACCATTGACTACGTTGTTGGCAACTTGGCACAATCGGATTTCATCAACATTGCTAAATTCGAGGGAATCATTCTTGCTAAAAACCCCATTTTTTATGGAAAGCGGTTCATTCAAAAAATAAACTTTATAACGATTCGAGCTAACGGCAGGCAAGTTTTTTCTTCTGAGTTCCAACATGGCTTTTTGATCCAAAGCATAGTTTTTCATGTAGGCTTGAAACTCAGTAAACTCGGCGGTTGTCAACGGTTTTTTACCACAAGAAAAAGTATTTCCATCAACGGTGATTTCTTGACCGTCTTTATACACGCTAACCGTGTCACCATAACGTCCTTGGTTAACCAATATTTCAGGATAGGACCAGTTGAGCGAAGGATAGTAAATACCGCGCTCTACCAATTGCTGGTATCCACGAAATTGAAACACCACGAAGAGCACCCCAAAAAGAAGCGTCGCTGCTATATAAACTTTAAAAGCGGTTGTTTTCCCTTGTTTAATTTGCCTTGCTCCAAGGATATAGGTGACAGAACTGAGAAGGATGCTAATGGTGCTGAAATAAAACCCTTCGGGCAGCGGGTATTTTAACCAGAACCCCCCTCCCATACTCACATAATATGCCGAGGTGAGGCCAGCGAAAAACATAACAATCGCAAATATTGCAACGTAAACCAGGTTTTTCTTCATCTTAAATTTTAGCTCATTTTGAGGGGCAATAGAGGATTTCATAATTAGTGCATTATTTGGGTAAAAACATAGGTGAATTGAATTATCGGAAGATAAACAAATGAGGCGAACATAAGTTTTTTGGCGGCTGAATCTTCACAAGTGGTATACAATCGATAAGCGTATAAGTAAAACCAAAAACCAAGAGCGGCCACGATTAAAAGCGACCAGTCATTGGTTAAATTCAATAGCCAAGGCATAAGGCTTATGGGGATTAGGGCCAATGCGTAAAGGCTAATAAATAAAGCGGTTATTTTTGATTTTCCCGACTTTGAAGGAAGTAGAAAATAACCCGCTCGCAGGTAGTCTTCATGCATTACCCAGGCAATGGCCCAAAAATGAGGGAATTGCCACATGAATTGAATAAAAAATAACAGCCCAGGAATGAAACCAAACGTTCCTGTGTGAGCAATTGCCCCTAACATGGGTGGAATGGCCCCTGGAAAAGCACCGACGAAAACCGCCCAAGGAGTTTTTCCTTTCAATGGAGTGTAGATAAAGGAATAGGAAACAAAAGCACCGATTCCAAGAAGGAAGCTGGGGATATTAATGGAGAACAAAAGTAAAGATCCAAGAATAAGGCAGATTAAGGAAACAAAAAGACCCGTTTTGGTTTTAATTGTTTGAGTTACTAAGGGCCTGTTCTGGGTTCTTTTCATGAGAGAATCTTGCATAATTTCCAGCAACTGGTTTATCCCATTTGAGGCGGCAGTCACTAAAAATCCTCCAAAACTTAATTTTAGCAGGACTAAAGGGTCTGCTCCTCCGACAAATAAATACCCCGAAAGTGCTGAAATAATCACCAAAAAAGATAACCTGAACTTGGTAAACTGCATGTAGGATTTCAACATAATCGAAGCTCGGTATTTAGAAGGCAAAATTACGAAATAATTGGCGCATCCTGTTTTGAACAATCATGCTTTCCCAACGTTTTATCTTTTATTTGCGTAACTTTGTTAAGAATGAAGAAAAACTTCGACCCAGGACCAAACCTTTCCAAGATTGTTTTGCCTGAAGATTTAAGGGCTAATTTTAAACCAGAGGATTTACCAACCGTTTCTCAAGAATTGAGACAATACATTGTTGATGTTATTTCGGAAATAGGTAATAGTCATTTTGGTGCAAGTTTGGGGGTTGTTGAACTTACCGTTGCTTTACATTACGTTTTTAATACACCTCACGACCAATTGGTATGGGATGTTGGCCACCAAGCCTATGGGCATAAAATTTTAACAGGAAGACGGGAAAAGTTCCACACCAACCGTTTGAAAGGAGGGATATCAGGATTTCCAAAGCGTTCTGAAAGCGAATACGACACGTTTGGTGTGGGACACTCATCCACGTCAATTTCAGCTGCGCTGGGAATGGCAGTGGCCAACCGTTACTTAGGCCACAAAGATCGACATCATATTGCCGTCATTGGAGATGGAGCCATGACAGCAGGCCTCGCCTTTGAGGGGCTGAACCATGGCGGATTTGAAAAAGATGCCAATTTATTGGTAATCCTCAACGACAACTGCATGTCCATTGATCCAAATGTTGGTGCTTTAAAAGAGTACCTTACGGACATCACTACATCTCACACCTACAATAAAGTAAAAGATGAGGTTTGGAATTGGCTGGGGGTTATTTCCAAGTTTGGTCCGGATGCCCAGAAAATTGCATCGAAGGTCTCCAGTGCTTTAAAAGGGTCTTTACTGAAACAATCCAACCTTTTCGAAGCTTTGAATTTTAGGTATTTTGGGCCAGTTGATGGCCACGATGTGGAAGGCTTGGTAAAAGTATTAGAAGACTTGAAAGATATTCCTGGGCCTAAAATTTTACATTGTTTAACCAAGAAAGGCGCCGGGTATAAATTTTCGGAAGAAGGGAATCCCACAAAATGGCATGCTCCAGGGGTTTTTAATAAAGACACGGGCGAAATTGTTAAAGTCGTTCCACTGGGCCCTGAGACACCTAAATATCAAGACGTTTTCGGTCACACCATTGTTGAACTAGCCGAAAAAAACCCAAAAATCATGGGGGTTACCCCTGCGATGCCTAGCGGTTGTTCCTTGAACATCATGATGAAAGCTATGCCCGAAAGGGCTTTTGACGTTGGAATTGCTGAACAGCATGCCGTGACTTTTAGTGCGGGTCTGGCAACCCAAGGCATGGTTCCGTTTTGCAACATCTATTCTTCCTTCATGCAACGTGCTTTCGACCAAGTGCTGCACGATGTAGCATTACAAAATTTAAACGTTGTTTTCTGTTTGGATCGCGGAGGCCTAGTAGGAGCAGATGGAGCAACCCATCACGGCGCTTACGATTTAGCCTACATGCGATGCATTCCCAATATGATTGTTTCAGCCCCGATGAACGAACAGGAGTTGAGAAACCTCATGTACACTGCTCAACTTGACAATCAAGGGCCTTTCACCATTCGATATCCAAGAGGAAGCGGAGTAATGACGGATTGGAAAACACCTTTGGAAGAAATTTCGATTGGCAAAGGCCGTAAAGTTTCTTCCGGTGAAGATGTTGCGATCTTGACCATCGGGCATCCCGGGAATTTTGCTCAAAAAGCGATAGAAATATTAACCAAACAAGGGTTGAAACCAGCCCATTACGACATGCGTTTTGTTAAACCCATCGACGAGACAATGTTGCATGAAGTATTCGCTAAGTTTGATAAAGTCATTACCGTTGAAGACGGTTGTTTGATGGGAGGATTCGGTTCAGCGGTTTTAGAGTTCATGGCTGATCGAGGGTATAAAGCCGATGTAGTTCGTTTAGGTATTCCCGACGAATATATTCATCACGGTACCCAAGATGAATTATGGGCTGAATGCGGTTTTGATGCTGAAGCCATTGCGTCAGAAGTGGAAAAAATGCTTTTAGTTAAAAATACAAAAAGCGTTTCTGGACAAGTAGGGTAATCGAATAATATCGTATTTTGGTCAAAATTTTGACCATGAAAAAAACGAATTTCAGCGCATTTGGTGCGTTAATTATCATTTTCTTTTTCTGGGGATTCGTTGCGTCAAGCAACGATATACTTATTCCCGTCTTTAAAAGTGCTTTGGGGCTAGAACAAGAACAAGCACAATTAATTTCGATCGCATTTTACATTGCTTATACCGCGGGTTCTTTAATGTATTTCGGGATTTCAGCACTTCTAAAGAAAGATTTAATAAAAATAATTGGATATCGAAATGGATTGGCACTTGGTCTAGTCATTTCTGCCTTAGGCACTTTGTTGTTCATTCCGGCTGCGGATAATGCATCTTTTATTTTGTTACTCGCAGGGTTATTTACTGTCGGGATAGGTTTCGCTTTGCAACAGATTGCAGCAAATCCATTAGCCATAAACATGGGAGATCCATCGACCGGTAATTTAAGATTGAGTCTGGCGGGAGGAATCAACAATGTTGGAACCACCATCGGACCCGTTTTGGTTTCTTTTGCCATTTTTGGTGCTGCAGGAAGTGGCAATACATCGTTGGAACTTTCTGCGGTAAAGGTGCCTTATTTGGTTTTAGGGGCAGCGTTCGTTGCCGCTGCGGTTTTTTTCAAATTTTCCAAGGTGCCGGATCAAATAACTTCAGAAAGTAACGAAAACACTGCTCGCATTTCGGTGCTATCCGTATTTCGAACTCCTCAAGTTCTTTTGGCGATGATTGCGATTTTTGTTTATGTAGGGGTGGAGGTGGCCACGGCGAGTAATTTACCTGAATTTATGAAACAGAAATTGGGAACAAGCGAAAGTGAAGTTGCGCCATATGTCTCACTTTTTTGGGCGAGTTTAATGATAGGTCGTTGGTCCTCCGCGGCAGGAGCCTTTGGTGTTTCCAACGAGTTAAAACAAAAATTGAGCTTGCTTCTTCCGCTGATGGCTTTTGCAATCTTCATGCTGGTAAACTACATCGCTGGTCATAATGTTGCCTTGTTCTATCCCTATTTGTTTTTGGTGTTAGTCCTAATGCTCGCAGACGCATTTACTGGCGGAAATCCTGTTCACCAACTTGTGGTATATTCCCTTTTGGGCGCCCTATCATTGATTGTTGGAATATGTGCGGAAGGCATAATTAGCGTTTTTGCATTTATTGCGGTGGGACTATTTTGTTCTACGCTTTGGCCATGTATCTTTACCCTAGGAATTGCTGGGCTAAATGAAAAAACGAACATCGCATCAAGTTTAATGATTATGATGATCATGGGGGGAGGGTTCATTTCTCAATGGCAAGCATCTTTAGGTAATGTTTCGGGTATCGGTATACAAGGCTCCTATTGGTTAGGCGTTGTATGCTTTATTTACTTGATTTTTTTCGCTGTAACGGTTCAAAAAATTCTGCGCAAACAAGGGGTGTCGAGTGTCGTTTCGTCCAACGTGAACCATTAAATTCAGTCAATGTACAAAATTGAATTTTCGGATTTTTTTACCTCAGCGTTTTCGGTTGATTGCTTGATATTTGGATTCTCGGAAGGTAAAATTAAAACCTTGCTTATCCGAAGGTCCATTGAACCTTTCAAAAATCGCTGGGCCATACCCGGAGATCTAGTTTATCCGGACGAGGATCTTCCTCTTGCTGCCGAACGTATCTTGCGCGAATTAACCGGATTAACGAATGTCCAAATGCACCAAGCACACACGTTTGGCAGCCCCTTTCGCCACCCGCAAGGGCGCGTAATAACCATTTCATATTTTGCTTTGGTCCGGATTGAAGAATTATCTATTAAAGCATCTTCTTGGGCAGATGAAGTGCGTTGGGAACCGGTTCTAGAAGTCGGCGATTTGGCTTTTGATCACAATGAAATTCTCGAGGCGACTTTCGATCGACTTAACAAGCAACTTTCCATTGAGCCCATCTGTTTTGAGTTATTACCGGAAAAATTCACCCTTAATGAGTTTCAACAATTATTTGAATATTCAAAAGGCATACCTTTCGATAAGGCCAATTTTAGAAAAAAAATTAAAGGGATTCCGCTCGTAAAACACACCGAGAAACAAATCAATGTAAAGCACAGACCCGCTAACTTATTTTCTTTCGATTTTTCAAAGGAAAAGGAAAGGCTTGATCTGAGCGAATGGGTTTTTAAAATGTAAGCACCTTAGATATTGTAATAAATACAATAATATAGTTATATTTACCGCATTCAATTGGTTTAAAATTAGTTGAACGGTTAATTTTTACTTAGACCGCAGGGAGGAAACTCCCTGCAAAGTAACTTAAACGAATGCCATGAAATCATTTTTTTTACTACTTGGTGTATCGCTAACTTTTTTTTCTGTGGCCCAGAACAGGACTATTACAGGAAAAATAATAAACGACGCCAATGAACCTTTAGGATTTGCTAAAATTGCGGTTAAATCTCCAAAAGGAAATGCACTTTCCGCGGTGGATGGTACGTTCAGTTTGGTTTTAAAAGATACGGCCTCAGCAAACGTAACGATCAGCGTTTACGGATATCAACCCCAAGAAATGTCGATCGGTTCAGGACCACAAGAGTTGACAATTGTTATGAAACCGACAGTTTCAGAAAAGAATGAAGTAACAGTAATCGGTTATGGAGAAGCCAAAAATAAAACACTAACCGGAGCTACGTCGAAGGTGGATGGGGAGGATATTGAAAAAATGAACATGTCGCGAATGGACCAAGCCCTACAAGGTCAAATGGCCGGGGTTAATATTTCGACAAATTCCGGATCGCCGGGAGGAAGTGCGAACATTCGAATCCGGGGTTTAGGCACCTTCGGGGACAACGACCCCTTGATCCTTGTGGACGGCATTGTTTACGATTCTCAAGGGTTAAATGCCTTGAACCCATCAGACATAAAATCTATTACCGTTTTGAAAGATGCTATGGCAGGTATTTATGGTGTCAGAGCCGCAAACGGAGTGGTGTTAATTGAAACTAAAAACGGGGCAATTAACCGAAAACCCACGATAGAATACAACGGTTATTTTGGATTACAACAGACCTCAAAGAAATTGGATTTATTGCGTGCCGATGAGTATGCGGTCATCAAAAACGAAATGTTTGCTATGGGCGGTCAGGCAATGCCTTTCAATAATGTAAATGTCGGCGAGGGTACGGATTGGCAAGATCAAGTTTTTACACGCTCACCGGTACAAAGCCACAATATTTCGTTGAACGGAGGAACCTTAGCAACTCGTTATTCCATTGGGCTGGGTTATTTTAACCAAGACGGCATTGTTGGTGGGGCAAAATCACACTTTGATAGGTACAACGCAAGGTTGAATTTTTCAACGGATTTATCGGATAAATTAAAGCTAAATTCGGTCCTTTTGTTTTCTTCTGAAGGAAGAAACACCTTGCCTGAAAACGGCATTGGTTCTGTGTTATACAACGCAATTAACGCGTTTCCAACGGAGCCTGTGATTTCTCCTATGGGGAATTACTCGTATATGGAAGAAGTAAGCGACATCATCAACCCTGTTGCCCAAATCATGAATACCTACAACTGGAACAAAGCCCAGAAATTTGTCGGAAAGGAAGAGTTTGTTTTCAAACCCCTCTCCTTTCTAACCTTTACAAACCGATTCAATTACAATGTAGCTTTGGTGGATTCTAAGGTGTTTTCACCTTTGGTTTGGTACGGCGAGGGTAAATACGCCAACACCGCCCTGAATGCACAACTGGAGTCTCCAACGGTTGAGTTAGCAACCGGAGTTGAAATCGATCGTGGCGCTGCAGTTTACGAAGAGCGTAATACCTACGCCGATTTATCCTACGAAGGATTTGTGAATTACGATCAAGTTTTTGCAAAAGATCATCAAGTAAAGGCAACAGCTGGGGTGACGATTTTCCAACGTGAGGGTAATTCGTTGAATGGAGTAGCTTATGGTATTCCAAACAACGACGTTAATTATGCCGATATTTCAGCCAACTCTACGCAAGGAGGATTTTTAAACAATACCGGTTCTTGGGAGTTTACGGAGCGATTGGTTTCAGCTTTTTTGAGAGCGGAATATGCATTCAAAGAAAAATATGTGGTATCGGCCGTGGTTCGTCGAGACGGCTCGAGTAAATTTGGACCCAACAGCCGCTTTGGCACCTTTCCATCATTCTCAGCAGGATGGCTGATTTCAGAGGAATCCTTTTTCAAATTTAAACCAATAGACCTATGTAAATTAAGGGTAAGTTACGGTATTTCGGGTAATGATCAGATCCCCAATTTTGCCTACAGAGCCCTTTTGAACGGAGAAGGTGTTTATGTCTTTGATGACGTAATTACCCAAGGGGTTGCTATCGGGCGTCCGGCAAATCCGGATCTAAAATGGGAAACAACTCGTCAATTGAACATCGGTCTTGACTTATCGTTTTGGAAAAAACTCTCCTTTTCTACCAATTATTTTATAAAAAACACCTACGATTTATTGTTTCAACCCGACGTTTCTGCATTGATGGGATCCTATGGTCCCGGTGGATATCCACCGGTGATTAATGCGGGAAATGTTTCGAATAAAGGCTGGGAAATCGAGTTAGGGTATCGGTCTGATAGGACTAAAAAGTTCTTGTACGAAGCTAATTGGAACTTTACGGCGGTGAACAATCAAGTAACCGAGGTCCCATCAGGAGTGGACTATCTTCCTGGAGCAGCGTTCAGTGTAGGCGGAGATGTAGCCACTCGCTTTCAAAAAGGATATGAAATTGGATATTTCTTCGGGTATCAAACGGCAGGTGTTTTCCAAACGCAGGATGAAATCGACAACGCTCAGGTGGTTCAAGAAGGAGCCAAGCCAGGGGACTTAATCTTTGTGGATCAGAACGGAGATGGGGTCATCAGCTTTACCGACGACAGCGATAAAACGAATTTAGGTTCAGCAATACCCGATTTCATCATGGGATTCAACGTTTCCAGTAGCTACAAAGGGTTTGATCTCTCGGCTAATTTTTTCGCTTCTATTGGAAATGAAATCATCCGCAATTACGAGCGTCAACAACCCTATGCCAACCAGTTGAGTTATACCATTGACCGGTGGGTAGGGCCCGGAAGTTCCTTCGATGTTCCTCGCCAAACTACCGAACCAACGCGTAATAATGTTTTTTCTTCCTTTTACGTAGAAGACGGCTCTTTCCTTCGCTTGCGAAATCTGCAATTGGGATATTCGTTTTCGAAAGATTGGTTGAGGAAAATTAAAATGGAACAACTCCGTGTCTACTTGGCGGCCAATAACCTCTTTACACTTACGAAATACATGGGATATGATCCGGATTTAGGCTCGTCAAGTGCTTTGTCTGCTGGTGTAGACTACGGAATGTACCCTCAAGCGAAAACCTTGATGGTTGGATTACAATTTAAATTTTAACCCATGAAAAAACATTTGTTGATTATAGGGGCACTCGTTATTGGCCTATTTTCGTGTAAAAAGTTCCTTACGGTTGATCCTCCTTATACCCAAGACGCGGAAAACTACTTCAAAACCCCCGAAGATTATGAGCGCGCTCTAGTTGGAGCATATGACTTATTACAAACGTCCTTTATGTCCCTTTGGATTGGTGAAATCGCCTCAGACAATGCCATTGCTGGAGGAGAAAGCGCCAACGATTCGCAAGGATTGCATCAAATTGACGCCATGACCCATGGGGGAATTAACAACGACTTGCGCAGCGTTTTTCGTTGGAATTATGTGGGGATTTCAAGGGCGAACTACATCTTAGAAAACAAAGACAACATTGACTTTCCTGAAAAAGCGCACATCCTTGCGGAGGCAAAATTCCTTCGGGCATACTATTATTTTGAATTGGTTAAATTTTTTGGCGATGTTCCGCTCGTGATTGATAAACGCCTGGGAATCGAAGAAGTAAGGACCATTGACCGATCCCCCAAAGCGGAGGTATATGCCCAGATAGAAAAAGACCTTAAGGAAGCCTACCCCGTATTGAATGCTGTTGCCGTTCAAAAAGGAAGAGCGACCCGAGGTGCAGCTCTTGCGTTGTTGGGAAAAGCATACGTTTATCAAAACAAATGGTCGGAAGCGGCCCAAACCTTTGATGAGGTCATCAACAGTGGATCATACAGCCTTCATCCGTCCTATGCCGAATTATTCGATGTGGCACATGAGAACAATGCTGAAACCGTTTTTGATATACAATATACAGGCCTAGAAGGAGGGAGCTACGGTTGCCTTGTTTGTTTGGAAGGGAATGCAGCCCCTGGATTTCAAGGAATCCGACAATACAATGGACCGGTTTACGGTGATGGAAACAGCTACAATTTGCCAACGCAAGACCTTTACGATTTTTTCCCGGCGGGCGACCCAAGGCGAGGCGTTACTATTTTAGATATTGAAGCTTTCATCGCTGCACAACCTAATCCTGGGGCGATAACCTACGCCATCGGAGCCGGTGGTCATACCGGTTACTACAATAATAAATACATTAAAAGACAAGGTGAAATTGGTTTGCCCGACAACGATTTGACCAGCCCGGTGAATTACCGAGTTATTCGGTATGCAGATGTCCTATTAATGGCTGCAGAAGCTAACTATCACCTAGGCAATACTGCTATTGCTCAAACCTATGTAAATCAAATCAGATCTCGTGTATCAATACCGGGGGCCTCCGTAAATTCCTTGGATAAAATCTACAATGAACGCCGATTTGAATTATCAGGAGAAGGGCACCGGTTTTTTGATTTAGTTAGAACAGGCAAAGCCGCATTGGAAATTCCAGGGTTCATCCCAGGAAAGCATGAAGTCTTTCCGATTCCTCAAGTTGAAATAGATTTAGCCGGTGGTCGTTGGCCCCAAAATCCAGGATATTAATTCGATACCATATGAAAAAGCTATTAATCCTCTTTGTTTTTGCAACAGCAGCACTCAGTTCGTGTAAGAAGGTACGCCCAGAACTTGGCGAACCACCATCGCAGCAAGATGCAGCTTTTGTTGCGACGCCTTCCGATTCGAACGCTAATATCATTGAACTTACCGCGAACAATCAAAATTTGGTGTGTCGTTGGGATTTTGGTAATGGTATGAAAGGGGAAGGCCCCAGTGTCAGCGCCATTTACCCCTATGCAGGCACGTACACCATTACCTTAACCGTTTTTAACAAAGGAGGAAGTCGTTCCTCAACCCAACAAGTGGTAATCGCACAAACCGATCTTACCCTGTTAGACAATCCGTTCTATAACAAATTGACCGGGGGAGCAAATGGACCGGGTTACAAAACCTGGGTAATTGACTCAATGATTAGCGGACACTTCGGTGTAGGACCCGATCCAGAAAGTCCGTTAGGAGCAACTCCCGAATGGTGGGCGGCAGGAGCCAATGAAAAGCCGGGTTGCGGTTTGTACAACGATAAATATGTTTTTCATTTGAATGCCTTTAAATTTGACATGGTCACTAACGGGGATGTCTATTTGCATAATTCTCTAGCGGCCAGTTTTCCTGGTTCTTTTCAGAATTTAGGGGATTTTACTGCACCTTATGCGAATCAAATGGATAAATCGTGGAACCTCGTAGAAGGCCCTGAAAATACGATTACCCTGTCGAACGGGGCCTTTATTGGGTTCTACACAGGGGTAAGCACCTACAGAATTCTTGAATTAACAGATACGACTATGTACCTTCAATACGGCCACCATGCTGGGGGATTAAACTGGTACCTTAAACTAAAAGCGGAATAACCATGAATGAAAAAATGCTCTTTTTAGGCCTTTCCATGATGTTTTTTATGTCTTGTCAAAAAGACAATTATAAACCAAGAGAAGTGGTTTTACCGACCAATTTGACGGTTACCTTGGAAATAAATACCGCGACGGTTAATGTTGCTGCACATGCAGATTCAGCGAATTTTTACATTTTCACGTTTTATGAAAACGGTGATTCCACCATGGTAGAATCTTCTAACGGTATGGCGACCCATACCTATTCCGTTTCAGGACAACATTCTGTTAAAACCACGGCCTACACGTCTGCAGAGCATTTTGTTTCCGAACTTGATGTTTTCGAAATCAATTTGAATTTAGGGGGTACTGGTGCTCCTACTGGCGGAACTACAAGCCCTCTGAGTTACAACGGTTACACGCTCGTTTGGCAGGATGAATTCAATGGCAACGCACTTTCTTCCGATTGGGTTTACGATCTTGGAACAGGAAATGGTGGCTGGGGAAATAACGAACTTCAATATTACACGAATCAGAATGCAACGGTTTCAGGAGGGGTGCTTCAAATTACCGCCAAACAAGAGGCAATGGGGGGGCAAAATTATACCTCGAGTAGAATAAAAACCCAAGGTAAAAAATCCTGGAAATATGGACGAATTGACATTCGTGCAGCGCTACCGAAAGGACAAGGAATATGGCCCGCGTTATGGATGTTGGGAGATAATATTACGTCCACGGGCTGGCCTGCTTGCGGAGAAATTGATATCATGGAAATGATCGGTGGGGCAGGAAATAATGACCGAACGGTACATGGAACAGCCCACTGGAGCGATAACGGTGCACACGCACAATTCGGCGACAGTTACACGCTGAATTCAGGGGTATTCGCGGACGAGTTTCATGTTTTTTCTGTTGTCTGGAATGCGAATGGAATTACATGGTTGGTGGATAATGTGGTTTACAATACGCTGAATACTACTCCTGCCCAATTGGCAGAATTTCAAGAGAAGTTCTTCTTTATTTTCAACGTTGCCGTCGGCGGAAATTGGCCCGGTAGTCCAGACGCTACAACTCAGCTTCCGCAAACTATGTATGTGGATTACGTGCGTGTTTTTCAATAATGGACCTTTCATGAAAAGAATAAGTGCTGTCTTTTTTTGGTGCGTAATTGCAGCCTGCAGTGTTTCAAAAAATCGTCAATCTTCTGCGTTGACTGGCTTGACTTTGGAAGAAAAAGTTGGGCAGACCTGTCAAATTACCCTTGATGCTGTGGCACAAACAGATGCCCAAGGGAGAACCTTGGTTCCACTTAAATTAGACACCAATAAACTTACTGAAGCCTTAGTGAAATACAAGGTTGGATCAATTTTGAATGTAAGTTGGCATACGTTAACACGAGCACAATGGCAAGAAATCACGGAAACCATCCACGCTTATTACGCTTCGGGTAGGATTAAAATCCCAGTGATTTATGGAATTGATGCGATTCATGGGGTAAACTATACGCGTGGGGCAACGCTTTTCCCCCAGGAAATTGGACTTGCGGCCACCTGGAACCCGAGCATCGCCGAAGAATTTGCTAGAATAACGGCCTACGAAACGCGTGCATCCGGAATACCTTGGAATTTTTCGCCCGTTCTCGATTTGGGTAGAAATCCCTTATGGTCAAGGAATTTTGAAACCCTGGGGGAAGATCCTTACCTCTGCTCAGTGATGGGAGCGGCCATCATTAAAGGATATCAGGGGAATAATTCTGCTTCCATCGATTCCCTCCATGTTTTAGCTTGCATGAAACATTTTGTTGGATACAGCGCTTCGATGAGCGGACGAGATAGAACTCCTGCTTGGATACCGGATAAATATATGAAGGAATTGTATTTTCCTCCTTTCAAAGCGGCTGTTAAGGCAGGTGCCAAAACGGTCATGATCAACAGTGGAACCGTTAATGGAATTCCTGGGCACGTCAACAAACCCTTAATTCAGCACAGCCTCAAGGATGAGTGGGAATTCCCTGGCTTTGCCGTTTCGGATTGGGAAGATTTCAATATGTTGCATACCGTTCATCGCGTAGCACCAGACTTGAAAAAGGCCTATGAACAGGCATTCAATGCGGGGGTTGATATGAGCATGGTTCCGCTTTCACCCGATTATAAAACCTATTGTGAATCCATGATTCAATCGGTTAACGAAGGGAAGATTACATTGGATCGCTTGAACGATGCCGTAAATCGGATTAGTAGCACCAAACAAGCGGTTGGTTTAATGAACAAAGTCCAACCTTCCTTGGCTCAATATACAGCTTTTGGTTCTACTCAACACAAATTGGCGGCCAAGAAGGCAGCGTTGGAATCCATTACACTTTTAAAAAACAACGACATTCTCCCTTTGAATGCATCGGCCAAATTCTTAGTGGCTGGACCCACCTCGGACAATTTGATTTTCCTCAATGGCGCGTGGACCCATACATGGCAAGGTATGGATACCTCATTCAATACCCAAGGATGTAAGACCATTGTTCAAGCGTTTCAAGATAAATACGGCACGAACTGTATTTTTTCTAAAGGAGTAGAGTTGTTTAAAGAGCGTGAAGTCGAACAATCGCGATTTGTTACCCTAGAAGACTACATCAAGAAATTAGACGAAGTAGAGACGGTGGTTTTGTGCCTGGGGGAATTACCCTCAACGGAAAAACCCGGAGACCTTCGTTCGTTGAACCTTGATTCAAAGCAGTTGGAATTGGCAAAAATGGCTTACGCCAAAAAGAAGCGGGTCATCCTGATGTTAGTGGAGGGTCGACCGCGCATTATCCGCGATATCGTTGACCAAGCAGCAGCGGTTGTACAATGTTATTTGCCTGGAGATCATGGGGCGGAAGCCTTGGTAGAGCTCATCTCGGGTGAAGCGAATTTTAGCGGTAAATTGCCCTACACGTATCCTAAATACGACGGGGTCATGGAGTTCTATGATCGTCCCCGAAGCGTTGATCGTTCCAATGTTGGCGATTTTAACGCCTTCAATCCGGAATGGCCTTTTGGATTTGGCTTGCATTATGGTGAGGTAAGCTATGAGCATTTGAAAAGCAATGAGGTATTGAGAGAGAATTCGCCCTGGGAAATTTCCGTAGATGTGATAAATAAAGGCAATCGCGAAATAGATGAAGTGGTTCAATTGTATGTTGGGGATGAGATTGCAAGCATGGTCCCAGCGGGCGAACAATTAAAACGCTTTCAAAAGGTGAAAATTCCTGCAGGAAAAAGTGTTACCGTGCACTTTGTGTTGAACAAGACCGACTTAATGTTGGTAAATCAATCCGGAGAATGGGTGTTTGAGCCTGGAACCTTTACGTATACCATTGGATCATTGAAGGGCAAGGTTGTAATCAATTGAATTATTAAGCCCTTGATACTTAAATAATTTCAATTATTTTAGGCTTATTGTAAAAATTACTATATTTACCCATTACAATCTTTAAATTATTTAAATGTTATGAAAAAATTATTACTATTTCTTCTGCTTCCGATGGCATTCAATGCACAAGTAGTTGGTACTTGGAAGCTTGCTAATCAGGCGGGAGCCCTGGGGGTAGGGCCGGCCTTGGGCGACATTTCTTGGTGGTCAAATTCTGTTGGAGATTTAACGACCAGAGCGTGTCTTTTTGATGACTCCATTACGTTCAATGCGAATGGTACCATGATGCATTACATGGATGGTCAAACATGGTTAGAGGGCTGGCAAGGTGCTATGCCGGATGCTTGTGGTACTCCTGTTGCTCCGCACAATGGAGCAAATCCTTCCATGACCTATTCTTATGATGGAGCGAACAACACGTTGTCGGTTTATGGATTAGGAGCGCACATGGGCTTGGCAAAAGTGATTAATGGCGCCGAAATAAATAATCCAGCCAACGCGGCAGATACCATTGTTTACATAGCTAATATTAGCAACGGTGGAAACACCTTGACCCTCGACATTAACTTTGGTGTTGGATATTGGAGATTCGTTTACAATAGAACCCAATTAATCCCTGTAGCCAATTATAACGTTACGTTCAGAGTGGATATGGCTCAGTACACAGGAGGAGGAAATATCGGAAACGGTGTTTTTGTTAACGGTTCTTTCAACAACTGGTGCGGTTCATGCAACCCAATGACCAATGTTTCAGGCTCCCTTTGGGAAGTTACCTTGCCCCTGAATCCTGGAGGCATAGAATATAAATTCACCGTGGATGGTTGGAACGATCAAGAGAACTTCTTAGGGGGTGAGCCATGCGTTGATACCGTAATGGACGGGTTCAATAACCGTTTTCATATGGTGGCAAACGATGTTGCCCTACCTGCGGTTTGTTTTAATTCGTGCGATGTTTGTACGAACGACATAACATTCCGTGTGAACATGAATGACTATGTTGCAGGTGGTGGTTCCACGGCAGCAGGCGTTTTCTTAAACGGCACCTTTAACAACTGGTGTGGTTCATGCACCCCAATGGCGGATGTTGATATGGATGGAATTTGGGAAGTGACCGCTCCATTAGCAGCGGGTAACATAGAATACAAATTCACCGTTGACGGATGGGCATTTTCTGAGCAATTTGCTGGAGGGGAGCCGTGTACAGTAACCAACGGAGGATTCACCAATCGTGCGGGTACGGTATCAACGGATTCTACCTTGAATGTAGTTTGTTGGCAAAGCTGCACTGACTGTCCTGCTAACATCGATGAATTGAACGAAAATGGAATCGTTATCGCTCCAAATCCGGCCACCACTTCAGTAAACGTTTCTGCGAAATCAGAAATTCACGCGGTAACAATTTACGATATAAATGGACGTATGGTTCAGTCGATTGCGGTTAACGGTGCCTCCACTTCAGTGAGTGTTGCAGGCCTGAACCATGGACTGTATTTGGTTTCCGTTTCGACAAACAAAGGGTTATTTACCCAACGAGTAATCGTAGAATAACATCGGATTTTTAATGAATTAAAAGGGGCTTCGGCCCCTTTTTTCATTTGCTTTCCTACCTTTGCATCATGGACTTTGATACCGAACTGCGCTTTCAAAAGTTGATAGATTTTTTGAAACCAACCTTTGAAATGGACCTGGATCTCACCGCCTTGATTTATTTGGTGGGTTTAAACGAAGCAGGCTTTGGCTTTAGAAATTATTCTAAGCAAGAAAAAATGGACCTCATGCACGTGGCAATATGTACCTTGCTTTCTCCTGCAGGATACTACGAGTTCTCGCACCGTGACGAACAGAATTGGCCACATTTCAACCTCCTCCAGCCCTTGCCGTCTTTGGAAGAAAAAGAGCAAAAACACCTGCTCAAAGAGGCGATAATCGACTATTTTTTGGAAAAAGAATACGTTTCTTCGGAAATGTTGCTTACCTCGGCTTAGGACCGATGTATTTGATGATTGGATTCGTTCCGGTAAAACAGGTGCGTTCGATGGAAATGCGCAATGTGTCTATCTTTCCATTTCTCGCAATATTTTCCTTACTGCATAGCGCTCCGATGCTTACATAATCCAGCGAACAACGCCAGAACCATTCTTCAGGAGTTAAATAATCATACAGCGGCTTTTCGTTTGGGCCTTGGGTTGTTGGAAGCGGGTATTTAAGCATAAGCTCCTCTAAAGAACATGTTTTGTCGATGTCTTGGATCGTAACCTCTTCTTTAACATCCAAGCGACCTTTCCAGTATCCAAATTCATCAGTACGAATGATTTTTTTCTTTCCCCCTTCGGTGATTTGAAATGCGTGATTTGAAAACCCTTCATTCCTTCCTTGCATTTCGGTTGAATCGGGTAACTTTCCGCCGCAATATGGCCAATGATTTACAACATGAATAATCGTTAAAGGTTTGCAAGAGGTAAAAACAAAGGCCGTTGTTACAGAAAGAATTTTCAGGATAAATGAGTTCATAATCGCATTTTATAGTGGATATTTGCGAATTATAGTCCTGTAATTGCATTAGCGAGCCTGCGTGATTCTATATCGGTTGAAATGTAATCATCCAAATTCGGACTTGAGATTAGTGCTGTCTTCTCCATCACCGATTCATTTATTCGCGCAATGTCTAAAAAAGAAATGCGGTCCTCCAAAAAGGCTTGTACCGATACTTCGTTGGCGGCATTCAGTGCACAGGCAATGTTCCCGCCCAATTCCATCGCTTGGTAGGCCAATTCGAGGTTTTTAAAGGTTTTAACGTCCGCTTGCTCAAACGTAAGCTGTGGATAATCCATGAAATTGAAACGAGGGTAATCGGTTTTTAAGCGCTGCGGATAAGTAAGAGCATATTGAATGGGTAATTTCATGTCCGGTAATCCCATTTGTGCCTTCATGCTGCCGTCTTCGAACTGGACCAATGAATGAACGATGCTTTGTGGATGCACGATTACATCAATTTGCTCCTCTTTCAAGTTGAACAACCATTTGGCCTCAATGACTTCTAAACCTTTATTCATCATAGAGGCAGAATCAATGGTAATTTTTGCGCCCATAGACCAATTAGGGTGCTTTAACGCTTGCGCCTTCGTTACTTTTTCCAACTGCTCTACCGAATATCCTCGGAATGGCCCGCCCGAAGCAGTTAAATAAATTTTTTCAATTGCGTTGAACTGTTCTCCTGGTAAGCATTGAAAAATGGCGGAGTGTTCGGAGTCCACCGGATAAATGTTGATGCCGTGCTTTCGCGCTAATGCGGTAATTAAAGCTCCTGCTACGACTAAGGTCTCTTTATTGGCTAATGCAATATCCTTTTTTGCCTCAATGGCCGCAATTGTGGGCTGCAATCCCGCATAGCCAACTAAAGCGGTTAACACGACATCCACTTCGGTAGATTGTACCACCTGGCACAAGGATTCTTTTCCGCAGTAGACATGAATGTCGTCGTTCCATAACGCTTCTTTTACTTTTGTGTATTGCGTTTCGTCTACAATCACCACCATATTTGGGTTAAACTTGCGCGCTTGTTCAATTAATAAGTCTGCATTGTTTCCCGCAGTAATTACTTGTAAATCAAATAATTCTGGATAGGCCTCTATCACCTCCAAGGCTTGTGTTCCAATGGATCCTGTGGAACCCAAAATGGCTACGCCACGTTTTTTTAACATATAGCATTATTTTTTAGTGCCATGAGCTTCAAAGGAATTGCCCCCTCCCAGGCCATAATATCCTCCCGTTAGTTCAAAATGGTTCTTGTCCGTGAATGATCCGTTAGCTTGGTAATGCCAATCGGGGCTTTCGAAATGAAGGGTTCCGTCGGTTTCTATCAGGTAAGGCGTTGAGCCATTCTGGCTAACGAATTCAACGTAATAGCGTTCTTCGGAACGCCTAACTTTAACGCTGTAATGCGTGGTATCGTATTGATACCCTTGTCCCATAACCCAATTTGAGTTGTACGAGACTACGTCATACGTTCCTACATACTTGGAACGATAATCCACCGGAGGTTTTTTGCAGGCGGCAACGAACCCAACCAACGCAAATATTAACACTGTATTTTTCATAGTTAATGGGCTTCTAACCAATTATTAGCGATTTCCATCTCTACCACCATGGGCACGGCCAAATTCACCGCACTTTCCATGGCTTCTTTCACCAGGGCTTTCATAGCTTCCTGTTCGGAAAGATGCACATCGAACAACAATTCATCGTGCACCTGTAAAATCATTTTGGATTGCAATGAATGCGCTTTCATCGCCTTTTCCACTGCGATCATCGCCATTTTGATGATATCTGCCGCCGACCCTTGTATAGGGGCATTGATGGCGTTTCGTTCGGCATAACCCCGCACCATGGCGTTTGCTGAATTAATATCGGGCAAATAGCGTCGGCGTTTCATGATGGTCTCAACGTAACCATGTTCTCGAGCAAACGCTATTACATGATCCATGTAGGATTTAATGGTTCCAAATTGCTCGAAATAAGCATCAATGATACCCTTCGCTTCGGTTCTTGAAATCCCCAAGTTTTGGGCCAAGCCAAAAGCGGATTGTCCGTAAATGATACCAAAATTAACCGCTTTGGCAGCACTTCGTTGTTCTCGGCTTACCTCTCCAATGGGAACCTTATATACCGTGGCTGCGGTAGCAGCGTGGATATCCAGTCCTTCCCTGAAGGCTTTAATCATGGAGGGGTCTTCGCTCAAGGCGGCAATTATTCGAAGCTCAATTTGCGAGTAGTCAACGGACATGATTTTAAATTCCGGCCCTCGTGCAACAAATGCCCTTCGTATTTCCCGTCCTTTGGCGGTTCGAATCGGAATATTTTGCAAGTTGGGGTTGTTGGAACTTAAGCGTCCTGTGGCGGTTACTGTTTGCATGAAACTTGTATGGATTCTACCATCCCTTGGGCTACAAAGTTCGGGCAAGGGGTCCACGTAAGTGCTTTTCAATTTTCGCAATTGCCTATATTCCAAAAGCTTAGGTATAATGGGGTGGTCGTGTTCGTGTTTTTGTAAAACTTCCTCGGAAGTTGCGTATTGACCCGTTTTTGTTTTTTTAGCCTTGCTGCTGATTTTTAAATGATCAAAAAGGATCTCTCCCAGTTGTTTCGGGGAGTCAACATTGAAAGGCACCCCAACGTCAGCGATGATTTCATCGTGCAAACGCACCAAGGTTTCTTGAAGTTCAATGGAATACAATTTTAGAGCTGGCACATCAATGGCAATTCCTTCTTCCTCCATTTTCGATAAGACATGAACTAAGGGCATCTCCATCGTATAGAACAACTCCTTTAAATGGGGTTTTTCGATTTCTTGCACCAATAAATTCCTCAATTGAAGGGTAATATCCGCATCTTCGCAAGCGTATTGATAAATTTCTTCCGGAGCTAAATCCCCCATATTCCCTTGTCCTTTACCCTTCTTTCCAATCAAACTTTCAATTGAAATAGGTTGATAGCCTAAATAATACTGCGCCATAAAGTCCATCCCCTGTTTGGCCTCAGGATTGATCAAGTATTGCGCTATCATGGTGTCGAACAGTGGGCCCTCAACGTGAAGGCCGTATTGCTGTAATACTTGAAGGTCAAATTTAGTGTTATGACCCACTTTTTCGATGTTCGGATGCGTGAACAGCGGTTGAAAGATGGCAAGAATAGCCGCCGCTTGATCTCGATCTAGGGGAACAGGGACATAAAAAGCCTCTTTTGCATTCACCGCAAAAGACACCCCCACCAGTAAATCATTCAACGAATCTGTTCCAGTGGTTTCGGTATCAAAGCAAAGGGTTGGATATTCCAACAAGAATTCAAACAACTCTTTTCGTTCTTTTTCTGTGGTAATCAGATGGTAGGAAGGGGTTTCTGTTTCGATGGTTTTTAAGGAAGATTCGGGCACGATTTCAGCCGTTCCTGGGTCTTCTACCGAAGAGAATAAATCGAGCTGTCCGTTCGATTTGGGCTTGGCGGTGGCTGTTATTTGAAGTTCCTCCCCCAAGACCTTCATCATCAAATTTCTAAATTCCAGTTGGGTAAAGACCTCTCGGATGGCGTCTGGATTGGGAGGGCATATTTTGAGGTGTTCTTCGTCGAAAGGAACGTCAAGATCGATGAGAATGGTCGCCAACATTTTCGACACACGTCCTTGTTCGGCAAATGCCACAACGTTTTCTTGCTGTTTTCCTTTCAGTTCGTGGGAATGCTCAATCAAAGATTCAACACTGCCATACGTCGCGATAAGTGATTTGGCCGTTTTTTCACCGATGCCTGGTATTCCGGGAATGTTGTCCGAGGCATCTCCCCACAATCCCAAAATGTCGATTACCTGTAAAGGATTTTGCACTTCGAATTTTTCGCAAACCTCTTTTACACCAAGTATTTCGGGGGGATTTCCCCCTCGGCCCGGCTTGTAAATAAAGGTGCGTTCACTGACTAATTGACCGTAATCTTTATCAGGGGTCATCATGTAGGTTAGGTATCCCCGTTGTTCCGCGATTTTTGCCATAGAACCAATCACATCATCGGCCTCGTGTCCCGCCATTTCAATCATAGGAATGTTAAAAGCTCGAACGATATCTTTTATCGGCCCAATCATGCTGCGGATATCTTCCGGCATCTCTTCGCGTTGCGCTTTGTAAGCTTCAAATTCTGCTTGCCGGTGCTCGCTTCCTCCCGGTGGATCAAAAACCACCGCCAAATGCGTCGGCTTTTCAGTTTTAATAACATCAATTAAGACATTGGAAAAACCGAAGGCTGCGCTGGTGTTTTGACCTTTTGAATTGACCCTAGGGTTTTTCGCAAAGGCAAAATATGCGCGGTAAATGAGGGCATAAGCGTCGAGCAGGAACAGTTTTTTTGGGGAGTCTTGAGATAACAAAGTCTAGGATTTACTTAATTCAACAAAGTGCTTGTAAAAGTAAGGAATCGTTTTTATTCCCATGCGATAATTGAACAAACCATAGTGCTCATTCGGGGAGTGAATGGCATCGCTGTCCAGCCCAAATCCCATGAGGATTGTTTTCAATCCAAGTTCTTGTTCAAACATGGCAACAATGGGAATGCTACCTCCGCTTCGTACGGGTATTGCCGCTTTTCCGAACGTCGCTTCATACGCCATAGCGGCGGCCTTGTATCCTATAGAATCCAAGGGGGTCACGGCAGGTTGCCCTCCATGATGCGGTGTCACTTTCACGCGCACTCCAACAGGGGCGATTTTTTCGAAGTGCTGCTGAAAAAGTCGGGTAATTTCCTGCGGGTCTTGGTTAGGGACTAATCGCATGGAAATTTTCGCGAAAGCCTGAGACGCAATGACCGTTTTTGCTCCTTCACCCGTATAGCCACCCCAAATACCGTTGACATCCAAGGTTGGACGAATGGAACCTCTTTCAGGAGTAGTATAACTGGACTCACCAAAGGTGTCTTCGATATCAAGCGCTTTTTTGTAGGCAGTTTCCGAAAAAGGAGCTTTGGCCATGGCATCTCGATCGGCACGAGAAATTTCAAGCACGCTGTCATAAAAACCTTGCACTGTTATTTTTCCTTGATCGTCGTGTAAGGACGCGATCATTTCACAAAGCGCGTTTATCGGGTTTTTCACGCAGCCTCCGTACAAGCCGGAATGTAGATCCCTGTTGGGACCTGTTACTTGTACCTCCACATAGCTCAACCCCCTTAACCCAGTGGTAACCGACGGAACATCGTTAGCCAGCATCCCGGTATCTGAAACAAGAATGATATCTGCCGCTAATTTGGTTTTATATTCCTTAACAAAAAAGCCTAAATGTTCACTTCCGATTTCTTCCTCTCCTTCAATCATAAATTTTACATTGCACGGAAGTTCGCCACTCGCGAGCATGGATTCAACCGCTTTCACGTGCATGAAAAATTGTCCTTTGTCATCGCAAGCTCCTCTCGCGAAAATGGCCCCGTCCGGATGAATTTCTGTGGGCTTAATCACGGGCTCAAAAGGGGGGCTATGCCATAAATCCAAGGGGTCTGCAGGTTGAACGTCGTAGTGGCCATAAACTAATACGGTAGGAAGTTTCGGGTCAATGGTTTTTTGCCCAAAAACAATCGGATGTCCTTTGGTTGCAATTATTTCAACGTCTTCCATTCCAATTTTTGTCAGATGCTTGGCCACGGCTTCTGCGCAATGCAGCACTTCTTTTTGGTAGGCCGGGTCAGCGGAAATGGATGGGATTCGCAGCAGTTCCAATAATTCTTGAGTGAATCGGTCTAAGTGTTGCTGAAGGTAATCTTGTGTTTTGTTCATGAGGCAACGGAAATTGGTTTTTCACCGAATTTAGCATAAATTTGTTAAACCCTCAAACCTTCCCTATGATGCAACTTTTGGGATAGGAATTAGGTCATAACCTAAATTTTCGCGCATGAAACAGTGCCTTATACTATCTTTTCTTACCATTCTACATTTTTCAGGCATAGCCCAGCCCATCAATGTTTCCCCCACTCAAACGCCCCAACAATTGGTGAGCAATGTTTTATTAGGTGCAGGTGTTGTTGCTTCCAATATTACAATTAACGGTGTTCCTGGTCTTGCTAATACTCCATTTGGAAACATTGCATATTTTACCAACACTAACGGTACTTTTCCCATGTCCAGTGGAATGGTGTTAACTACCGGAGACGCGATGGGAGCGATGGGGCCGAACATCGGCGGGAGTACAACGAACCCAGGAAACTCGCAACTGGTAGATACCGATCCTGAACTTAATGCCATTGCTAATGGAAATGTAACCAATGGAGTTATCCTAGAATTCGATTTTATTCCAGCTGGAGACACCCTCATTTTTAATTACATGTTTGGTTCGGATGAATACACGGAATTCTCTCCTTCAAATTTCAACGACGCTTTCGGTATTTTTCTATGGGGCCCCGGAATTTCAGGACCCTACCCTCTAGCGGGGTTTCCTAACGGAGGAGATAACATTGCTGTGATACCTGGAGGAACTCCTGTAACCATCAACAACGTGAATTGGGTAACCAATACGCAATACTATGTATACAACGAGTTTCCCCAGGACACCTATGGAGATGCGATTGAATACGACGGAACGACGGTAAAACTCACCGCCTCTGCTTCGGTTCAGTGCAATCAAACCTATCACATCAAGTTTGCTATTGCAAATGTATTGGATCAAGCCTATGACTCCGGTGTTTTTCTCGAAGCCGGTTCTTTTTCTTCCGCAGCCGTAAGTGTTGCCGTTGCTACCGTCTCTGGAGACACCACCATTGTTGAGGGCTGTACTTATGCTGATTTTATTTTCACCCGTCCGGAGGCTCAATCCAATGACACATTGATCATCAACTACACCATTAACGGTACGGCGGTTGAGGGAGTGGATTACAACAACATGGTTAATCCGATCATCTTTTTACCAGGCCAGGACACGGTGATTTTGAACTTAACACCAACCCAAGACGGTTTAAACGAAGGGTTTGAATCGGTTACCATTACCGTTTCCATTGTTAACCCATGCGGAGACACCATAACATCTCAAGGAACCATTTACATTGGCGATGGACCCATCATTAATATTCTTGAA
The DNA here is from genome assembly GCA_027485415.1 of Cryomorphaceae bacterium. Taxonomy (GTDB): domain Bacteria; phylum Bacteroidota; class Bacteroidia; order Flavobacteriales_D; family Crocinitomicaceae; genus UBA952. Next base: position 93,810 of record JAIXRC010000061.1, on the reverse strand, counting down.
AGCGATCCGCTCGTTCAATGTTTCCCCGATAGCGTTTTACTTACTGCAAGCGCTTCCGGAGGTTACGCTCCGTACGATTTCAGTTGGACCACCCTTTCGGGTGCGCCCCTTTCATCGAACGATTCCATCACGATTTACGCCACTCAGAACGGTGTGGTACACTATTTAGTGACGGCGGTAGACCAGTGCAATTTTTCACAAACCGATACGGCTACGGTAACGGTAAATCAGACTATAGCGATTGATAGCATTGCTATGACGCCTGCCACATGTATTCCAAGCGGAACGGTGTCCGCCTTTGTTTCCGGCACCACCGGCAATGTAACCTATACCTGGTCGAATGGGCAAAATGGACAATCCTTGCAAAATCTTTCCGGAGGATGGTATCAGCTCACCATCACCGATCAAGTATGCAGTGCTTCGGACAGTGTTTTTGTAACGACGATTAACGCTCCCATTGCAGCATTTACGGCAACCCCTGGAACGGGTTGTTCCCCTTTGAATGTTGCCTTTACCAATAACAGCAGCAATGCTAATAATTATTCTTGGGATTTCGGCAACGGGCAAACGGCCTCTACGCCAACACCGGATCCTCAGAATGCGGTTTATACCACCGATATACCAATGGGATACACCGTAGTATTAACCGCCTCGCAAGGAGCGAATTGCCAAGACACGCAGTCCTTATTTATTCCGGTGAATGTTTGCGATTGTGCCGATGCGGAAGCATTGAATTATAACCCAAATGCGAATGTTAATGTGGTTTCGATGTGTACTTATCCGTATCCGGAGGTAGAGGCACCCAATATTATAACACCTGACGGAGATGGCATCAATGATTTCTTCGAGTTAGACTATGTGAATGTTGTTTCGATTGAACTTTTTGTTTTCAACCGTTGGGGGTCTATACTGTATTCGGGTAGCAGCAACGACGTACTCGTCTCTGCTCCAAAATGGGATGGAACTGTCGGAAATACAGAAGCGAGCGAAGGTGTTTACACGTATATCTACAAAGCAACTGGAGTTTCAGGAGGTGAGGTTCAAGGTCACGGATTTTTTCATTTGATACGCTAGTTCTTTATGCTGGAGACGGGAAAGTGGGGAGAGGAACAAGCGGCAAACTATTTAAATAACAAAGGCTATACAATCCTTTCGCGAAATTATCGCCACCAAAAGGCAGAGATTGACCTCATTGTGCAAACGGGAAATTGGGTAGTTGCAGTGGAGGTGAAAACGCGCGTAGGTAAACAGGTAGAGCAACCCTTTCATGCCATTACCAAAACAAAACAGCGCCTGTTAATTAAAGCCATTAATTTTTATGTACGATCGTGGCCAAATCCGGTTGAGGTTCGGATGGATGCCATAAGTGTGGTGCAACATCCGCACGAAGTGGTTATACACCATTTGCAAGATGCTTTCCCCGCTTTTTAAGCAAACATTATTCCCGTACCTTTGTAAAAACTGCTCGTGATGAACACAAACAATCGAAGAGGAAAACCAGAGGCCTCTAAATCCGCTGAAAGTAAACCCAAAGAAGTTAAACCGAGGGATAAGCGCAAATACATTGACTTTAAAATTAAGGTAAAAAAAGGCGATCCTCTTCCGAGCTTTAACGACGAAGCTATCCGGTTGAATAAGTATTTATCCAATGCCGGCATTTGCTCTCGAAGGGAGGCTGATGTCTTGATACAAACAGGAGTCATCACGGTAAATGGCAAAATTGTAACGGAGCTTGGCTATAAAATAGCGCCAACCGACGTTATTCAATGCAACGGCGAAACCATCAATGCGGAGAAAAAAAGATACGTGTTGCTTAATAAACCCAAAGGATTTATTACCACAATGGACGACCCCCAAGGCCGAAAAACGGTTATGACCTTGGTGCGCAATGCTTGCCGGGAAAGGATTTATCCTGTAGGGCGTCTGGATCGAGAAACCACGGGACTTTTGTTGTTCACCAACGATGGAGATTTGGCCAAAAAGCTAACGCATCCCCGATATCAAGCTCGGAAAATTTACCACGTTGAGCTGAACAAACCGGTTAAGGCAGAGGACTTAGAAAAATTGTTGCGCGGAGTTGATTTGGAAGATGGAAAATCCAAGGCCGACAAAGCCTCGTATGTTGAGGGAGGTAATTCTCGCGAGGTAGGCATAGAAATTCATTCAGGAAAGAACAGAATTGTACGTCGAATGTTTGAATCGTTGGGATATACGGTCGTGAAATTGGACCGTGTAGTATTTGCTGGCTTAACGAAAAAAGACTTGCCAAGGGGGATGTTTCGGCATTTGTCCGAGGATGAGGTATCATTTTTAAGAATGACGAAAAATGTTTAAAAGAGGTTTTTGGTTAATAGGTTTTATCGTAGTTATAATGGCTTGTTCCTCAGAGGAATTAGCCCCATCGAATAACAATCCTTCTAAAAGCCTGCACCCCTTGTCTACGTTTTTTTATCCAATTCAAGACCAACCTAAAGTATACGTTTATCGAGATACTGTTCAAGGATTGCAAGAAGAGTTTCATCGGATATATACCGTCGAGGATTTAGTGGGATTGCATCTGGTGGTTGAAATTTACACCCGTGAAGGGGTTTTGTCCGAAGCGATTAATTATAACGTTGATTCGTTGGATGTTCAAGATCATATGGTGGTTAACCGTTATGGGAGAAAAGAAAAAGCAATGGTTTACAAGAGATTCCTTTTTCCTGCTAACACGCAAGATGAAACGTGGTTCGCTTCAAAGTTTAGCGGCACGAAAGACTCAACGGTGATGCTATATGAAGTTTTCCGAAAGTATTTGAAACCCGGAAGTTTTCGCTTGGATCAACAAGAAAAAGCGGTTAAAAGCATCATTTTTAATGATAAAATTCGCATAACCGAATTAAATCCTTTCGAGCATACGGAGCAAGAAAAATGGGTTGAAAGAAATGCTGTATTTGCTGAGAATGTAGGATTAGTAGCATACTATAACCCTCAAAAATCCACCTATTTCAAACTGGAAAAAATCATGGACCAGAAGGAATGGTTAAAAATCATACAGAGATGAAATGCATCGTTTGTCTGATTTGTTTATGGACCTGCGAGTTTCATGCCCAAATGCGCAATTCGGGCACGCTTTCAAAAGGGTTTTTTTCTGCCTACTTCGGCGGGGCAAGTAATAGTTTTTTACGATCCACAATTACGTTTAAGGGGAGTGATTATAATTTTCAAGCGACGGATGTTTTGTTTTCACAAACTTCATCGGACAATAAATCATCTTTGTTTAATCAATACCGATTCGGCATTGCATACATGGTTCGAAAAAAGGTACAATTGAGTTTGGGCTTGGAGAATTTGAGCTACCATCTTTCTCCACAACTACTGAAACTTAGTGGGAATGTGAAGCCAGGTTTTGACCAAATTTCTGGATTAAGTGGAGATTTTGACACACAGTTGTCCACCGACTCCACATCGTTTGATTTTCAAGTTCGGAATGCAAAGCTAGTATCACTAACGGGTAATTTTTTCGTGCCGCTGTATCGAACGGCAAAGGCTAATTTTACGATAGATTTCCACGTTGGTGGCGGCGCAATAGCCGTGTTTTCAGCGGCAAAAGTAGGCTTTGGAAGCGCTTACCAGGAACCACAACTGAAGTTTTCTGGATCAGGACTGGTGTTGAACAGCGGATTAAGACTGACTTTTTTTAAGCATGTGTTTCTTCAACCAAATATAGGTGGTTTGGTTCTATTCCAGCGACAACTTAGTTTGGATGTATCAGATATCTCGCAAACGGCAGAACACACCTTAGGAGTTAAACAAGCTTCTATAAGCCTTGGAACAACTTTTTTTCCAGGAAAAAAGAACAAGTGTGATTGCCCCCATTTTTAGCGTGGCTTTCCTCCCGCTCTGAAATCTATTTTGTAATAGAAAATAGGTAAAAAGCCAAGCTGGGTTTTTTCAGAAACCGGTTGGTAATTAGGTGAATTTACCACCGCCGGGTCGAGGGAAGGGGCATAAGCCAAGCTCAATAGGTTTTTCGTATTCAAAATGTTTACAAGGTCTAAACCTATTTCATGGGTCATTGCCTTTGCGTTCATTCTCCAAGAAATTTTCAAATCCATTCGAAAGTAGTCCTTGAATTGAAGTTCATTAAACATGGAGTCTCGGTAGATAAGATCTTTTTCCGCATTGGTTTTTCCTAAGTCGACTAGGCCATAACGCTTACCGCCGGCAGTTGTAACTTTTGTGCCAATACCCAGGATGTTTCTTTTTCCAAGTTTAAATTCTTTTCCGGCTAATAGATTAGCCACATAGGAACCGTTGTAGGAGGTGTTTCGAAGAACGCCATCGCTTCCAGTATATTTTGAATCGTAAAGCGTTCCGGAAAAGAGGAAAAAGAAACTTTTATCGAAGTATTTTTGAACCGTAAGTTCGAGTCCATAGTTGTAACCGGTTCCTGTGTTTTCTAAAGAATCCGCAAAAATCCGAGTGAAACCACTTCCCATATTAATCATGGAGAATGAACTCGGGGCAATGGTAACAGGGATATTATACAAATATTGATAATAGGCCTCTGTACGAACGCTAAACCCTTTCGCAAAGAATTTTTCATATCCTATTCCTGAATGTAAACTTTTCGTAAAATCCATGCCTTTATTGAAAAAATTTCCCGCTCCTTTTCGGTTGTCAACATAGGTATACAATGGCTGTGCTTGGCTATGCATCCCGGCACCTGCAAAAACCGATTGATTACCCGATAGTTTATGTTTGAATCCTAAACGAAGTTCCGCAGGGCTCAGGCTATTGCTCATTGAAAAGTATTGACTGTGGATTCCGGCCGTAAAGTCCGTATTGTCCGTCATTCGCCATTTCCATTGGATGAACGGTTGAATCAATACGCAGGAGCCTTCGTAATTCCATCGGGTGAAAAACACGTTGGGGGTATAATAATCAACCAAGGCAGAGTCGTGCATGTTCATGAGGAATAGGTCAGCGTTGTAGCCAAATTTAACTAAGTGTTGTTTATTGATTTTATGATTCAGGGCCGTATAACTTGAGATTTTGTGGGTTTTGAACGTATAAGCCATTAGGGGATAGATGGAATCTATTTGTATCGTAGTATCCCCTCCGTTAATGGTTAAACTGCGCTGAAGATAATCGTGGTTGGCTTGCTGAACTTCTTGAGAATAAGCTAAGGTGCTGCTAACAAATGTTTTCTCATTGATGGCTTTTTTGTAATTCAAACCAGAAACAGCCATGGAGGTTCCAAAGTACTGATCTCTGTCTCCTTCTCCGTAAAGATCTGTCGTATATTCCGTTTTTTCCGAAATCATAATGGATATCCTGCTTTTACCTCCCATTCCCCAAAGGGATAGGTTTCCGCCTTTGCGCAATTTAAAATTGAATTTGAAAGCCAAATCCCCGTAAGTTGGTATCGCGTCTGTACCGAGCTTTATTCCAAAGGTTTGAAACAAGGAAAGGGTGGAGTATCTACCCATCATGAGGAAAGAAGCGTTCCCTTTCTTATTCAATGGCCCTTCCGCCAAGAATTCCGTTCCCAATAATCCGAATTGTCCTGTAAATTCATGGCGCTGATCGTTTCCACTTCGGAGTTTGAGATCAAAGACTCCCGAGACGCTATTCCCGTATTCCGCAGGAAAGGCACTCATAATGAAGTCCGAATTACCCAAAATTTTATTATTTAATACGGAAACAGGTCCTCCAGAACTTCCCGCAATGGCAAAGTGGTTAGGGTTCGGAATGTCAATGCCTTCTACCCGCCAAACAACGCCTAAAGGGCTATTTCCTCGAATAATGATGTCGTTTCGTGAATCGTCGGCACCTTGAACTCCAGCGAAATTGGAGGCCATGCGAGCAGGGTCCATGCGGGATCCAGGATACCTATTCGTTTCCTCTACCGAAAATTGCTGAGCAGAAATAACGGCTAATTCATTGATGATTTCACCCTTTTTTCTTCCGTTGACCACTACTTCCTCTTTATTGGTAACGGATTCCTGAAGTAAAATAGCCAGAATAAGTTCCTTTCCGGAGGTTAACTCAATGGTTTGCGTTTTTGGTTCATATTGCATGAAACGCGTTGTTAAACTGTATTTTCCCACGGGCACCGTGTTAATAGTAAAAGCGCCTTCTGCATCCGTTACTGCACGATAATTAACGCCGTTCTCATTTTTCAGGTCAATTTCAACCTTTGCTCCTGCCAACGGATAATTCGTTTCGGAGTCCATGACTTTTCCTCGTACATTTTGAGTCTGAGCGAGGAAGGAAATACTATATATTAGGGCAAGTATGGTAAAGCAATATTTCATAGAGGTTCAATTTTAAAGCAGGCATGCTATTTGCAGGTAAAGATAATAAAAGTTAAATAGCTGTTAATTTATCGATTCTAAAGTCTTTGTTGCCATCTTTGTTTAAATTAAACCTTTTTAAAAATTCTACCCATGAAATCCTTTGTTCTCCCTTTATTTGTTGCCCTTTTTAGTTTTTATTCTTGTGCACAAAATGCATCGAAAGAATCAACCCTAACCTGGTACACGGATGTTTCGCTTGCCTCAAAGGCTGCAGTTAAAGAAAATAAACCCATGCTGCTTTTTTTTACCGGAAGTGATTGGTGTGGCTGGTGCCATAGGCTTCAAAGAGAAGTGTTTAATACACCAGCATTCACTAACTGGGCCTCACAAGATGTCATTTTGGTAGAGTTGGATTTTCCTAGAAACAAGGTTCAGCCTCAAAACATCAAAGATCAAAACCAATTACTTCAGCAACAATTTCAAGTTCAAGGGTATCCAACCGTTTGGTTTGTGAATGTGGTAAAGGAAGGGGATAATTTTAACTTTCAAGCCCTTAAATCTTCGGGCTATATGGCTGGAGGACCCGATGTGTGGATTACCAATGCCAAATCGATCATTCAGGGAGGGAAATAATTATAACACGTGAAGTAAACTTCCGTGCTCCAAGACCTTTCCACTTGTAGATTTAGTACAAAGCACCCCTGTTTTTACAGTTTTAGTGGGGAAAATAAAGGCGGCAATTTCCCGAAGGCTTTCCGGCGAAATCTTCGGGGAATAAGTCGATAGTATTAGTATTCCATTTTCGGTTAATAGCGTTGATGCATTTTGCAGTAAAGAATCTAATTGATTTTCTAATTGCCATTTTTTTCCTTTCGTTCCAATTCCCCATGCAGGAGGATCCATTTGAATTATGCTGTAGGTGTGTCGGCGCTTAATTTCCCGATCCATAAAATGAAGGGCGTCTTCCGCCACCAATTTACATCCCGAAAAGCTATTGATGGTTAAATTCTCATGAGCCCAAGTCAGGGCGGTTTTCGAGGAGTCAACATGGACCACTTCCGCCCCCTTCGAGACAGCAGCTAAACTAGAGGCCCCTGAATAGCCAAATAAATTTAAAAACTTGGTGTCAGCATTGGAAATCGCTTTTATTTTCTCCCAATTCAAGGCCTGTTCTGGAAAGATACCGGTGTGTTTGGTGTTTTTTAAACTTAACTGAAATTTGAGGTCTTGGTAATTTACTTGCCAATCCAGGGCGAATGAGGAGCGTATTTTCCATTCTCCGTAAGTGTTCTTATTTTCTTTAAATTGGAAATGGGCTTGTTTAAGCCATTCAGCTTTATTCAGTTCGGACTTAAAATAAGCATTAATATCAGGACGAATCGTGATAATATTACCCCAGCGCTCTAATTTTTCGCCACCTCCAGCATCGATTAATTCATATTCCTCCCAATCGGGGGCAAACATTCTTTGTCTCAAGGAATTAACGCATTTTAGGGAGTTTTTTTCTTCCTCCCATCATTTGTGCCATGCGCATTTGATTCTTCGAAGGAGCAACTTGAAGTTGCGACTGCATGGTTTTAATTTGGTCTTTTAGCATTCCGTTTTTGTCAAATTTTTTCGCTTCTGATAGAAGGGATGTGGCCTCTGACTTTCGTCCTGTTTGTGCGCAAATTCCCGCTAATTGCATTCTTGCAACGGCATTGTCTTCGTTGGTTCTTAGACCCAAAGTCAACGCTTTTCTTAGCAATTGCTCACTTTGTGCAAACCCCATTTCTTGGGCATTCATTAATGCTTTAAGGTACAGGATGTAGGCGTGTTGTTTCCTTGGTAAAAACTGAGGGGCTTTAATTCGGTTAATGTATTTTTTCGCCTTCTCTTGATTGCCTACCCGCATTTGGTTTAAGGCGAAAATCATATTTTCATTGCGAAAAAAGGTAAAGCCAAAAATAAGCGATGGGAAAATCATGAATATTCCCCATCCCCAAGACCCACTGGCAAAAAGGTATGTGGTGAAACTAAGTAAACCACAAGCGATAATAACTCTAAAAATAAAACCTAACATAAAACTTAATTAATAGTTGCAATACATTTTAACTCGATGCAAATAGGGGTTGGAAGCGCATTGATTTCTACGGTTGTTCTGCACGGTTGATTGGTGGAAAAATACTCTGCATACAGGCGATTGTACGTATGAAAGTCTCGCTTCATGTCGGTGAGAAAAACCGTAACATCAACCAATTGTTCCCAACTTGATCCTGAGGCTTCTAAAATCTGTCGAACGTTTTCAAATACATTTCGGCATTGCGCCTCAAAATCAAAGGTTACATAATTCCCTTTGTTATCCAAGGTGAGTCCGGGCACAACCGAATCAATAGCATCTGAACCTGCTATACGGGGGCCAACTCCGGAGAGAAAAAGGAGATTTCCCACCCTGCGGGCGTGGGGATAAAGTCCTAGTGGCTTAGGCGCATTTTGAGCATTGATTTCCATGCAACTTGATTTGTTCTACAAATATACACAAAGCAAAAGGCCTTAGTTATCTTTTTTGTTCAAAAAAACGCCGGAGGAGCTCAGAACATTCATCCGCAGCGATTCCGGTTTCAAAAACGGTTGTTTTGTGAAACAAGGAGGGGCTGAAATTTGTTGCGCCTCGTTTTTCATCCCTCGCACCGAAACAAATTTTGGATACTTGGCTCCAATATAATGCGCCAGCGCACATACAACAAGGTTCTAGAGTTACATATAGGGTACAATCTTTCAAATATTTTGCCCCAATATGGATGGCAGCGGCGGTAATAGCTTGAATCTCCGCATGCGCTGTTACGTCTTGAAGTTTTTCAGTAAGGTTGTGGCCTCGACCAATAATTTGTTGGTTGGCTACTACTACAGCGCCAACGGGCACTTCACCTTCATGGAATGCTTTTTCCGCTTCAATAAGGGCCTGTCGCATGAAGTAAGCATCGTCAAAAGGAATTATCATAGGCAAACTTATAAAATTCATGGGGTAAAATGCAATCGCACCAAGATTTACTTTTTAAATTTACAGGAATGAAAAAGGCTTGTTTGTTTTTGTTTTTCCCAGCAATGTTGTTTGCCCAAAAGAAGCAATGGTTTGATTTTACTAAAATTCAATCCGGTCCTTATATTGGTGTTCAACAGGGAAGAAACCTTGTATTCGAACTTGGTTATGAACGACGTTCCAAAGAAATTAAGCTGAAAAACGCTTCCTCTCATGCATTCAACATCGGGGCAAATTACGATTACCGCGCAGGAATCCTGGGCGCTGATGCAGGTTTTTGGTTTCGACCTAATCGATTTGGTCTTACTTTTGGAGCTCAAGTAGCAGCAAGATCCAATTTTGATCAGGGCATGCTGGGCTTTACGCCAACGGTGGGGTATAAAATTTGGTTCATTCACGCAAATGCAGGTTATTACATCTACCCAAAACCTTTATCGGGAGTTAAAACCAACAATCTTTTCGTACAAGTTCGTTGGGTGTTTTCCAAGAATTCACGGACGGTAAACAACGGCAAACGCAAAGGAAGCTTTTTTGGATCATGACGGAAGGGTATTTTCTGGTAAAACACCGTAAAATCAAACACGCGTTCTCGTTGCGAAGTATTCCAATTGCGCCCATTCCCCAGGGTAGTGCACGGATTAGGATTGAAGCTTTTGGGTTGAATTTTGCCGATGTTATGTCACGTAGAGGTAAATACAGGGACGCACCTCCCTTTCCTTTTGTTCCGGGGTATGATATCGTAGGTGTTGTGGTAGAGGTAAATTCACCGAATGATCAAGATTGGCTTGGAAAAAGGGTAGCCGGATTTTGCCGATTTGGCGCCTATGCCCAAAGTGTCGTTACGCCGCTCAATGCATTAGTAGAAATAGGTGAAATGAAGGCGGAGGACGCACTTAGTTTATGTACTGCAGGGGTTACGGCCTCTTTCATGGTTGATCAGGTTTCGGAATTAAACCAAGGCAAAATTGCTCTGGTTCATGCTGCTGCGGGGGGAGTAGGAAGCATCATTCTGCAATTGCTCGCGATTAAGGGAATTAAAACCGTAGCAAAAGTAAGCAGCATTGAAAAGGCAAGGGTCTTAGAAGGAATAAGTCCAACATGGGTTCTGGTTGCCCCAAAGGAAAGGTATCATAAAGAACTTGCTGCCATCCTTGATGAAGAAAAGATAATAGCATCATTCAATCCAACGGGAGGAATAAGCATTAAACAAGATTTACAATTTTTGAGCAATGGGGGAAAACTTTTCTTGTTTGGAGGTTCTTCATTGTTAAATGGACGACTTGGCTTACTTTCATTGTTGAAATTCGCAAAAAAATCAGGTTTTTATTCTCCTATTCCTTTTATGATGAAATCTCAAACGATGGTTGGGGTTAACATGCTAAAAATAGCAGAAGATAATCCGCAAGAATTAGCGTATCATTTGAACAAGTGTTTTTCCATGTACCATCAGAAAAAGATTGTTCCTTTGAAAGCGCAAACCTTTCATCATTCCCAACTTGTTCAAGCGCATGAATTGCTGGAAAGCCGCAAAAGCACTGGTAAAGTCATTATTTACTGGGATGAGCGGGGCTGAATAAAGCTTTGAAAAAACGCCATAGGGGCTTCCTGAAAATGAACATGAGGATTATATATGGAAAGACCATTAAATACAGTATTCCAGAATTAATATTGGAGGTAAAGGATGATTCTTCGGCTTCAACGCCTTGTTCCGATAATAATTTGCATTGACTGCATCCCTGAGCTAAAGCATCCGACAGGAAAAAAACCAACATCAAGAGTAGAATAAAGCGAGATCTCATTGTTTTTTGTACAAAGGTAATGCATCGTTTTGTTAGTTTTGCATCATGGTTAAAGTTTTCATTGCCTTGATTCTATTTCTATTCTATGCTTGTGGAGGAAATTCCGAATCCAATAAAAGTGCTGATAAACCGAAGGAATTAAACGACCTAAGTAAGAAAGAGTTGAGTTTGCTTTTGGATAAATACCCCGACAGCATTCCTTTATTGCAAAAGAGGGCCGAATTAAGCCTTGATTCACTCGATTATCCGCAACTTATGAAAGATGCGGCGCACGCTTTTCGACTGGACAGCAACAACACAACTTCGCGTTTACTTTATGCTCTAGCGCTTATTAATAAAGATAAAAATTTGATTCAGAGCAGTGATTTTTCAACCGCATGTTATCATTTTTCCAAGGTGCTTCAAAAGGACACTTCAGAATTAAAGGCTTTGGTGGGCATGGGGAGTGTATTCGCTAATTTGGGAAATTATGACCAGGCTTTTGTGTATGTCAACAAGGCATTGAGAATAAACCCAAAGTACCGCGACGCTTATGTATTGAAAGGGTCAATGTATTTAAGCAAACAAAACTTTACCTTGGCTAAATCTTCCTACGAAACCGCGATTAAACAGGACAGCAAGTTTTTTCTTGGTCATTTGATTTTAGGAAGCATCTATGAGCACGAAAACAGTCCTCTGTGTATAGAATATTATACCACGGCGTATCAATTAGAACCCAAAAATCCAGAAATCATATACGCCTTAGCTTACGCGAATGAGAAATTTGATCGAGTGAAGGAGGCGAAACGTTTATATCGTTTAATCGCTAAGGTGGATTCCACCTATGAAATTGGGTATTTTCACCTAGGCGACATTAAACAGTTTAAAGAAAAAGACCTAGATAGTGCTTTGTTTTTTTACAGCGAAGCCATTGAAATTAATCCAAAACACATCGAAAGTTATCACAATGCTGGCTTGGCCTATGAAGGCAAAAAACAAATTAGCAATGCGCTATTTATGTACAGAAAGGCGCTAGAAATCAATCCAAACTATAACATAACATTAGAGCGTGTAAACGCACTTGGAAAAAGACGATCATGAACGTACGTGTCCAACGACTTTTTGCGGAGGTATTGTTTCCAACCGTTGGTTTAATTTTTTGGAATTGGGGTTTTGATTTTATTTTGTGGTTTTATTTTTTGGATCAATTCGCAGGGTTGGTTTCGGATGTTGTTAAAAAAAACGGCGGCTTTGTTCTACAACACCATGGGTTAATCATCGTTGAGCTAATCGTTATTTTATGCGCTATCGCTGTTTTTACAGTAGATTTTTTGGGTTCATTGATGGATTTTTTGAGCTATGAAGACATGGGGATCGCACAAGGTTATTTTTTGCTACCGATTATGATTTTAGGGGAATATTTAAAGATTAATTTGGAGCGAAAAACAGGAGTTATTTGGCAAACATCCAAACGGGCACAATTCATAAAAACGGCCCTTTTTGCTTTATTATTGGTGGGCGTAATTTTTGAAGGGGCGGCGTTATATGCAGCTGTTGCGTTTATTCTTATTCTTGCCTTGATAAACCTTCTGTTTCCGCCTATATTAATTAAGAAATAACGTAATTTTGATTATGATAAAGAAAAATCACGAACTGTCCGATAAAAGAACTTTGAACCGGCTAGGAGGAGGGATAGAACGGATTAATAAGCATCATCAGCAAGGGAAATTAACGGCTAGAGAACGGATTATCTTGCTGCTGGATGAGGAAACCTTTGAAGAAATAGGCGCTTTTGTGGAGCATCGTTCTAGTTCATTTGGTTTAGATCATCAAAAAATTCCTGGGGATGGCGTTGTAACAGGTTTTGGCAAAATTCACGGTAGGTTGGTGTATGTTTACGCTCAAGATTTCACTGTTTTAGGGGGGTCGTTGAGTGAGACTCACGCAGCTAAAATTTGCCGTATTATGGATTTGGCTCTGAAGAATGGGGCGCCGATCATTGGTCTTAACGACTCAGGTGGAGCGAGAATTCAAGAGGGGGTAGTTTCCCTGTCGGGATATTCCGAGATTTTCTTTCGAAACACGAGAGCAAGTGGTGTAGTTCCCCAGCTCTCCCTGATTATGGGTCCGTGTGCGGGTGGCGCTGTTTACTCTCCCGCCTTAACCGATTTTGTGTTCATGGTAGAAGACACTTCATACATGTTTGTTACCGGACCCAACGTGGTAAAAACAGTAACCCATGAAGAGGTTAGTTCGGAAGATTTGGGGGGCGCAAAGACGCATGCGGAGCGTAGTGGAGTAAATCATTTTGTTGCAGGAAACGATGTCGAATGCTTAAAGAAAGCAAGAACTCTTCTTACCTATTTACCTCAAAATGCCTACGAAGATGCACCAAAGCCGTCCGTTTTTGAGTTTTCTCCCGAGAAATTGGAGCGTATCGAAACGGTTCTTCCATCGAATAATGGTCTACCCTATGATTGTCGAAGGGTTTTAGAGTGTTTAGTTGACGACCATTCGTTTTTTGAAGTGCAAGAAGATTACGCTAGGAATATTGTTATTGGTTTTGCTCGAATGGAAGGACGAACGATTGGTATAGTTGCCAACCAGCCGGCAGAACTTGCCGGGGTATTGGATATTAATGCTTCCCGAAAAGGGGCGAGATTCGTGCGGTTTTGCGACTCATTTAACATTCCTCTTTTGATTATTGAGGATGTTCCTGGATTTCTACCTGGAACCGACCAAGAGTGGAATGGTATCATTACGCATGGGGCAAAATTGCTTTATGCATTTGCCGAAGCTACGGTGCCTCGAATCACAGTAATTACACGAAAAGCCTATGGAGGTGCTTATTGTGTAATGAATTCAAAATCCCTGGGAGCAGATTTGAGTTTTGCTTGGCCAACAGCAGAAATTGCTGTGATGGGAGCCAAAGGCGCCGCGGAAATTATTTTCAGAAAAGATATTTTGAGCGCAACGGATACCGAAAAAAAGTGGAAAGAAAAGGAGGCCGAGTATGCTGATACCTTTGCTAATCCCTATCGGGCTGCTGAGCGGGGCATCGTAGATGATGTTATTTTTCCCAGGGAAACACGGGAAAAACTCCTTCGTGGATTTTCTATGTTGGAAAAGAAAGCGGAGAATTTGCCATTGAAAAAACACGGAAATATACCTTTATAAATAGTCAACATGAAAGATCTAATCACAACATTTACCCATCAATTGGAAGAAGCCTTTGAAATAGCTTCAAAAACATCTTTTAGAAAACCTGATCGCCCTATAAACAATATTGTAATGTGCGGACTTGGAGGCTCAGGCATTGGTGCTAAAATTGTAAGTAACTGGTTACAAGATGAATTGAAGGTGCCTTTGACCTTGGTACATGAATATTCACTACCCGCTTTTGTGGGCCCGAATACTTTGGTTATTGGGTCTTCTTATTCAGGTAATACCGAAGAAACAACTACTGCTTTGGAAGAGGCTCAGCGTAAAGGAGCATTTATTTTTGGCATTACCAGCGGGGGTCGTTTAGCAAAGTTTTGTAAGGATTCTGGGTACGATTGTACAATCGTGCCAGGGGGTAATCCTCCTCGTAGCGCCTTGGGCTATTCTTTGGTGATATTGATTCATTATTTACATTCGCTGGAGTTTATATCCAACCTGCGGCTGTCGGAAATCAGAAGCAGTATTTCGTTGATTAACAAGGAACAAGAATCCATCAAGCAAAAAGCAATTGAATTGTCCGAGTATTTATTCGGTAAAGTAGGCGTGCTTTATAGTGAAACCAAATACGAAGGAGTTATCGTAAGGGCTCGTCAACAGCTTAATGAAAATTCCAAATATTTGGCTTGGTGCCATGTCATTCCAGAAATGAACCATAACGAACTCGTTGGATGGGGAGGAGGAGACGATCGATTTGCTCCAGTTTTCTTTGTCGCGGATGACATACATCCGCGCAATAAGAAGCGATTTGAAATTAGTACAATGGCGGTGGAGAAAAAGACCGGCTCTTCCATGACTTTAGAGGCTAAAGGGTCCTCACTGGTCGAAAGATCATTGTATTTGGTGCATTTAGTTGATTGGGCTTCTTATTTTCTATGTGAAAAGAATGGAGCAGATATTTTGGACATTGAGATTATCGATTATTTAAAGTCCGAATTGAGTGGTATGAAATGAAACCGCCTAAAGTTAAATTTCATGATTTAGGCCTTATTGATTATCAAGAGGCTTGGGATTTACAAGAGGTTTTGTTCAATGAATTAATAGAACAAAAACGATCCGGGGTTACATATCCTCAAAGCCATCTTCTTGTCTGCGAACACCCACACGTATACACCCTAGGTAAAAGCGGTGATGCAACCCATTTATTGGCTGATGAGGTTAAGTTACATGATTTAGATGCCCAATTTTATAAAATTAATCGTGGAGGGGATATTACCTATCATGGCCCAGGTCAATTAGTGGTTTATCCAATCCTCGACCTAGAACAGTTTTTCACAGATATCCATAAATATATGCGATTTTTAGAGGAATCAGTTATTGAAACTCTCGCTAATTTTGGTGTGCAAGGCACGCGTATTGAAGGACTTACAGGGGTTTGGATTTTAGGTATTCCACCCCGCAAAATTGCTGCTTTTGGCGTAAAATGTTCTCGTTGGGTTACCATGCATGGAATCGGTTTTAATGTCAATACGGATTTGAAGTATTTTAATCAAATAGTTCCGTGTGGCATTTCCGACAAGGAGGTAACGTCGTTAGCCAATGAATTGACCGAAGCTGTTGATATGGCGGAGGTGAAAAAGCTATTGGTTGTATCTATGATGAATTTGTTCGGTTTTGAGTTAATATAAGCAGATGAAAGCAAAAGATTTAATACCCAAGGTAGAAGGTGTTTTTTTGGCCTTGTTGGAAGAGAAAGGTAATGAAGAATATGCGGTTTATTTGATCAATGATCGAAAAGACATCATGGAAGGAATAATTGTAACCAGTGTTGGTTTTGGGGAGAATATGCAGTCAGGAGAGGCTTTAAAAACGGCTACTTTAAGGCATTCGCTTGAGGTTTTGTTACCAGAGGAATATGCGAAGATTGAATTAATTATTCCC
The DNA here is from genome assembly GCA_027485415.1 of Cryomorphaceae bacterium. Lineage (GTDB taxonomy): Bacteria > Bacteroidota > Bacteroidia > Flavobacteriales_D > Crocinitomicaceae > UBA952. The sequence continues at coordinate 77,629 of JAIXRC010000061.1, read as the reverse complement.
GAAGTCTTCGGTTTGTATAACGAATACTGGGTGAGTTTTTGGATAGATGAGGTATTGTACGATAAGAAGTTTTTATTCTTGCCAGACTCAATTAAAATCGAGGATTTGGCCGTTTTACCTAGATTTAACAAGAAGGGTATACTTTTGTCGTAATTGTATTACCGCGTATGGATAAAAAAAAAGACGGCCGAGGCCGTCTTTTTTAATGAGTCACCGAGATTTTACTGTTTGTCATAAATGGCGATGCAGGTACCGCTTCCCCCAATGATCGGTGTTGTATTATCATACGTATACGTGATTTGAATCTGCGTTCCACTCGAATTCATTGTTCCTGTTCCTGAGAAATTGATATCACCTAGTTGAATATTGATGGTTTGCTGAGGTATGGTAACCGCTGCGCCATTAATAGTCCCTGTTGCAGTTCCTCCAACTAGATTGAAAAAATTATCAATATTGATATCCGCTGCGGTAGCACCTGCTGTAATTGCAGGACTTCCTGAAAGTGGGAATTGCGTTCCACTGCATGTTGAGGTTAATCCCCAAGTTGGCCCAGTCCAATTTTCAGCCCCAATTACCACGTTCACGGTTCTTTTAGCGGTTGTAGTTCCATTTGCGTTGGTTGCAGAATAGTTAACGTAGTATGTTCCAACAGCGGCACTATCCACTTGGTTGTCGGTTGTAACTGCAACGGATGAACCGTCTTTGTTCGTTGCAGTAGCACCAGCATCCGTGTAGGAAGTTCCGACGTTGATGGTAACGCTCGCTGCACCGTTTAATTTGATCGTAGGTTTGTATAAACAAGAACCGTCATCTTTTTTTGCTTTGGAATTGAAGTTTACAGCTCCGTTATCGGTGCAGCCTTTCTTTTTACATGAAGTAGTGAAAGTCATAACTCCCAAACCAACCATTAGAATTAGCATAGTTTGTTTCATAACACTTAAGTTTTAGTTTTGTCAAATTTAGATAAATCTTTGCATTTATCCTTCTATTTCAACAACTTTATTGCTAGTCAGTGCTGTTCTTATGCGTTGTTCTAATTCGTCGCACAACTCAGGGTTGTCTGCAAGAATGGACTTAATGGAGTCGCGACCTTGTCCAAGGCGAGTTTCACCATAGGAAAACCATGAACCGCTTTTCTTTAATACATTCAATTCTACACCTAAATCTATAATTTCACCGATTTTAGAAATACCTTCTCCATAAAGAATGTCGAATTCCGCTTTTCGGAAAGGAGGAGCTACTTTGTTCTTTACCACTTTAACTTTAACGCGGTTTCCAATGATTTCTTCCCCGTCTTTTAATTGGGTAGCCTTACGGATATCAAGACGTAGGGAAGCATAAAACTTTAAGGCATTACCTCCTGTTGTAGTTTCTGGATTACCAAACATGACTCCAATTTTATCCCTTAATTGGTTGATGAATATGCAACAACAATTGGCTTTATTAATGGAGGATGTGAGTTTGCGTAATGCTTTCGACATGAGGCGCGCCTGTAATCCCATCTGAGAGTCCCCCATTTCCCCTTCGATTTCTGCTTTCGGAGTCAGAGCTGCCACAGAATCAATGACGATTAAATCAATTGCGCCGGAACGAATAAGGTTATCGGCAATTTCCAGTGCCTGTTCTCCGTTGTCGGGTTGTGATATTAAAAGATTTGCCACATCCACGCCAAGTTTTTCTGCATAAAATTGATCAAAAGCATGTTCTGCATCGATGAATGCAGCGATACCTCCTTGCTTTTGTATTTCAGCAATCGCATGTATGGCTAGCGTTGTTTTTCCAGAAGATTCCGGCCCGTAAATTTCTACAATTCTCCCTTTCGGGTAACCATTAATTCCAAGCGCTAAATCCAAGGTTAAGGACCCGCTTGGAATAACGTCTACTTTTTCAACAGGGCTGTCGCCAAGTTTCATAACCGCTCCTTTTCCAAAGGTTTTATCCAGTTTTTCCATGGTAAGCTGAAGCGCTTTTAATTTTTCATTTTGAACATCTTTTGTTGACATAATATTTATTTTTTACAAAGGTTATGAACTCTAAACGTATTTTATTTACGTTGATTGAATTTTGGTGAAAATATCGAGAATTTCTTCAGCATGGTTTTTAGTATCCGGTTTTTCGATAATATGAATCAACGTACCAGACGTATCAAATAAAAACGATTTTCTGTGAATTCCATCATAGGTTTTTCCCATGAATTTTTTGGGCCCCCAAACTCCAAAAGCTTCGATAGCCTTTTTTTCGGGGTCTGAAAGTAAAGGAAACGATAGATGATACTTTGTAGAAAATTTTTTGTGTGATGTAACGGAGTCTGCGCTTATTCCAATAACCGTTATATCCTTTTCCATCAGTAACTTTTCACCAGCTTGTATACTGCAAGCTTGTGCCGTACAACCAGGCGTATCGTCTTTAGGATAGAAATATACTACCAGTTTTTTACCCGTTAAATCTCTTAATTTGATTTCGCTATCGTGTTGGTCTTTAAGAAGGAGCGCCGGAATACTTTCACCTATTTTCATAACTATATTGTTTAGAATTTAAACAAATATAGCGTTTAATTAAACAACACCCCATGTTGGCGTAAAAATTATTTTTCTGTCTCCTCCGTTTCGAATAAGGGAGCAAGACCGTTGTATAGTATTTCCAGCGTTGCTTTCTTGTTTCTTAAGGATTGCAACTTTGCATTACTGTTGTTGTTTCCTATTTGTTGTAGTTCTTCTTCTATTCCCTGCTGTTCTGTTTGAAGTATTTCTAGAAAACGCTCAACGATTCTTTCGAAATACCATCCAGTATACTGGTTGCCATTGTTTTTGCTGTAGGTCATTACCTCAACCGCATTAGACATGGATTCGCTCCCGTTCCGGATTACATGGTATGCATAGGCCAGTAATACGCGCAAACGGTTATAGTCCTTCATTTCACCGCCAAGAATATTTTTTTCAAGAAATGGTAAATCTTGGGATGATCCAAATTCTCCCATTATTTCAGCGGCACTTACCCTAAGTTCGATTTCTTTCGAAGTACTTAACTCACGGGCAATGCTTAATGCTTGAGCCGTATCAATTTCTTTTAAAGAATTCATCGCTGCTCCTAAAACTGCCAAAGAACTATCACGTAGTAAAACCCCTCGAACAGTTTTAATGGCCTCTTGCTTGTCAATTTTAGCCAATAAGACAACGGCAGATTTACGCACGGCTGATTTATTATCTTTCTGGAGGGTAGATAAGAGGACATTTTTTAAGGCGTTTTTATCGGTAATTTCCTCCATTGCCTTAAGGTAGTTAAGTGCCTCTACACGTAATCCCCAAAAAGGTGCTTTTGCTGCGTTCAGCATAATATTCATTTTATCAGGAATGTTCGATTTTGAAATACGCTTTAAGGCAGCAGCTTTTGAACGATAACGGTCTGCGTTATAATACTGATGCACCATTTGCTCGATGGGCTTTTCTTCGTATACCTTTGCCAATAGCATTTGTTGGTCGTCTAAGTGCACATTTTCGATTTTGCCTGTAAAGGGGAAGCTGAATTCTTGCGTGTTATTTTCGATAATAATGGGATATACATGTTTACCTTCCGCATCCCAAACCGCAACATCCACAGGAATTTTAAAGTCCCCAAAGTTTTGTGCTTGATTCACTTTGAGCGTAACGGTATGGTTCTCTGCGTCGACAACTTGTTCAGTAAATAAAATAGGGTGGCCCTTTGAAAGGAACCACTGGTTAAAAAACCAATTCAAATCCTCCCCGCTTACGTCTTCCATGGCGAGCCTTAAATCATGAATTTCAGCAGATTTATAGGCATTAGAGGTAAGATAGCGGTTTAGTCCTGCAAAAAAGGCTTCATCGCCTAAGTAATTACGAAGCATATGTAAAATCCTGCCTCCTTTGTTATAGGAATGCTCATCGAACATTTCTTCCTTGTCGTTATATTTAAAACGAATCAAATCTTTATATTCCTGCTTGGAATAATAACCATCTGCCTCCTCCTCGGCACGGTAGTCGGCTTCATCTATACCATATTCGAATTCATCCCAAAGGTATTGCGAATAATTTGCGAAAGACTCGTTAAGTGGAAGGTTTGACCAAGATTCGCAAGTGACTAAGTCGCCAAACCAATGATGGAATAATTCATGCGCAATCGTGGACTCGTCGTTGCCATCTATAAGCTCTCGCTTTGTTTTATAAACGAAGTCTCCAAAAACAACGGCACCGGAGTTCTCCATTGCTCCAGAGACATATTCTCGAACGACAATTTGAGCGTATTTGTCCCAAGGATATTCTACGCCTAATTTGTCAGAGAAGAACTTGATCATTTTTGGGGTTTTTCCGAATATCGCACGTGCATCCTTTTCGTATTCGGGCTCTACGTAATAATTAACTTCCATTTTCTTACCATCCTTACGAGTGTAAAAATCTTTTACTACCTTGAATTCTCCGACCGCTAACATGAATAAATACGGAGCATGGGGTAAGTCTTGTTTCCAATAATCGGTGCGCGTACCATCTGAATTTTTTTTCGAACTGACCATACGACCGTTTGACAATGTCGTGTATTTATCATCAACGGTCAGTAATACTTCTTGGGTAGATTTTGAATTGGGTGCGTCGAGCGTAGGAAACCAAACGGAATTTGCTTCAGTTTCCCCTTGGGTCCAAATTTGTGGCATTAAGCCATCTTTTTCTCCTTTGGGATTTATGAAGTAAAGGCCCTTGTCTGAGGTTATAGCCTGGCTACCGCTGGTTTCACGTTCTTCAGGTTTTGCAATATATTTTATTACCAATGTAAAAGGCTCATTTTTTGAATAGGTTTTTCCTAGGCGGACAGTAAGTTTATTCTGATCAGGGTAATCATAGGAAAGTTCTTTATTGTTCAAAGTCACCTTCAATATTTCCATTCCTTTTGCATCCAGTACAGCGCTATCCGTTGCGTGAAAATGGGGTTTTAGGGTAATGGATGCTAATCCATTCATTTGCGATTTTTCCCAATTAAAACTCGCCTCAATTTTGGTGTGAATTAAATCTAAATACTTTTTTCGGGAAGGATTGTAGGGTGTTTCTTCATAAGGTTCATAATCATCCATACCCCAATCCGGATAGTCAATTGCCACGGTAGAGTCGTAAGCATAGACTTCCTCGTCACCGGAACCCTCATCCACTACTAATTCAAATTCGTTTTCATTCAGGCTTGCTGATTCTGATTGAGAAACGCCACAACTAGTAATAAAAGAAAACAAGCATAGAACTATCACGAAGCTTTTCATAGAGTATATTTTTCACAAAACTGCTTAAATATTTTGTACTATGATGTAGTTTTGCTTCGATTTTCAGAATTATTTTGACATTTTCTTAAATTCCTAATTCCAATGAGCCAGATGAAGTCCTATTCCTTCCAAGGTAAACGAGCAATAATACGGGTTGATTTTAATGTGCCATTGCATAAGGAAACGTTGGAAGTTCAGGACGACAAGCGGATCAAAGCGGCTCTGCCCACTATTAAATGGGTCTTAAACCATGGAGGAAGTGTCGTGTTGTTATCGCATTTTGGTCGTCCTAAAAACGGACCTGAAGATCGTTTTTCCCTCCGTCATGTTTTTGGAAGACTTCAAGATCTTCTTGAAGCTCCTTTAGGGTTTTCCGCTACTTTGGAAGAAGGAATTCTTAGGTCAAAGGAATTAATTGCAGGAGAAGTCTTGTTGCTGGAAAATGTGCGATTTTTTGATGGAGAAACCGACAATTCCTCCTCTTTGTCGGCAGAATTCGCAAAATTGGGCGATTGCTTTATCAACGATGCGTTTGGCTCAGCCCATCGAGCCCATTCCAGTACAGCCGGCATTGCTTCGTTTTTTCCAAACGACCGAATGATGGGGTTTTTAATGGAAGAGGAATTAAACAATGCACAGCGGGTGTTATCCAACCCATCAAGGCCCTTCACTGCAATTATTGGCGGAGCAAAAGTATCGGACAAGATGTTGATTATTGAAAACCTCTTGAGTATTGCGTCGGACATTATCATTGGAGGAGGCATGGCGTATACTTTTGCTAAAGCCTTGGGCGGTCAAATTGGTAATTCATTGGTAGAAGAAGATCGATTGGAAAATGTTAAAACTATCCTTTCAAAGGCCAAGCAATTGGGGGTGAAATTACACTTGCCTCAGGACAGCGTGATTGCCGATAGTTTTTCGGCGGATGCCTTAACTCAAATAACTTCAAGCCATCAAATACCCGAGGGTTGGATGGGATTAGATATAGGTCCCAATTCGATCGACGATTTCAAGAAAGTTATTTTGTCCAGCAAAACAGTCCTTTGGAACGGACCGATGGGCGTTTTCGAGTGGGGGCCTTTTTCCCTTGGAACACGTAACATTGCCTTAGCTGTTGCTGAAGCCACCGCTTTGGGAGCCTACTCACTGATAGGTGGAGGCGACAGCGCATCTGCTATAGCTCAATTTGAATTATTGGACAGGGTTAGTTATGTGAGTACGGGAGGAGGTGCACTTCTCGAGCTTTTTGAAGGCAAGGAGCTTCCCGGGATAAAAGCGCTTGGTTAATAATTTGAAAAGAAATCGACCAATCGGGCGGAGTATCCCATTTCGTTGTCATACCATCCTACTAATCGGATTAGTTTTCCTGAGACCACCGTCAATTGAGGGTCAAATAAACAGCTGTACCTAGATCCAATCACATCGCATGAAACGATGGGGTCATGGGTAATGCCAAGAATTCCTTTCATCTCGCCTTCCGACGCTCTTTTCATCGCTTCATTGATTTCCTGAACGCTGAGTTCTCTCTCCGTGATGAGGGTTAATTCAGTCATGGATCCATTGATTACTGGGACTCTAACACTTGAACCTGACAACTTTCCCTCGAGATGAGGAAAAATTTTTACTAAGGCTTTTGCAGCACCTGTACTTGTTGGAATGATCGAGTTCGTAGCAGCCCTTGCCCTTCTTAAATCCTTATGGGGTGCATCATGAAGCCGTTGGTCGGAGGTATAACTATGAACCGTTGACAGGTGTCCTAATTCTATTTTACTCAACGATTCTATCACTTTAATCATCGGAGCAGCATTGTTGGTGGTACACGAAGCGTTGGAAATTACCGGCCCTAAATCGCGTATGTTTTGCTCGCTCACCCCAAGTACGACGGTAGGTACATCTTCTTCCCCTGGGGCAGATATCAACACTCTTTTCGCCCCAGAAGTTAGGTGTAGCCCGGCTAAATCTTTCGAGAGGAATTTCCCAGAAGATTCTAAAACATCATGAACCCCGTAGGCTGACCAAGGAATATCTTTCGGATGAGCATGTTGCGTAAAAATGATTTTCTTTCCATTGGAAAAAACCAATTGATTATCAATGATTTCGAAAGTCAAAGAGAGCGTTCCTTGGCTTGAATCGTATTTCAATAAGTGGGCTAATTCTTGAATATTGGCTAAATCATTAACCACCGCAACGTTAAGCTCATTTTTTTCGAGCGCTAACCGCGTGAAACACCTGCCTATTCTACCAAAACCATTAATGCCAATCGTTGCCATCTTTTTTTTGTACAAAAGTACAATTCGACTTTAATTATTTTGTGCGATTAGTGAATAACATATACAAAACCGTGTTTTTCAACCTCAACTCCGCCGTCGAATGTGGCATTGATGCGGTAGAAATAATTACCTTCTTCTACCAATTTTCCATCAGAGGTTTTTCCATCCCAGGTGCCTGCAGGATTGGTGAAGGTGTAAATTACATTTCCCCATCGGTTTAGGATGATGCACTCGAATTCAGCAATTCCTTCCGGGTCGCTAATTCCAAACAACTCGTTTCCATTCATGGAACTCAGGGAAATAATGTTTGGAACATCAAAATCACACTGTTTGATGGTTATGATAGCCGTATCGCTGGCCGTATGACAGATGTTTGACGCAGTGATGAAATATTGACCGGCATCAGAAACGACAATGAAATTATCGGTGGATCCAGTATTCCATTGCAGTTGAATCGCCGGATTGTAACCGGGTTGTTGTATTCCAGAGTTAATAGACGCTGCAATAAGGTCTATCGTAGTTCCTTTGCAAATGGCACTGTCTAAAATGTCCACGTACACGTAAGGTGGGAACTCAATTTGCGAATTGATGACGGTTCCGCAAGCGTTGTCCGTGTAAACGACGGAATATATCCCTGGGGTTGAAGTTGAAACGATGGGGTTTTCTAATGTAGGATTCGAGAAATGAACCGCTGTATCGGCTGCCGTCCATACCCCACCCGCATACGATTGGGTATTGGCTACTTGCAGAAATAAGTTACATGCAACGGTATCGGTGAAAATTACCGGAACTGGCAAGACTTCTAGGGTAACCGTAGTATCATAATTGCATCCAAAATCATCAGTAACATTGTACGTGTAGTAACTTGTTCCAGGGGTATTTGGCTGTACCACTAATGCAGTATCGTTTTGTCCGGAGATGATGGTGGGATTATTGCTCCAAAAATCACTTACAATCGTATTTTGATACCCTTCTTGATCTGGGTACAAGCTTTGATTAAAATAAATCCCCCACTGGAAAATATAACCATCGTCAACCCCTTGATTATCTTGTACCGTAATGGTCCAATTTCCATTGACAGGACAGCCAATGAAATTATTAAAATCTCCATCGGGCAAGTATACCCCGTTAGGATTCATGGACGGGAACCCATAATCATTAATAACCGTATTGCCTGCAGCATTTTCACTGCAAATGGTTCCCAAAGTTGCTTGGGTTGGCGAGAAACAGTACGACCAAACAGGAGAACCAGGAGCCCCGCCGTCTAAATTCGTATCATTGCCCAAAAAGGTACCAATGCCATTTCCGCAACCGCCGGGAACAAGTTCGTTCCACCCAAAAGGGGTTTGATTGTAGGCATTCATAAGTGATACGGTTGTTCCGTTGGGACACGTTAAGGCAATTTCTAAATCTCCAATGTAAGAATGTTCTATGTCGATGCACAATTGGTCAAAGTCACCTGCTCCTGTTATGACCGTACTGCTGTCGAATCCAGTAATTCCAATATTCGTTGCGTATTGAACACCGCTACCGTCCGGCAAGAAGGTAAGACCTGCGAAAATCCCTCCGATTTCAAAGGTTCCATAAGGGATGTCCACGCCCACGGTGTCTTGAGGAGTAACCCCACCTAGAAGGGTCGTGTTTTGACCTAAACAAACCGTATCCTCTAGTGGTCCTGTTCCAGCAAAACTCGGCAATTGAGAAACACGAACTTTAGAAGTGATTCGTTTAATTTGAGGAAAAATATCGGTAATTCTCAAGTCGATGAAATATCCCGCTCTTGCCGGAGGCGTAAACCAAACAGAGTCGTTGTTGAATTGACCTACCCCACCAATGGTCCATTGATAAGAACAGTTGTTCACATTTTGAGAATAACCAGTATTGGTAACCTCTAACGCATAGGGGAATGTTGGGTCTGCAACGAATAGAATGCTGTCACCGAAACAAATATCAACGTATCCTGTGTCGGCAGGATTTAAAGCATCGGGCCCTGTCCCGTTGATGTAGGCATGCATGTGAGGAGCAAAAGGTTGTTGAGGGTTTCCGCAAGCCACATTGGCGTCCCAACCTGTTCCCTCGGCACTTCCATTGGTTTTAAATCGTAAGGTAAGACATCCCGTTGGATTGTTTTGAAAAGATGCTTGAACAAAAAATCCGTTGGGATGAGTTCCAGAATTGTAAGCGCCTAACAACGGGGATGCTGTGCTGGGACCATCATAAACATAGAGCGTGTCGGTGGGGTCAATATTGAAGGTGAAACCAATGTTGGTGGCAAAAGCAATGGATACTTTAGACCCTTGCGCAAGATCAGGGCAAAAAGTAATCACCTCATTCATGTTGGGAGAATAGTTGGTTGGTCCATCGCTGAAATTGGTCCCGCCAGCCGGAGGAATAATCGCAGAACAATTCAAAGGACTTGCTTGAGGATAATCAGGTCCGGTAACCAAAATCTGCCCCTTGACCTGGGTTAAGGAAAAAACAGCGACCACAAATAAGAAATAGAGTCTTTTCATGAGAAAGGTTATTTTTTTGAGCCCTTGTAGGCTAATTGCAATTGATACATGGATTTGACGGCAAGTAATTCACCGGGGGTTTCGGTTCGAAAATACTGGGTATAGGGCAAAATTTTGACCTTTAAATCTGTAAAATGGGTTGTCTTTTTTACGACAGGAAATTCTTCGATGTTTTTATTGCCATTATTGGGAATCAATGAAATTGCATTATCGTACGCAAATTCAAGCAAGTCCAAATTGCCGTGTTGCTCTTTGAATGCCTTTAATTCATTTTTGGTATACACTTGGTTCAAGGCACGAAGGCTTTTTTGTCCCCACATGGGGAAAGTGAAAAAAAGAACAATGGAAAATAACAAAGAGATTTTCATAATTTCATTAATGATTTAGTTACGCTTTGTAAAGGACTTGTTTTCCAACTTATTGGTTGCAACACCCTCAATTTTTTTCAAATTTAACACAATTAAAGTTTAGCTTTGTAAAAAGATCTAGATGGAGAATTTAGCACGAGTAGCCTCTCAAGTGAGGCGAGATATTATTCGAATGGTACACGCCGTAAGTTCCGGTCATCCGGGAGGTTCTTTAGGGTGCGCCGATTTTTTCGTTTTCATGTACTTTCATCGTATGGAGGTTAATCCTGATGAATTCACCATGGATGGGGCACAAGAAGACGTATTTTATTTGTCCAACGGGCATATTTCACCGGTTTGGTACAGCGTTTTAGCAAGAAGAGGGTTTTTCGAAGTGTCGGAATTATCGACCTTTCGAAAAATTTCTAGCCGACTTCAAGGGCATCCTTCCGTTGATAAAAAACTACCTGGAATTCGAGTTGCTTCTGGTTCGTTGGGACAAGGACTTTCCGTGGCCATTGGTACAGCACTGGTTAAAAAGATGAATCAAGACCCTCGTTGGGTGTATTGTTTGATGGGAGATGGCGAAATTCAAGAAGGACAAGTCTGGGAAGCTGCCATGTATGCTGGTAACAGAGGGGTGGATAACTTGGTGGGCATCGTTGATTTTAACAACCGACAAATCGATGGAGACGTGAGCCAGGTGATGGGTGTCATGCCACTCGAAGATAAATGGAAAGCCTTTGGCTGGGAAGTGTATTCAATGGACGGGCATGATTTTGGAAGCATGCGATCAGTTATGCAGCAAATCGACCAACATCAGGGAAGCGGCAAACCCAAAATGATAATCATGAAAACCGAAATGGGCCAAGGAGTAGATTACATGATGGGAACGCACAAATGGCATGGCTCCGCTCCCAATGACGAACAGTTAGAGTCTGCTTTAAATCAACTGGCAGAATCTTTGGGGGATTATTAAGAAAATGAAGCTTCTTTGGGTGTTTTTATGGGTGTTAAGTACAGGTGTTTTTTGGACTCAATCCAGCCCAAAAACACGTGTTCTTTTAATCTTAGATGCCTCAAACAGCATGAATTCAGCGTGGGGAAATCAAACCAGAATACAGGCGGCCAGAGAAATATTAAATCAAGAATTAGAAATTTTAAGAGGGGTGCAAAATGTTGAAGTTGCCTTAAGGGTATACGGGCACCAAACAGCCTTCAACAATTTGAATCAAGATTGCAATGATACGCGCTTAGAAATTCCCTTTGGATCCAATAATTTGGAGGCAATAAAGAATAAGATCAAAAGCATCGAGGCCAAAGGGGCAACGCCTATTGCCCGATCATTAGAGGCTTCGGCAGGAGATTTTCCTGATACGCTTTCACGAAACGTTATTATCTTGATAACAGACGGATTGGAATCGTGCGACAATGACCCCTGTATTATTGCTAAAAAACTGAAAGACAAAGGGGTAAAAGTAACTCCCTTCGTGATTGGTTTAGGCATGGATATGTCCTATTTAGATAAGTTTAAGTGCATAGGTTCTTATTCGGACGCCGAAGACAAAGAATCGTTTAGGCGTGTTTTCAAAACCATTTTAACCAATGTGTTGCAACGAACAACGGTTCAAATAAATTTAAACGATGTTCATTCAATTCCCTCGGAAACGGATGTTACAGTATTTCTCTACGAAGCTGGTACAAACCACCTAAAATATTCTTTTACCCATACCTTGAACCGACTGGGAAACCCAGATACCTTGTCCATTGATCCTTCTATCCGCTATGATATTGTGGTTCAAACGCAACCAATGATTGAAAAGAAAGGGGTAGAAATTAAAAAACATGTACACAACGTAATATCCCTGGATGCGCCTCAGGGGTATTTAAGACTAACGTCATTATCTCGAAGTGCTTTCAATCCTCTTTTTGAGATGAGGGTGATCGATCGATCGACTAATAAAACCATAAACCATCAAGAATATCAACGGAAAAGCAAGTACTTAATTGGTAAATACGATGTGGAAGTATTGACAATTCCGCGCACATACCGAACCGTTGAAATAAAACAGTCGACGATTACGAATGTAGAAATTGAAGCTCCAGGGCAACTTGATTTTTCCTTTGTAAAACCCGTTGTAGGTCAATTATTTCAACAAAACGCGTCCGGAAAATGGGATCTCATTTATACCTTCTCAGAGGAGATTGTTGCTGGTAAATTGCTAATTCAACCAGGATCATACAAATTGATTTACCGATTTAAGGAGAAAAAATCCAGTGGATACAGCAACGAAAAACAGATTACGATTAGCTCAAATAAGACGTATAAATTAAATTTAAATTAAAAACTATGGAAATTTTAACCTACGGCAACAAGGATACCCGTTCGGGTTTTGGGGAAGGTTTGCGCAGATTAGGAGCATTGAATCCTAACGTGGTTGCTCTTTGTGCAGATTTGACAGGGTCCTTAAAAATGGACGCTTTTGAAAAATCGTTTCCTGATCGCTTTTTTCAAATTGGGATCGCAGAGGCTAATATGATCGGGATTGCTGCCGGAATGACCGTTGGAGGTAAAATTCCATTTACGGGAACATTTGCAAATTTCTCAACATCAAGGGTTTATGATCAAATACGACAAAGCATTGCGTATTCTCAAAAGAATGTGAAAATTTGTGCTTCTCATGCCGGTCTTACCTTAGGCGAGGACGGTGCAACGCATCAAGTGTTGGAGGACATAGGAATGATGCGTATGTTGCCCAATATGACGGTTGTAGTTCCAGCAGATTATAACCAAACCCTCAATGCAACCCTTGCGGTTGCCGCCTGGGATGGACCAGTTTATTTAAGATTTGGTCGGCCTTCGGTTCCCATTTTCACCCATGAAGATGCACCATTTATCATTGGAAAAGCTGATGTATTGTTAGAGGGAACTGATGTTACGATTATCGCGTGCGGTCATATGGTTTGGAAATCGCTTGAGGCAGCGCAAGAGTTGAAAAAGCATGGAATTTCAGCTGAAGTCATTAATATGCATACGATTAAACCACTGGACAACAATGCGATATTATCCTCGGTGAAGAAAACGGGATGCATTGTTACTGCAGAAGAGCACATGCGGAATGGAGGACTAGGGGATGCGGTAGCGCAACTGCTTTCAACCCATTTCCCTGTTCCTCAAGCTTATGTGGCCGTAAATGATTCTTTCGGGGAAAGCGGTACTCCTAACCAGCTCATGAAAAAGTATCATTTGGAGAGTCATGATATTTTTTCTGCTGCCCAAGGGCTATTGAAAACCATCAAATAGAATTTTTGAGGGTAAAAGGGGCTTAATTAGTCCACAGGTAAAATAGAATTAAGCATAATTCAATAGCCGAGTTGAATGTTGCTGAAGCGACAACCCATCGCATGGGGGCAACGGCTAAAAGAAGGCTCAGGGTTAGCATGGTAGGAACAACAACGAGTATTAATGTTGCCGTGTGCTGAACCGCTCCTAGGCCCATCGCAAGCCCCCCTAAGCAACCGTTAATTAATATGATCATAGCAATGATGCCGAATCGGTTGAATTCCATCCATTCATTTTTTTCGAGTGTTTTCATCTTTTTTGTTTTTTGGTAAAATTCCTCCGTTTAGAGGTCATAAAAAATGAGGAAATCCTCGTGTATTTTATGATTTTCATCAGTTTTTCGGTCCTTTTGGGTTATTTTCTCTAAAAACTTGACAAAGGGGGTGTTTGTGTTGTATCTTCGCGGCCCAGCAAAGAGAATTATGAGTAAAATGAAATTATCGGAGTTTAATTTTGAACTTCCACAAGAATTGATCGCGGAATATCCCTCTGAAAATCGCGATGAATGCCGTTTAATGGTCATCCACAGGAAGACGGGAAAAATCGAGCACAAATTGTTTAAAGATGTCCTTTCCTATTTTGACGATGGAGATACGATGATTTTAAACAATACACGTGTCTTTCCGGCTAGAATGTACGGCAATAAGGAGAAAACAGGTGCCAAAATCGAGGTTTTTTTACTCAGGGAATTAAACCGAGAAAGCTTTTTGTGGGACGTTCTCGTTGACCCGGCTCGAAAAATCAGAATAGGAAACAAACTGTATTTCGGCGAAGACGATTCCCTCGTGGCAGAAGTGATTGACAATACGACATCTCGTGGTAGAACTTTACGGTTTTTATTTGATGGGACGTATGAGGAATTTCGTAAAATAATATTTGCCTTGGGAGAAACACCCATTCCAAAATACATTAAACGTGCGGTTGAACCTTTAGATGAGGAAATGTACCAAACCATTTTCGCGAAGGAGGAAGGCGCGGTTGCTGCACCAACGGCAGGGCTACATTTTTCGCGGGAACTTTTGAAACGGTTGGAGCTCAAAGGAGTGGATTTTGCGGAAATCACGCTCCACGTTGGGCTGGGCACTTTTCGAACCGTTGAAGTTGAAGATTTAACGAAACACAAGATGGATTCAGAACAAGTGATTATTTCTGAAAAAGCAGCTTCCATCGTCAATAAATCGATCTTGAATAAAAAGAAGGTTTGTGCGGTTGGGACAACCTGCATGCGAGCAGTTGAGTCCTCTGTGTCGACAGAAGGATTGTTAAAACCCTACGATGGATGGACCAATAAATTTATTTTCCCTCCCTACGATTTTTCAATTGCAGATTGCTTAATCACCAATTTTCATACTCCGTTGTCCACTCTTTTGATGATGATTTCCGCTTTTTGCGGACATGATCTAATGATGGAAGCGTACCAAACCGCTATTCGCGAGAAGTACCGCTTTTATTCCTACGGGGACGCTATGCTAATAATCTAATTTCGTAATCAATTCCTGCTATTCAAAGAAGAGGATAAAGTTGGTCTTTTTCCCCTTTCCGATGAGTACGAATTTGCCGTTGAGTAGATTTTCAGCACTGAGCACAAAGTGCTCATCGACTTTTTCTTTATTAATAGAAATGGATTGTGCTTTGAGTTCGCGTCTGGCGTCGGAGTTCGAGGATAAAAAACCTGATTCTCCTACCAAGACATCTACAATGGATGGTTTTAACGACAGCAAAGATAAAGGAAGCTGTTTCTGAGGAACTCCCTCAAAGACCGTAAGAAAATCGTCTACAGAAAGCGAGGCGAGATCTTCTTTTGTTGCTTTTCCAAATAAAATATTACTAGCCGTTATTGCATTTTGTAACTCCATTTCTCCATGAACTCGTTTGGTGATGTCTTCGGCTAAAGCCTTCTGCAAAATTCTTAAATGCGGCGCTTGCTGGTGTTCGGAGTTTAGGGAATTGATTTTATCTTGGTCAAAAAGCGTGAAAATTCGAATAAAGGATGCGGCGTCTTCGTCGCTGCAGTTTAACCAATATTGATAGAATTTATAGGGGCTGGTCCTTTCTTTGGATAACCACACATTACCCTCTTCGGTTTTTCCGAATTTTGACCCGTCGGCTTTTTTTATTAAAGGGGTGGTTACTGCAAAAGCTTCTGCACCCAACTTTCTCCTAATCAGTTCTGTTCCTGTTACGATATTTCCCCATTGATCTGAACCTCCAAGCTGAATATCGCATTTTTTTTCTTGGTAGAGATGGTAAAAATCATATCCCTGGACCAATTGATACGTAAATTCCGTAAAGGACATTCCCGTTTCCATTCGGGATTTTACAGAATCTTTCGACAGCATATAATTGATAGTAATATGCTTACCAATGTCGCGTATAAAATCCAAGAAACTCATGGATTTAAACCAATCGTAATTGTTGACTATTTCTGCGGGATTCTCACCGGTAAAGTCTAAAAAGTGCGAAAGTTGTTTTTTTACAGCCGACTGATTTTTTTGCAGGGTTTCAAGGTCCAGAAGGTTTCTTTCTTGGGATTTCCCCGAGGGGTCTCCAACCATACCCGTAGCGCCTCCCACCAAAATTAAGGGTTTATTACCACAGCGTTGAAAATGCACCAAGGTCATAATTTGAACTAAACTGCCGATGTGCAAGGAGTCGGCAGTCGGATCAAAACCGATATAGCCCGTGCACGGCCCTTTTTCAAATCGTTCTTTAGTTCCTGGCATGACATCGTGGATCATGCCTCGCCAAGTGAGTTCCTCTAAAAAATTCATTATTTCTTTTTTGTAAGCTCTTTAAAAAGGTCTTCTAAACCACGTTCTTCGTTTTTCATGGCTATGGTAAGCCAATCTTTTTCTTTGGCGAGTTGTGCCAACTGCCTTTTTACGTCCTTGTTGGGGTCAACTTGAAGCAACCATCCCTTGCCTTCAGGAGCAAGCGACTTAATTCCGTCGATTTTTTTCAATTCAGCAGCATTGATGGTTCGGTCAAATTCTACATAGATGCTTTCCTTGTCCAGATTCTGTTTGAGTTCATCCCTGCTTTGATCAGCAACAATTTTACCTTGATTAATGATAATAACCCGGTCACATATGGCCTCAACTTCTTGCATGATGTGCGTTGACAGCAAAATGGTTTTGTGTTGGCCTAAATGCTTGATCAGCTCACGAATTTCCAAAATTTGATTCGGATCTAAACCGGAGGTCGGTTCATCTAAAATTAACACCTCGGGATCATGGATAAAGGCTTGGGCTAGCCCAACCCGCTGTTTATATCCTTTTGATAGTGCTCCAATTTTTTTATGTTGTTCTACTTGCAACCCCACCATTTCAATCAATTCTTGAATACGAGTCTTTAATTTTGGAACCCGGTAAATGGAACCAACAAAACGTAAATACTCCTTGACATACATGTCATAGTATAAGGGGTTGGATTCCGGCAGATAGCCCACCATGGAGCGGGTTTTAATGTGGTCGGGATGTACTTGAATTCCATTAATAAGCGCTTTTCCTTGACTGGCCGGAATAAATCCAGTGATCATTTTCATGGTGGTGGATTTACCAGCGCCATTAGGGCCAAGAAAGCCAACAACCTCTCCCTTTTTAATGCTAAACGATATGCTGTTTACGGCAGCTTGTTCCCCAAAAAACTTACTTAAATTTATTACCTCTATGGACATCGCGTACGAAATTACGCAATTTTAAGGTTCCAAGCAGCGATTGCTTTTTTCGAAGCCAATAAAGCGATAAATAATCCAAAAAACGTGGCTCCAGACTGAGTTTCAATGCTGTCTTCATAGAACATGGTAAACAGAATAAGTACCGAAAACAAGGCTAATAAGGCAAATCGATGTTTAATCCCGAGATATAATAAATACAACCCTAGATAAATGAGCAATAAAGGCGCAAGTATACCACAGGCGAGCCAAGAGGTAAGGTACATGTTATGGCTTCGTTTGTAATTTTTCTCCAACAAGGAGGTAGCCTTGAAATTCTTGTAAAGTTCGGCATCAATATCACCAATACCAACGCCCAATAATGGCTCCTTCTTGATGGTTTTTAAGCTAACTTGCCAATATATGATTCGCTGTAAAAGAGAGTTTCCGTTTGGATTCTTGGTTTCGTGAAGTTGATATTTTAACGCATTGTATTTGTGCATGAAACCCCCATTAGCCTCTTGTGGGTCGGTAAACCCTAATTCGATATTTCGAATATCTTCGTCCGTTAATTCTCCAATGCCGACATCATTGGAAGACCCGTATTTTGAACATAAATAGCGTTCACAAGTACTTGAAATGGGCTGGGATTTAGCGTCAAGACGATCAAATTTCACCTTGGAGCGTTGGTTCCATAACAAGGCAGCTTTTGCCTTATTCATTATGGGAGGACAGGGCTCTAAGGGTTTTAATAAATCAAATACAACCGCAATAATTCCAATGACGAAGGGTAAAAAAATGATGCTTTTAATCCAAGGGTTCATCTTTCCATAAATTCGTAACTCTATCAGAGCAAAAAGGATCACTAATAGAAGGCAAAAAAAGGAACTTAAGGTTTGGCTATAAATAAGGAATGCCGTAGTGAAAAGCATATATCCCCAATACCCATATCGAAAATTGGGTTGTTGTGAAATTAAATAGCGGGAAATAGCCAGAGAAAAGGCCGTCAGTATTCCAAATCGAATATGCGAATCGAGCCAACTGAGCTGTCGAATATCTTCGAAGGTTCCCTGCTGCAAAAGATATCCGAAGTGAATCCAATTGATCAGCATCACCGCCGTCAAAGCAAGCAACAGCAAGTTGCCTAATCGTAGGAGGTTTTCACGAGAAAAGGGAAAGGTGCCCGCTATTAACAAAGGCAAAATAAATGCTGAAATCCGCACTTTTAATCCCTTAATTCCCAAAACGAGGTCATCGCTCCAAATCAAGCTTAAAGCATGCAAGATCATTAACAAGATAAGGGGCAAAATCCAATTTCGGTTTTCAATTAATCGAACTTTGAATGCTTGATAATCCCCAAAACTGATAAACCATAAAACATAGCCAATAAATGAACTGGACATAACAGGTTTACTGCAACATAAACCGATAAGAAGTGTGGCGGAAAAGAATAAATATCCCGCATCTCTGTTACGCTTAGCCCAAAAAACGAATGACTTCATTTAAATCCAAGAACGGTTTTTAAAAGCCCAGGGTTCTCCAAAATTTCAAGGCTTTTTATAAGTACTGGGTCGTGCTTCAAGGAGTATTCAATTTGACCTTTTTGAAAATAGTACCTACCAATGATTTCGCGTTCCAACAATTTATGAACTTCTGTTCGATGGTTTTCAAAGCTCATAGCGTCCCTTTCTACCAACTTTTGCATTAACGATTCATAGGAAGTGAGGATGGGAGACTGTTTATTCCCGGTTTCTATCTCCTTACGTATTTTTTCCAGTGCTTTTGTTTCATCGGACTGGTATTTTCGGTTATGCTGAAGCATGAAGGCTTTAAAATCGTTTATTTCGTTTTCAGTAAGCTGAAAGTTGTTGGGCTTTTCAATGGATTCGTGGGTAAGGGCAAACTTTGTAGCAAAGTTGAAAATAAGGTGGTTCTTGAGCAAGAAATTTCCAAAGGAGGTCAAGGAAGAGTCGTTCATCGAAACATCCGGTTCGATACCCCTACCGTCAATCACGGTTCTACCATTGCTTGTTTTGAACTTTTGCAGTAAACTGTCGGGAATTTCTTTAGGCGCTCCATTTCGGTCGTCACCATAATACTCCAGACGTTGTACACAGCGTCCGGATGGCGTGTAATATTTCGCAATGGTTAACTTGATTTTAGATCCGTATTTCAGGTCAAAAGTACGTTGAACTAGGCCTTTACCATAACTCGTCTTGCCAACAACGATAGCACGGTCTAAATCTTGCAAGGCCCCCGCAACAATTTCACTGGCAGAGGCAGAATTTTCATCGATCAACACCACTAAAGGGAGAGTTTTAGCTATGGGCTCTTCCTGGGTGGTGAATTGATTGTTTTCGTTTTGAGCCCGGGCCTTAGTAGAAACCACTAATTGGCCTTTGGGCACAAAGAACCCCACAATTTTCACGGCCTCCATGAGTAAACCTCCACCGTTACCACGTAAATCAAATATCAGTTGTTTCATGCCTTTTGCCTGTAGATCAAGGATGTTTTTTCGCACCTCTTCTGCCGCCGTTTGTGTAAAACTGCTCAGCGAAATATAACCCGTATTTTGATTAAGCATTCCAGCATAGGGAATGTCCGGAATTTTGATTTCATCCCTCACAACATTTTTGCTCATTATTATTCCATCACGCTCATATTCAAGCAACACCGAAGATCCCTTTGGCCCTTTCAATGTGTTTGATACCTCTTCGATGCTTTTCTTCGCAACGGGTTGCTTATCAATCCTCAGGAGCTTGTCTCCAGCAAGAATCCCCGATAATTGGGCAGGATTTTTTTCGTAGACCTCTGAAATGAAAATATCATGCTCATGTTGCTCTAACAATGCCCCTATGCCTCCGTACTGTCCGGTTGTCATCAATCGGTAATCCTCAATGTTTGCTTCATGGTAGTAAACGGTATACGGGTCAAGCTCATTGAGTAAAGCATCAATGGCGGTTTTGGATAATTTTCCATGCGAAATTTCATCCACAAAATATTGGTCAAGATGCTCGTAAATTTGGTCCATTAACTCAAGGCTTTTGAGCTCTTCAAAACCTGAGGATTGAGAAAATACATTAAGGGAAAGCGCAAGGCTGAATAGAACAAAAGCTATTTTTCGTTGCATAAAGAATTAATAAGTTTGGTTAATTGTACATTCATTCGCTCGAATTCCAATATTTCATCACAAAGATAAACGATACTGAACTGTAATTGGCACTCGTGCTTTGCGGAGTGAAGCATTAGTTTTTCTCGATGAATTCTGACGCATTCGCGAATAAGTCTTTTAATGCGGTTCCGGTCATGAGCCTTTTTAAACCGTTTCTTGGGAACACTGATGAGCACACTGAAAACATTCGGTTCTTTTGGCAATTTACGATAGTAACTGACAAAAGGAAAAACATGCAATTTTTTACCCTCATCGAAAAGAAGCTGTATATCATTTTTCAGATGAATGCGATGCAATTTTCCAAAAGAACGTTCCATTGAACAAAGGTATCAAAAGGAGTTTAAATTACTTTAGTCGCTTTTTTGCCTTGGTAAAACTCTATTTCCACGACATCTCCTTGGTGCAATGTTTCGGAGGTTTTGACTACTTCGTTGTTTTTTCTGGCAATAGAATATCCCCTCGCCAAAACGGATTTCGGGTCCAAAATAGCCATGGTCTTTTCCAGGCTATCTAAGCTGTTACAGGCGGAATTGGATAAGGTTTTTGAGCTGTTTATGGAAGACCTCAACAACGCGAGTATATCTAAGCCCTCACGTTCCAATTTAAAGCGGATGTTGCGGGAAATATCTTTCGGTGTTTGTAACAATGAATGCGAATGATATGACGTTTGAGAACGGCTGTTTTTGTTCATCTTTAAGCCAAGGCTCTCCAAAACCCTCCATTCTTTTTCAACTCTTATTCTCGAAAGCCGAGAAATTTCTAAACTTTTAATCCCAATGGTTTTTTGCACGGATCGCATGAAAAAATCTCGATGGGCAAGTATGCGCTCTTTTGCATTGTTCAATGCCGTTAGTTTTTCTTCAAAAATCCGAAGTAAAGAGGTGGCTAACATAGAAGGCGTAATTTCATGGTGATTTGCCACCATCTCAGCAACGGTGAGGTTGGTTGAGTGACCAATACCGCAAAGGACAGGAAGCGGAAATTCGGCAATGGCTCGACATAACCGATAATCGTCATAACAAGACATACCTACCTCTGCTCCACCTCCACGGATAATGGCAACGGCATCAAAATGATGCGATATTCGTTGGATTTTCTCTAAAGTATTGACCATAGAATCAACCGCAGGATCGCCTTGCAAGGTACAATTGAAAAGAAAGGTGGAAATGCCAAATTGTGATTTTCGTGTGTTTAAAACTTCCATAAAATCGGACAGTCCTTTACTGGAATCCGCTGAAATAAGCGCAATTCGTTTTGGTAAGTAGAGCCGCAATTGTTGGTTTTTATTCAACAGTCCCTCTTGATCCAGTTTTTTAAGGGTGTTTATTTTAAGCTGGTGCAGTGCTCCTAATGAATACGTAGCATCGATATCCAAAATATGAAGGCTCAACCCAAAGGTCTCACTAAAGACAATTTTCACTTCAAGTAACAGTTCTTTGCCTTCGGAAAGCGGCTCCTGAACTGTTTTCTCAAAATGCATACGGATGCGTTGAAAATGCGTTTTCCAGATTACCCCATTAAGATTAGCGAGGATTTTACCGTTTTCACGTTGTACCAATTCTGGGAAGGCATGGCCGCTGGCAAATTCGTTCATTTTGTAGAGCTCCGCTCGAACCCAATACGTTTGTTGGTAACGATTCTCTAGGGTTTTACGTATGGACCCCGCTACTTGTAACAAGGTGAAAATTTGCTTAGACATCATTTAAAATTAACCATTTAGATGGTTGCTTGAGTTTGGTAGCGCGAATTTAATGTTCTATCTTTGCGCACCTTAGGAAAAAATCATGGGAGCAAAATTTTTCGCAGGACGCGCCACGTTGGATTTGGGAAGCCGAATTGCCCAACATTACGGGTCGATTTTAGGGGAGGTAACCGTTACCACCTTTAGTGACGGAGAAATTCAACCGAGTTTCAACGAATCGGTGCGTGGGCAAGATGTTTTCATCATTCAGTCGACAACTCCGCCAGCAGAGAACCTTATGGAAATGCTTCTGTTGATTGATGCTGCACGTAGGGCTTCTGCTAGAAAAATTATAGCTGTAATGCCTTATTTTGGGTATGCTCGTCAAGACCGTAAAGACCAACCAAGGGTTGCCATCGGCGCAAAATTGGTGGCGAACATGTTAATGGCCGCAGGTGCAGATCGCATCATTACAATGGATTTACATGCCGATCAAATTCAAGGGTTTTTTGAGGTGCCTGTTGATCATTTGTTTGGATCCACGATTTTTATCCCAGAAATAGAGCGCCTGAATTTAGACAACATTGTCATTGCGGCCCCGGATGTCGGAGGAGCAAAACGGGCAAACATGTACGCCAAGGTGCTTAATTGCGGCCTTGCTTTGTGCCATAAGAATCGAAAAAAGGCGAATGAAATTGGAGAAATGACGGTGATTGGGGAGGTTGAAGGAAAACATGTTATTATTGTTGATGACATGTGCGACACCGCAGGCACTCTAACAGCTTCTTCTGCTTTGTTCATGGAAAACGGAGCAACATCGGTACGTGCTTTTTGCACACATGCTGTTTTGTCGGGACCTGCCTTCGACCGCATTGAAGCGTCCACCTTGACGGAGGTCATTGTAACGGATACCATTCCTCATGAAAGAAAATCCCCCAAAGTACGAACGTTATCTGTAGATAAGTATTTTGCTTCGGTCATTGACCGTTTGTTGAAAAACGAATCCATTGGAGGAGATTATTATAAGTAACCAATAAAAATAAATATAAATGAAAACAGCACAGTTGAGCGGTTCGCTTAGAGCGAACGTAGGGAAAAAGGATGCCAGCGCGCTTCGCAATGAAGGCTTGGTTCCTTGCGTGCTTTATGGACAAGGGGTACAAACCCACTTCGCAGTAAAGCAAGTTGCCATCGAGAAAATCGTTTTTTCTCCTAATGTCTATCAAGTTGAATTGGATATTGAAGGCAAGAAAGCACGAGCGATTATCCGCGAATTGCAACAGCATCCAACGAAAGACACGGTGCAACACGTTGACTTTCTCGAGCTAAGCGACACCAAAGAAGTTCGTGTGAAGCTTCCTGTTCGCGTTACGGGTTCATCCCGAGGGGTAATGGCAGGGGGTAAACTCATGCAAGTATTTAGAACCTTAAAATGTCAAGGGTTGCCTTCAGCGCTTCCAGAAGACATTACTGTAGATATTTCCCCGTTGAGAATTGGTCATTCGATTCGAATTTCCAATCTTGAAATTCCTGGGGTTAAGATATTAGAACCCGCCAATGCCGTAGTGGTAGCCGTTAAAATGGCCAGAGGAGCCGTTAAAGGTTCTGATGCAGATCCTGAGGACGAGGAATAAGATAATCTATGAAGAACCGCTTCGGCGGTTTTTTTATTTCCTAATTTTACCCAAAAAGAAAAGTCAGCATGAAAATTCAAGATATACTTCATCAATTCGGAATCCAAACAACCAATCCAGGAGGATTTTGTGGAACCATCATATCAACGGAATTATCTTCCAGTGAAATCGTTTCAAGTTCACCCGTGGATGGGAAAATCATAGCCTCAGTAAAGCCGCTAACGGAAAAAGGTTACCATGAGATTATTGAAAAATCAGCCAATGCGTTTATGGAGTGGCGTATGGTGCCGGCACCTAAGCGCGGTGAGGTGGTGCGTCAATTGGCAGAACAACTGCGCGTTCACAAAGAAGCACTTGGAACCTTGGTTTCTTACGAAATGGGAAAATCATTGCAAGAAGGATTGGGAGAGGTTCAAGAAATGATTGACATCTGCGATTTCGCCGTAGGATTGTCACGTCAACTTTATGGTTTAACCATGCACTCGGAGCGTCCTGGACACCGCATGTACGAGCAATACCATCCTTTAGGAATTGTTGGAATCATTTCTGCGTTTAATTTTCCGGTGGCCGTTTGGAATTGGAATTCCGCACTCGCTTGGGTTTGCGGAGACGTTTGTGTTTGGAAACCGTCCGAAAAAACACCCATTACCGCTTTGGCTTGTCAGTACATAACCAATGAAGTTTTCAAAAAGAATGGGGTTCCGGATGGTGTTTCGTCCTTGGTAATCGGTGGTCCAGAATTGGGTAAGCTAATGGCTTCTGATGTTAGGGTTCCTTTGGTTTCTGCGACGGGTTCTACCCGTATGGGGAAATCAGTGGGCGCTGCAGTTGGAGCTCGATTGGGCCGTTCATTGTTGGAATTAGGAGGCAATAATGCCATCATTATTACCCCTTCGGCCGATTTGAAAACGGTAGTTCCGGGTGCTGTATTCGGTGCTGTTGGAACCGCAGGTCAACGTTGTACTTCCACCCGCCGACTGATTATTCACGCATCGGTTTACGAACAAGTAAGGGACGCATTGGTAAAAGCCTATGCCCAATTGCGCATTGGAAATCCTTTAGATGCTTCAAATCATGTGGGTCCCTTAATCGATCAAGATGCCGTTTCGGCTTATGAGCATGCTATTGCTCAAGCCATAGCGCAAGGAGGAAAGGTCGTGGTTGAGGGGGGTGTTTTGTCTGGCGAAGGGTATGAATCAGGATGTTTTGTGAAACCATGTATTATTGAGGCGGAGAATCATTTTGCTATTGTTCAACACGAAACGTTTGCTCCCATCTTGTACCTCATGAAATACGACGGAGATATCCGCCAGGCAATTGCGCTACAGAACGGTGTTCCGCAAGGTTTATCATCAGCAATCATGACCAATAATTTGAAAGAATCCGAGGCCTTTTTATCGCACGCAGGTTCCGATTGCGGAATAGCCAACGTGAACATTGGTACTTCTGGTGCGGAAATCGGAGGAGCATTTGGAGGAGAAAAAGAAACGGGTGGAGGAAGAGAATCCGGTTCGGATTCTTGGAAGATCTACATGCGTCGACAAACCAATACACTGAACTATTCGGACAGCTTACCTTTAGCACAAGGAATTAAATTTGATTTGTAGAAAGCGCATTTTTCCAGTGCCGCTTTCCTATCTTTGTTGAAAATAAAACGCATGCAATTATTAACAGTGGGAAGCGTCGCATTTGATGCGATTGAGACACCCTTCGGAAAATCCGATAAAATAGTGGGCGGAGCAGGAACCTACATTACCTTGGCCGCTTCATTTTTTAACCAGAATCAAGGATTGGTTTCTGTCGTTGGCGAAGACTTTCCAAACGAAGTTTTAGGAAAAATAGCATCAAGAGGTATTGATATTACCGGTATACAAATTCCAGAGGGAGGCAAAACCTTTTTTTGGTCGGGTCGCTACCACAACGACATGAATTCTCGCGACACCTTAGTTACCGAGTTGAATGTACTTGGGACCTTTGATCCGGTGGTTCCCGAGCAATTTAAAAATGCTCCGTTCTTAATGTTGGGTAATCTGAGTCCAGATGTACAGCGCAAGGTGGTGGATCAAATGGAACAACGTCCTAGGTTAATCGCCATGGACACCATGAACTTCTGGATGGATATTGCATTAGACGAGTTGCATAAAACGCTCAAAGTGGTGGATCTGTTAATCATTAACGATGAAGAAGCACGCCAGTTGACCCAACAATATTCCTTAAAAACGGCCGCCGCCAAAATCATGGAATTAGGCCCCAAAAGCGTAATAATTAAGAAAGGTGAACATGGGGCCTTACTGTTTCATGGTGGACAGATCTTTTCTGCCCCGGCCTTGCCCTTGGAAGAAGTATTTGATCCAACAGGCGCAGGAGATTCTTTTGCGGGTGGCTTAATGGGATATTTATCATCACAGGAAGAAGTTTCCTTTGACTCGCTCAAAAAAGCCGTCATCGCAGGTTCAGCAGTAGCCTCCTTTTGTGTAGAAAAATTTGGAACACAACGCCTCGAAGAAATAACACGAAACGACATTGCTAAACGAATGTCCATGTTACACCAATTAACGCATTTTGAATTAACGGGTTATGGAGCAGCTTAATACGCTTTTAGAACAATTACAATCGTATGCCCAGCGGGAGGATTTAATCCCATGTGGTAAAGAAATCAACGATTTGAAAATTTCCTTTGAAGACAACTTATTGGAAATGGAGCGGGTGAATCAAATTCAAATGCTTGAAGCTAGGGATGCTGGAGAGAGCATTGAACCAACGGATTTCTCCGAGATTAAAAGTGCTTTTATCGACCTCTACAAGCGATTGCATGAGCAACGAAAACAACAAATCGTTCTAAAGGAGGCGCTGGAAAAAGAAAACTTAAAACTGAAAAGAACCTTAATTGAGGATTTAAAAAAGATCATCGAATCCGAGGAAAATATAGGTACAGCCTTCAATGCGTACAAAAGCATTCATGAAACCTGGAAGAAAGTAGGGGATATTCCCCGAGATCATCGGGATGCGGTGCAAAAAGAGTATTCACGGCTCATTGAAATTTTCTTCTATACGATGAGGATCTATCGTGAGATTAAAACCCACGATTACAAGAGGAATTCGCAAAACAAACAGGTGGTGCTACACAAATTGCAACAGTTGCGCAATGAAGAGGAAGATATCAAAGCGGTAGAGCAACAATTGAGGCTGCTTCAAGATGAATGGGAAGAAATCGGCCCGGTACAAAATGAGGAGTGGGAAGCCTTAAAAACGAAGTATTGGGAGGTCGTTCGCCAGATTTACGATAAAATAAATGCTCATTATGAGGCTCAAAGGCAAGTTTATGAAAAAAACATCGAGGCCAAGAAAGCCGTGGTGGTGCAAATGCAAGAACTTACCCTACAGGCTGCGGATACCAATACCTTTAAAGCTTGGGATGCTTTAACGGAAAAGGTGAAGGCCTTGCAAGAGGAGTATAAAAAAATTGGACCTGGAGCTCGAAAAGAAAACGATCAAGTTTGGAAACAGTTCAGAACCGCCATTGACGCTTTTTTTGATCTAAAAAAAGCAAAATCAAAAGAACAACAAGCGGTGTTTTCCGAACGAATTGAGGCTAAAAAGAAGCTAATAACCGAAGCAGAACAATTAAAAGATGCCACAGGTAAAGAGGCTACTCAACGCATTATTCAATTGCAAAAGGAATGGAAAACCTTGGGGAATACCGGTAAGGCAGAGAACCAGCTTTGGTCAAAGTTTCGTGGGGCTTGCGATGCTTTCTTTGCGGCGAAAGATGCAGAAAATGCCCAAGCCGAAAAAGCTTTAGAAGAGAATTTCAACCTCAAACTAGTGGTAATCGATAAAATTAAAGCCTTTGAGGCCCAAGATAAAACCGAAGGATTGACTCTATTGAGGTCACTTTCTGCTGAATTTACGGCCATAGGACATGTTCCATTAGCCCAAAAAGACTCAATATATGCCGCGTATAAATCCGCGTTGGATGAGGCCTATAAGACCCTTAAGTTGAATCAACACGAAAAGGAACAATTGGACTTTAAAGCCAAAGTGGATGAAATTGTGAGTTCGCCTGATAAGGCTCGTCTCCTCCAAAAAGAACGAGTAGATTTAAGGAAGAACATTGAACGATTAGAACAAGAAATCAATCGAATGGAAACCAATTTGGCATTTTTTGCTCGATCAAAAGGAGCCGATGCTTTGAGGTCGGAAGTTGCCGGTAAAGTCAAAGTAATTCAAGAGCAAATCACAGGGTTTAAGCAGAAGCTAAAACTATTACCGAATGAATAGAATTACCAATTCCTTTATTTTGGTGCTCTTTATTCCTATAATGGCCTTAACTATTTTTGTGGCTTTTGATTTGCCTTTGGGCATTTTTAAAACAACGGGTTCTCAACTGCCATACAGGCAGGAATTGATGCTCGGGTTAAGTATTTTAGTCGCCATCCTTTTTATTAACCGAAGCGTAAAGCGTTGGATGGGACTTTACACGGTTGCTCAAAAAAGCCGTTTTGTGTTTCGTTCAGCTTTGTCGTCTGAACGAAAAAAACGCGTCGTTGTGTACGGAATTTTGGAGTCTTTTGTGTATGGATTTTTAAGTTACAGCCTCTGGACCTTAACGCCTGAAGCGCTTCCAAGCGCTTTGGTCTTTCTTTTTTTTAGCATCGAAGGATTTGTTTTTGTGAGTTTGGGGTCAAAGTATTTTGCCACAGGTTTAAGCAGTAAAGCCATTATCGTTGCCGATAGGGAAGTAGTGGTCGTTTATTATAATGGCCTAAGAAAAGTGAGTATAGGCCAGCAAACACTTTATTTTGACTACATCCAATCGCTGCAATTGAGTTTCCCGATTGATGTAATTCCTTCAGATCAACGGCAGGCTTTTGTGGCCAATTTAGAAACCGTGGTAGATGATAAAAAAGTTCTGATACACAACCTCGGTTCATGGAAGAAGTAAAAATTCTGATCATCGAAGACGATGCATCTTTTGCGTCGTTGTTGCAGAACCAGCTTTCGATGTTGGGTTATAGTCCGTACGATTTGGTGAACATTGACAATTTAGCAGAGGCGGAGGATATTAAGGATGAATTTGAACCCGATGTCATTTTATTGGACTTAAATATTCGTGATTCGTCGGGAATTGAAACCTATGAAAAGATAAGTTCTGTATTTAAAGAAGCCCCCATCGTGGTGCTTTCGGGAATGGATGACCGGAATTTGGCCATGCGCATTGTGGCAAAAGGAGCCCAGGATTATTTATTGAAAAATGAGATTAATGGCGGTGCTTTGGATAAAACCATTAAGTACGGTATGCTTCGTAAGACCTTTCAAGTTAAGCTGTCGGAGTCCGAAAGAAAGTACAAAGACCTGTTTTACAATTCCCCCCAGCCTATGCTTCAATTGGTGGATTCAAGTAAAGAAATAAGTTATTGCAACCAAGCCGCTATAAAGCTCTTTGATGCGGAAAATGCAGCTGACTTAATAGGTTCAACCCTCATGCAATTTTTGAAGTCCGATCCTATTAAGTCTTCGAATGAATGGATCGTTGATTCTTCGAACGAACTTCAAGTTTTACATACCTTAAAAGAAAACGTTCGAACGGTTCAAGTAACCTTGAATCCCTTACAAGAGGAAAAAGATGCGGTGATTTGTTTAATTGTCGATAAAACTGAAGAACAGGCTTTTGAGCAAAAAAAATACGATATCATTGCCCAAGCAGAGGAGGGTGAAAAAAAGAAAATTGCCCGTGAATTGCACGACGGTATAGGACAGCAGTTGGTCTTGTTAAACTTATTGCTTCAAAACGTGGAAGCCAAGGAGGAAGACCAATCCTCCATGGAAAACATTCGGCAGCTTTTGCAAAGTTCTATTCAAGAACTTCGAGAATTGGCGTATAATCTTCTTCCTCCTGCTTTGGATAAAGGATTTGTTAACGCTTTAGAACGTTTCGCCCATCGGATAAATTCCTTAGGTTCCGTAGTCTTGAATTTGAATTTGAGCCCTGCCTTAACGGAGGACAGTTTTATCAACGTTGATAGTTTCAATTTGTACCGTATCGTTCAAGAAGTGCTAAATAATGCCTTGAAACACTCTAAGGCGACGCAAATTGACATTTTCGTTGAGGTTCAAAGCGAATATATCCTGATTCGCATTATGGATAATGGGGTTGGATTTGATGCCGAAGTGGTAAGTGAAGGATTGGGACTTCAGAACATTAAGTATCGAATGAAAATGTCGGGGATTCGCGGAGAGCTTACCAGCGAACCAGGCAAAGGGGTTGAAGTGGTATTAAAGGTTGCACGGTGAAAATCTTAGTAATTCGGTTAAGCGCCATCGGAGACGTGTTGCTTACGTTTCCAGTACTTCAAGGAATAAAAGAAAAATTTCCGGAAGCTGAAATCCATTTTTTAACGAAAGAAGAGCAACTTCCGTTGCTGCAATTGTTGCCTTTTGAGGTAAAAGGTGTAGCGCTCCAAAGTTCTATCTCGGCAACGGCCAAGCTCCTTAAAAATCAAAGATTTGACCAAATAATAGACCTTCACAACAACCTTCGAACATTGCTTTTACAATGGAGCATGATTCGATTTCAGTGGAGTAGAGTGAAAAAGCACAACACCACCAAATGGAGGATGACCAATTTTAAAACGAACTACTTTTGGATTCCTTCAATCGTAGAGCGATACGCCTTGGCGGCAAAGGTTGAACTTTCGGGAAACCCCATAGTTTTAAACCTAAATCAAGCTGCTCCACTTTCTCTGCCCGATGCTTACGCCGTTTGGGTGCTCGGCGCAAAGTTTAAAACCAAACAATTTCCCTTGGAAAAGATCCGCGAGACGCTTGCGCTTTGCGATGTTTCTATCGTTTTGCTCGGCGGGAAGGAAGAAATAAACATGGCAAAAAACCTTTCACAGGAATTTCCAAGGCTCATTAACCTCGTTGGTAAAACGGATTTTTTTCAAGCGGCTAGAGTACTTAGCCAGGCAAAATTGGTAGTCACCAACGATACCGGCCTAATGCATTTGGCCTCATTTTACAATCCTCCGATGCTATGCCTCTGGGGAAATACGGTGCCGGGTTTTGGAATGGGACCCTACGGCTGCGACAAAGTGGAACATTTTCAAGTGACTGATCTTTCGTGCAGGCCGTGTTCTAAAATCGGTTACAAAGAATGCCCTAAGGGACATTTTAAGTGCATGATGCAGCAAGATTCATCCTTGTTGGCGCAAAAAATCAGTGCGTTATTTCATCAAGAAAGCCCAAAATAGCTTGAATTGCCCCTATATCAAAGGTGATTTCATTGGAACCGTATTCGTTCGGATTCCCGGTAAGTGAAGGCTGAAACAAATGGTTCAAACCCGCTAATTCTTGGATGCGCTTCACTTTGCCTAATCCTGGATTACAGTTCAACGAGATGGCCTCAAGATTCATTTTTGAAGGCACTTGCAGGTCCGTGGTTCCGTTAAGGGCGAGGTAATGACACCGAATGTTCTTTAAATCAAACGCAGGGTTATAGTTGATAAAATAAAGCATCCAAGGATTAACATAGGCGGAAAGATTCATTTGAACCCACGTATTCTGGTCTTCAATACCGTTTTTTTTAAGTTCTTTTTTCTTGATACTTTTCACATAATCCGTAAGAAACACCTCTGCGTTCTTTCGAACCAACGGCAAAGAGTCTAAGGTTAATATAGGATAAAAAGCTTCGGAAAAAGATCGGATTTTTTTCACCTCTTTTTCGCTAGCGCCAACGACTTTTGATATAAGGCATTGTTGTTCTATTAATAAGTCAGCACCTTTAACACCCGGACCCGCCAAGGATACTACACCGTAAATTTCGGGATGTTGTGCAGCGACCATGTTGGCAATCATTCCTCCTTCGCTATGGCCTATTAAAACCATGCGACTGGAATCCACCATGGGCATTTTTTTGAGGTAATTCATCACGGATACAACATCCGTTGAAAAATCTGCAGAAGTAGCTCCATCAAAGGTGCCTGTTGATTTTCCGGTCCCACGATCGTCGAAGCGAAACACCGAATACCCTGCGAGGGTAAGACGGTCAGCAAGCACTAAAAAGGGACGGTGGCCTAGGATTTCTTCGTTGCGGTCTTGCGCACCACTTCCCGAAATTAAAACGATGCATGGGTATTTTGTACTAAAATCACGCGATGCCTGTTGGGGGTAACTGAGGGATCCACTGATGGAGAAGTCGCCCGTCGCATGAGGAATGGCTAATTCAATTTCCGAGTACGGCACTGGTTCTTTACGGTCTTGAATTTTCCTGGGGGAAGGGTTTTCTTGTTGGTTCTTTGAAAAAGCTAAAGGAGCTTTGAAAGCACCTTGTTTAAAGGTCCCTTCAATACCGGAAGCTTCCTTGAATGTTCCTTCGTAGCTTGCGCGGAGTTGATCAATAGAAAAACGCAGGGTTTTACCTTCAACGTCGACGTTTGTCATGGGAATTCCTACCGCGCCTTGGTTCGGGCTGTCCAAGGTGCCTTTCCATTGGCCGGAGCTATCACTTAGGTGCAACACCAAGGGCAATTTTTGACCCATCGCATCCAGTGTGCCATACCAATTTCCTTGGAACGATTGACTGTGGACCCACAAATTAAAAACCAAGGAGAGGTAAAAGAATTTAAATTTCATCATCCGAAAACAGCTTTTTGATTTCAGTAGCTTCGGAAGGCTTCATTTTGCCTGCCAAAATTAAGTTAAGCTCCCTTCTTCGTTGAGCCCCATTGAAGCGCTCGATTTCCTCTTCGGTTTCAGGGATTAATTCCGGTACTTGAATGGGGCCTCCGTTTTGATCCACCGCTACAAACGTGTAGATAGCTTCGTTGCACTTTACTTTTTGTCCGGTTACGTGATCTTCCATGAATACATCCACAAAAATTTCCATGCTGCTGCTAAAGGCTCTGGAAACTTTAGCAGATAATGTCACCAAGGATGCCGCTGGAATGGGCATTTTAAAGGAAACATTATTAACCGAGGCGGTAACGACCACCCTTTTACAATGCCTGTGAGCAGCGACACTCGCAATAATATCCATCCAAGCAAGCAACTGTCCTCCGAATAAATTTCCGAGCGTATTGGTGTCGTTGGGTAGCACAATATGGGTGGTTATGGATAAAGATTCGGAGGCTTTTTTTGATTTCATAAAGTAAAGATACGGCATTAAACTTTTCGTGTCTTAATTCGTTTGAAGAGAATTGATTTAGTTGTATTTTAGCGAAAAATAAAATGTCATGAAAATTTTCTTCTCCTTGTTCTTGATAGGATCTTACATAGTATGTTTTGCACAAACAAAAAACCTTCACACCTTTGATCCCAGCAATGCCCGAGAGGGAGAGCGGGTAGAGTATTGCCATCAGCATAAAAAAATGGAAGCGCTAATGCAAAATCCTGCTTATCAGCAACAAAGGATAATTGATTCGTTGGATGAAATACATTGTGCTAAAAAACCCATTGAAAAAGGGGTTGTGTACAAAATCCCGGTTGTTTTTCATGTACTACACAACAACGGGCCCGAGAACATTTCGGACGAACAGATTTTGGATGCCCTAAGCATTATGAACCGGGATTTTAGACTTCTTAACCAGGATGCAAATAACGTTCAACCGGAATTCCAAGGCATGCCAACTGACGTTGAGGTAGAATTTTTATTGGCAACCAAAGCTCCTAACGGACAGTGTTTTAAAGGAATTACACGCACGGTAAACGCCATTACAAACAACGGTGCTGACGGCGGAGATCAAGTGGATGCTATTATCGCTGGAAACGATGTGTACAATGGGGCTTGGCCGGGTAATAGATATTTAAACATTTTTATTTGCGGTGAAATTGGAGGTGCAGCAGGATATACTACAAAACCCTCGGGTTGGTCTGCGACTCAAATGACCAATGGCATATGGGTTTTGCATGATTATGTTGGTTCCATTGGAACAAGTTCCGTCAGTTCAAGCCGTACCCTTACCCACGAAGTAGGACATTGGTTAAACTTGGATCACACCTGGGGCCCGAACAACAACCCCGGCAATGCCTCCAGTTGTTCTACCGATGATAACGTTCAAGACACGCCCAATTGCATTGGAGTACAAGCGTGTATTTTCGCTTCGAACACCTGCAATTCCGATAACGCTTACTGGGGATTTGACATTAAAGACAATGTTGAAAATTACATGGATTATTCCTATTGTTCGAAAATGTTTACGGCAGGTCAAAAAACGAGAATGCGAACGGCCTTACAAAGCAACAATACGGGACGGGCCAATGTTATATCACAAGCGAATTTAACCTTGGTAGGCGCAGGAGTCACTCCTTATTTGTGCAAAGCGGATTTTTCTTCAAACCTTACCACCGTATGCGTTGGAGATCCGGTTCAATTCTCCGATGAATCGTATAATTTGGTCAATAGTTGGTCTTGGAGCTTCCCTGGCGGGACCCCCAGTTCAGCCTCTTCTCAAAATCCATTGGTCACCTACAATACTCCAGGTTTGTATAGCGTGACGCTCGATGCCAGCGATGGGGGAACCAACGATTCCGAAGTTAAAAATAATTACATCCGCGTTCTATTAGCTCCAACGACTATTCCTTTCTACGAAGGCTTTGAAAACTATAATACCTTAAATAATCTCATGAATTGGGAGATATACAATCCAGATGGTAACAATGCATTTGATATCGATAATACCACGAGTTTTAACGGAACGAAATGCGCTAAATTGCAGAATTTTGGCCAAGCAGCAGGGAGCTTAGATGAATTGATTTCCACCCCAATAGATTTGTCCGGATTAACGGCAAATCAGACCGTTACCTTGAGTTTTCGATATGCTTACCGCAAGAAACTCGCCGCCGATAACGAGGCGCTTAAGGTTTTTATCACGGGAGACTGTGGTGATACTTGGGTTCAACGAAAAACCATCACGAACAACCAGTTAAGCAGCCAAGCTGTTGCAACTTCATGGAAGCCGAGTTCACAAGCCGATTGGGTTACGGTTCACATGACCAATGTAACAAGCACCTATTTCCAGCAAAATTTTAGAGCTAAATGGCGTTTTGAAGGAAACGGAGGAAACAACTTTTATTTGGATGACATTAACTTGTACAATGGAGCTCCTTCGAACGATGTGGTTCTTGGAACAGAATCCCTTGAAGAATCGGTGAGTGAGGTGGTTTTATACCCGAATCCTGTTTCATCGGAGTTGAATGTAGAGTATTCCGCGAAGAACGCTGAAAAGATGGTAGTGGTTCTCATCGATGCCAATGGAAAACAAGTTCAGTCCCATCAAATTCATGCGAATGCAGGTAAGAATGTAATCATGATGGATACTCAGGCGCTTGCAGCAGGAACCTATTCTGCAGTAATCTACGGTTCGAAAGGTAAAGTTACACGGACCTTCATTAAGCAGTAATAAAGTACTTTCTTAGGGTTTCGGCCAATCGCTTTCCGAGGGTTTCTTCCTGATGAGTGTGCTCATCCACCTCAAACGACTTTGGGGTTGGGTAGTGCTTTAGAATTTTCTCCAAGGATTTTTCTCCAACCCCAGGAATGTTTTTCCATGCGGAATCTATAAAAGCCGAACTTCGTCGGTTTCTGTGGTGGGTGATGCCAAAACGATGCGCTTCGTTTCGTAAATGCTGAAGCAATTGAAGCCCGGGATTTTCATGGTTTTCTATTAAGGGCTCTGATGCTCCGGGGAAAAAGATTTCTTCCAGTTTTTTAGCTAATCCAATGATTACAACAGTGTTTAAAATTCCCAATTCTTGAAGGGCCTCCACGGCCGAGGATAATTGACCTTTACCGCCATCAATAACAATCAGATGGGGTAGTGCAAGTCCTTCCTTGATAACGCGTTGATACCTACGTGTTACGATTTCGTGCATGCTTGCAAAATCATCGGGACCTTCAACCGTACGAATGTTAAAATGCCGGTAGTCTTTGGAACTTGGTTTGCCGTTCTTGAATACTACACAAGCAGCTACGGCGTATTCTCCTTGAATGTTGGAATTATCAAAGCACTCAATATGAACTGGAATTTCTGGAAGTTTGAGGAGTTCTTTTAGGGCCTCTAGTCGAGTTGTATAATTGATCGCGCTTGTTTTTTTTGGGGCGGCAGCAATGAAGATATTCTTTACTGCAAATTCAAGGATTTTTAGCTTATCCCCCCTTTGAGGAGTGGTAAACCGATAGCCTTCTAGCGTGCTATGGATCGGAATATTGGTAAGAATAGTGCGTTGATTACTCGAAAAACGGATTTTAAGTTCATGCCATAAAATCAGCGTAAGCTCCTCGATCGATTCCATGTGAGGCACGAGCATTTTGTCGGAGATGCTCAAATCAATGCGTCCCTCTCGAACCCATGTATAGTTATAATACAGTTGATCATCCATGAGTTTGCAGGCTAGCACGTCGCATTGGAGCGTTAGGTCATTCACCATGGCCGATTTGGAATGAAATGCGTTTAATGTGGCAATTTTTGTTTTGATTTCATGCGCTTTTTCAAAGGCTAAAGCATCCGCTGCAGCCTCCATGTTTTTTCGAAGGTATTGGATCAAGGAATTGGTTTTTCCCTTGAGTAATAAACGAATTTCATCGATGTCCTGTTGGTAGGAATCTAGAAGACCGTAGTTAGTGCAGGGTCCTTCACAGCGTTTAAGGTGGTATTCAAGGCATACGGAATAGCGTTCGCTATTGATTTTTTGTTCCGTGAGCTCCAAGGAACAGGATCGTATAGGATACAGTTCGTGTACTAGCTCGAGTAAGTTCTTATGCACATTTCCCTTTGGAAATGGGCCAAAGTACTCAGCATTCGTTGCATGACGGTTACGTGTGCTGAAAATTCGAGGAAAGGGTTCTTTGGTAAGGCATATCCATGGATAGGTTTTATCGTCTTTTAATAGAATATTATACCGTGGCTTGTTTTCCTTGATCAAATTATTCTCCAACAATAAGGCGTCCAATTCTGAGTCGACCAAGAGGACTTCAACGAATTTAATTTGTTTTACAAGTACCCTAGTTTTGTTATCCGAATGATGTTTTTGAAAATAACTGGAGATTCTTTTCCGAAGATTTTTCGCTTTGCCAACGTAAAGCAATGAATTTGCCGCATTAAAGTACTTATAAACTCCAGGGTTTTCCGGAAGATTCGCTAAAAAACCCTCTGTTTGACAGTCGATTCGCATGCTAACGAAAATATAAATTCACGGTCAATTTTCGTGCGTATTTAAAAAAAAAGGCTGCCTATATGACAGCCTTTTAAGGGTTGAATACAGCCTTAGTTTTTGATCATTGTTTTGGTAATTTCTCCCATTGGAGAGGCAATCTTTACATGGTACATTCCCTGAGCAATGCCTGCAGTGGAAAGTTCCATTTTCGAACCGGAAGGGTTTGCATAGCTATGAATTAACTTGCCCGACAAGTCAAAAATTTTCACCGAGCTGGCCTCCAAACCGCCAAAATCGATGGTCAATACATCGTTCGTAGGATTTGGGTATAAACTTACTAGTTCA
Organism: Cryomorphaceae bacterium; assembly: GCA_027485415.1. Taxonomy (GTDB): domain Bacteria; phylum Bacteroidota; class Bacteroidia; order Flavobacteriales_D; family Crocinitomicaceae; genus UBA952. The sequence continues at coordinate 40,263 of JAIXRC010000061.1, read as the reverse complement.
GGATTGAGCTCGGCGATCCCGGAGGCTGCCGTAATGTTCACCATATAATCTTCTGTTTCCCCATAAGCAACCGTCCCGCACGGTACGATAGCTCCCGCACCTTGATATGAAATACGCGTTCGTAAATGCACCATTCCTGTTGTAGCATTCATGGGAACCGTAAAGTTGAATACGTTGCTCCAACCTGCTCCAACTAAAACGTAGCCGACTTGTTCTCCTGCATCCGCAAAGTCGTTGTCGTTGTTGTAGTCGATCCAAATCGCCAATTCGTCTCCCGTGTATGCAATGTTCCCTGCTTGTCCAATAATCCCTGGTACCACGGTCGCACTGTAAGCGTTGCCTTTTGCTAAGCTGGTGGAAATGTTAGTGTAGTCAGCATATCCTCCGACCGAACACGCATTGGAATTGTTGTTAATGCTGTTAAGCATAAAGGTCTTAATGTATTCATCGCACGTATCTGCAGCAGCGGCACAAGGACCGGTATTTTGAACAACGGTGATGTAGTTGTTCTTAATTTCTGAGTCATTTCCTTGTGCGTTGGATGCAACAAGGGTTACGGTATATTGGCCAACGGTATTAAACGTTACTACGGGATTCTGTGAGCTTGCGCTGGTTCCTCCTGTGTAAGTCCATCCAGCGCCGGAGATGGTCCAAGCCCAAGAAGTTGGTACACCGGTGGTCATATCCGTAAACGAGACGTTACTTCCCGCGTTAACCGTGGTAGGATTGCCTACGAAGTTTGCAACAGGAACGGTTGGGTTAGAACAAGGGTCAGCAGAACCGTTCTGGGTAAGTGCTCCCGTATTTGCAGGGTCTAAAAATGGCTTAAGACGGCGGTTGTTAGCCGCTCCATTCGAAGTCCAGTGGTAGGATATTTTACCATAATAATCGGGTTGGTTGGTTGCATTGCAAAAAGAGCCTCCTCCCGTGAGCGTACCAACGATACGTCCTGCGGAATTGTTAAATAAAGGCGAACCAGAGGATCCACCTTCGGTGACTCCGTAACCGTTAGCATTGGAGGACCAAGTGAGCCTCCAATGGGATTGCAGACCGTTTCCGTTCCAAGCAGAGGAAACCGTATTTCCATTGAACGTGGAGATTTTTTTGATGTCTCCGGCAGGGTGGTGAATGCCAACCCCTCCGGTAGTTGCAGTGTTATTCGCGTCCCAACCATTCCAATAAGCATTAAAGTTTGCAGATTTGAGCGTAGTAACCGTAGATGCTTGGTTGGCTGCCGTACCCAATTGAACTAATAGAAAATCGGACCCAGAGGCACCCCCGCCGTCTCCTGAATCAGATAATTTGAAGCAACCGGTTACGAAATAATTCGCGAGGGTCCCAACTGTTGCTGGATTAGAGCAATTCGGGGATTCGTAACGGAAGTAAAACCGCCACTGGTTAAAGTCGGAAGCAGTGGCCGTAACACCGCAATGCAAAGCCGTTAAAAACAAGGGCTTACAATCGTTGGCCAGGTTGTTAATCAAGGACCCCGTACACCACCCTTGAGAACCGCCTTCCACTACCAAAATTCTTGCTACACCTCGCTTTTCATCCTGCCAATTGGATCCAACAGGGGTACAATTGACGTTCACTTCGCAAGCTTCTGATTCGTTGATTTTGTTGTTTTCAGGTTTGGCAATGGATCGGTATCCGTACATGATTCGGTCGATGAAAATTTCCGAAGGAACTGTGTTTTTAGGTTCGGTCAATAAAAGTACCATTTCGTCTCCGAAGCAAAGTGCAGCATTGTACATGAAATGGTCTTGTACCTCCGATGAGGTGATTACAGGGTGCAACAACATTCCCCTGTTATTGCGAATTTCTAGGGTTGTTCCCCCGTAAATTTTAAAGGTTTCAAAAAGGAAACTCAAGGCCTCTGCTCCTGGTGATTTAACACGAAGCGACCATTGACGGTCACCGTTTGGTAAGGTAGACCATGACCCACTGTTCAGCGGAGAAACATTAACCGTTCGGGCAACCCCGTTTCGGTATAACAAGCCAAGTTCATCCCTCGTTTGGTCTTCTAAAAGCAATTGTTCAACGTTGGGAGGAGCAACATTCAGGGTTGGAATATCTTTACCGTATACGGTGCGATCGATAGCCGATACTTGTCCGAAGAAAGGCAGCGATAGGCACATGGACAAAACAAAAACGAAGGTAGATTTTTTCATAAGGGGGGATTTACATAAATTCACCTCAAATATACAATATTTGTGTTGAGATAAAATGGCAAAAATTGCATTGGTTGAAGACGATTTTATTTTAAAGGAGTTCATTCAATTGAATTTGGAATTGGAGGGGCATGAAGTGATCACGTTCATGAACGGAACGTCTGCTGTAGAGGGAAAGATTGAATTAAGCCGTTGCGATCTTATCATCTTGGATAATATGTTGCCCGGAACATCAGGGATTGACATATGCCTTGAAATACGAAAGCAATATGCTACGCCCATACTTTTTCTTTCTGCTAAATCCAACACCCAAGACCGGATCGAAGGCCTAAGGGCCGGAGCCAACGATTATTTGCCGAAGCCTTTTGACCTTGAAGAACTCTTGCTCCGAGTACAGGTGCTTTTACCTAAGACCTCGCAACAATATTTTATCGGGCCCTGGGAAGTCGATTTTGATAACCTAACGGCTGTCAATGTTCAAAATAATGGTATCCATCAGTTTTCGAAAAAAGAGGTGGCCTTATTAAAACTTTTTACCCTGAATGAAAACAAAGTTTTATCTCGAGAGGAAATTTTAGACAAAGTTTGGGGCGAAGATGCTTATCCTACCTCGAGAACTATCGATAATTTTGTACTCACCTTTCGTAGAATATTTGAGCCGGATCAGAAAGCACCAGCGTTCTTTCATTCAATACGAGGAGTTGGGTATAAATTCACCAATAAAAACAAATAACATGTTCACAGGAATTGTGGAGGATATGGTGTTGGTAAAGAGCCTTGTGAAAGACCAGGAAAACCTCCATCTTACGTTTTATTCTGCACTCGTGCCAGAATTCAAGATAGACCAAAGCATCAGCCATAACGGATGTTGCTTAACCGTAGTTGCTGTTGATACCTCGGCTTCGAATTATACTGTTACAGCCATCAAGGAGACCTTGGATAAAACAAACATGGGTACTTGGAAAATTGGCGACAAGATTAACATCGAGCGTTGCATGACACCCAACGGACGCCTTGACGGACACATGGTTCAAGGCCATGTGGACACCCAAGGACGTTGCATATCAGTGCAGGACATGAATGGAAGCTGGAAATTTACTTTCACTTACGAAAGCAAGGATTTAACGGTGGAAAAAGGATCGATTGCCGTGAATGGAGTGAGTTTAACCGTGGTCGATTCGCAGCCTGGCCTCTTTAGCGTTTGCATTATTCCTTACACCTACGAACACACCAATTTTAAGTTCTTACAAGCGGGAGATTCTGTGAATTTGGAATTTGACATTATCGGTAAGTACGTCGCAAAATACATGAAACACCATGGAAATTAAAGAAGCACAAGCCATTATTGATCGTTGGATTCACGAAAAAGGAGTGCGGTATTTTGACCCTTTAACCAATTTGGCCATGCTAACGGAAGAAGTGGGTGAGGTGGCGAGGATAATGGCACGACGCTACGGAGAACAAAGTGAAAAAGACTCAGACAAAGCTAAAAATCTCGGGGATGAACTGGCCGATGTACTTTTCGTACTCTTTTGCATTGCCAATCAAACGGGAGTTGATATGGAAGCGGCACTTCAAACCAACCTGGATAAAAAAAACCAGCGGGATGCAACCCGGCATATCAATAACCCTAAACTGAGGAACAATCCTTAAGCACGTTTCATGCGCGGATGCGCATGCTGATAAATTTGGTTGAGCTGCGCAAAGGAATTGTGTGTGTATACTTGGGTGGCGGCCAACGATGAATGCCCTAACAGCGCTTTTAGCGTTTCCAATCCTGCACCGTTGTTCAGCATGTGGGTGGCAAAAGTGTGTCGTAATACGTGTGGACTGCGTTTGTCTAAGTGCGTTAGAGTGCCTAAAAGCGCGTGAATTTTCCGGTATACATATACAGAATACAGGCATTTACCGTTGGCTAGAATGAATAAATGCTGGGTTTTTGCGAGCGGCGCTCTCAACGATAGATAGGATTGAATTTTTTGGTATAATTCGGGGGCAATAGGGATGATGCGCTCCTTGTTTCTTTTTCCGAGCACTTTGAGGCTTTGTTGCTGTACATCTTCCACTTTCAAGCCAATGAGTTCGCTCAAACGCATTCCCGTTTGGTAAAAAATTTCGAGGATTAGTTCATCCCGCTTGCCTTCGAAATCGTCGGTGAACAAGGTTTCAATGCGTTGTGGAGTAAGTTCTTGTTCCCGAGCAAAACTCGGAAGCCGTTTTTCTGTTTTTGGACCCGTGAGCCGGCTTAAAGGGTTGTGGGTGGCAATGCCTTCTTTCTTGAGCCACTTGTAAAGGGTTCTCAAGGCGGCTAATTTTCGATTTACACTTTTGTTGTTATATCCCTCTTCAATGAGCGCTACCATCCAGCCTCGAATGAAAACGGGTTTTAACCCATTTAATTCGCTGACCGAGCTTATGCATGCGAACGTAAGAAACTGTTGCAAATCGTGTTGATAGGCGGTCAGAGTGTGCTCGGAAAAGCGTTTTTCGTAACGAAGGTATTCTAAGAAAGGTTCAAGCATAAAAAAAGGGGCCTAAGCCCCTTAACGATAACTGGAGAACAAGGTTACCCTTGTTGAATTTGCATTTTTTGTTTGTAAGCTGCACGTATGATTTCCTGACGACGACCAATCGAAGGCTTTTCAAATTCTTTACGGTCACGTAACTGTTTCATTACGTTCGTTTTTTCGAATTTTTTCTTATACTTCTTAAGCGCTTTCTCGATGTTTTCGCCTTCTTTAATTGGAATAATCAACATACATTTTAACTTTTGGTTTGCAAAGATACACGAAACCCACTAACATCCAAAAATTTTAGCGGATAATATCGCGGGAAATAACAAGTTTTTGAATTTCAGAGGTCCCTTCACCGATGGTCAGCAATTTGGAGTCTCTCAAAAACTTTTCAGCAGGATATTCTCGGGTATAACCATAACCTCCCATAATTTGCACCGCTTCATTTCCACACCTAACCGCCACTTCGGAAGAAAAATATTTGGCATAGGCTCCTTCTCGAGTAACACTCAATTTGTTGTTTTTTCGGTAGGCTGCTTGAAAGGTTAGCAATTCTGATGCTTCAATTTCGGTGGCCATATCCGCCAATTTAAAAGCGATTGCTTGGAATCCTGCAATCGGTTGCCCAAATTGCTCCCGTTCTTTAGCGTATTTAACGGATGCTTCAAAGGCGCCACGTGCGATTCCACAACCTAGTGCTGCAATGGAAATTCTCCCACCGTCCAACACCTGCATGGCTTGACGGAATCCCTGGCCGACTTCTCCAATAACGTTTTCTTGTGGAACACGAACGTTGTCGAAAATAAGTTCAGCCGTTTCGCTTGCCCTAACGCCAAATTTATCCTTGATTTTTACCGCAGAGAATCCGGGCATTCCTTTTTCGATGATAAATGCTGTTATGCCATTGCTGTCTAACAATTCTCCGGTACGGACTAACACAACTGCAACATCTCCCGAAAGCCCGTGAGTAATCCAGTTTTTCGCTCCATTGATGATCCAATCGTTGCCGTCTTTTACAGCAGTGGTTTTCATACGCATGGCATCAGACCCTGTATTGGGTTCGGTAAGTCCCCAGGCACCGATGAATTCACCGCTCGCTAACTTGGGTAAAAAGCGCTGTTTTTGTTCTTCGTTGCCGTGATAATAAATGTGACCAGTGCACAAGGAGTTATGCGCCGCGACACTTAATCCAACTCCACCGCATACCTTCCCAAGCTCCATAAGGGCTGTAGCATATTCAAAATACCCAAAACCAGAACCACCGTAAGCTTCAGGAATGAAGATGCCTAAGAGCCCCAGTTCTCCCATTTTTTTCATGGTTTCTACGGGGAATTCTTCATCTCGATCCCACGCCATCATGTTGGGACGGATTTCTTTTTCAGCGAAATCGCGTACCATTTGCGCAATCATTAATTGGTTCTCATTTTTTTCAAAGTTCATGATGGAAGGGATTGATGATTAATATTGAACTAAACTGGTAATTTGTGTATTATAGTTCTTTAAGGTTTCTCCTCCGTTTAAGAAGGACAGTTCTACCAGAAAATCAAATCCTGCAACGTTGCCGCCGCATTTGTGGACCAGTTCTGCCGCTGCTGCTGCCGATCCCCCTGTTGCCAAAAGGTCATCGTGTAGTAGGATTCTATCGCCTGGGTTGAAGGCATCGGAGTGCATTTCAATTTCTGCAGAACCGTATTCGAGGTGGTAGGCATACGAGACTTTATTGTAGGGCAACTTTCCTTTTTTGCGGATCATGATGAAAGGAATACCGAGGGCCATGGCCAAAGGAAACCCAAAAAGAAATCCGCGGCTTTCAATGCCAGCGATTCCCTGTAAGTTCGAATTTCGGTGTTTTTCAGCAAGGTGTGAAACGATATCCTTGCATAAATCGGAATTCAAAAGAATCGTAGAAATGTCTTTAAAAACAATGCCTTCTTTCGGAAAATCCTTGACGTCTCGAACGGTTTGTTTGATTCTTTCGCTTAATTCCATACTACAAAGATACGTATGGAAGAATTTTTTCAAAGGTTTCTGTGTTAATTAAATGTGAATCGAGCAATTCTCTTAAGGATTGGAACCCTCCCAGCTGTTTACGCATTTTTATAATGGAGTTTGCTTGCCAATTATCAATATATGGATGTTTTGCAAGTTCCTCTTTCGTCGCTTGGTTGATGGAAATCTTGCGAATGTTAGGTTGATTAAAGTTCAAGTGTTTGCAAAGTATTTCGTAGACTTCTTCGTTCATTTTGTATACCTCCAACAATTGTTCTTTAGCATGAAATCCTCCCAATGCTTTTTCATACTTCATGACCATTTTCGCATAAAACGGCCCAATTCCCGGTAACGCAACCAATCGAGCACTGTCCAAATGAACCATATGGATTGGTTCAATTTGCGGTTGCTTCTTTTTGAAAACCTCTTTGGGTTTAATTTCATAGGAGGGCAATGGTTCATAATACGTGGAATCTTTTATCAGTTGATAAAGTTCCTCGGGGATAATAAATATTTTTTGAAGGTCTGCATTCGATTTCAATGGAAACCGACAGAATTTCATAACTGCCGCCGCCTGTTTTTCCGATAGCCCCAATGACTTCCATTCTTCGAGTGAGTATTGATTAGGATTAAATAAATGCGGGGGACGACGGTATTTTTTTCGAGTAAAAAAGTGTTTTTTAGGTTGTTGATTGGTTGTGATCATTTCTTGTATTTCTTGCTGCTGCTGTACGGTGAGCTCTATAGGTTGGTCTGGAATTAAATTGCGCAGGATGCGAGGAGTCAGTATGACAATGAAAATAAAAAGCCCCCACAAAGCGAGGCTAATTTTTGTTTTTTTGGTGACCATTGGTTTAAATTTAACCAAGGAACGCAGGAAGGTTCGCTGCTATTGTTGTTTGTTGAAAAATAAGTAGAAGGGTATTCCAAGTAGGACAATTCCTATACCTAATAACGTGTTTTCCGGCCGATAGATTAAAAGAATGCCACAAATTATTATGGCCACCAACAAATACAGAACAGGCAATATGGGATATCCAAATGCGCGGTAGGGACGATGGGTATCCGGTTCTTTTTTACGCAGTCGGAATATACCGTAAATAGTAATGATGTAGAAAAGGAGGCTCGCAAACGTGCTGTAGGTTAATAAATCCCCGTAGGTTCCCGAGAGGCACAAAAGGGAGGCCCACAGGCATTGAACCCAAAGAGCTACAGAAGGCGTCCCATGCCGGTTGACTTGCCCTGCTTCTTTAAGAAATAGTCCATCGTTTGCCATTGCTTGGTAAAGCCGAGATCCAGCTAGGATAAGTCCGTTGTTGCATCCGAAGGTTGAAATCATAATCAGCCCCGCCATGATCAATCCCCCAGTTGGGCCGAAGATTACTTCAGCTGCCGCCGCCCCTACACGGTTGCTTGGCGCATTGATAATCGATTCGTTCGGAAGAAGCATTAAATAAGCAAGGTTGGCCAAAACATAGATGACGGTAACGATTAGGGTGCCGAAGAATAAACTGCGGGGAATATTTTTTTGAGGATTTCGGATTTCTCCTGCAATGAAGGTAACGTTATTCCACGCGTCAGCAGAAAAAAGGGCGTTGATAATGGTAGTTCCGAGGGCACCAATCAAGGCCCAACCCGCAAGGCTGTTAGTTCCAGTGATGTTTCCGCTGTCGTCTCTTAGGGTTTGAAAGGCATTCCATGGATTGCTGAAGTTGTGTTCGAATACGGAGGAATGGAATCCGAAATAAATACCCAGTAAGATAAGGGCGAATAACGCAAACAACTTAGCGGATGTAAACAGAAATTGGATGATTTTGCCGTTCTGAAGCCCTAAAGTATTGGAATACGTTAGAAGCAAGATTGATCCAATAGCAACAAGGTTAGCATACGTGATTTCAACGAAAGAAAGGTCCAACAACACATAGTTCAATTCGGGAATAAAAACGGCGGTGTATGTTGCAAAAGCCACCGCCACTGCCGCAATTACACCACTTTGTATTACGGTAAACACCGTCCAGCCGTAGAGAAAAGAGAGCAGCCTACCATAAGCCCGCTGTATGTAAACATATTGTCCTCCGGCATTGGGCATCATTCCAGCTAATTCTCCGTAACTGAGTGCCGCTAGAATGGTAATGATGCCGGTAATAATCCACAAGAGCAACATCCAGGCAGGTGAACCAATGTCGTTTAACATCAAGGATGAAACGATGAAGATACCGGATCCAATCATGGAACCTGCCACCAGCAAGGTGGCATCCAGCAATCCTAAGGACTTTTTGGGGCTTTCCAAGTAAAAAGGTTAATCTTCCTTGGTTAAATTTTCTGAGGCCTCAACAATGCCGTCATGTCCTTTCAAGGAGGCTAAGTAGTTGGGATCGTTCAGATTGCTTTTTCTCCGTGAATAAAGAAAATAAACGACCACACCTAAACCAGTCCAAATTAAAAAGGCAACCCAGGTTTCTGGTCTAACAAAGTACATAAGTCCGATGTTAAACAAGGCACCCAGTGGTCCAATGATGAATAGGGCAGGGGTTTTAAACGGCCTTTCCAGGTTAGGTTGCTTAACACGTAAAACCACCACGGCAATAGAAATCATCGAAAAAGCCAGTAAGGTACCCATAGAGCACATTTCAGAAACCTTGTCGATGGGCGTTACAGCCGCAACGATTGAAACAACCAACCCAACTAAAATGGTGCTTATGTATGGGGTTTTGTATTTAGGGTGGATTTTACCAAATATTTTTGGTGGTAGAAGGCCATCTTTCGCCATTCCCAAAAAAATTCGCGTTTGTCCGAGCATCATCACCAGCATGACAGAGGTTAATCCCGCTACCGCAGCAATGGTAATGAGTACGGTTGCCCAAGGCATTCCAACGCCTTCAAAAGCAGACGCTACAGGAGCTTTAAGATCAAGTTGGTTGTATTTAACCATCCCTGTCAAGACCAAGGATACGATGATATAAAGGATTGTACATATAACTAATGACATCACTATCGCGAAGGGAACATCCTTTTTGGGGTTTTTTGCCTCTCCCGCTTGAGTAGATACTGCGTCAAATCCTATATATGCGAAAAACACAATGGTCGCAGCAGTAATGACACCGGACCAACCAAAATGACTTTTTCCTGTATCATCGATAACCTGTTCTGGGATGAACGGGGTGTAATTATCTGTGTCAATAAAGAAAAACCCAACAAAAATAACGAAGAGCACCACGGCAACTTTTAATATAACGATTAAATTGTTGGTTTTAGCCGCCTCTTTGATTCCTTTGATAAGGATGGAAGTAACGACCCAAGTGATTAATAATGCAGGGAGATTAAATGCAAAAGCAGGTGCAGCAACACCTGCATCGGCTGCTTTTTCTGCAGCTGTTACAGGATCATTCATAAGCCACATTGGAGGATCGATTCCGTTCTGATGCAAAAGTTTTTCAAAATAACCGCTCCAAGCAACGGCAACCGTGGTAGCACCCATCATGTATTCGAGGATCAGGTTCCAACCGATTATCCACGCGAAAATTTCACCCATGGTTCCGTATGAATAAGCATAAGCAGATCCTTCAACGGGCAATACCGAAGAAAATTCAGCATAACACAAGGATGCAAAAAGGCAACCAACGCCCGCAATTACAAACGAAAGAGCTAATGCAGGTCCCGCGTGATCGTGCGCAGCAATCCCTGTTAAGGTGAAAATACCACCGCCAATAATGGCCCCTATGCCCAAGGATGTTAATCCCCATCGGCCAAGAACTCGGTTAAGTTCACTTTTTTTCATTTCCGCTTGATAAGCAGAAATGGGTTTTTTTCTCCATGGACTTTTTGACATATTCTCTGTTTTGAATGGGGATAAAGATATTATTTTAATTTAACGAACACAATTCCTTAAAGGTATTCGAGGGTTTCCTCAATGGAATGGGGTTTATACCCGAGTATTGAAGCAGATTTTTCAAGGTTAAATCCCGTCATGGCGGGTCTCGGTGCAGGTTGGTTTAAGTTCTTTGAATTGATCGGTTTAATCAAACGCTCCGAAACCCCTAAATACCTCGCTACTCTGAGGCCAATTTCGTAAATGGATAACGTTTCCGGTCCGCTTAAATGAAAAATTCCAGAGGCATCGTGGCGAACAATGGACAGGCAACCCTCAGCTAAATCTTCGGCCCAAGTAGGAGCCCTGAAATGATCGGTAATGAGCGATACCTCCTTTCCTTGGGTTAGCTCTTGCATTAACCAAGAAAATATATTGGATTTATTCAATTGATGTCCTTTACCATAAACAATGATGGTACGCGCGATGGCCCATTTGGAATACGCGGATTGAATCAATTCTTGTTCGGCCATCCACTTGGATCTTCCGTAAACGCTAAGAGGATTAGGCATATCCGTTTCAATATAATTTCCTTGATGACCATCGAACACAAAATCAGTCGATAATAAGGTAAAATGGCACCCTTTTTTTTGCGCTATTTCGAACAATCTTTTACTTGCTAGGTAGTTGATTTCATTACAAAGAGCAGCGTTTAATTCGCAAGCATCTACGTTGGTCATAGCTGCAGTATGAACGATGTGCGTAAAATTATGGGAATCCAAGTAGGTCAAAACCTCTTGTTCTCGAGTGATGTCAAGTGCGGTGTAATTTGAATCTGGGCAATCGGGATTCCTATTGGGGCCTGAAGAAATAGCAGCGAAATCCATACGATGAACGAGGCACATGGCCACCATTTTTTGGCCCAAAAGCCCATTGGACCCGGTGATTAGCAATCTCAAAGCTCCCATACCGATTTTTTTGGGCTCCATTGAAATCGAAAATAATGGCGATGTTCAAGTATCCAGGCCATAATTAAATAGAGAAGAATGGGAGAGCCCAAACCAAGAAAGGTGAAGTAAACGAAACCAAGTCTGACTTTATATCGATTAATTCCCAATTGTTTTGCTAACCAAACGCATACACCGTAGGATTGGAGTTCCATAAAAAACATTATTTTTTGGATAATTCTTCTCACGAGTTAAAGAGGTTTTTAGCCTTGGTACACGTTAAGCATTTTTGTTGCAAGCAAAGTTGACGATTAATTTCTAAAATTGCTTGGCTTTCAAAAGCATTTTCAATTTTATTTCCCATTTTTTGATAATCCTTCAATTTAGCATAGCGTTCTGCTTCCATATTCTTACAAAAACGAATAACCTCTTCGTTTTTTGTCCTTTGCCAAATTAAAGGAATTATTCCATTTAAAAGGATGAGTTGCCGTTCGAATTTAGTGAGGTTGGCCTCTGTCATCAACGATTGATATTGCTGCAGTTGTTGATAAGCATCGGAGGAAAGGTTTCTTACCTGTACCATGGCTTTGGCAGTTAATAGTGATTTTTTAAGTTTTTGCCAATCCCGTTGTCGTTTTGTGCCTTTTTCCAAAAACAAGCCATCCGTTTTGTTCATTAAATATTCAGCAATGTGCAATTCAATGGATGAACTTTGTACCTTTCTTGCCATTCTTTGCTCCCAAAACCATTTCAATTGAAGTCCGTCGAAAGGGAGCTTAATACGAATACAAGGCAATTCTTTTTGGGGTTGTTGCTTTAATTTCAAAAGTACTTTTACTGTTATGGGGTCAACGATCAAACTAGGAATAGCTTCCCCATGGATGATCAAGGGAGCATCGTCTTCCAGAACAACGTGTAGAATAACGCTTGTATAGCGTGGATCTAAATGATGCTTATGTCTGATCCAATCAGATGATTTAAGATGAACCTCAACATCACCAAACCACGTTATTTTTCCGGTTTTTATTACGGCCCCTGTGAAGTCAGGACCGGGACGCGAGACATTCCACGCTCCTGTTTTTTGTATTTCTATGGGAAGTCGAGAGATAGAGTCTACGCCCTGTAACAATTTCTTAGCCCATGCCCACTGCAACAAATCCTCCTTCACAACCTTAAAATACAAAAAAAAAGCCGGTAACACCGGCTTTTTACAAAGTTTTATAATTTAACGCGGAAGCGGATCAGTATACTTGAAGAAACTTGGATCCGGAGAACAAGGGGCTTTGTCGTCAAAAATAACGGGATTCTCTGTTCCAGGCTGCATAACAATTTTAACGGTTGTGCGTCGGTTTAGCTGATGTAATGCCTCGAATTTAACTTTATCCGACTTAAATTGATTGATGTAAGCTTCTGTTAGTACTTGCTCAACACCTTTGTCATCAATGTATTTTGCTGGCTCGCTTTCTCCTTTACCGAAGGGGATAATTCTACATTTATTTCTAGGGTCAATGTTGACCAGATAATTGTAAACTGCCTTAGCTCTGTTTTCTGAAAGCGCTTGGTTGTGAATTTCGGTATCACGGCTATCCGTGTGTGAGTATAATTCAATAACGATGTCTGGATTATCTTTCAACAAATTCACAAGGAACTGTAACGAGTCATTTGACTTAATGGTATTGTCATTCACAAAGGTCCATTTATCCAAATGGTAACGAATTTCCGGCGTTCTAAGTTCAATAGGAATTAAAGGAATTTCTACCAAAAAGCTTTTAGACTGTTCTAGAACACCAATTTTATTATTTTTATTATCGTAGATATTCGTGGTTATTTCAGCAGGCCTTGACATGGGGAAGTATCGTTCTTTCGAGGCCTTTATTTGATAAACAAAACCTGGATTGATGTATCGTGGATTTTGCTTATCCCCTTTTCGGTCTGCCCATTTATCGGTTTGACCTTTTTTACTGCCTTTAGTTTTACCGTCTGAGGTAAGCCCTTCCCAAGATTGACCCTGCACTTCATTTACCGTTACCCTTGCTCCTTCAATTCTCTTGTTTTTATTTCCAAGTTCGTATACAACCACGGTAAGTTCGAAATTAACGGGAGGAGTCGTGAATTCATAAATATCGGGGGTATACGTTCTGTTTTTCGGATTAGAGCGTTCTGAGGTAAAATAACCACTTTTAAGATCTTTACGGATGGTCAGAGCATAATCGTTAGCGGAGGAGTTAATAGGGTTCAACATGTTCGCTGGATTCCCCCATTTTTTTACGGCGTCCGCTTTGTTGGATTGAATCACCGCTTTAAAGATATCCAAACCTCCAATTCCTGGGTGACCATCGCTTGCGAAGAAGAATAAGCTGTCATCCGCAGAAAGGGACGGAAACAATTCATTGCCTGCAGTATTAATGCTTGGGCCCATGTTGATGGGTTTTTCATCCCATATTTTTTCCTTCTTATTGTAGGTCAAATACCATAAATCTTTTCCTCCCATTCCTCCTGGCATGTTGGATGCGAAAATCAACATCTGACCGTCTGCTGTAATGCACGGATGACCAACTGAGATAGAGTCGCCTCCTTTCAGAATGGAAATTTTTTGAACATTATCCCAATCCTCTCCTGAACGATCGGCACTCCAAATTTCGCAACCTAAGTTCTTTTTAGGGGCTGATGGACAACGGGTAAAAAACAGGGTTTTGCCTTTACGGTCCATAACAGCCGTTCCTTCGTTGTCTTTTGTGTTAATTAAGTTGTTATTGTCGATACTTTTTGCCGAAACAAATTCACCTTTCGCGTCGAATTCCGCTACCCAAATATCCATGAATTTTTCACCAGTAATAGGGTCTCTCGCCGGATTAACTACTTCTTCACGCTGAGTTCCGAAGAAAATTTGCCCTTCTTTTTTATCGGAAATAAAAGGGGCCATATCAAATTCTTTAGCATTGAGTTTGTCCAACGCGCGAACATCATACCTCGATTCCTCTGAATGAACCGCCGCACCTTCTCGGCAATTATCAATTAAGCTCTCGACATCTATGGACGTATCTTTACCGCGCTTGTTCTTGTAATTGGAGTAACTTTCTTTTGCTTTTTTTAAGTCCCCAGTCATACGAAGCATTTCTCCGTGGAAATAATAGACCTTCGGTTCAACATCGTAATACTTTAACTCGATGCTCGCACCGTACCATTGAGCGGCTTTATCGTACTGTTCCATTTTGCGATAACAATCGGCCAATTTAAAGGCCATCGATCCTTTTTCGGTGATGGACTTCCCTTTATTGGTCATTTTGTTGTAAGCAGCTTCTAATTTGGGCATGGCCTCAAAGTATTTGCCGGATTCATACAGTTTTACCGCTTCAGCGATGTATTTTGGCTGGTTGGTTTGTGCATAGTTGATAACGCTGAAACCGAGACAAACAAGAAGGATTAGGCGTAGCTTCATATAAAAGGTTTAATTAAAACTTGCAGTTCCGAGCAAAAGTAGGAAAAGAAACGTTAAATTCCAAAAGGTGTATTTGACCAAAAATTCAAAACTTCTTGGAATTTTTCAGGTAAGTCGGAGTCAAAGCTCAGTAATTCCCCCGTTTCTGGATGTTTAAATCCAAGCGTTTTCGCATGCAAGGCTTGTCCAGGCAACAAAAAGAGTGTTTTTTCTATGAGGGCACGTTGAGCCCCCGAAAGGTTGCTACGTAGTACTTTATTGCCGCCGTATTCAGGGTCATTAAACAATGGATGACCAATGGATTGCAAATGAACACGAATTTGATGCGTTCTACCGGTTTCCAAACGACATTCAATCAGGGTAACAATTCCGTAGTTCTTTAGGGGTTTATAATGGGTAATGGCGATTTTTCCCTCGGAGTCTTCTTCAAAAACAGTCATGATTTTTCGGTTTTTGGGCGATCGACCTACATTTTTAACGATGGTTCCTCCCTCCTTAAGATTTCCCCATACGAGTGCATAATAAATCCGTTGAGTGGTTTTATCAAAAAACTGTTTCGCTAGATGAGTTAGCGCATCTTCAGTTTTAGCAATAACTAATAACCCTGAGGTATTTTTATCAATCCGGTGCACGAGTCCAGGACGACCGTAATAATTGTGAGGCAGCGAGGGTAGGTTTTCGAAATGATAGACCAATCCGTTGACCAAAGTTCCAGAATAATTCCCATATCCCGGATGAACGACGAGGCCGCTCGGTTTATTGATGACGAGCAACGAATCGTCTTCATAGAGCACATTCAAATTCAAATTTTGTGGAATGAGTTTGAGTTCTCGTACAGGGTAGGGCATGACAATTGAAATGTCATCCTTTGGCTTAATGCGATGGTTGGGTTTTACGGCCTTCCCATTCACTAAAATACTGCCATTTCGAGCTGCGACCTGAATTCTATTCCGCGATGTTTTAGGAAGGCGATCGATTAAATATTTATCGATGCGTAATATTTGTTGTCCTGGATCTACCTGAAATCGATGGTGTTCGAATAAATCCTCCTCGTCATGTTCTGCAATATCATCGTTATTATTCAACACGTAAAAACTTGATGGGCAATTGTTGGTGGATTTTTGATTTTATGAGGTAATAACCTGGTGCAAGGCCTTCCACATGTAGGATATTCCCCTCAATTTCAAAGTTCTTTTGACCCGTTAATCCGAAAATTAAGTAACCCTCTTCGTCCGGATATGGGCTTTCAATTACTGCTTGTATGTTGGACGGGTTGGGAAACACGCGGTACTTTTTTTCTTCGGTGCTTGATGTAAGGTTAAGCACAGCATCCAGCGCCGTTGAAAAGATTGGGCGAAGCATGGGCGAACCAGCAAATGGAGGGTTTTGCCAAGTGCCTCCGAAGTCAACACTGTAGAAGATTTCGTCTGAATGATCAATGTTTCGATCCAAGCCTAAATTGTACCTAAGGGCGTCGACTTGTTTCCAACCAACAAAAAAAGAAGTGGAAACAGGCACTTTAATTCCTCCAGCAAAATAATACGGATTAAAATTATTTAAACCCTGATTGTAGGTTGGTTGCCGCGGGGAAAATACATCGTCTTGATAGAGCAAGTTTCCAGGGATCCCGTTATTATCCTCCCAAACGGTTAGGTAAAACAATTTATTGGAAACATCGACTACGGAAGGTACGAAATGCAAGTAAACCCCTAAAAGCGAATCCGCTTCATAGGCATTGAAATGAACGGCCAACATCGACTGGGCTCCCGTAGGACCGAAAGCGGCTTCTGCAGAACCATCATCATAGCTGTAATAATTATAAAAACCCTGCGTGAAAGAACAAGAGTCATTGGAAATTAGATTTGGGAATTGTGCAGAAACTGTCGTTTTTATGTCGAAAGTTTGATAATCACCGGGTAATAATCTATTGAACTCATACCCCATAGAAAGGTCGTGGTACGAAGTATAATAGGTTGAAGGATTGTAATTGATATTCCCTTCAGCAAGCAAAAAACCAGGGAGACTGAACGTGCCTTGTTGAACACCGCCTTGGAGAATTTCAATTTGGCCGTTTTGATAGTTTTCGGCAGCATTACTCCCGTTATAAACTTTAATTTCTAGGCCGTTTTCCATAACATTGGAGGCAGTATTTTTATAATGATCCCAAGGAACGGAGGTATAGTTTTCTAATAAACTTGACACGGGGTAACAGAGTGCAAAGTCCTTAAATAGGGTATCATTGTAGGATGAAAGTGCACGAAGATGGACATAATCAATATGAAAGTGGTCTAATGACCCGCTAAGTCCACCGTAGTTTCTGAATCTAAAGCGAAATCCATCGGTTAAAAAATTCGCTTGGGTTAATGGGAGGTGTACCGCACGAAATGGATGAATTCCGGACCCGGCTACCCCCCATACATGAAACCATTGGTCTTGGCCTGAAGCATAAAATTCAAGCACTAAGGAGTCGCCCGCTTCGGGAATGTCTCCCAACCCTTCTGGTTGGTATAAAAAGCTGAAATAAAGCGAGTCAGAGGCAGAATAATTGGTTAGGTCGATGGGTTTAGATGTCAGGCGGTCACCGTAATTGGTTACTGCACTGCCAAATTGATAGGGATAACCGTCTTCATCCAATCCATCAAAAGTAGCAACTCCAAGCGAACGAGGATTCACCCCATAACGGTCGTTTCTCAATGCCATACGGTCGATCCAAATTTTCGAGGTATCACTGATGGTTTGAAAAAACACCATGGCTGAATCTTGAAAAAAAGACGGGTTAGCAATCCAGACGGTATCACTTACATCGGGAATTCCAACCGTATCATAGATGAAGTAAGGAGGATAAACCGAAATTGGGGTTGCAATCGGGGGGAACACGGTTAAATTGTTTTGAATTAATGGCACAGAAGGAAAATTCACATCAGTGTAAGTGTCAGTTACTGCGTCATAGGTTCTTCGGAAAGTTATTTGATTGGTGTAATTCAAATTATTCGGGATGGGTTGATTGTTGGAAACATCCAACAACCTATAGTAGGTTTGACTCGTGACACCAGGGCCGTTGTAAGCTCCCTGAAAAAACTGGAACTTATTGGTTGAAAAATCATCGAATACGGGTAGTTGTAAGGTGTCGCTTGCAAAGATAAAAGTGCTATCGATACTCCCAGATTTTTCTTTTGCATTGGGCTTTGTGAGTCGGGTGAGGGGGGTAAATTGTTCGGAAAACAACTCTTGTGCAAGACCTTCCGATATACAACCCAGAGAAAGTAAAAATAAAAGGATGCGCATGGACTAATTGTTTGGAGGATCGTTACTCAACTTTAAGGTAAATGGAGTGGATTTGGTTACCTTAAAACCGGGGATGTATTCAGGGCCTTGCTCCGTGACCTTAGCGCTTGAGCTGTCAGAAGAAGTGAGGCAATTAATGAAGAAGTAGGAGGTCGGAACGCCTAAAGAATCCAGTACAGTACGTGTTTCGTTAAAGGATAATCCAATTAAATTGGGAACCTCAATTTCTTCCTCCGTTTTCTCGCCCACAATGAGAAGAACACGAGCCCCTCTTGGAACCCTCGTTCCTGTTGATATTGGATTGCCTTTAAATAACACCTCTAATACCGCCCCGTTAGCCTCATTGGTCGGTCGATAATGTATATCAAACACAATTCCTCGGCTTTGAAGGCTCTGGCGCACATAAATAATTTCACGGCCTATGAGCTCTGGGATTTCGACGAGCTCTTTGTTTTTACTTACGCGCAACGAGATAATTCTCCCGGATTTTACAAAAAGTTGAGAAATTGCCGTAGCTTCCGGGTGCTGAGAAACAATTGTGCCTACGGGTTTACTTGGATCATAGATGGAGTCCAATATTTGGTATTGTAAGCCTAATTCCGTTAAAATCTTTTTTCCTTCTTCCGAACTTTTTCCAATAAGATTAGGTACTTCAATTTTCTCTCCATGATTGGTTTCATACCTGAGAAATAACATTAAACCTAATACAATTCCTAGATATACCAGAATTATTAATCCAATTTGCTTTAGAAAGTATTTGGAAATAATGAATTCCTTAACTGCTAAAAAGAAATTACCCATTAATGCAAAGATACGGATTAAAAGTTAGGACTGTAAGGGTGGTTTTCAAAGAAGTTCTCAATGTGTTGCACCGCATCGTCAACGGTATCTACAACCGCGAATAAATTTAAATCTTCAGCAGAAATGTTATGTTCTTTCTTTAACATCGTTTCTTCAACCCACGAAAGCAGTCCCTTCCAGTAGTCGCTACCGAACAATACCACCGGTCTTCTTCGGATCTTTTTAGTTTGAATTAAGGTCATGGCTTCAAAAAATTCGTCCAAGGTTCCAAACCCACCGGGCATGATCACAAAGGCTTGAGAATACTTAACAAATATCACCTTACGAACGAAAAAATAGTCGAATTCCAAATTGTGTTGAGGGTCAATGTAAGGGTTGTGGTTTTGTTCAAAGGGCAAATCGATGTTCAGTCCTACCGAGGCTCCTTTTCCTTGCTGTGCTCCTTTATTCGCGGCTTCCATAATGCCCGGACCTCCTCCGGAGATGATTCCGTATCCACGTTTGGCTAATTTTTCCGCCAAGGCAACTGATTCTTTATAATAAGGATTTTCCTCTTTGGTCCGTGCCGAACCAAATATACTCACGCAGGGACCAATCTTTGCCATACGATCGTAGGCCTCAACAAATTCCGACATGATTTTGAAAATGGACCAGCTGTCGTTGCTTTTTATATCGTTCCAATCTTTTCGGTTCTCCATGGCTGTTTTATTACAAATGTATTATTTGCTCATGAATAGTCAACGTTTATTTTGTTAATTCCTAATTTAGGGACATGAGACAATTTTTCGCAGTGCTTCCTCTTTGCATGGGTTTGGGTTCCTACAAAGCCCAAGATTCCTTGAAGTGTCGCGAGATAATTACGCATGCTAGTCTAGTAGGGGTAGGGACTGGTTCATTGGTGGCCCTTCAAAGCGTTTGGTATCAACCTTATCAAAACAATGGGTTTCATTGGTTCAATGATGCGGATAATTGGATGCAAATGGATAAGTTGGGTCATGGATTTACGGCTTATGCATTGTCGAAGTCTATTAATGATCTACATCAGTGGTCTTCTGGCACCAAGAAACCGTGGGTGGGGGTTTCGTATGCTTTTGCCTACCTAACGGCGCTTGAAGTAATGGATGGTTTCAGTACTGGCTGGGGTTTTTCATGGCCCGATATAGGGGCAAATTCCTTGGGTTGTGGTTTATATTTAACCCAAGAAGCTTTGTGGCAAAGGCAAATTATTCACCCGAAATTTTCGTTCCGACGAAGTCCTTATGCTCAATACCGACCGGATGTTTTGGGAAAAGGAATAGCAGATCAATTGCTCAAAGATTACAATGGTCAAACCTATTGGTGGTCTATTACATTAAATGCGTTTGCTTCATTACCAAAACGTTGGGGATTTTTATGCTTAAGCGTCGGATATGGTTGTGATGCCAAATTAGTGGGTAACCAAAGTACTTGGCAAGGATTCACTGCCCGACAGCAAGTTTACCTTTCTTTGGATGTGGATTGCTCCAATCTTTTCCCGAAACATCCCAAACTCAATAAGTTTGTTTCAGCATTAAACTACGTAAAGTTTCCTTTTCCAGCCTTAGAGTTTTCCTCGGATAAAACCCGCTTTCATTGGTTGGGCTATTAAACAACAAAGGCTCCCGAAGGAGCCTTTGTTGTGTTTTTTTAAAGCGGTTTATTGCTTCACCACTTTTTCGATGTGTGTTAAGTTGTTCAAGATAACACGGAACGTGTAAACCCCGGTAGTCAATTTGCTCAGGTCGAATTGTTCGCCGTTCTTAGCATTTGCTACGGTAAGGATTAGTTTTCCTTGTGCATCGTAGACATGGGCAACTGCTCCGTCTTGTGCAGGTAACTCTAGGGTAACCATACCATTGGTAGGGTTAGGGTAAAGAGCGATGACTGCAGATTCAGGGAAGAATAGACCCACTTGATCTACCACCATGCATTCAGAGGTATCAGAACATCCATTAGCATTCGTTACAATGACGGCATAACTTCCGTTCGCTGTTGCCACTAAGGTGTCGTTGGTAGCGTCTGCGATGGTTTGACCACTTGCGCAATCAATCCACTGATAAGTTGCTCCAGCAGGAGTTGCCACGAGGGTAACCGGATCCGCAGCAACTGCTACGGCATTTGGAAGAGCATTGACGGTAACGGTAACGTTGTCTGTGTTGTTACATCCGTTCGCTCCTGTACCTGTTACGGTATAAGTCGCGGTAGATGAAGGAGCGAAAGGTACTCCGTCGATAACGTTGTTGTTCCATGCATAACTTACAGCTCCGGATGCATTAAGGGTCGCGAAATCACCAGCACAAATGCTTTGGTCATTTCCTGCATTAACTTGAGGTAAAGCTAGGCCAGTAATGATAACCGTATCCGTATTTGTACATCCGTTTGCACCTGTAGCGGTTGCGATGTATTGCGTATTGCCTGCTGCAACAGCGAAGGCTACACCGTCAAGGATGTTATTGTTCCATACGACCGTACCGTTGCTTACCGCTGTAAGGGTAGTGTTCGTGTTGGTACAAATTGCGGCATCCACACCAGCGTTAACACTTGGTAGACCAAGGATGTTGATGGTAGTTGTATCATTCGATGCACCGCATTGGTTGAAGGCAACATATACAAAGGTTACTGTGGATGGATCATTCACGCTAGCGTTGTAAACAACACTTGCGTTCGATACGTTCGGTGCAAAAGTTCCAGCACCGTTCGTCGTTGACCAGAATCCACCGAATGCACCGTTGGAAGTAGCGTTCAAAGCTACGTTACCGTTGGCACAAGAGGCTCCGCCATTCGTTAATGAAATACTTGGCGTAGTATTAACCGTTACGGTGATAGAATCTTGCGCAGAACATCCATTTCCTCCCGTTCCAATTACCGTGTAGGTGGTGGTGGTGTTCGGGAAGAAGGTAACGCCGTTAAGTACGTTGTTATTCCATTGGTAAGAATTGGCACCTGTAGCCGTTAATGTTGCTCCGTTACCAATACAAATACCGAAGTCTTGACCTGCATTGACGTTAGGCAATGGCAACACAGTTACCGTGACCGTATCGTAGTTAATACATCCATTGGCATCCGTACCCGTAACAATGTAGTTATTGGTGCTTGTTGGCGTAAACGGAGTGTTGTTGGTAACCCCGTTGGTCCAAGTGTACGTACTAGCGCCTGTTGCACTCAAGACAACTGGAGTGTTCAAACAAACAGTTTGGTTGTTTCCACCATTTACGGATGGTAAAGGATTAACAACAACCAATACCGTATCTTGATTGACACAGCCGTTGGCATCAACTCCCGTTACGATGTATGAGTTGGTCGCATTCGGTGTAAATGTTACACCGTTCGAAATTCCGTTATTCCAAGTCAAGGTAGGAGCACCAGTTGCCGTAAGCGAAGTGGATTGACCAATACAAAGGGCTTGGTTATTTCCGCCGTTCACAACAGGTAAGGCATTCACCGTTACCGTAACAAGTGTACGGCTTGGAGATGAACATCCATTGGCCTCTGCTTGTGCATAGAAATTGTACGTTCCTGGAGTAAGCGTGTTCGGAAGAACAGTAGTACCTACTGATTCTAAACTCAAACCAGATCCAACTTGTGCTCCAGCGATTGGAGAGTTCCACCAGGTCATGTTGGATGCCGCTGCTGGAATCGAATAGGTTACAATTAATTCAATGCTTCCAAAGAACCCTGTTCCTGGAGCCCATGTATTGGTTAAACTTACCGTTACATTACCGCCGTTGTTCGAAAGAAGCGTTGGTGTTTGATTGTAAGGTCCTGCGTTGGTTACTTGTTGGTTGACGTTCGCAAGTAGCGTAGTTCCTAAAGTAGAAGCTCCCGTTAATCCAATAGTATAATCGCCTGGCCATCCACCAGTAGCAGTAGTAACGTTATTAACGCTCAGTACGGTTCCTGTTACCGTTGCACCCGCCGGAATGACGATGTTTTGGGTAAAGGATTGCGTACCTCCTTGTCCTTGTGGGAAGAACACGTTCGTAGCAAGGAAGAACGTATCTACCACGACCTGAGTTTGTCCGTTAATCGTTGATGTAGCGGAGATGATTTCAGAGATGTCGCCGACACAAGCACTTCCATTAGCTGCTGCGGTCGGAGCATTAATAGTCCAAGCCGGTTGGGTAATGGTTAAGTTATAGATGGACGACAACAAGTTATTGGCATCTCGGATTACTACCGTATGGCTACCTGCAGGAAGGTTGGTAGGAATGGGCCCGTAGGCACCGTTGTTCACTGAGTAGTCAAATGGAGCAGTACCGCACGTAAAGTTCGTCGCTGTGAATGACCCGTTAGCAACTCCATTACATGTAGCATTAATCGGGGTAATGGTGGCGGATACGTCCGCAATATTTACCGTAACAGGAACCGTAGTAGCACTGTTACATGCTCCTAAGGATAGACCTGCGTAGAACATATAGGTTCCGTTAACGGAGTTCGGCATCACGGATGAACCAACGGTTTCGAACGGAGATCCTGTTCCCACAAACGCTCCATTGTTGCTTGCATTGTACCAATTCACCACGTAGTTCGGTTGAACAGGTGTAGGTACAATGTGCGCAGGGTTCAAGTTTGGAGGTCCTTGGAAACTGCTGGGTGTTCCTGAGAAGATAACCGTACCTGCTGCGTTGGTTATATTATAGGTACATTCATTAATCCATGAGCCGATCGCATTAAATTGGGTAGTAACAGCATTTCCACCACTAACAGTAAACGTCACGGAGCTGCTAAATCCATTATTGAAAGTTGCTCCATTAAGTACAACAGTACCGTTTACAGAAACATTGATGGTGTTGTTGTTCCAACCGTCACCAAATGAATCAAACATATTAAGAGTGTACGTTTGTGTCCCTTGGTTAACCGGAGCATTCGCAGCTACCAATACACTGTTGGTTCCTGAACAAGCGTTGAAAATGTTTTGAGGAACAATAGGAGCAGGGGGTATGGTGCTATCTACCCCAACCGTGATATTGTAGGTTGAAGACAGTAACAAGTTGGCATCACGGATTATAACCGTATGAGGACCTGCCGCCAAATTCGTAGGTATGGCACCAAATGCACCGTTGTTTACAGAATACGTGAATGGAGCAGTTCCACATTGGAAATTCGAAGCAGTAAAGCTACCGTTGGTTTGTCCAATACACGTATTAGTAGGAGTTACAGTGGCTACAACATCCGCAACGTTGACGGTGATTGGAACGGTAGTACCGTTACAAGCGCCAAGCGACAAACCTGCGTAGAACATATAGGTTCCGTTGGTAGCTGCTGGCATAACGGAAGTTCCAACCGATTGAAGCGGTGTTCCTGTACCAATATTCGTTCCGTTGTTGCTAGCGTTGTACCAGTTTACAACGTAGTTAGGTTGAGGTATACCCGGAACTACATATGGTGCTACCATGTTTGGAGGTCCAAAGGCACTTGCCGGTGTTCCGGAGAAAATAACGGTATTGTTGTTATTGGTAATGTTGTAGGTACATTCGTTGATGAAAGCACCTCCACCGTTGAATTGAGCCGTTACGGAATTTCCTGCGGCTACTTGGAAGGTCAACGAAGAGTTAAATCCGTTATTAAACGTAACGTTGTTTAATATAGGGTTTCCATTAACGAAGACGGTCATAGTATTACCATTCCATCCATCTCCCCATGAGTCAATCATGTTGAGGGTATACGTGAAGGTATTTACAACTACTGGGCTGTTAGCCGCCAACAATAAGCTGTTCGTACCTGAACAAATGTTGAACAAGTTTTGAGGAACGGTTGGCGTAGGAGGAATTACTTGATCTACTTGTATCGATAAGGTATCTTGGTTACTACAGTTGGGGGCAGCCGACTGAGAGGCTACTAAAGTATACGTGGTTGATACCGCAGGGTTGAACGACCAACCTGTAATTTCATTACCCGATACACCCGCGGCTGGGGTCCAAGAATAGGTGTTGTAAACACCGGCTCCGGAGCTTAAACCAATGGCGGCACTGGTACCTCCAACGCAAATGGTATCACCTAAGGCAGCTAAAGTTAAAGCTGGTCCAGGAGTTACCGTAATAGTTACAGGAGTACTAGACGTTTCACAACCGGTTAAGGTGTCTTCTACTGCAACGTAAAGCGTAGTGGTATTACCAATGAAACCTGCGAAAGTATTCGCGGCGGTACTCTGTAATGCGTTAGCATTCACTGCCGTAGCATACCAGTTGTAATTTGGCCCAACAAAACCGTTTACATCGTTTGCTGTTGCTGTCGGCACTTGTACACCGCAATGAGCACTGTTGGTTACCGTTGGAGGCAAAATGGCAGGGTATAATGTTACGTTGTTGGTAGTGTCAGTATTGGTACAGCCTGTTACAGGGTCCAATGCCGTGACGATGTAATTCACTTGCACATTTCCAGGACCTGGGTTGGTTGCAACCGTGGTGGCATTCGCACCACTAGCCGCAGGATTCGTGTTCCACGTATAAGTGAATGGGTTAACCGGTGGAATTTGAATATTCACCTGGTAATCCTCGGTTTCTCCAGAACCCATAAAAGTACAAGCATCTGATGCATTGTTGGCAGTAGTACCTCTGGTTCGTAGCCTCATTCCTGTAAGGCCTGCTTGAGCGTTCGCGGGAATGGTAACATTGATGGTCGCAGTTGTTCCAGAAGGAGTATTTAAACCAACTTGTTGCCATTCAGACACTTCGTAATTACCATTTCTGTTGTAATCAATCCATACAGAAATAGTAGTAAGTGAATAAATACCGGCTGGATCAATGGTTACGGATAATGGATAGGTCTGTCCGGCGTTAACAGTTGTCGTTATATTGGTATTTGTATAGTAAGGGGCCCCAACAGGATTTGACCCAGAAGTATTATTTGAAATGGTATTGAATACCACATTATTCATTAGTGAACCAGAACCTCCGGAGTTATTCGTTGCGCAATATCCAGCGGCCGGAAGAGTTTGAGGCCCACTAATAAAACTGGTGGCAGCAAGGTTTACGGTTCCATTGTTACATACTCCAAGAGGCCCAGCCGTTGCCGATGAAATGTTCGGTAAGGCATTTACGTTTAAGGTAAGGTTGGACGTAGCAGTACACACACCATTGGTTCCCGTTACAGTTATTGTATAGGATCCTGGGGTGGTTGGAGTAATCGTTTGTGCAGCTCCGGGTAAAGGGCTGTTAAATCCGGAACCGTTGTAGGTGTTTGCATCCCAAGAATATGTATAGGCTGGGTTTGCTATAGAAGAACCGTTGATAGAAATACTCTGACCAATACAAATATCCGCCGTATTTCCTGGTGTTACGGTAATAGGGTCTGGGTTTACAACGGTAGCCGTAATCGGAGTTAAGGCACTAAAACATCCGTTAGTTCCTTGTTCAGTCACGTAGTACGTCGTAGTTGCGTTGATAGGAGTTTGCACTGTGGTGTATCCAGGTGTATTGTTCGCGTATTGAATCAACAAGTTATCAATGGTGGCTAGCATGCTGATACCTCCTGTTCGACCGGAAATGACGTGAGCCCAATTCGCTTTATTCGCTGCTAAATAAGCAGCAGGAAGTTGAACTGCGTTAAAGATGGTTGTTGCTCCAACGGCTAAGGATAATTTTCCTGAGTTATCAATGGAAATAGCAACGTGGTTCGTATCATTCACCCAGGACACATCGCTTGAGTAAGCAATAACACCAGGGCTGGTATTATTAAAGGAAGCCAAGGTGTTATTATACAATAAGTAAATTCCTTGTCCGTTCGGCATAGCTCCGTATGAGTCAAAACTAATTTTTAACTTGGAACCGGAACCTTTTTCTTGAGATGGCGTTACGGCATTGGCGTTAACATCATCACCAAAGCTGTAGGATAACCCGTCTGCTCCAGTGGACGTGATCAAATCAAAGTCAACCAAGAAGGAAGTGGCATTCACCCCGGCAGCTACGGTAACACCACCGATTTGATTCAGTAGGTTATCAAAAAGCTGAAGTTGTCCCGGGTAGTTCACAAGGTTTGCAGATCCTGATAAAGTTCCACCAGCTGCGATGGTTGGACCGTTAAAGTTTTCGGAATAGAAGGTGGTATAGACCCCGTTCGGAGGCGTTTGCACTAAGGTTCCGTTGTTGGCTGCGTTGAACCAAAAGAATTGACCGTTACCATTGGCACCAGCAGTTGAGGTAACTTGAGCGGTTGGCGTTCCAAGTCCACATTGTGTGCTATTAGTTGCAGTTGGGGCACTTGGCGAAGTATTTACGGTTACAGGCGTTTGATATACTTGAGAACATCCTGTAATAGGGTCTTGGATGTACACTTGATACGGTGTAGTAGCGTACGTCATTTGGTTGGTGGAAGGGGTATTCACTGTAACTCCGTTTAATTGACCAGCTGCAGGGGTTCCAACACCGTTCACCGTCCAGTTAATGGTATAGTTTACCGGTGGAATGAATCTCCATGCTTGCGGGTTCGCTGCTGGTATGGTAGCCGTTTGCGCTTGCCAGTAATTGGCAGAATTGGGAACCACATTACAGTTAGGCGCTGCCGCTCCGATCGTTCCTGTTGGGTTGTTCACACCGACCGTTTTACCTCCGGTAGACAAGACTTGCGTCGCTACGATTTCTACTTGACCGGTTGTTTCCTTTAAAATAATTTGGAAATTCACAGGTAACGTGGAGTTACTAAGCGGGAACACTTGATAGTTTACAACAAACTTGCGGTTTGGAGCAATGCCGGAAGTCCAATAGGATAGGTTTGCCCCTGCAAAACCGCACATGAGGTCATGAGCAAAACCAAAGATGGCATTGGTAGGGTCTAAGGCGTTCGGAAGCGCTCCAATAGTAAAATCACCAAGAGCAGCAGCGTTGTACGCTCCAAACTGTAATACACCATTGGTGCCTACATTGATGGTATTGTAATTTGTGCCGAAGTAATTGAAGTTAAATCCAATCGGAATCGCTCCCCATCCACCATCGTCAAGTCCTCCAGAGGTTTGGGGTACGGTTGCAACTCCATTGGTTACTAAAAAGGTTGTGTTTGCTGGAGCAATTTCTGCAACTGGAGTAATACATATAGCCGAGAAATTACCAGGGGTAATGCCTGTTGCCAAAGCTACCATACCGCTGTCACAAAGAACGTTTGGCGTTGCCGACGGTGTAATGGCAGGGAATCCATAAACTCCCACTGAAATAGGTGTAGAGTTATAGGTACAGCCATTCGCCGTGGTAGCAAGAAAAATACTCGAAGTTTGGCTGAGTGCAGCCGTGGTTGAAATCGCTCC
The DNA here is from genome assembly GCA_027485415.1 of Cryomorphaceae bacterium. Taxonomy (GTDB): domain Bacteria; phylum Bacteroidota; class Bacteroidia; order Flavobacteriales_D; family Crocinitomicaceae; genus UBA952. Next base: position 12,057 of record JAIXRC010000061.1, on the reverse strand, counting down.
TGGTGTTGCGAAACTTGTTGATGCTTGATCGGAAGTCCATGCAAAACTGAATGATGGGTCGTTGGGTGTAGCCGTTAAAGTGATAGTTCCACCGTTACCGCATAAATTCGGTACAGAAGAGGTAAACGTGATAGGGGTAACTGTTACCGTTACTTGGGTTCGAGGGCCTTCACATGCACCGTTGTTTTCCGCAACATAATAGGATGTTGTTGCACACGCTGCAGGTGTGGTAAACGAAGCGCCCGTTGCAACCGCTACACCACCAAAGGGTGCAGTATACCAGCTGAAGGTTCCCCCACTACCGGTAGCGTTAAACGTAGCGGTAACGCCTAACATAACGGTCGCGTTTGGAGCGGCCACTGTTGGAGCTGCGGGTGAAGCGTTAATGGTCACAACTTGAGCTCCGTTGAATGTCGCCCCGTTCTTAACAACACTTACTACACCGTTCGTTCCTAAACCTGCAAAGGCATCAATCTGAGTTGGTGAAATGATGGTAAAGTTGGCAACCGGAGTACCACCAATTAACACGTTAGTTATACCGGATAAATTGGTTCCCGTGATGGTAAATTGTCCTGAACCTGCGCAAAGCGTAAGAGGAGATACGTTGGTAATGGTTGGAGCGTTTGTTCCCCAAGCAAAGAAATCATCCCCGTCAAGAAGCACCGGTCCAGGAGCAACCGTAGGGGTCACTATTTGTCCGGTAGCAGGAAGTGCTCCACCAACACCATAAGCGGCACTAACAACGTTCCATGCACCTGTTAGCGTAGCGGCCTGGTTGACAAAGGTTTGATCTTGGGTTGAAGTAAGTCCGTCTTGTGAATTGTAACGTAGGGTTACCGTAGGGTTGATTCCAGATACTCCCGGAGTAGCACCTGTAGTAAATCCTTGCAAACGGAAGGCACGGTTTCCGAACGATAAGCCGTTTCCACTGGTTACAAGGTTAGATGGAGCCCCCGTTTCCGTAACAACAATGCGAGTAAAATCGGAGCCTGTGGAAACTCCTCCAGATCCATTACCTGTCATTGTGGTAAATGTTGCGCTAAAGGGGAAATTATACGTCAATCCAAGGGTACCACCACCTCTTGTGTACAAGGCCATGGATCCATTTTGCAAGTAAGCGTTCGATGCCCCAAACGTACTTAAAAAAGCCGATGGTACGTAGGTATTCCATGTGGTAGTTAAGGTGTTGCCATTGAGAGCTAAAATGTTTCCAATACCGTTCGGACTTGCGGTGAATGATAATGGTGTAGTTCCAAAGCAGGTCAAGTTATTCGCGAGCGATAGACCTAAACCACCGGTACTTAAGGTAAGGGTGTTGATTTTTCGCGTTGGAGGGATTACATCCGCCACGTCAGCTTGGGTTACCAAGGTGGTAGTAGGAAGAAAATTGGCAATTGTTAGATTATAAAGTGCAACACGTGCTATGGGTGTCGTAGCAACCGTAGTAAAAGTACCCCCTGCAGCAGTACCTGAAGTAGCACCAAGACCCACGGTAGGTGGAGCTACATAACCATAACCAGCATTGGTTACCGTGAAGCTTGTGATTTGTCCGTTAGAACCAATGTTTGCGGTTGCTGCCGGCCAACAGTTGGCAGGCCATGCGATAGTCGCATTTCCTGTGGATAAAGTAATCGTTGGAGGAACAGAATATGTTTGAGTTCCTCCAGTTAGGTATACTGAAACCACTTTTCCTTGTGCCATGGTTACCGTGAAGGTAGGTGTGGTACCTGTTGAGGCAATTGTTCCACCCGCAACAATGACCGTTGGAGCAACGGTGTACCCAGAGCCTTGATTTGTCACCAAGTTAAGAGCAGTAGGACCCGTAAATCCAACCTGTGGCGCCACGGTATAGTTTAAACCACCATTGGTTGTGTAAATCGATCCCACCCCGGAAGAAGCTTGAGGGTCTGCACTCGCAATGCTCGCACCTTGATCGCTGTTGATGGTAACACCGCCTGTAAATGCGGCAATCCCTGCTTTCTGTAAACGAACGACCGTTCCGCCTTGAGGGCTATAAAGAACCACAGGAGTAGCTGTGGGAAGCGTTCCTGTTGCTCCAGTAACTCCATGGCTGAAAACCAAGGCCGGCGCAGTGGCACTATTCCATCCACTTCCTGCGTTGGTAATGGTTAAGCTACGAACGGTTTGGGTAACCGCATCAAAGTTTACGCTCACTTTCGCTGCAGGACCTAAGTAACGGAAGTTACCCACGGTTCCAGCAACGTGCGTAGGCATTGTAGTAGTAGCGGTTGTGGCTATCGCTTGATACCAATTATCACCATAGAAATAAGGAGTAGTTAAACTGAGGGTACTATTGTACGGAACATTAGCGCCTAGCGTCCCTAAGGTTCCAATGTACAAAAGGCTTGGACCGCTCGTGACAAAAATCGCATTGGGAGTATTCGAAGTTGGAGGAGTTGCATTGAAGGTGCCTCCTGCAGTACATAAATAGACATTGTTTCCAAAGAAATAGCGGGTGCCTAAATTAGCCACCGCACCGCTTGCGTAAGGCGTTACCGCCACGCCGCAAACAACCGGCGCAGCACTTAATGTCGCACCCATGTTTGTTACTGCAACATGAGAAACTTGCGTATTAATGGGTTGACCGTAGCATTGAGCAGTGTTATCTAAGGTAAGTTTACCGTTCGTGTTTAAGGTTCCATTAGTGTGTGCGATTTCCGCATTGACAATCAAATCTTGTGCGGTGTTGATTGTACAGGTACCCGTAGTTTGAAATGCAAGGCCACGGATTATTCCTTTGACTCCATTGCCTTCAAACACGCCCGTACCACCTAAGGTTTGGTTTAAGCTACCTCCAACTTGCTGGCTTCCATTGAAATTTAAAAAGTTAACAGTAGAAGCACCGGCGGAAAAGTTGCAATATCCATTATTAATAAAATCCCCTCCAGCATTGATAGCAATTCCCGTTGTTCCTCCGGTTGAGGTAGTATAGGGTAAAAATTTACCCCCCGCATTGACCGTAATATTACCTAATACGGTCATTGCATTGGAAGTAGCATTCCATTGAAGGATACCTGAAACATCCAATGAGGCAATGTTCGTTACTTGGTCTACGGTTACAATGGAACCTGCAGGTACAATTACCGTACTTGCGGCATTCGGCACCATGCCAGAAACCCATGTTGCAGGACTTGACCATAATCCACCAATAGCTGTTGCAGTAGCAACGTTCGGTAATATTTGAGTAAGTGAAAAACTCCCCGGGCATGGGCTCTGTGGAGTTGGCCAGGTGTCGAACATGATATAATAAGTAACGCCAGCAGTAAGGTTAACAGTAACTGATTTTGAACCAGTTGAACTCGCAATGCCCCCGACACAAGTGGTGCCGCCAGTTGTTGGACATCCATTGAACACAAATATACTGGTCCATGTCTGTCCATTGTAGCTCACATCATACTGTCCGGTAGAGCTAGGGGTAAAGGAATACAGCGCTTCCCATCCACCATAATAAGCGGTGTTCGTGCATCCACCAGTTAGTACTGACGCTGCAACTGAAGCCGATGAAATGTCGTCTGTTGCGCCGCAAACCACTGGTTGGTTAATAATAGGTAAAGAGGCTGGGGTAAGTACAATGGCATTCGGACAGGTTGTTGCCAACGCTTTAGGAGAAATGACAAGTACAAAAGCAAAAACTGCTAAATGAGATAACTGACGTAGTATCTTTTTCATAATAAGAACTTTAGATTAAAAAAAAATTCGCGCCCAAAGATAACAAAAAATTAAACCAAACAAAGTGTAAAATTAACAATTAGCCTATTTGGCTGAAAATCGGTCTATTGGCAGAGATTAAAGGCTCAAAAAAAAAAGAGGGACAAGCCCTCTTTTTTACCATAAATTACGGTGGATTAATTTTTAATGATTCGTGAAATATTACTGCCTTTTGAGGTTAGCGTTTTCACAACATAGCAACCGTTAGCATAGTCCTGAATATCCACGGATGTGCTTTCAGCGTGTACCGTAAATTGGTTCAGTATCTCACCCCTTAGGTTATAAATAGTAATGGATTCAATTACATCGTTCATGGATTCTACGTGAAACTGACCTTTGGTTGGATTCGGTAAGATGGTAACCTTCGAAAGAACACCTTCTGCCAAGCCTTGCACCTCAATGGGTTCACAGTTGGAGGTGTCCGCACCGCAAGCATTGCTGATTACCGCAGCATAAGAACCACTTACTGCTGGGGTAAACGAGGAACTGTTTTCACCGGGAATTAACACATTGGCGGCACAATCCAACCATGCATAAGTGGCTGCGTTTTGTCCCGTTGCCGTAAATGTTCCTTGGTTTAAACTCACCTGAACGTTGCTTGGTACAGCGTCAATGGTAAGCACCAAAGTGGCCGTAGAGTCGCACCCGTTTTGTGTCGTGGTGTTGTACGTGTAAGTACCGCTTTGCGTGTAGGTTTGTCCATTCCATGTAAAGGGTTCACAGGAATTTTGCTGCGTCGTTGGCCCGGTAATGCTATTGCTAATGGTTAAATTTAAGGTTACAATGGAGTCACATCCTGCGACGGTTTGCAAGGTATCGGTGTAGGTACCACTTTGACTGTAACTTTGGCCTTGCCACACGTACGTTAAACAAGCCGTGACTTGTTGAACTGCCCCGTTCACAGCTCCTTGGGCGGTAACCGTTGTACTAGCGGAACAACCGTCTAAATTCGTGTAGGTTACTACACTCGTTCCCGCCGAAAGCGCAGTAAATAATCCGTTGTTGGACACAGACCCAATGGCGGGGGTTCCTGATACCCAAGGCGTGTTCGCCGCCGGAACACCGCTGCCGGTTAATTGAAGGGTGTTTCCAACACAAACGTTCCCGCCTCCGGATATGCTTGGGTTGGGATTTATCGTAACCGTAACCTGGGTGGTGGTGGCGCATTGTCCGGCAGATGGCGTAAACGTGTAGGTGGTCGTTTGGATGTTGTTCACCGCCGGTGACCAAGTTCCTTGTACGTTGTTGGTTGAAGCAATAGGTAAGCTAATGTTACCACCCGCACAAACCGCTGCGATGGGATTAAACGTTGGTGCTATCGGGTTGGTTACATTGATGGTCGTAGTTCCCGTACATCCGTTATTGTTGGTAAAGGTAATCGTACTTGTGCCAAACCCTATGGCTGTTACCAATCCCGTATTGGATACGGTTGCAACGGCCGGATTGCCCGAAACCCAAGGATTATTGGCATTTGGGTTAGCATTGGCCGTTAACTGTGAAGTTGTGTTCGGACAAATAACCGTGTTTCCGGTCAACGTAGGATTGGGAGCAACAGTCACCGTCACTTGATCCGTGTTGCTACAACCGTTGGCATCGGTTCCTGTTACGGTATAGGTGGTTGTTGCATTGGGTGCAAAGGCTACTCCATTACTCACACCATTATTCCAAGTGTAGGAGGTTCCTCCTGTTCCGCTCAAGGTAACATTGGCACCTTGACAAACGGTTTGGTCCTGACCCGCATTGATGGAGGGTAAGGCGTTGACGTTGACGGTCAGCGTTGCGTTGGTGGCACATTGTCCAGCGGATGGAGTAAACGTGTAGGTGGTAGTTTGAGTGTTGTTCACCGCCGGAGACCAAGTTCCTTGGATATTATTGGTGGAACTTGCTGGTAAAGTAAGGTTGCCTCCCGAACATATAGCTGCAATCGAATTGAAGGTGGGCGCCGTTGGGTTGGTAACATTAATGGTCGTAGTGGCGGTACATCCGTTGTTGTTAGTAAAGGTAATCGTAGCCGTTCCAAAACTTACGGCTGTTACCAGTCCCGTATTGGATACAGTCGCTACCGCCGCGTTGCTGGATACCCAAGGATTGTTCGCATTAGGATTCGCATTGGCCGTTAACTGGGCGGTTGTATTTGGACATATAACCGTATTTCCAGTCAACGTAGGATTGGGTGCAACGGTTACTGTCACTTGGTCTGTATTGGTACACCCGTTGGCATCGGTACCGGTTACCGTGTAAGTGGTGGTAGCATTCGGAACAAAGGCTACTCCATTACTCACGCCATTATTCCAAGTGTAGGAGGTTCCTCCTGTTCCGCTCAAGGTAACATTGGCACCTTGGCAAACGGTTTGGTCCTGACCTGCATTGATGGAGGGTAAAGCGTTGACGTTTACAGTTAACGTTGCGGAGGTTGCACATTGTCCAGCAGATGGCGTAAAGGTATAGGTAGTGGTTTGGGTATTGTTAACCGCTGGAGACCAAGTTCCTTGGATATTATTGGTGGAACTTGCTGGTAAAGTAAGGTTGCCTCCCGAACATATTGCCGCAATTGGATTAAAGGCGGGAGCTGTTGGGTTAGTGACATTAAGAGTGGTGGTAGCCGTACAACCGTTGTTGTTGGTAAAGGTAATCGTAGCCGTTCCAAAACTTACGGCTGTTACCAGTCCCGTATTGGATACAGTCGCTACCGCCGCGTTGCTGGATACCCAAGGATTGTTCGCATTGGGATTCGCATTGGCGGTTAACTGGGATGTGGTATTCGGACACAAGGTTGTTGAACCGGTAATGGATGGATTGGGAGCAACCGTTACCGTAACCTGATCTGTATTCGTACATCCGTTGGCATCCGTTCCAGTAACGGTGTAAGTGGTGGTGGCATTCGGAACAAAGGCCACTCCGTTGCTCACACCATTATCCCAGGTGTAAGAACTTCCTCCTGTTCCGTTCAAAGTAACATTGGCACCTTGACATGCGGTTTGGTCAACTCCGGCGTTGATGTTGGGTAAGGGATTGACCGTCACTGTACCTGATCCGGAACCCGCACCGTTATTGGTGTAAGTGACTGAATAGGTGGTGGTTGCATTCGGCGTTACAGTGATGGATGGAGTCGTTGCTCCATTGCTCCATAAATAGGTCCCGCCCGCCGAAGATGGCGTTGCGGTTAAGGTTACCGATTGTCCTACACAGATGCTTGAGCTGTTCACTGTAACGGTTGGCGGGGGTGGGGTGGTTAAACAGGTCGTAAAGGAACCTGCAATGTCGTAATCAACATTCGTGAACAATCGGAAGGTATAATTGGTATTGGGGGTTAATCCTGATATTACTGTAGGATTCGGTGCTGAGGTATTAAAGTCACAATTTCCAGGATTACCTCCAAGGGTGGTATTCTGAGCTAAAGTTCCACAACCTGTGAATAATTCGACGCCAATCCAGTTGGCTGAAACCAAGTTAACCGTTAGGTTCAAACTCGTGTAATTCCCTGAATTAAAGCTATACCAAACGTCGTTGATGGTGCCTGGGTCACAACTCGGGTCCGGAATCGCGTCTTCCGTTGCGCCCGCAGTGGTTCCGTTCGTTAAGTTGCAAACCGCACTTGGGGTCAAGGGAGTGGCGTTTGCACAGTTGTTATTGGCTGGAGCAGGCCCTACAGGGGCTGTAACTTTGAATCGTATGTTGCTACAGGTGGAATTGGATAAGCAAGGGTATTCGTGCAAGTGAATGCGGGCAGTACCGGTATAGCTTGCTGTCCATGAAATATACGATTGGGTGGTTAATTGGTAATCGTCGTTGTAGGCAATTAACGCATTGGTGGCATTTCGAAGGGTTAACTCAGTATCGTATAAAATGGTTGATCCATGAATTCCCATGGTGGAAAATTCGTACACGTTGCCTGCGACCACGTTAATTACAGCATATTCACCGGCATAATTGCAGAGATCAATATTGCTCCAAGCACTTGTTGGGGTGAGGGTGTTTGCAGGATATTGAAAGGCGGCGGTACATTGAGATTGGGCTTTAAAAACCAAGCTAAAAGCAAAGATAAACAGTAAAAAATGTTTCATAAGGTAAGTTTTGATGGTAGTCAAAGATAAATAAATTGGTAAACTATGCAAGTTTTAAGCGCTTTATTACCTTTGCATTCATGGAAAACAAAAGAACTGCCGTGGTTTGTGGAAGTACCCAGGGCATCGGAAAAGCCATCGCATTTGAGCTGGCATCCCAAGGATTCTTGGTGGTATTGGTGGGAAGAAATGAACAGCGATTGCGCGAAACCCACGCCGAATTGGAACATAAGTTTGGGAAACAACCTGCTTTTTTAATGGCGGATTTTAGCCAACCTGAACAGGTTAAAACAGTGATTCAATCTTGGGTTTCTGAAGGCCATGTTGCCCATATTTTAATTAACAATACCGGGGGTCCAAAATCGGGCCCTATCGTCGATGCCGACCCATCAGAATTTTTGACGGCCTTTAACCAACACCTTATTGGAAACCACATCATGACCCAAGCCTTGATCCCGGGTATGAAAGCAACAGGTTTTGGGCGTGTTATTAATATTATTTCAACATCCGTTAAACAACCGTTAGCCAATTTAGGGGTGTCCAATACCATCCGAGGCGCTGTTGCCAATTGGAGTAAGACCATGGCCAATGAATTGGGTCAATACGGTATCACGGTAAATAATGTGTTACCTGGGGCTACCCATACGGGGCGTTTGGAAGAAATTGCACAGGTACGAGCACAAAAAACAGGAGAGACCTTGGAAGCCATTTTCAACGACATGGGGCAAGAATCTCCGATGAAACGCATTGCTCAACCGGAGGAGGTGGCTGCCGCCGTGGCGTTTCTTGCATCCGATGCAGCCTCTTATATTAACGGTATAAACCTTCCAGTCGACGGCGGACGGACAAAATCCTTATGATTTCTTTTGACGCTTCAGGTAAATCCTGTAGGTAATAACTCCGGGTAAAAGCCCTAAATAACACAAGGCCAAGGCATAACCCCCAAGGCTCAACCGAAAAGAAGCTACATCGTCAAGGTCCCCTGGATTAAGCCCGAGACCTATAAAGTAACTCAAGCTTAAATTGGTTTCGGTAATGGTGTAGGTACTTATTCCTTTCTGATAGGTGATTTCACCCGGAAAAAGGTTGATGGGTAGGGTGAACAACGGCAAAGCAATGCCAATCATTATTAAAAGAAAGATCCAACCCAAGGACAGTTTTTTCATGGTTCAACGAATGTTGCTGTAAAATTACGTTATTTTGCATGCAATGCGCATCGCCTATTTGTGTACCTCACGAAGTTGGGGAGGATTGGAACTCAACCATCTGCGAAATGCTCTATGGATGAAAGAAAGGGGGCATGAAGTAAGGGTGTTCGCCCCAGAAGGGACTCCTTTTTTCCTTCAGGCCACACAATTTAACCTGCCTTGCACTTCCATTACGTATCAACCCAAATACTTTGCTTGGAAGGCCGCGTTCCAACTTGCTCGCTTGTTCAAGCAACAGGCTATCAGCCATGTTTTCATCCGCGATAACCGCGACATGAGCCTCATAGCTACCCTAAAATCAAGAATGGGAAACGCGATTTCTACCTGTTATTTTATGGAAATGCAGTTGGGCGTCTCTAAACGCGGCTTGCTTCATACCCTCCGATTTTCTTACTTGGATTATTGGTTTTGCCCGCTCAAAGGATTGGCACAGCAGGTTCGTTCCATGACCCGCATCAACCCAAAGAAAATTCATCACCTACCCTCGGGTATAGACCTTAAGGGATTTAATGCCTTGAAAAAAACCACTGCGCGCAAGCAGTTAAGCCTGCCGCAAGACGCGATCCTATTTGGTTTACCAGGACGCTTTGACCCTCAAAAAGGTCAACTTCTTGCCCTAGAGGCCTTGAACTTAGCCCAAAACAAGAACCTTCATCTCGTGTTTTTAGGCGAACCCACCAAAAACGAACAAGAGAACATCTTGGAGTATATGGAGCGAAAAATCGAACAATATGAGGTGAAAGACCGTGTTTTTATCCGGCCGTTTATGAAGGAGATGGACGTATTTTTTTCCTCTATTGACGCCCTACTTATGGCAACCAAAGCGGAGACCTTTGGAATGGTAACCTTAGAGGCATTGGCTTTTGGTGTGCCCGTCATCGGAAGTAATGCAGGAGGCACTCCTGAGCTGTTGGGTCAAGGGAAATTCGGCATCCTTTTCGAAACCCTTAATCCTTTAGATTTAGCTAGGGCAATGGATGAAATGGCTTCTAACTCTCCACAGATCGACGCCGAAGCGCTGAGAAATCACGTTGCAGCCTTTGACCATCAAAAAGTTTGTCATACCTTAGAAACCCTTTTGGCAACGTCGAATGCGCAATAAATCATCGAATCTTTATTCCAACAAACAGCGGTGGAAGATCACCCTATTAGTGTTGGCATTGTGTATTATTGGTGGCTCTTTATGGGTGTCCAATGCGATGGTGCGTAAAATTGCGGTGAAGGAAACGGCAAAAGCACGGCAATGGGCTCAAGCCATTCAAAAGAAAGCGGAATTGGTTCGGTTTTCCCGCCAGACCTTTATGTCGCTTCAGCAAAAAGAACGTGAGCGCATAGAAATTGTAGTTTCCGCTCAAAAAGCTTTGCTGAATCCCACCAACCTTGGGGCCAACCAAGACGTTGATTTTGCCATGAGCATCATCAATGGAAACAAGGATATTCCCGTCATACTGTTGGACGACCGAGGTGAAATTTCTCAGTCGAAGAATGTCGTTTTGGAACCCTTGAAATCGGGAGAAAAACAAAAAGATTCCCTCCTTAAAGGTTTAGCGCAACGTTGGATTAAGGAAGGTCGCTTTTTCTCCATCGAAGTCTTTAAGGGATTTGAAATGACCTATGCTTTCGATGAATCGGTGCAATTAAAATTGTTGAAAAAGCAAAGCGACTCCTTGATTAACACCTTCAACCAGGATCTAATCAGCGATACCCGCCTCATGCCCGTGATTTTAGTGGACTCCCTGCAACAAAAGGTCATGGCGACCAACTTACCCGGTTCAAATCAAGAGGTATTGGCTAAATTAACCGAGTTTTCTGCGCTCAATGACCCCATTCGCATCAATCTGGGCTCAACCGCTCAATGGTTGTTTTATGACCAAAGCCCAGAAGTGAAACAATTAAGATGGTTTCCCTACCTTCAGCTGGCGTTAATAGCGTTGATTGTGATTATTGGTTACCTTGTTTTTTCAACCTTTCGTCGTGCTGAGCAAAACCAGGTATGGGCAGGTATGGCCAAAGAAACCGCTCATCAATTAGGCACTCCTATTTCTTCCCTTTCGGCTTGGCTCGACTTTCTTGAGGCCCAGGAAGTAGATTCTGAGTCTTTGGCTGAAATGCGCAAGGACATTGCGCGGTTAGAAAACGTAACCGATAGGTTTTCTAAAATCGGTTCTGAAACCAAGTTGGAAAATGCAGACATCTTGGAAACCGTAAACCATATTATTGAATACTTGAAGCCTAGGCTTTCACAAAAGGTTGAAATTACCGTGGAAAAAACCGAGAGTCAAACCATACTCGTCCCCCATAATCCAGCGTTGATGGAATGGGTGATCGAAAACATCACGAAAAACGCAGTAGATGCCATGGAAGGTTCAGGAAAAATCAAGGTGCGCTTTTCCCAATCCAAAAAATGGGTGCACATCGACCTAGAGGATACGGGAAAGGGGCTTTTGCCGAAACAATTTAATGCGATTTTTCAACCCGGTTACAGCACCAAGAAACGCGGATGGGGCTTAGGATTATCTTTAGTGAAACGCATTGTTGAAAGTTACCACAAAGGAAAAGTCGTTGTACTCCGGAGTGAACTTGGCTTAGGCACCACCTTTCGGATCAGTTTACCCTTATAAATTTTCCAAGTCCGGCACCCTCATTACCACAAAGGACTTCAATACCACGTCCCCAACCTCCGGGACGCTAACGTGAATGAGGTAGGTTCCTCCCGATACCGGAATATTGGCTTCGTTGCATAGGTTCCAGTCTTGATAAGTAATCGGGCTGTCTTTTTTGAATTGCCTTAGACGTTTCCCTTGTGCGTTATAGATGGTGATGGTGCAGCGTTCGGGTAAGTTCGTGATTTTGATTTTTGCATCGAGTTTTGTTCGTTCATAATCCGAGTAAGCATAATACGGATTCGGTACCACGTTGATCATTTTCAAGGCATCTTTCAAGGCGTCTTGCGCTCCCAATTGGGTGGCAATTGCATCCATCGACCATCCGTACATGGGCTTGCCGCCATTAGCACCCGTTGCCGTAAAGTTCTTGTATTCCTTGTTGATTCGTAA
>JAIXRC010000063.1 GCA_027485415.1 Cryomorphaceae bacterium | reverse complement strand
TCGGAATAGTAGCTGCTGCGCGAGAAGAGATGTCACCGGAAGCAGCACCAGCATCGAGAGACATGCCGGAGCCAGCAGCAGAGCCAGCAGCAGAGAAAAAGACTGTGTCCGATGAAGAGGTCATTTACCGAGAAGTAAATTCACGTTTATTTTATGTGCGATATAAAATCGCTGACACAGAAGACGATTGGGTTGTTATTGCAACGACTAGGCCGGAAACTATTTTAGGAGATACTGCAATCTGCGTAAATCCGAACGATATTCGTTACAGTCATTTGGTGGGTAAAACTGTTCTGGTACCTGTGTCAGGGAGGACAATTCCTGTGATTTCGGACGAATATGTAGACCCTGAATTTGGTACGGGTTGTCTTAAAGTTACGCCAGCTCACGATATCAACGATTATGAGCTTGGAATTAAGCACAATCTATCGTCCATTGAGTTGTTCCATGAAAATGGAACGCTGAACCATCATGGACTTCATTTTCAAGGAATGGATCGTTTTGAGGCAAGAAAACTCATGGCGAAAGAATTGCAAGAAAAAGGGTATTTGGTGAAAACAGAAGATCACCTGAATAAGGTCGGGTATTCTGAGCGAACAAATGCAGTAATTGAACCAAAGCTCTCTATGCAATGGTTTCTTTCTATGAAGGATTTAGCGAAGCCTGCCTTGGATCATGTTCTGGATGACACAGTCCGGTTTTATCCAGACAAATTTAAAAATACCTACCGCCATTGGATGGAAAATGTGAAGGATTGGTGTGTTTCTCGTCAACTTTGGTGGGGACATCGAATTCCTGCTTGGTATTACGGAGAAGGAACGAATGATTTCGTGGTCGCAGAAACGGCAGAGGAAGCACTGCAAATGATTCAAGAGTTGAAAGATCCGTCATTTACCTTTGACGATCTTCGTCAAGATGAAGACGTACTCGACACATGGTTCTCCAGTTGGTTATGGCCGATTTCCGTTTTTCAGGGAATTACAAATCCTAATAATGAGGAAATTAAGTATTACTATCCAACCAATGACCTGGTTACAGCGCCCGAAATTATGTTTTTCTGGGTTGCAAGAATGGTGATGGCTGGGTATGAGTATCAAGGAACCTTTCCCTTTAAAAACGTTTATTTTACCGGGATTGTTCGGGATAAACTTGGTAGAAAAATGTCCAAATCTTTGGGCAACTCACCGGATCCTATAGAATTGATTCATCAGTACGGTGCAGATGGTGTTCGAATGGGTATCTTGGTTTCCTCTCCTGCTGGAAATGACTTGCCTTTTGATACTTCTCAATGCGAACAAGGAAGAAATTTTGCGAATAAAATTTGGAATGCTTACCGCTTAATAGCGGGATGGGAAGTTAGAGATTTCGACCAACCAGAACATTCGATTTGGGCGATTGATTGGTTTCATGCGCGACTCAATGCATCACTCGAATTGCAAAACGACTTGTTTGATAAGTTCAGAATTTCCGAAGCACTTATGGAGGTGTATAAGTTGGTGTGGGATGATTTCTGTTCTTGGTATCTCGAGATCATCAAACCAGGCTATCAGCAGCCCATTGATGAAAAAACAAAGGAAAAGACCCTTCTGTTTTTTGAACAAATAATGCAATTACTCCATCCCTTTATGCCGTTCATTACCGAAGAATTGTGGCATGCTGTTCGCGAACGCAAACCAGGCGAGGATTTGATTGTGAGCTCAATGCCAACGGTAGGTGAATCAAATGAATCCACTCTTCAGGTCATGAATGAGGCATTTGAGGTCATTGCAGCTGTTCGCTCTTTCCGAAAAAAACAAGCAATTGCTCAAAAAATTAAATTATCCTTAATTTCCTCCAGAACTTCGAATTTAGTTTGCCATCATGTTGTGGTTAAAATGGCGAATCTTTCCTCCTTTGTAATGCAAGTGGAAAAGCCGCAAAATGCCTACAGCTTCATTGTTAAAGGAACAGAGTATTTTATTCCTTTTGAGGATATGATCGACATGGAGGCCGAAAAAACAAAATTACAAGAGGAGTTATCGTACACGGAGGGTTTTTTGAAATCAGTTCAAGTAAAATTGACCAACGAACGTTTTATGGCTTCGGCTCCACCCAAAGTCGTGGAAATAGAAAGGAATAAAGAAAAAGATGCGCTGCACAAAATCTCGCTCTTAACGGAACAAATTAACCGCATGAGTTAGTGAAATTCAAACTCAACCCGTCGATTTAGCTGTTTTCCGTTTAAATCCGTGTTCCTTGCTCTAGGATCGTTTTCACCGCGGAATTCTATCACCATTCGATCAGCCGTAACGCCATATCCAATCAGCGCCTCTTGAATTTTAAATGCGCGTGTTTTGGAGAGGTTTTCATTGTATTGCTGACTGCCATCGGAATCCGTATGGCCAATTAATTTAATTCGTAGATCGCTATGGCTTTTTAATATCCTAGCTAAACGTTGTAAATAATTGAAGTACGTGCTTTCGATGTTGGATTCACCTGTTGCAAATAGCACAGCATTGAATTCGAATTTTGAAAGCTCTTTTATGCGTTTTGATTTGGATGGAATTCCTTCAGAAACCCGTTCTGCAAAATCATAGGTAGATGACGGATTTAATAAAATTGATCCTCCCATCTCGTAGGGCTCTTCGCATTTTTCTAAGTAAAAAACCCTATTTGAAATACGGCCATCCGCTGTAGTAATGTTCCCGATGACATATTCACTCGAATCATCAAAACGGTATTGAAAGGAAAACGGCGATATGGAAAAATTCTTACTGCTTTTGATCGCGGACTTCCCCGAAGTGAGTTGAAATTCTTTTTTATTCTTGTATGGGCCCTGTACCTCAAATTGTGTAAAATTACCTTCGGTCTCCAATCGTAGAATTCCCTTTGCATAACCGGTTAATGCTTTGATTTCTAGAATTATCCCGAAAGGATTGCGCATGATGTGATTCGTATCAACCAATACGCCATGCCACGTTCCGCTAATAGAATAATTCTGAGCATTGTGAAGGAAAGGTTGTAGGAGAATAAATAGGATAAAAAATCGCATACTCTTTGAACGGACTTAAACCTTTTTTGTTATATTTTGTTTTTGTTAAAACAACTTATGCATTATTTATATTCAATAATTTTTCTTTCGTTGCTTGCCTGCGGCACAAGCAAGGGAAACAAAAGCACCTCGAATAGTATGGAAGTTACCCCAATGGAGAGAAAATCCATTCACGAATTTACAGTCAACGATATTGATGGAAAGCCGTTTTCTTTCGCAGACCTCAAGGGAAAAAAAATCATGGTGGTAAACACCGCTTCAAAATGTGGTTTAACTCCTCAGTACAAGGCCTTGGAGAGTATGTACAAAAGCTATCAAGGTAATAACTTTGTAATCGTAGGATTCCCTGCCAATAATTTTATGGGCCAAGAACCCGGAAGCAACGAAGAAATTTCAGCCTTTTGTTCGAAAAATTACGGGGTGAGTTTTCCAATGATGTCCAAAATCTCAGTGAAAGGAAACGATATGCATCCCTTGTATAAATTCTTGACCTCCAAGAACCTAAACGGTTTGGAAGACAACGATGTTAAGTGGAATTTTCAAAAATACCTGATTGATGAGCAGGGGTTTTTAGTAAAGGTAATCGATCCGTCTACCCAGCCCGACGATCCATCGGTTATTTCTTGGATTACAACGAAATAATTACGTTAAGTTTTTGTTGATAAGTTAAGGCTTTCAGGGCTTTTTTACGCCGAATTTTTACTACTATTTCGCTATTTTTGTTCTTCGATTTTTTAATGGATTTTAAAACGAAGTTAACACATGAGCGAAGCGGAAAAAAGAGATAATTACTCAGCAGATAATATACAAGTACTAGAAGGGTTAGAGGCGGTAAGAAAACGCCCTGCAATGTACATAGGCGATGTAGGATTGAAAGGTTTACATCACCTAGTTTATGAAGTAGTGGACAATTCCATCGATGAGGCATTGGCAGGCTACTGCAATAAAATTGACGTTTATATTAACGAAAACAATTCCATTACCGTAATTGATAATGGTCGAGGTATTCCAACGGCCATGCATACCAAAGAAAAGAAGTCTGCGCTTGAAGTCGTAATGACGGTGCTTCACGCCGGAGGTAAATTTGATAAAGACACCTATAAAGTTTCGGGAGGTTTGCACGGTGTTGGTGTTTCATGTGTGAACGCCTTGTCAACCCAACTAATTGCGACCGTACGACGAGAAGGGAAAATTTTCCGTCAAGAATACAATATTGGTAAACCATTGTACGATGTGCAAATCATTGGTGAATCCACGGAAACAGGAACGGAGGTAACGTTTCAACCGGATGCTTCCATTTTCGATTATACAGAATACAATTACGATACCCTGGCGGCTCGTATGCGCGAGTTGGCTTTTTTGAATAAGGGCATCACGATTTCATTGACGGATAAACGTAATTTAGATGAAAACGGCAAAGCGTTTTCAGTGAGTTTCCATTCCGAAGGAGGACTCAAAGAATTTGCGCAGTATTTGGACCGAAATCGAGAAGCGCTCATCAACGACGTAATCTATTTCGAAGGGGAACGAGAGGGTATTCCTGTAGAAGTTTCTTTAACCTACAATACCTCCTACACGGAGAACATTCAAGCCTATGTGAACAACATTAATACCCATGAAGGCGGTACGCATTTGTCTGGTTTTCGACGAGGTTTAACCAACACCTTGAAGAAATATGCGACCGATAGCGGAATGTTAGCCAAGGAGAAAATTGAAATTGACGGAGATGACTTCCGAGAAGGTTTAACGGCAGTAGTTTCTGTCAAAGTTGCAGAGCCTCAATTTGAGGGTCAGACGAAAACCAAATTAGGTAACCGTGAAGTTACGGCCCCAGTTTCTCAAGCCGTTTCCGAAATGCTTAGCGCCTATTTGGAGGAACATCCAAGCGAGGCACGTTTAATCGTAGAGAAAGTGATCCTTGCCGCTCGTGCTCGTCATGCGGCTCGTAAAGCACGCGAAATGGTGCAGCGTAAGAATGTGTTGGCAGGAAGCGGTTTACCCGGTAAATTGGCCGACTGTTCGGAAAAAGATCCCGCCATGTGTGAGATTTATTTCGTTGAGGGAGATTCTGCAGGTGGAACCGCAAAACAAGGAAGAGATCGCCATTTCCAGGCCATTCTTCCCCTACGCGGTAAAATATTGAACGTGGAAAAAGCCATGCAGTATAAAATCTTTGAAAACGAAGAAATAAAAAACTTGTACACGGCCTTGGGGGTTCGAATTGGAACCGAAGACGATTCCAAAGCCTTAAACCTCGAAAAGCTTCGCTACCATAAAATCATCATCATGTGCGATGCCGATGTGGATGGGTCCCACATCGAAACCTTGATTTTAACTTTTTTCTTCCGCTACATGAAAGAACTCATCGAGCACGGTTATATCTACATTGCTACGCCACCTCTTTACCAAGTTAAGAAAGGAAATAAGTCGGAGTATGCGTGGAACGACGACATGCGCGACCGTTTAATCATGGAATTAAAAGGAGGAGGCAGCGAATCTTCGGTTAACGTTCAGCGATACAAAGGTCTTGGTGAAATGAATGCGGAACAGTTATGGGAAACCACGATGAATCCTGAGTCACGTACTTTGCGCCAAGTGACCATTGAAAATGCAGCCGAGTGCGATCAAATCTTTTCGATGCTGATGGGCGATGATGTCCCTCCTCGAAGGGAGTTCATAGAACGAAACGCCAAATATGCGAAAATAGACGCTTAACAAAAAAGCCCTGACGGTTTCGTCAGGGCTTTTTTAATGCTGTTTAAATTTGTTAACCTACAAGGCTCTGATAAGCCTCAGCGTCCATTAAACTATCCACTTCTCCAAGGTCACTAACACGAACCTTAATCATCCATCCTTCACCGTATGGATCCTTGTTAACGGCCTCTGGATTTCCTTCTAAAGTTTCGTTGAATTCAAGGATTTCACCGCTCACGGGCATGAATAAATCAGAAACGGTTTTAACGGCCTCTACAGAACCAAAAACCTCTTCTTTACTTAGGGTTTCACCAATCGTTTCAATTTCAACGTAAACGATATCTCCCAATTCTCCCTGTGCAAAATCGGTGATTCCGATGGTTGCCACGTCTCCTTCGATGAGAATCCATTCGTGCTCTTTGGTGTATTTTAAATTAGTGGGTACGCTCATGATTACTTTTTTCACAAAAGTAATATAAAGAAATGATTCTCAATGAAAGCTTCTAAGTTTTGTATTTTTGTACCCATGACCAGTGAACAAAACAAGGATTTAGAACAACGAATACAAAAGATTTTTGCATATCTTAAAATTGCTGAAAAAACGCAACAATTGAGCGAAGAAGAATTGCGAACTCAGGACCCTTCTTTCTGGGACGACCCCAAGAAAGCCGAGGCGCAAATGAAAGTTATTCGAGGTTTAAAATATTGGGTAGAAGGATTTAAATCGATACAATCGGGATATGACGATTTGCAAGTGCTCGTGGAATTTGAAAAAGAAGGAGGAGCTTCTACCGAGGAAGTTGAAGAACAATTTACACTTTTAAACAACAGGGTAGAGGAGTTGGAATTAAAGAACATGCTTTCCAATGAAGAAGATTCTTTGAGTGCGGTTATACAAATCACTGCGGGTGCAGGTGGAACGGAATCGTGCGATTGGGCGTCAATGCTTACGAGAATGTACACAATGTGGGCGCAAAAACAAGGCTATAAAATTGCGGAATTAAACCTTCAAGAAGGCGATGTTGCGGGTATAAAAACGGTTTCATTGGAATTTGATGGGGAGTTTGCTTTCGGTTATTTGAAAGGGGAGAATGGTGTACATCGATTAGTACGTATTTCTCCGTTCGATTCCAACGCGAAACGACACACCTCTTTTGTATCGGTATATGTCTATCCATTGGTGGATGATAATATTGAAATAAATGTGAATCCTGCGGATATTACCTGGGAGACTTTTCGATCCGGTGGAGCAGGAGGTCAAAACGTGAACAAGGTTGAAACTGCCGTGCGTTTAAGACATGCCCCTTCAGGCATTATCATTGAGAATTCCGAGTCGCGTTCCCAGTTAGCGAACAAGGAAAAAGCGTTGCAGTTGTTAAGATCTCAATTATACGAACTGGAATTGCGTGAGCGAATGGAAAAACGCAGCGAAATTGAGGCAGGGAAAAAGAAGATAGAGTGGGGTTCTCAGATTAGAAACTACGTGATGCACCCCTATAAATTGGTCAAAGATGTACGTACTGGAACAGAGACATCGGATGTGGAAGGTGTAATGAACGGTGATTTGGATACTTTCCTGAAGTCGTTTTTAATGCAGTACGGCGGCTAAAGAAAGGCTACGATTTTTTCCAAACCTATTCCTCGAGAACCTTTTACCAATATGGTGGTTTCATGGATGGAGGCCAAATACCCACTGTCCAAAAGCAGTTGAACGTTTTCATAGTGGTTCTCGCTGGAACACAGGCCGAATTCATGTCCTATGGTAAGGAATGCTATTCCTGAATTTTGGCAAAATTCGAGCGTAGCCTTATGTTCTTCGTGCGCTACATCCCCTAATTCTAACATGTCCCCTAAAATCGCTAATTTCTTGTTGGCTGCTATGTGTTTAAACGATGTAAGTGCAGCGGACATGCTGGACGGATTTGCATTATAACAATCAACAATTAAGGTGTTTCTTTCGGTATTTTGTACTTGAGAACGGTTGTTGGATGGAATGTATGAGCTTAAAGCAGCCTCGATTTGGGTATGCGAAATACCAAAGTGTATTCCAATGCATACGGCTGATAAAAAGTTGTACAAATTATAGGCTCCAACTAAATGTGTTTGAATTGGTCCGAAAGTGCCTTCTTGGGTTTTATAGCTAAAGGAAACGTATGGATTAAGTTCGTCAAGGGTCCCGACAACTTCTGCATCATGTTCAATGGCATAGGTCGAACGAGATAATTTCGGTAAATGGAGTGTTAAAGATTCATCGTCGGCATTCACGAAAAGAGTACCTTCCTGATCGGAAACAGAACGATATAAAGCCAATTTGGTGGCAAGCACCCCATCAAAGGAACCGAATCCTTCCAGATGAGCCCTACCTATGTTGGTGATGATCCCATGGGTTGGCTCCGCGATGTCGCAAAGTTCGGCAATGTCTCCTGGTCGGTTGGCTCCCATTTCAACAATGGCGATTTCATGCTCTGGACGCAGTTGGAGCAGGGTCAGCGGTACCCCAATGTGGTTGTTCAAATTACCTTTGGTGCACAAAACTCTTTTACCGGTGCAAAGCACAGCATTTATAAGTTCTTTGGTTGTGGTTTTACCGTTGCTGCCCGTAATTCCGAGAACCGGAATTTTGTATCTTTTTCGGTGTTGATGGGCAAGTTGCTGCAGAAAAATCAAGGTGTTTTCGACGTAATGAATGCTGATTCCATCACACTTTGTTTTGTCCGAAGAAATTACATATTTGGCTCCTGATTGAAGCGCTTGTTCCGCAAATTCATTGGCATCAAATCGGTCTCCCTTGAGGCATACAAACATGCATTCCTTTTCAAGAGCTCGTGTATCGGTACTAATCCCGGTACATTGA
Organism: Cryomorphaceae bacterium; assembly: GCA_027485415.1. Taxonomy (GTDB): domain Bacteria; phylum Bacteroidota; class Bacteroidia; order Flavobacteriales_D; family Crocinitomicaceae; genus UBA952. Next base: position 53,652 of record JAIXRC010000063.1, on the reverse strand, counting down.
TAAAAAAGTTCAAATAATTGCCGCATAAAAAAGTCCCGCAAAAGCGGGACTAAAGATACTTATTCTATTCGGTTCTAACGCCGTTTTCGTTTCTTGTAATTCAAGTTTCGTTGGCCTCCTAAGCGATCCATAGCACAGCGGAAGCCTATGGTAGCACTTGTTTTGTCTTGGTCTAAGAACCTTCGGTTTCCGGCTGACAACCAATACGCATGGTCATTCCAAGAACCACCTTTATACACCTTGGATTTATCGGAAATTAGGGTGTTTGCCCAGCCCGATGAATTTGAAGTGATCAATTCATTGTTTAGATCACGATTTTCATGCTGGCTTTGATATACGGTGTTTTTAGCACTGTAGCGTCCCGAATTGATATCCTCTTTACGCTTAGCATTGTTATAGAAAATAGAGGATTCCAAATCACCATCGAGATAATCAACGTAATCATCTTTTCGGTAATTAAGTCGACCAATGTTCTCTTCTTCCGTAACATTTCTCCAGCGTTGTTTACCACGGCTCTCCACCGTATATTCAACCATTCCATTTCTGAGGTTGATCAACCAAGTGGTAATGCTTTGGTCCGTATCATAATTTGGAAATTTGTAGGATAAGTAGTCGTTTCCAAAGGCATTTACGAATTTTCCAACAGGCTCATCGTCTTGGACCGTAACCATCCATACGCCATATTTACTAGCTTCGGTGGTTAATTTTGTGTCTTCGTCCCCGTTTTCTTCATTGGTTAGAAATACATCCATTTCAGCTTGCGTTCTGAAATCACCGTACAAAAGCGGCGTGGTTGGGTTGTTTCCAAAAATGGCTTTTTCAACGAAAGCTGAAGCTTTTACCGTATTTCCTTTATTGTATAAAAAGATTGCGGTATCCAACAAGGCATTTAAGTCATCCAACACTTCCAACTGCGCTTTGTCTTGACTAGTCAGCTGTTTTCCATTGGAAGTGTAGTAGTTACTTGGACTGTTGAACTGATAAGATCGCATGTCTTGACGAGAAAGAATCCCTGACTTCTGCTTCTGGCTGTTAATAAAGGCGGTTGAGTTAGGATCTACTACCGTAATGTAATTATCCAACTTTACGTCTGTAGCCGTTCCTTTAGTATCCGTTACTTTGAAGCTAATTCCAAAGGTTCCTAATTGATTAAACTTAACCCAAGCCGTATCTTTCGTTTCAAAAGATTTTTGATCAACGGTATCGATGCAAAATTTAAATCCGTTTTTCGTGGCTTGACCTTGATTATCGAGAATGGTCCATTGCCGAGTTTTTAACGTGTTACCAGCATTGTATTTGCTCACGAGTTGTATTGAGTCGTTTAATTTTACAATCAATTTGCTTGGATCTCCTCCTGCTGCAATGAAAAGTGGAACAGTACTTTGTTCTTTCGTTCTACGGGTAATCTCGTTTTGGTCAGAATAGTTGTCAATATACTTGCGATCCAAGTTGATATCTATGTTCCCATGACGAGCATAAAGCACGCGCGCATATTCGTTGACAAATTCTTTCATACCATGTACATCGTAAATGTTGTCCTTAGTTTTCACATACTTGTCGTGCAAACCGTCTGGAACCATCATTTTAGCTTGATACATGTTGCCTCTGAAAGGCATAAAACCATCAGCGAGGTCGCTGGTCGTTGGGCGGTACGTATCCATCACCCACTCAGAAACGTTACCGGCCATGTTGTACAATCCAAAATCATTAGGCCAATAGGAATCAACAGCACACGTTGCATCTGCACCGTCATTTAATGCACCAGATACCCCCATATTATCCCCAGAGCTTCGAACGAAGTTTGCTTGAATGGTACCTTGGAATTGCTCCTCATCGTAACGAACATAATGGCCATCCCAAGGATAAACACGGCGTTCATCTACGTTTTCGGAGTTAGGATCCAAATTACCGATTAATCCAGTTGCAGCGTATTCCCACTCAGCTTCTGTTGGTAAACGATAGTTTGGAAGTAAAATCCCATCCTCCATTCTTACGAGTCGCTTTCCTTGATAGAAGGCATCACCTTCCTCGTTGCTCTCAGCGTTAACAGGGTCATAATCGTTGAGCATGTAAGGGTCGCGTGGTTGAGCGGTTGCTCCTTTTTTACCACCTGATTTTTTACCGTCTTTTTCGAGCGTGTACCCGTTACCAATATAATTTCCGTTTTCATCTTGCTTTGGATTATCAATCAAATATTGGCCTGCAAGATAACTTTCGGTATTGAACATATTCTCCGGTTTATTTCTAAACTCGTCGCCTTTCTTTCCTTTGGAAGTTGGCCCACCTTTACCAAGGGCTCCTAAATCTCCTCCTTCATCCATTTTATCTGCAAAATGCCATTTTAGAATACCTTGTTCCACTAAAATGTATTCGTTAACACGGTCGGTACGCCATTTACAGAAATCGTTGGCTTGATTCCAGGAAACCCCAACTACTGGATAGTCTCGGTAGGCAGGGTGACGGAAATAATATTCTACGAATTTCTCACGATAAGAAAGAGGATTTCTCCAACAATTCGTGTCGGGCAAAGATTTTTTGTAGATGTGAGGGTAGGTTCTGTTGTACACCCTTTTCATCCAATACACGTATTCTAACCAGTGAAAATTGGTTACCTCGGTTCGGTCCATGTAAAAAGAGGATACCGTAAACCGATTTTGACGGTTATTATTATCTCCGAAAACATCGTCTTCTGTTTTGCCCATGGTAAACGTTCCTCCTTCGACCATTACTAGGCCAGGTCCGGTTCGTTGTTCTTCGAAATTTGCCTTTTCAAAACCTCCATTCTGCACGTTGTTATAATCCCAACCTGTTGAAGTAGAAGTTTCTTTTTGACAACTTGAAAAAATCCCCACGGAAAGAATGAGTAGAGAAATTTTTGTGATCATTGAACATTTCATAGTCTTATTTTTAACTCAGTTTAAATTCAATTCAGTTGTTAAGTTACACTTTAAAAGGATGGACACGAAATTTTTCTGAAATTTTTCGGTTTTCTCCTGCATTTTACATCCATTTGAAACGACACTTCATGCGATCCTCCTGTTAAGCCATTTCCCAGTCTGGATACCGTTAAATCGTAACTGTATCCTATCCTAAACTTGTCGGCTTTAACCCCAACAATAAACACCATAGCATCTTTATTCCGATACCAAACGCCTAAATTTAAACGTTCATAGTTTAAATATCCTCCAATGTTGAATTCTTGAAAACCGTTTTGATTTTGATAAATAATGGCAGGTTTGATGGTTGTCCCGTCGGTATATCGGCCTCTCCTGCCAATAGGAACTGTTCCGCCCATGTGAATGGTTATTCTCATGGGAAGTTTGCTTGTTCCTAAAATCATGGATTCATCCGGTTGGTTTATGTGATGCAAAGCTGCACCACCGTAAAAATATTTACCAAAAATAACCGCACCTGCACTGGCATCAAAAAGCCCTCTTCTACCACCTCTGGGAACATCGCCCGTCTGATATATAAATCCTCTTCTTGGATCGATCATATCCCCAAAGGTTAATTTATCCCAATCCAAATATTTCTGAATATAAGCAGCTCTAACACCAAAATTCAAAGACCATTTTCTGCTCAATTTTAGATTGTAAGAATATATACCCCCCAACATAGTAGTGGAAATCGTTCCTTCCGCTTGTTGATCGTACATGGCTAAAATACCTACGCCGCCCTTGATATCTTTGACATAGGAGTCATAGGCTGCGGAATAGGTTACATAGTTTCCAGTAAGTTGAGGCCATTCGTTACGGTAGTTGAGAGTTATCCTCGGACAACCCGTTGCGCCTGCAAGTGCTGGATTTAAGTATAAAGGGTTGGAATAAAATTGCGTGAAAGTAGGGTCCTGAGCCACAGCAAATACTGGTAACGCAAATAATATAGCGATTACGAGGTTTTTAAAACCAATAGAAATATGGTTAGAAAAGAATTTTTTCACGTTTCGCCTCTACGGATTTAAGTTAACTTGGTTACAAATATCGGAATTAAATTGAAATAAATAAAATGAAGCTCCGTTTTTGTCGTTTCGCTTAACTTTGCAAACAATGATAGCTTTTCGAATACGCATTTTTTTAGTGATCCTCGTTTGGTTTTTTTGGGGCATCCAATCTTTTGAAGCTCAAGAATTCAATTACACCATTCCTTGGACGCCCAATGTGCCCCTGATGAACAACGGCATTCAATACAGCGTACCTACAATCAATCATGATATTCCTTCTAATGGTATTCCAAAATTCAGTCGAATTGAAAAGCTCAAATCGGTGAATTTCACTGCCGCTGTTCAATTAATTTCTTCACAACAGATAAGTAAATCAGAGCAAATCTACCTGGAGTCTATAGGTTTCAAGGCCTCAGATTCGGTTGAGTTAGATGCTCGTGTTACTCGTGAGGGATTTGAACCCCGTATGACGGTAGTTTGTCAGCCGTATTTTTACAAAGATGGTGTGTTGGAAAAAGTGGTATCCTTCCGAGTAATATTATCGAGTATTCCGCCCAAACCCGTTGAAAAAGATTTTGCTGCAACATCTGTACTTGCACAAGGTGATTGGTATAAAATTGGCGTTTCAGTGGATGGGGTACATAGAATCGACAAGGCTTTGTTAAGCTCCTTGGGGGTCAATACACAAGGTCTTAACCCCAATCACATTCATGTTTTTGGCAACGGAGAAGGAAGTTTACCAGAATTAAATTCTATCCCTTATGTCGATGATTTGGCGCAAAATGCCGTTCAGGTTATTGGGGGTTCCGACGGAGTGTTTGATGATGGAGATTACCTGCTCTTTTACGGTTTTGGTCCCCATCAGTGGTATCCGAATGGAAGCACTGAATTTGAACAACGAAGAAATCCTTACTCCGACAAATCGTACTATTTCATATTAATCTCGAAGGATTTAGCAAACCCTAAACCCATTCAAGAGGTTGATTGGTCAGCGGGAACAGAACAATCCCAATTTACGAGCTATGATTATCGAGAAGTATACGAGAACGATCTCGTTTCTTTGGTTGGTGGAGGAAAGCGATGGTACGGTGAATTGTTCGACATTGAGCTCACCCGCAGCTTCAATTTCGCTATTCCTTCCATTGAGGCATCAACTCCGTTGAAATTTAGGGTTTCTCTAGCTTCAAATGCCCTTACTGGCTCAGGCACTGCTCAAAAATACAGTGTTGGGGGGGTGCAATTATTTCAAACGACCCTACCGGTAGCTCCCTACGATTTCAACAGGTCGGTTGTCAATTTTACACTGAATAATCCAAGCGCCAACGTGCCTATGCAAATTAATATAGTACGGAATAGCCCCTCTACGTTAACCTATCTCGATCGAATCCTTATCAATGGCAGGAGAAACTTAAGTTTTATAGGATCGCAATTTGGCTTTAGGAACCTAACGCAAACGGACAGCAATCAAGTGGTTAAATACACTATAACTTCTTTTCCTTCAACTGGATTTGTTTGGGACCTATCGGATAAATACAATCCTAAAAAAATAAAAGGCTCTTATGCAGGCAACTCCTTGGATTTTTGGTGCACGAAGGTTTATCGAGAATTCGTTGCGAGCAACGGAAGTACTTTTTTATCCCCAACTCCCATAGGCGCAATACAAAATCAAAACCTCCATTCGCTTCCGCAAATCGATTATCTAATTGTAACACACCCCGATTTTAAACAACAAGCAGAACGGCTTGCCAATTTGCACCGCGATCAAGGGCTTGAGGTTGAGGTAGTCGACGTAAATCACGTGTTCAACGAATTCAGTTCGGGCGCACAAGATCCTACGGCCATCCGCAAAATGGCTAAAATGTTTCACGACCGTTCGTTGCAAAATGGCACTAAGATGTTGCGTTATTTATGTCTTTTTGGAGATGGCACCTACGATCCTAAAGACCGAGTTGCAAATAACAATAATTTCATTTTAACGTTTCAAGTAGATAACAGTGAAAACCATATTTCAGCGCTTGTAACCGATGACTATTTCGGCATGTTGGACGATAACGAGGCCTTAAACGATGGTGATTTATTAGACATAGGAATAGGCAGGATTTTAGCGAGTACCGCAAGTCAAGCGAAAGAACAGGTGGATAAAATTGAACATTACCTGTTAAACGGCTCTAACCTTTTTAATGGCAATAATTCCAATTGTTGTTTGGATAATAATTCCAATAGTACTTTCGGTGACTGGAGAACTAAAATTGTTCAAATTGCCGATGACGAAGAAAACGGATACTTCATTAAAAACGATACGGAACCTCAATATAAGATTTTAAAAGATAACCATCGAGAATTAAACGTGGATAAATTGTACACGGACAGTTATCCGCAACAAGTATCTGCAGGCGGACAACGTTATCCAGACGTTTTTAATGCCATTAACGATCGAATTACGCGCGGTGCCTTGGTAACGAATTATGTTGGCCATGGTGGGGAAGTGGGGCTTGCAGAAGAACGGATTGTTACCATACCGCAAATACAAGCATGGCAAAACATTAATGCATTAACGCTTTTCGTTTCCGCTACGTGTGAGTTCACAAAATTCGATGACCCTTCAAGGGTTTCGGCGGGCGAATGGGTTTCCTTGAATCCAAAAGGTGGTGCCATCGCATTAATGACCACTACGAGATCTGTTTTTTTTGGAGTTAATACGAGCGTAGGCCTAGCTTTTTTTAACCAGGCATTTGATCGTGAGGCTAACGGATTACCTCGGCGATTTGGAGATATTGCCAAACTAACCAAAAATGCAGCACTTTCCTCGGATAATAAAAGAAGTTTTACCTTGATTGGCGACCCTGCCTTAAGGTTGGCCTTACCTCATTGGAATGTCGTAACCGATAGCATCAATGGAATGCATATCAGTTTTCTGGATACCCTGCAGGCCTTGAGTAAAGTTACCGTTAAAGGCCATATCACGGACGCATCAGGAGCATTGGCGAGTCAATTTAACGGAACAATTATTCCTACCATGTTTGACAAAGTAAAGCAAGGACAAACCTTGGGTCAGGATCCTGGTTCACCAATTATTAACTATGAAGAACAGCGAAATATTTTATACCGAGGTAAGGCGAGTGTTAACCAGGGAATGTTTGAATTCAGTTTTATTATTCCGAAGGATATTGCCCTTGCCTATGGAAGGGGAAAATTGAGTTATTATGCATTTTCGTCCAACCTTGATGCAATAGGGGTTGACACCACTTTTTTGATTGGTGGAATTAACCCAAATGCCCTCAAAGATTCGGTAGGCCCTGAAATAACAGCCTATTTGAACGATGATCAATTCATTGATGGTGGACTTTCAGATGCCACTCCCGTCTTGTATTGTACGTTTTACGATGAAAGTGGAATAAATACCGTTGGAAACGGTATTGGTCATGACATTACGGCCATTTTAGATGAAAATACAGCCGAACCCATCGTATTAAACGATTACTACGTTGCAGGTATGGATACCTATCAAGAAGGGAGTCTGAAATACCTTTTTTCCGAATTAGAACAAGGTCCCCATCGTCTTTTAATCAAAGGTTGGGATGTCAATAACAACTCTTCGGAAGTTGAACTCAATTTTACCGTTGGAAAAAAGGAGGACCCAAAGGTACAACGGCTTTATAATTATCCTAATCCTTTTTCAATTTCTACCCAGTTCTTACTTGAACACAATCAGTCTTGCAGTTCCTTAGATGTTCAGCTACAAATCTACACGGTTAGCGGAAGACTTGTAAAAACGATACAGGAAAAAGCCGTAACAAGTGGATTTACCATTCGCGGAATATTCTGGGATGGCAAGGATGATTTTGGCGACAAACTTGCAAACGGCGTTTACGTTTATCGGTTGATTTATCAGAATGAAGAGGGTAAAAAGGCAGAGGAAACACAAAAGTTGGTAATCTTGAATTAATTTACAATAAACCCTTATGATTTCCGTATATTAGCGCCTTGGATTGTACACTATGAAAATTTTCCTTCTTTTATTTCTTGGAATCGTATCATTCCAAGTTGTTTTTGCGCAAGGCACAAATCAAAATGATTTACAGTTAAACACGATTACTACCGCCTTGCCTTTTATGGCAATTACCCCTGATTCACGCGCCGGTGGAATGGGCGAGGCAGGGACGGCATTGAGTCCAAGTGCCACTTCCGTTTATTGGAATACCGCTGCGTTGAGTTTTGCTGAAAAATCATCCGAATTAAGTTTATCCTATACGCCATGGCTAAGGCAATTAACGAACGATATGCATTTATCGTATCTATCGGGATATTTCCGCATTAACAAAAAACACAGCATTGCTGGTGCACTGCGCTATTTCAGCTTAGGTGAAATTACCTTTACCGATGCATCGGGTAATGTTTTGCGAGACGATAAGCCGAATGAATTTGAGGTCACGGGAGGTTATGCATTTAAACTTTCGGATAAATTAAGCATTGGCGTTAATGGAAAGTTTGCCTATTCGAATCTCACAGGAGGATTGACGGTTGCTGGGGTAATGACCAAACCCGGTATGGTTGGCGCGGCTGATTTATCTTTCACCTACTTCAACGACCGCATTAAATTGGGTAAAACGAATGCTACTTATACCTTCGCTACCACCCTCAATAATATAGGGAATAAAGTGGCCTATTCAGTTTTGGCGAAAAGGGATTTTATTCCGATGAATTTGAAAATCGGTAACGCAATCCAAGCAAAATACGACAGTTATAACACGATTACCTATTCTTTAGATATTCAACGACTTTTAGTTCCGACACCTGCGTTTTATGACAATATAAATGGTCAGGTAGTGATGCTTTCAGGCAGAAGTAATGATGTGGGGGTAATTAACGGGATGTTGCAATCTTTTTATGATGCACCAGGGGTTGTTGCCAAAGATGAAAATGGCGACTATATTCAAAACGGTGATGGCACTTATGAGGTGGTGAAAGGCTCCAAACTTAAGGAGGAGTTAAGTGAGATAAATATAGCAGGTGGGGTAGAGTGGTGGTATAATCAAACCTTTGCTGTTCGATCAGGAATCTTTTACGAGAATCGCAATAAAGGAAATCGACAGTATTTGAATTTAGGAGCGTCTTTGAAATATAACATGTTCGGAATTGATTTCTCCTATCTGGCTTCACTCAATGGTCGGCAGAATCCATTGGCAAACACCTTGCGGTTTACCTTGCGCTTGTACCTCGGCGATAAACCGGTGAATTCAACCGAACAATAAATGCAGCTTCGCATCGGTTTTGGTGTGGATGTACACCAGTTAGTAGAAAATCGACCTCTTATTGTTGGGGGAGTTACGGTTCCCTCTTCTCATGGGGCCTTAGGACATTCTGATGCGGATGTATTACTTCACGCCATTTGTGATGCACTACTTGGCGCCTTAAATCTCAGGGATATTGGCTTTCATTTTTCGGATAAGGATCCTGCTTTTAAGGATATTGATTCGAAAATTTTACTGGAACGAACTTTTTCTCTTGTTACAGAAAGAGGATTTTTCCTTGTTAATCTTGATTCTACAGTCATTTTAGAAAGGCCCAAATTAAACCCGTTTATTCCACAGATGCAGCAAACTATTGCTCAAATATTGAACGTTTCTCAAGATTGTATTTCCATTAAAGCAACAACGCACGAATCCGTGGATTCATTTGGCACCGGTGCAGCCATAAAAGCTTATTCAACGGTGTTATTGCAAAAGCTAGATTGACCGCAATTTTAGTTATCTTTGTGGAGCATGGAGAAACAGGTTATCCTCGATCCGCAACAATTTGATTTGACCGTAACAAGGTTATGCCATGAGTTACTGGAACAACACGCTGATTTTTCAAACTCTGTCTTAATTGGTTTACAGCCTCGAGGAATTCATTTAGTCTCCAGAATGCTGGACAAACTCCAAGAAATTCTTCCAACTCCTCCAATTTGTGGAAACCTCGATATAACCTTCCATAGGGATGATTTTCGGAGAAGAGAAATTCCTTTAATTCCCAGCGTAACCAATATTGATTTTAGCATCGAAAATAAAAAGGTGATTTTGGTGGACGATGTGCTTTACACAGGACGAACTATACGTTCTGGATTGGATGCTCTTTTAACGTTTGGCCGTCCTATTCAAGTTCAATTATTGGTGCTCATCGACCGGAGGTTTAAACGAGATCTTCCAATTCAGGCGGATTATATTGGAAAATCAGTAGATACTTTGAATCATGAAAGGGTAAAGGTGAGCTGGAAGAATATCGATGGTGAAGATCGGGTTGAACTTTATATTAAACAAACGCATGAGTAGTCTCAGTGTAGATCATTTACTTGGTATTAGAAATTTATCGGTAGACGATATTGAACGGATTTTCCAAACAGCACAATCCTTTAAAGAGGTGATCAATCGGCCAATTAAGAAGGTACCTTCCTTACGAGATATAACTCTTGCGAATGTTTTTTTTGAAAATTCAACAAGAACTCGTTTGTCTTTTGAATTAGCGGCTAAAAGGTTATCCGCCGATGTCATTAATTTTACCGCCTCCAACAGCTCCGTAAAGAAAGGAGAAACCCTCATTGATACCGTTAATAATATTATAGCGATGAAGGTGGATATGGTTGTTTTGCGTCATGCTTCGCCTGGAGCAGCCTCATTTCTTTCCAAGCATACCAAGGCTAAAATTATCAATGCAGGAGACGGAACTCATGAACATCCTACCCAAGCGCTATTGGATGCGTTTTCTCTTAGGGAAAAGCTCGGGGAATTGAACGGTAAACGAATTGCAATTATAGGCGATATTTTGCATTCAAGAGTTGCCTTGTCCAATATTTATTGCCTACAAAAATTAGGGGCTGAAGTATTGGTTTGTGGTCCTTCTTCTTTGATACCAAAAGGAATTGATTCTTTAGGAGTTAAAGTGTCCCATGACCTCACAGAGACCTTACTTTGGTGTGATGCCGCGAATTTTCTAAGAATACAATTGGAACGCCAAGACAGTCCATTTTTCCCTAGTTTAAGAGATTATGCCCTTCAATTTGGCTTGACTTCTGAAATAATGGAATCTTTAAACAAAAGCATCATCGTTATGCATCCGGGACCAATTAACCGTGGTGTTGAGATCAGTTCTTCAGTTGCGGACAGTTCGGATAGTATTATTCTTGATCAAGTTGAAAATGGTGTGGCGATTCGAATGGCGGTTATTTATTTGTTGGCGGCGCAAATTGAACGTTAATTTTGATATATTTGAGGAAACTCAAAGAAATGAATTTTGAAACGGAAAATCAAGGTAAGGTTCTGATTATTAAAGCCAACGTTGAACGATTAGACACCCAATGTTCACCAGAGTTAAAGAGCATTTTCATCTTTGAACATAAAAAGGGCCACAATCGGATTATCCTCGATTTAAAAAAAACCAAGTTTTGTGATTCTTCGGGGCTTAGCAGTGTTTTAGTTGCCAATCGTCTTTGCAAAGATACCAATGGCAAGTTTGGATTAATTGGTGTTCAACCGATGGTCCAAAAGATGTTAGAAATAGCCCAGCTAACCAGCGTAATTGAGGTTTATCTTTCGAAAGAAGAAGCAATCAAGCACCTTGAATGACTTTAAGGTACATATTCTAGGAAGTGCTGCCGCAGTTCCGACGTTAACTCGTAATGCTTCCGGACAATTGCTTCTGTGCAATAATCGTTTAATTTTATTGGATTGCGGTGAGGGAACACAATTGCAATTGAGGAAATTTAACCTGCCAATACAGCGCATAAATACGATTCTTATTTCCCATTTACATGGGGATCATTTTTATGGATTACCTGGACTATTAAGTACAATGAGTCTTTTAGGGAGAACCGCAGGGATTAAAATATTCGGCCCTTCAAGTTTACAAATTATCTTGGATGCAATGTTCAATGCAAGCCAAACTCATCCTTCGTTTCCTTATGAATTTATTGCCATCAAAACGAGCGAAAAAGAGGTGATTTTTGAAGATGCAGGAGTAAAAATATCAGCGTTTCCACTTCAGCATCGCATTGAAACATACGGGTTTAGTATTGAGGAAAAATGGCAGCGATTTTCATTGGACATGAACAGAGTTCTTGACGCTGGTCTGACAAAAGAGCATTTGAAATTATTAGCCACCGGTACCAGTTTTCGATTAAATGATGGCAGATGGATTGAAGCTACGTATTATACCAAGCCAAAACCTAATCCAAGGATATATTCGTATTGTTCGGATACCAAACCCTTTAGTCAATTGCCGAGTTATTTGTTGGGAACAACGACGCTTTATCATGAGTCAACTTTTTTACATAATTTGAAGAATAGGGCCAACGATACCTTTCATTCTACTGCCAAAGACGCGGCCGTTTTGGCTCAAAAAATTCAAGTCAAAAAATTATTACTCGGGCATTTTTCGTCTAGATATGATGACATTTCCCTTTTTGAATCGGAAGCGCAAACCATTATACCGGAGGTTTATGCGGTTCGAGACGGAGATTGTTTTTCGGTAGTTTAAAGATTCGATATTCTTTGAAGCAAGGAAGCTGCTTCGCTCAATAATTGCTCGTTAGTATCTTCGTTAAAGTTCGCTCCATAAATTGAGTTATTAAACCGTGAATTGAACGATGCTAATTCGTTGTGGAGCAGAAGGTCTTTATGATATAGTAGACTCATTAATTCCACTTTTGTGGAGGCCTTTAATTTAAAGGAATAGGATAAGGCCTCGAAGAGTATCCTTTCTGATTCGTTGAGGTTTTTCGCGTGTTGAGCCGTGTTCATTTTATCGAGAATTTGTTGCCTCCACCGTTGATTATCTATAGTTTTTTCGGTTGGCTTCGCGGTCAGCGGCTTCTGCAATTTTTTTCGTTTTATAAACCAAAATATTGCTCCAATTCCTAGCAAGAAAATAAATGCAACGATCCATTGGGATGCATTAGAAATCGAATTTATTGCGTCTCCGCTATCCTTATTTTTCGAGCGTACAACTTTTAAGGTTGAAGCTTTGGTTTGTGATGCATTTCCGTTCCCGCTCATCGGGTCAATAGTGTAATTGATGAATTTACCGCTCTTTACATCAAAATAAGCAAAACTCTGAGGTGAAATAATCGGTGGAGTTGATTGATCTAATCGAATAAAATATTGTATTACTAACTTACCTTCATCTCCCTTATCCGTTAATGTGAAATTGGATTGTAACGATGGTTTTCCAAACAACGAAACCCCTTTAGGAAGGGTAAGATGCGGGGTGGTCATTTCGTGCATGTTGCCCGTCCCTTCGATGTTGATAGTAAGCGTTATAACATCTCCTTTTTTTAGTAGCGAACCATCCACTGAATGACTTATAGAGAATTCACCAATCAATCCGTGGTAGTTATTAGGGGTAGGCGCAGGAAGAGGAAGGATTTCAATAGTTTTTGGTTTAGAAGCAACAGGAATTCGCTCGAAATTATCCACTAAGACGAGCCTGAAGGGGGAAAAGGTAATTTTGCCAGTTTTACTCGGGAATAACAGCGTATGAAGGAAGTTAAAATATAAATATGCTTGGCCGTTTATCATCTTTTTGTCAATGATTTGATCATAGGTTTTCTCATCGAGAGGCTGAAAATCCGACGAATTTTCAAACTCAAAAGGAGCAATATCTAGCAGATTAGTGGGGTAAACTTTTGAATATACGGCGCCATTGATATGGATGGGTTCACCAACGTAGTAACGGTCCTTTTGGGTTTCAATCACCCCAAATGCGGTTTTTGATTGAGGCACAGAAATACTATTATATGAACTTGATGGGGATGAACCTCTGCCGACTTCAACGGTTATTTTATTCGATTGGACATTGGGTTTTTTCTTTGAGAAAGCTGGCCCAATCGTGAATTTTCCCGCTTTTTTAAAATAGCCGGATTGACTCTTATAATAAATGGTTTTTGATTTACCTGAATTGTAGTCAATTGATTGTTCCAGTCCACTCATTGTAGCATTTCCTTGGACGAATTCAGGTGGATAAATGATCGGATTGTTGTTTGAAATATTCGAGCGAACCGTAATCATAACTTGTTCACCAACAGTGCAAGTTTTCCGGTCAATTTCCACGGTAACGTAATCCTTTTGAGCATGAGTGCACAAGGATAAAAGGAAGTATATTGCCGCGAACTTACGTTTCATTACCAATCTTTGTTTGTTGTTTCGCTAACTCGCTCATCAAATCCAGTTCCTTTACCTTGAATTTTTTTTCGATTTCGAGCATCTTGCTTGGCTAATTCGTTTAAAATGCGCTCCATTTCATCCTCTTGCTTTTTCACATCTTTGGAGGGAGAATCTTTTCCTTTTCCTTGCTTTGGATCGGGAGATGTTCTGTTTTTATCGCTTTCTTTCGGTGAATTTTCGGATGGCTGATGCTGGTTGGGGTTATTATTGGATGCATTTTCATTTTTTTTTCGAATTGCTTGATTAAGGTTGTATTTTGTAGTTTCGTCGTTGGGATTTAATTTCAAGGATTCTACATAAGCCTCTATGGCCTTAGATATATCGTTGTTTTGAAAATGGGTATTACCAATGTTGTGCATCAGTTGTGCTTTTGCCTTCGATGTTTTAGCATTCTTTAATTCCAATTCATAGTGTTGTAAAGCTTTTTCAAACTGATTTAACCGGTAAAAGGTTTGCGCAATTTCGGATTGTATTCCACCCTTTGCTTTTGCAGTTTCAGAATACCTAAGGTAAAGGGATAATGCTTGATTGAAATCTCCTTTTTTATAGAGTTCATGACCTTTTTGCAGCGAATCTGTCCATGCGCTTTGCGCTATGCATATCGACGGAAAAATGAAAATTAAAATAAATCGACGCATTATTTGACCAATTTTAGTATAAACATCCAAAAAACTAAACTCAGCAATGCACCCAAAGCGGCATATTTGTACCAAGATGCTTGAATTTCGAAATTAATTTTGGATAGACCTGTTTTTTTTAATCGTATAACTTCTTCCATTAGGGTATCGATGTTTGGAAAAGGTTCATCTACAATAATTGTGGTTCCATTAAGTTCGTTACTTAGTTTCTCGATAAATTTTTGATTCAACCCAGAGACAATGGGTCGTCCTTCGTTGTCGATTTTATAGCCGTCTTCAGGCGCGTTGGGGTCAAGTACAATTTTACCCCCATCAGGAGTGCCTATACCAATTCCAAGAAATGAAATCCCTTGTTGTTGAATGAATTTTAACGTTTGACTTTCTTCCGTTTCATGGTTTTCGCCATCGGTAACAAGTATCAAAAGTTTGCTGTTTTTAGAACTGCTGAACATTTGCGATCCAAGGTTTAATGCCTCGGGTATGTTCGTGCCTTGATAAGAGATGTAATTGGTTTCAATGCCTTCTAAGAACACTTCAAACATAGAATAATCTGCCGTTACAGGAACTTCCTCAATGGCTTCGCCTGCAAAAATGCACAAACCAATTTTCTGTCCTTCCAATTTACCCACTAACGCACTGATCATCCGCTTGGCAACACCAAGCCTGGATTCATTGTTGATGTCCTTGACGTTCATCGAAGCGGATAAGTCCAAGCATATTACGATTTCTGAAGCCTCCGATTTTCCTTGAATGCTTTCCTTTCCGCAAACGGGTTGCGCCAAAGCAATTACAATGAAACCAAAGCACAATAAAAATGAAGTTTGATAGGCAAAAACGTGGTAAAAACTCAACATGTTTTTTGTCGGCCGAGCCATTGCCAAAGTATGTTTTAACCGTCTTGAAAACTTCCAATAGAAAAACAGGCTAATTATCGGAAGAAAAATTCCCCAAAAAAAAGCGTTAGGGTCGTTGAAAAAAAATGGGGAGTCATGATTTCCAAGGAAGGACAATCCCGCGCAAAAAAGCAGTAATATGAGTATCGAACAACCGAACGAAAGAATGGATGCCTTACGGAGGAGACGTTGATTATTCATGGGAATCCTTGTAAACAAATTCGTTCATAAAAACATACAGCAACAATGAAAGGAGTGAGAGGATTAAAAAGGTATCTGGAGTGGGGGGCGGATTGGCCGATACGGTTCGTTCCTGAATTTTTCGTTTCTCCATTTGATCAATCGTTTGATATATTTCACGCAAGGAGGTCTCATCATCCGCCTTAAAATACTGTCCACCTGTTAGGGATGCAATTTCTTGAAGCGAAGCCTCATCCATTTCGCCGGTTGGAAGGTCTAATACCTCCCCATCAGGACCTACGATAGGCGCATCTTTTCTAGTACTTCCGATGCCCACGGTATGTACACATATGTTCTTTTGTTGAGCGATCATTGCCGCTTCTTTAGGGCTTATTTTACCCATGTTGTTGCTCCCGTCTGTAAGTAATATAATGACCTTCGATTTGAGATTTTTGTCCCTTAATTGTGCAATTGAAGTGCCTAAGCCAAGGCCAATGGCCGTTCCTGGTTTTAAATTATCGGTTTTTGCAGCGCGTAAACGGGATAACAATAAATCATAATTTAGGGTTGCAGGACAAGCAGTATAAGCCTCTCCCGAATAGAGTACTAAGCCAATTTTATCGCCACTTCGCCCTTTAATGAACTCTGATGCAACTTGTTTGGCTACCGTTAATCGATTTGGGGAAAAATCGGTAGTGTACATGGATAAAGACACATCTAGGGCTAATATTATATCGATTCCGTATTTGTTTTCTTGAAATTTTTGCTGATCCAACTTCCAATGGAAAGGTCTTGCTAGAGCCAAAACCAGAAATACGGTTGCCAATATCGGAAGGGCCATAAAAAATCTGCGAATCCATTGCAAAGTTCTTTGTTGTTGCTCCGTTTTTTGGGACAATTCAGTGTTTACTTTCCAATCTCCAGTTCTCTTGCGAACCTTCCACCATTGGAAAAATATTTGTATCGGTATCAACAGTAATAGCAGAAACCACCAGGGTTCCAAAAATTGATAATTCCAGAAATCAAGGTAGATGGAATCAATCATGGTTTTCTGGCGTTGGGCTATTTTCTAGAACAAAAGACCTGAGCCTCTGGGTCAATATTAGGTGGTCTTCCTCTCTAAAGGATTTTTTGGCGAATTTCACATAATCTGAGGCGTCCAATAACTCGTGAACTTCTTGTAGTTTGGATTTAGATAGTTTTTTTCCTCTCAATAATAGCATGGTTTCCGTTGTGGTTCGTTCCAATAAGTGAATTCCATACAATTGGGAAAGAAACCACTTGAGAATGGAAGATAATTCGCTGTAATGTTCTTTTTCATGGGTAATCCAGAGTTTTTTCTCTTCTAATGTGTCAATTTTAAGCAGTGCTTGTTCGAGCAAGCTCTTAGGTTTGGCGGATAGGTTCTTTCGATTTTTTCGTAGGAAATACCATATAATGAATGCACTAATAATTAGTAACATGCATGCCAATAATACAAAAAATACACCTTGACCAATTCCGTTAGATGGGCTTTCAGGAAAGGTTCGAAATCGTTCGTATATGTCATAGATTTGGACATCACTTTTCTCGGGCACGAAAGAAGATTGGAGGGTTAAGGGTTTAAAGTAGTGGGGTTGACCGGTTAATAAATAGGGCAATGAAGGAAGAGTTATGTTTCCCGTATCCAGCGCAATAAGGCTAAAAACACCTTCCCACCGACACGAGCGATTATCACAGATCGTAGTGTCTTGAAAATCAATGATTCGAAGAATGGCTCCTGCTTGTATTGATTCGTTGGAAGATGTTTCCCTTGAGCAGACTAACGAATCCTTAGGTGCGACAAAACTGAAATTTGAATCAAGGCTATATGAAACGGATAAATTTAACGTAAAAGTTTGGCCTACCGTAACGCGCTTCGCCGAAAGCATTTCTTGTGTTTTTTGTGAAAAAAGAACAAGAGGTAACCACAAAATTATGAACGGAATCCACTTCATGCCTTGCTTTTGAAGTAACGTGTTAAGGGTTCAAAAATCGATTCCTCGGACGAAAGGGATAACAGCGGGATTCCTCGAGATTTTAATTCTGTCCCAACACTTTCTTCGTGATCATCGTGGCGTTTTTTGTGGTCTTTTCGTTGCTTCGACGAGAAACCATTAAACCACTTAATTTCACCATTTTCAGGATTCATAAATTGAAAAATCCCACCGAGAGGAATTGTTTTTTCATAGTTGTCGTGAATTTTCACCGCAATTAGGTCGTGTTTTTTACGCACTAATTGAAGTTGATCATACTCAAAATTAGGGTCGATGAAGTCAGATACCCAAAAGGCAATGCAACGTTGTTTGGATAAGGCATTGAAGTTTTGCAGCAAGGCATTTAAATCGGTTTTCACCGATTGAGGTTTAAGGTTAATTAAGGCATCAATAATACCAATTACTTCAGCGCGTTTTTTACAAGGGGGGAAGAATTTCTCAACCCGATCTGAAAAAAAAATGCAAGAAACTTGATCGTTATTAGAAAGTGCCGAAAAGGCGATGGTTGCAAAAAATTCAATGGCTTTTTCGATTTTAGAAGTTGCGGAATTGCCGAAAAACATCGATTGAGAAACGTCCAAGACCACTACCAAGGATAACTCACGTTCCTCCTCAAACACTTTGACATGCGGTTTATTATATCTTGCAGTGACATTCCAATCGATTAATCGCAATTCATCCCCGAACGAATATTCACGAACTTCAGCAAACGACATACCACGACCTTTGAAGGCTGTTTTGTAATTTCCAGCGTGAATTTGATTGGATTTATTTTTTGAACGAATCTCTATTTCACGAATCTTTTCTATGATTTTTTCACGATTCATAGTCTATGGCACTTCAATTCTGGATAAGATTTGTTGAACAATGTGCTCGCTTTTTTTATTCGCAATTTCGGCCTCATAGGAGAGTCCTATTCGATGTTTTAAAACGTCAATGGCCATTTTTTGCACATCCTCTGGAACAACAAAGGCTCTTCCCTGCAAGAAGGCATAAGCCTTGGAGGTTAAGGCAAGGTTTATGCTCCCTCTAGGAGAGGCTCCAAAGGAAATGAAAGGTGCGATATCCGATAATTTATAATGCGTTGGATTTCTGGTGGCATGCACAATAGCGATGATATAACGTTCAATTTTTTCATCCATGTAAATCTCATTGACAAGTTTTTGCATCCCACTTATTTCCTCCATTTTTAGTACCGGTTCGGTTTTAGTAGCATTAGAGGGTTGTGTAAACTGACGGATGATGGATAATTCTTCTTCGTTGGAAGGATATTCCACATTAACCTTCATCATAAATCGATCGAGTTGAGCTTCCGGTAGCGGATAGGTGCCTTCGTGCTCCAATGGATTCTGAGTTGCCATCACCAGAAACGGTGCAGGTAAAGGGAAGCATTCTTCGCCAATAGTTACTTGACGTTCTTGCATTGCCTCCAAGAGCGCACTTTGTACTTTTGCCGGTGCGCGGTTTATTTCGTCTGCAAGGACAAAAGAGGCAAAAATAGGACCTTTCTTCACCATGAACTTCTCGGATTTTTGTTGAAACAGCTGTGTTCCGGTTAAATCTGCGGGCAATAGGTCTGGGGTGAATTGGATGCGGCTAAAACTTGCAGACAAGCAATCAGCAACGGTTTTTATGGTCTTAGTTTTTGCCAGACCCGGAGCACCTTCTAATAATAAATGTCCATTGCACAGAAGGGCAACTATGATTTTGTCGATGAGTTCAGTTTGTCCAATAATGGTTCTTGAAATCTCTTTTTTAAGCAAAGAGATTATTTGCTGTTCCAACGCAATTTTCTCGGTCAATTGGCGTAATTGTTCTGTTCGTTGAGGTTCGATGGGATTCACCATTTTTAGGGTTTTATTCGGTGGGCAAAATTGAAATATTTTCTTTATCGAATATAGGCTTTTTCTGTTAATTCTTGTTAATCTTAAATTTTATTATGCAACGGTCTTGTTTAGAGTGTAGTTCGGTACTTAAAGGCAGGAAAGATCAAAAGTTTTGTTCCGACTATTGCCGAAATTCCTACAACAATCGATTGAATGAAGACGCTAATTCGGTGGTGCGACAGATTAATCGAATCTTGCGAAAAAACCGACGGATTCTTGAAGAACTAATTCATCGAAAACAGGTGTATAAGAGGGTAGAGGAAATGTTGGAATTGGGATTTAATTTTAAATACCATACGCGTGTCTATCAAACTAAAAAAGGAGTCACGTATTTCTATTGTTATGATGTAGGATACATGAAAATGGAAAACGAGCGATGCAGGTTGGTGGAAAAATTTGATTCGATTGTTTAAGGATTCACCTTTCCTTTAACCTTGGCAATTCGAAAATAATCGCTGTCTTTTTTCGGGGCGTTTTTGAGTGCTTCCGATTTACTTATCTCTTGATTATTGGTGTCTTTTCTTAGTTGATTGACTTCGTTGGTCAAAAAGATCAGGGGTTCAATATCATCGGTATTCAAATCATTCAGCTGGTCAAGGAAAACGATGATTCGTTCTAAGTCTTTTTTTAATCGTTCTTTTGCCTCACCCGCAAAAGAGAGTCGTGCTAAGTGACTCAAATGATCGATAAGCTCCTCGTTAACCTTCATGCAGTAAAGTTACAACAAAAATCAAATCTTGTTTCTCAGGGTTCTTGGATATTAAACGGTTTCTCGATGATTTTAAAACACTCCTCCCTCAACTCTTCTGCAGAGCATTGTTCAATTTTGTCCTTGGTTATTAAAGGATGAATATGAACGGTGGCTAAGCCAGGTCGCGCAGGACCAAGCCAATCGGTTGGATCGGAAAATAATTGATAGTTGTTGATGAAAGTTAGGGGTAAAATAGGGGCATTCATTTGCTTAGCTAATTTGAATGCACCAAGCTTGAAGGGCAACATTTTTGGTAAGTCTTCGGTTGGAAAGGTCCCTTCAGGGAAAATTGCAATGGAATATCCTTCGGAATATGCCTTCAACGCACCTAGGAAAGCTCTGCTCGATTGCGATTTATTGCCACGGTCCACTGGAACATTCATAGATTTAAAGTAAATGTTCACCAAGGGATAGCTTAAGATTTCACTTTTCCCCATGAACATGAAAGCATGCTTTGGTAAAATGGAGTACATGAAAAAGATGTCCAAGTAAGAAGTATGGTTGGCCACAATAATGTAAGGACCTTCAGGAATGGGCTCGTAGGTGATTTTTCGAATGGGATAAAAGCAGCAAAAACGCAAGGCATAGGACCAAACAATAAAAACCTTGAAGGATTGTTTTTTGAGGCTGGGAAAAAGTATAAGAAAGCAAAAAAAAGGAAACAAAAGAATTCCCCAGAAGAAAAAGAAAACGGCAATGTAAATTTTCCAAAGCAGGGAGAAAACACCCAGAAGTCGTCGCATTATCAAAAATACGAATTCCAAAATTCTAATTCGATCTTTATTGCTTAATTTTACCTAAGCTTTTGATATATGGCACGTCTGTTAACTGGAATTCAAAGTACTGGAACCCCACATTTAGGGAATATTTTAGGGGCGATACTTCCAGCAATTAACCTGTCTAAAATCCCGGGGAACGAATCCTTTTTTTTTATAGCCGATCTACATTCTTTAACGCAAATTAAAGATCCTTTGGTGCTTCGCGAAAATACTTTGTCCACAGCTGCAGCTTGGTTAGCGTGTGGTTTAGATCCCGATAAGGTGATTTTCTATCGTCAAAGCGATATCCCGCAAGTAACGGAATTAATGTGGTATTTACTAACTTTTTTTCCATATCAAAGGCTGACCTTGGCCCATAGCTTTAAGGATAAATCGGAACGTTTAGAGGATGTTAACGGTGGATTATTCACGTATCCCATGCTCATGGCGGCGGATATCCTTCTTTATGATGCGAACATCGTCCCTGTGGGAAAAGACCAGTTGCAGCATTTAGAGTTTACACGAGATGTTGCTGCACGGGTGAATGCTAAATTGGGTCAAGTTTTTGTCTTGCCGCAAGAAAAGGTAGATGAAAGCGTGATGTTAATTCCGGGCACGGACGGTCAGAAAATGAGCAAGTCAAGAAATAATGTGATTGATATTTTTGAAGAAGAAAAAGCCTTGAAAAAGCGTGTAATGAATATCGCCTCTGATAGCACTCCGCTCGAAGCTCCAAAGAATCCTGATACCTGCAATATTTTTAGTTTATATGCTTTGATCGCTTCAGAAGAAGATGTTTCGGTAATGCGTAAAAATTATTTGGACGGTGGATACGGGTATGGACACGCCAAGCAAGCTTTACTCGAAGCAATACTTCAGCGCTTCAAAAAGGAACGCGAGGTTTATTCCTATTTTATGGCACACCCCCTGGAATTAGAAGAAGTTTTGCGCCAAGGAGCACAAAAAGCAGAACCTATTGCAAACCAGGTAATTGCTCGTTTTCGTAAACAACTCGGCTTGTTTTAATCCTGTTTAAAAAACTTTTTTTAATTTTTTTTTAGCCGAAAAGCTAACCTTTCTCACCTTTGAGCGTTAAGGGTGGACACCATTTACAAAATTTAAAGTATGAGGCAGCTAAAAATTGCAAAACAGGTTACGAATCGAGAAACGGCATCCTTGGATAAATACCTCCAAGAGATAGGAAGAGTTGAATTAATAACCGCCGATGAGGAGGTAGAATTGGCACGAAAAATTCGTGCGGGCGATAGAGTAGCCTTGGAGCGGTTAACCAAAGCCAATTTACGGTTCGTTGTCTCCGTCTCAAAACAATATCAGAATCAAGGCTTGGCCCTTCCGGATTTAATTAATGAGGGGAATTTGGGTTTAATTAAGGCGGCAGAGCGTTTTGATGAAACGCGAGGTTTTAAGTTCATTTCCTATGCCGTTTGGTGGATTCGCCAGTCTATTTTACAAGCTTTAGCCGAACAAGCGAGAATTGTTCGCCTACCCTTGAATAAAATTGGTAACATCAATAAAATCAATCGCGCTTTCTCAGAATTGGAGCAAAAGTTCGAACGACCGCCTTCTGCCGAGGAATTAGCTGAGTTTTTAAGTTGCAGTACTGATGAGGTAAAGCAGTCTTTGGCTCAAAACGGTCGGCATGTTTCCATGGATGCGCCGTTGGTTGAGGGAGATGAATCCTCTTCCAATATGTACGATGTTATGAGCAACGAGGGTTTGGGAAATCCTGATGGAAACCTCACGCTTGAATCGTTGCGAACCGATATCAAACATTCGCTGCTTTCATTAACTCCGAGGGAAAGCGAAGTTATTTGCATGTTTTACGGATTGGATGGTAAACCCGCTATGTCGTTGGAAGAAATTGGAGATAAATTCGACCTAACTCGAGAAAGGGTGCGACAAATTAAGGAAAAGGCCATTCGTCGATTAAAACACACGACCAAAAACAAAGTTCTCAAAAGTTATTTAGGTTAGTATGGATCTACGTCTACGGTGATTTTTATCTTCTTATAACGTACGTTTTTATAAAATTGATCAAGGAGTGCCAATAGGTACTCCTTCATTTTTTTATCCGAAAGAGTCTTTTCAAATTTGATTTTTATCTCTTGTTGGTACATACCTTGAATCCGTTTAATCATTGGAAATTCCGGTCCAAGTATTCGCTCGTTTAATTTTTGCTTAAGTGCTTCTGCCAATGCTTTTGAAGCCTGAATAACCAAATTTTCATCGCTGTGTCGAAGGTTTACATGAATGAGTTTGAAGTAAGGTGGATAGCGAAAGTTCATTCGTTCCAATAATTCCAGTTCCATAAAGCGTTCAATGTTGTTTTCAATAACTAATTGAACAATCCAGTGATTAGGGTTTCGCGTTTGAATCACCACTTTACCTCGATGGTGCTTGCGTCCTGCCCTTCCTGCTACTTGAGTAATCAATTGAAATCCCCGTTCATAGGCTCTGAAATTTGGGATGTTTAATAATTGATCGGCATCCAACACCCCTACAAGTCCCACATGGTCGAAGTCTAATCCCTTAGCAAGCATTTGGGTGCCAATCAGGACATCGATTTTTCGTTCTTCGAAGCGTGAGATTAGGTCGGCATATTTTGACTTAGATCGAGTTGTATCCAAATCCATTCGCTCAATTTTCGCCTCCGGAAAAAGCGGTTGAAGTTCATCTTCGATCTTCTCCGTTCCGAATCCCTGCATTTTAATTTTATGGCTTCCACAAGCTCCACAACTTCCCATTGGCGAACTGGCATGACCGCAATAATGGCATTTCAATGAATTTGCCCCCAAATGATAGGTAAGCGATACATCGCATTGATGGCACTTCGGGATCCATCCGCAAACTTCACATGTCCAATAGGGAGTGTAGCCTCTTCTATTCTGAAATAAAATGACTTGTTCATTTCGATCCAAACAAGCTTTGAGTTGTTCCAATAAAACAGAACTGAAATGAGAAACCAAGGTGTTTGCTTCTTTTTCTTTGGTAAGATTGGCAATCGTGTATTCCGGAAGTTCCATGCCTTGAAATCGTTCGGTAAGTGCGACAAAACCATACTTTTTATCCTTGGTATTGAGCGCACTTTCTAGAGAAGGGGTTGCGGATCCGAGTAGCACCTTAGCTTCAAACATTCTCGCCAGGTACATCGCAGCATCTCTGCCGTGATAACGGGGAGCTGGATCTTGCTGTTTATAAGAACCCTCGTGTTCTTCATCGACTATTACCAGTCCTAAGTCTTGAAAAGGGAGAAAAATGGACGAGCGGGCACCCACAATTACCCGAAACTTATCTTGTTGATTAGCCTGAACATGTTGCCATATTTCTACACGCTCGTTCTGATTGAATTTAGAATGATAGACCCCTACCAGCGAACCGAAGTACTTTTCCAATCGTTGAATGAGTTGGGTAGTTAAAGCAATTTCAGGAATTAAAAAAAGTACCTGTTTACCTAAATCTAGAAACGATTGAATGAGGTGCATGTAGATTTCCGTTTTACCAGAACCCGTTACTCCATGCAGCAGCGTTATATCCTTTGTTTTCCATGTTTCTTCAATCGTAATTAATGCCGTTTGTTGTGCTGAGGATAATATTGGAAATGATGCCAACGCGGCGGTTTGATTTCCGAATCGGTCAATTTGTAGTTTTTCTTGAAGGATGATTCCTTTTTTTTCCAAGGCGCCTAAAACCGCTGCGGAAATCTCCAATTGTAGTAGGCTTTTTTTTTGAACATAGCCCCCATCGATTTCGCTCGATCGACTCTCTTGAATGATGCGTAATAAGCTGTTTAGTTGATTTTCGGAGCGTTTGTTATTTTGAAGTTGATTCAGTAACTCAGTGAGTTTGTGTTCCGATAATTCAGGATTTAATCGAACAAATGTTGCTGTTTTTGCTGAATAGCGTTGGTTGATTTCCTCTTGGGTAATAATGAGCCCTTTTTCGATCATTTTTTTGATCACTAATGCAATATTGCTGGATTCGGAAATTTCTGCTAGATCATTGAGCTCAATGCGATCCCTTTCAGCCAACGCGTGCATTATTATTTGCTCTTTGGGGTTTAAGTCCTCCATTTTTCCAGAATAATCTGGATGAATTTGTACGACCGTTTCACTCGCCAGTTTGAAATTAGCGGGAAGCGCTGCCGCCATTACTTCTCCAATTGCCGCAAAATAGTATTCAGAAATCCAATTCCAAAATGCTAGTTGCGATTCCGTAACAATCGGTAAATCATCCAATAAGTAGTCAAAATACTTTGCCGTGTATTCGCTAGGAGGAGTGCTATGAATCTTTGCAATGATTCCTGTTATGCGTTTTTTTTTTCCGAAGGGCACAATGACCCGCTGTCCAATGAGTATTGAATGGTTAAACTCGAAAGGGACTCTGTAGGTAAATAGGTTCCGAATAGGAACGGGAAGGATTAAATCAACAAACCAAGTGGTTCTTTCTTCCATTCGTTAATCTCACTGGCAAGCGTATGGCTCCTCTTGATTTACAACATTATCTCCTGGATGGTTTGAACAAAAGAATAATAAGCCGGTTAATGGACCTTGACATAATTCTTTCGTTGATTTTTTATCAATGGCTCTCACATAGGCTTGAGCGGCATTCGTAAAAAACGGACGATAAAACTTTAATGTTTGTCGTGAAGAGAATATTCCCACCACGCGTTTGTCGTTGCTCACCGTAAGATTGGTATATGTGGGTTTACTTTGCGATAAAGACGAACTTGGGGCATTGACCACCATGTAATTGTACAGTTCTTCATGCCCACCCGTAATGACAAATTCGATGCCTTCCAGCGTGCGTCGGTCAATCAAAGGGTCGTTGGTAACATCGGACTTCATCAGTTCGTAGAAGGTTTTTCCATTGGCTGTGAAGGTCGTGGATTCTCCGGGTAAAATGGATCGCTCTCCCAGGGTCCAATTAAACGAATTAATGGTTTTGTTGACCCCGATGTATTCGTTGTAAATAACATTGAGTTGAGTATTTACTACATATGCATTTCCGAAGGTATTAACGGCAGCAACGCCTCCGCTCAGGTATTCACCAGGATTTCCTGCAAATTTGAAGGTGAAATTCTGTGTATTGGAAGGTGAAGTCAATCCACTCACCAAATTAGTGGTTCCTTCTACGAGAAACTTACCATTGTCAATGTTAATTTCAAGCTTGTACGTGGCGTTGACGTTTAAGGAAGAACCTAAGGCTAAGGGGGGGCCTTGTTGAGCGCCATTTGTTCCAGTAGGCAATGTTTTGAAGTAGTAAACTTTTTGTTCGGGAGCGTAAAATGCGCCGTTTGTATTTTTTTCGGTAATGATGGTGTCCTTTAATATCCAAGTCCTTTGAAGCACACCTCCTACAAATTCTTTTACCCGAGCATCCACGTTTTGAAAGTAGCTCGAGTCTGAAATTTGAGCCAAGGTAACAGCATTTCCAGGACCAATAAAAGCACGGGTTATTTTGATGTAATGAAGGCTATCGCTTTGGTCTAACAAGCCATAAATTACCGCTGTTTCTTTGTAGTCCCCAACTAAATCCAATTTTTCATTACATCCCAAAAAGACGAATCCCAGACAAATTCCTATGCAGTGAAAGATTTTCATTTATTATTATTTAGTTTAACTCCTTGGGTGAAGCTTCCTTTTGGTCCACAAGCGACCAATTCAATCGTGTAACATACCGCTTCTCCATAAGAAAGGTCTAAAGGTACAAAAACTCGGTAGATTCCACCAACGTGCATGCGCTTTAAAGCGAAAGTGATTCCTGGCATTTCACCACTGTTAACCCGCCAAGGTATAGGAAGTATCTTGTTTTTTTTGTAAGTGTTTACAAGAGTATCGCCTAAGGCACTCGTTTCTATGTAATGAACTTTAATGTCGTCTTCATCTTTTGGAATTGGGCCTTTTCCCATGGATATGGTTTCCATCAATAAACCGTTATCAAACACCTCAATTCCTTTGATTTTTCTTGCTTTTCCCATCATTGATTCAGCATTTATTTGCTGGGATTTTCTTAGAAAATTTTCTTTCAGTTGTGTTAACTTTTCAATGGAAATTCCTGGTATTTCCCGACCGTAAATACCATCTGAAAATCCTTTCTCGATCATATCAAAGTTAAAATCGTCAAGCGCCCGAATTTTACGAAGGTCGTCGTAAATCGAGAATCCAGCCATTTTTCCCATGCATCTGGATCCCAATTCAACATATTGGGGATTGAAATCTTGAAAAGTTGCTCCAAAAAGCAACCTGACGGTATCAATGCTTTTATCGCAGGGAATTCCCTGCAGGTGCAATTTAAAACCTTGAATCAACTGCGACTTATTCAGCCTTGCAAAGACATTTTTTGTCGAGACTTCAATGCTGTTCGCCTTTAAATAACCTATGGAATACGAAATAGAATCCTTCTTCAATTTTAAGGTGACGTCGCTTTTAGGCTTAGTTTCTTCGTTTTTTTTGGGGGAGGTATCGGCGGCGCATCCGAGTAAGAAGCTCACGAAAAGTATAAAAACGAAATTGTTTAAATAGACCATAATTACAGGGTAAAGTTAATGAATTAGGCTTAGCCCTTCGGTATTATCGCATGAAATATATGGCGTTAGCCACTTGCAGTTTTCCATTTTCCCAGAAAGCTCTAAACAACGGGTTATCAAAAAAATAGATGATTTTTCCATCGCCGAGATTTGCGGATCCCACAGTTATTGCTCCTTCTTGCTTGTGTTTTACTTTGTACCCGGCAAATCCTGTGACCCATGCGTTCTTAGCTTGAATCTTCTGAACAACTTCCCCTTTGAAAGGATAAACTTCCGCGGCTAATCGAAGGGTATGATACATTTCAGGATAACCAAAAGCCAAGGGGTGGCTAACATCTACATTGCATCGGTATATGGCTCCTATGATAGATTCACTTAAGTTGGATCGCTCTACGTTACCGAAATTCCCCAGTTCGCCTGTTATATTTGGGAATTGGTCTTCACTTAAATTCATGCCAAAATCGGAATCCATGAAATGTGCCGCTCCCGAACCCATTACAATGCAAATTCCACCGTCTTTAATCCACTGCTTCAGGTTCTCTCGGTAATCGTTTCGATAACCTTCCGGAATTAAAATCACATCCAGTTCACTTATAACAGAAGGGTCTGAATCCCCGTTCCTCAATAATTGATGTTCAACGCCGAGTTGTACATCTAAAAAGTGCCAAATTTCACCTACGGAAAGCGAAGAACTTTCATCATTATACAATAATCCAATGCGAGGTTTTGCAATATTTTTAATGCTTTCAGAGCCCAAATCAACCCCTTGTTCAGCCCACCCAGAATATAACGGAATTCCTTGAATTTGATGAATATTTAGTACTTGATTGACAACGTTTGCCAAGGTTGTTCTTGCGTTATCAGCTTTGAGTACTAGCAAGGTTCCTCTTTTCAAAACTCCTTCTTTAGTGGTAATTTCTTTTTGGGTCATGGACACCTTAACACCGCTGTCAAGGAGGGCGTTTAGCACTCGTACACTGTTCAGATTATCCCATGGAATGGCAATGGCATAAGGTTCTGCTTGTAGGTTTAAGTCAAACGATTTTCTCGGCAATTTTATCGCAGGAGGTGCAGTTATTTTCGAGCTTTTAATGCAGGAAACGCCATAGGCGTATGGGAGGGACCATGCGGTAATGTCATAGGTTAGTGAATCGCTTAATTGTGTTTTTTGCTCGAAAAGCACATTAACAAGGGTTCCTTTGGGTTGTTGTGTGGTAATAATGACATCATTTTTTAAGAGTTTTCTAGAAACCGTGTTATCGCTAAAATAATCCCATCCTTTAACTTCTTCGTTGGAATTTTCGCCAACAATGGAGTAGATAATCTCGTGTTGGTCCAATAGTTTTAATAAGCCGGGTAAATTGGAGGATGTTCCATCTAGTATGTAGGCTATGGATTTTTGTTGCTCATTTTTTGCATAAAAGTCTTGAAATTCTCCAATTAATTTTTTTCGGTATTCCAGAGCAATTTCGATGGTGGAAATTCCCGTAACAACATGGTGCTCAATTCGATCTTTGAGGAGCAGGGTGTCGCCATTGAGTTTTATTACACCCAATCCGGCTCTTCCTGAGCCTCCTTGTTCATAGGTCATTCCTATGGCGCCGTTAAAGGTAGGGTAGGTATCACCGTATGACGGATAGAGCAAATCGAAAATTTCTTTCGAAAAATACAGCCAACCTTTTTGGTCAAAATGAGCAGCATGATGCTTTCCGAGATGTTTTTGAAAATCACGTTGCCAAGAGCTTACTTGTTCATGATACGGTTCGGCGGCAGGCGGAAAATAGTAGGGTTGATTCATTCCCTGTTCGTGAAAATCAACGTGCAGGTGAGGTAACCAACGGTTGTATATTTTTACTCGGTTTTGTGATTCCACTTGACTTAACCAGGCCCAGTCTCGGTTCAGATCGAAAAGGTAATGATTAGGTCTCCCTCCAGGCCAGGTTTCATCGTGTTCCGCACTTTGAGAATGCACTTGTTGGGTTTTGTTTTTGTATTGTTTATAGTAGCTAACGTAACGATCTCTTCCATCAGGATTAAGGCATGGATCCAAGATAATAATTGAATTTTCCAACAATAGAGAGTCAACCGTCATTAACCGATAGGCTGTTTCCATGGCGGCTTCTGTTCCACAACTCTCGTTACCGTGAACGTTATAACTAAACCAAATGAAGAGTACTGTTTCCTCTTTTTGCCTTGATACATGTGCTTTTCTCAAGTTTTCAAGCGATTTTATGTTTTTTTCACTACCCAGAAAAGCGACCGTAAGCGGACGTCCTTCCTCTGTGTATCCGTAGGTTTCCAGTTTGATTTTTTGAGGGTATTGTTGTTGCAAGCATTCGAAAAACCGCACTACTTCGTGATGGGAAGAAAAGTTATTACCGGAATGGTAATAAGCATTGAAGGGCGCAGGGATGGGGATCAATTGTGTAAAAACGCGGCTGGCAATTACCAAGAAACCCAAAAAGAATAGTGCTTTCATCTAGTAGAATTAAGGATGGAAATAGATTCTCACGTAAAGTTAGAGCAATCCTTTCGTTCTAAGAAATTCATCCAACGATTCAAGATCGGTAAACAGAACATCTCGTGCTTTGCTTCCTTGAAAAGTTCCAATGATTCCCATGGCCTCTAATTGATCTACGATACGACCTGCCCGGTTGTATCCTAACTTCAATTTGCGTTGTAGTAGTGAAGCAGATCCTTGCTGGTTGGTAACCACAATCCTTGCTGATTCAACGAACATAGGGTCGATCTCATCCATTTCAAATTCTTTTGAACTTTCTCCTCCTTCAGGAACGTATTCAGGAAGTAAAAATGCACTTGGATAAGCTCGTTGGTCCCCAACAAATTGGCATATTTCTTCGACTTCTGGCGTATCAACAAAACCGCACTGTAAGCGGATCATATCTGAGCCTGTAGAAATCAACATGTCCCCACGGCCTATAAGTTGGTCTGCACCAGAGCTGTCTAAAATGGTACGTGAGTCGATTTTGGATAGCACTCGGAAAGCGATTCGTGCTGGAAAGTTTGCTTTGATCATTCCTGTTATGACATTCACAGATGGCCGTTGTGTTGCCACAATTAAATGGATGCCTATAGCCCGGGCTAATTGCGCGATACGAGCAATGGGGTGTTCTACCTCTTTTCCTGCCGTCATGATTAAGTCGGCAAACTCATCAATTAAGACAACAATATACGGCAAGTACCTATGTCCTTTCTCTGGATTTAAACGTCGGCTTATGAATTTAGCATTGTATTCTTTGATGGTTCTAACACCTGCATTTTTGAGCAATTCATAGCGGTCGTCCATTTCAATGCACAAGGAATTTAGGGTATTCACCACTTTGGAAGTATCGACGATAATCGCATCTTCTTCCCCTGGTAATTTTGCAAGAAAGTGGCGTTCAATTTTATTGTAAAGCGTTAACTCAACTTTTTTAGGGTCTACAAGTACAAACTTTACTTGTGCAGGATGTTTTTTATAGAGCAATGAAACCAATATTGCATTGAGTCCAACGGATTTTCCTTGACCTGTGGCACCTGCAACCAATAAATGGGGCATTTTTGTTAAGTCAAACACATAGGTTTCATTCGTAATGGTTTTTCCAATCACGATAGGCAGTTCGCCGTCAAAACTTTGGAACTTTTCCGAAACAATGAGGGATTTCATGCTAACCATCTCAGGTTTCGAATTCGGAACTTCAATTCCAATAGTTCCTTTTCCTGGTATGGGAGCAATAATACGAATTCCCAATGCCGAAAGGCTCAAAGCAATATCGTCTTCTAGGTTTTTAATTTTGGCTATACGAACCCCAGGAGCTGGGATGATTTCATACAAGGTTACCGTAGGGCCCACCGTGGCTTTTATCTTGGCAATATCAATTTTATAATGAGCCAAGGTCTCAACGATTTTATCTTTATTGCTTTCTAATTCTTCCTTGGAAACTGATGCAACACCGTTCCCGCCATATTCTTTAAGTAAGTCCACTGGGGGTAGAACATACGTGCTAAGATCAAGGGTGGGGTCATAATTTTCGCCGTTTTCTTCCATGAATGATTCCTCCATCTCTGGATTAGCTACGGGTTCTAGTATTGGGGAACTCTCAGGAATTTCTATTTCGAAATCTGTATCGGTATTTTTCATTGACTCCTGAAGAGGTGCATGATCTTCAATGGCGATGTCGAGGTCTGAATCATCTTCCATATATTCTTCCTCTTCGTCAAAAAACACAGGCTTGGAAATGATGTCCTCTGAAATTTCATTTTCTTGGATTGGATTGACCGTTTGCATGGTTTCATATGGATTCGAGGCATTGATCGTGGAATCAGCAACGGGGTCTGTATTAGGTTTTGGTAAAAAGTAATTTATCCATTGAGAATAATCGGGGTTGAAGACCATCGTCGTAGTAGCAAATAGCAAAACGATATGAACAAAAAATGTTGGGATTTTTCCTACAACCAAAAACATCCATTGGTTTAAGGTAAACCCAAAATTACCTCCTGCATAATTAAGCGAATCGCTAAAAAACCCTAGAAATAGGGAACCCCAAACCATATATGGTAAAGCGATTAACAAAGATTTACTAAAAGGAAGCAAGCTGGTTTTAAAAAGTAATTTGAAACCTACTAAAAACAGGATAAAGAAGAGCGCTATCGAGGGAATTCCGAAACCATTGAATACAAAGAAATGGCTCGTAACGGCCCCCATTTTTCCTAACCAATTGTCCGGTGCGCTTACTGAATTATCAAAAATGTAGGAAAAAAATGAGTGCCCGATCACCGAATCTTGGTCTTGCTTCCAGGTTAAGAAATACGAGAAACAAGCAATGAGACCAAAGATTGAGAAAAGGCATAGAACTGCACCTAGGATTTTCCAATATCGGTTGAAGTCGTTCGCAGCATTTTTTGGTTTTTTCTCAGTTTGCTGTTTGCTTTGTTTAGGTTCAGCGCGGGAAGTTCTTGGTTTTTTGGGAGCTGAATTTTCAAAAATAGGCTCGTCGTTTTGAAACGGGGTGAATTCGTTATCGCGCATTTCTAGGTAAAATACGAAAGTAACGAACTAGACATCAATAATGCATAAAGACGAGGCTTTATATAAACAAACCTATGTTAAATTCTACTGTGAATAAAATGAGTTAACGAAACGCGGGAATTAGGGGCTTTGCATTTCTTTTAAAAAATCATCTAAACTAATCCTTCTATACCCTTCTGGGAGCATGAATAAGGTGAGGGGAGGGTCAAATTTTCGTAATTCGCTCAACTGGAAATGAAATAAACCTTGATCTGTGGGTAGATGATAATCCACCACCAATCCAGGGAAATTGGTGAAGGCACTTCCGTAGTTTGCGGGAATATTTTTGTAATAATAA
The DNA here is from genome assembly GCA_027485415.1 of Cryomorphaceae bacterium. Taxonomy (GTDB): domain Bacteria; phylum Bacteroidota; class Bacteroidia; order Flavobacteriales_D; family Crocinitomicaceae; genus UBA952. The sequence continues at coordinate 20,482 of JAIXRC010000063.1, read as the reverse complement.
AAGTCGAAGGATTTCTCGAGGTTATTGAATTTTACTACGGCGCGTTTAGCACGCTTTCCAAGAATTTTTTTTGACCCGAAACGCTTCTGGAATGTATAAGTTGAATCCAATTGAGAACGGTAGTCGGTTTTTACCGCAAAATTTCCTTTTGTCGTACTCAGCATTAAATAGGATTTTTGTACGCCGAGATGTTTCAACAGTTCTTGCTTTCCGAAGTTGGAAGAAAACGTAACTACTTTAACCAAGCTATCTTTCGCATAAATCAACATTTCCTCCTTTGTTGAATCGTTGGGGAAAATTTTTGTCCCAACAAAAAGCAACTCCCCATGAAACGGGGGGCTGCTTTTTTGCCCCCAAAAATAGACCTGGGAAACAAATATCAATAAAAGAAGGAGGGGTATTTTATGATGGAACATACCTTGAGCCTTTTGGGCACTTAAGATTGCGAGCTTGTCGTGACAATATAGGTTCATTAAGACAGCTCTGTTCGGTCAAAATGGTTAGTACAATAAACTTTTTTTAGAGGCATTTCTCCAACCTGCACGGCTTTCGTAGTCGACAAAAAAGATTTTGAGGTCCGCACGGCTTTCGTAATCTACAAAAAATATTTTTTTATCCGCACGGCTTTCATAATCCACAAAAAACCATTTCCCATCGTTTTTACCGGCTCTGCTTTCGTAACCCACTTTATATACGCACAGGTCGGCACGACTTTCATAATCCACCACAAAAACCTTGACATCCGCACGGCTTTCGTAGTTAACAGTATATATTTTTTGAGCAGAGAAATAACTCATACAGCAGAGAAATAAGGAAGACAACAATAGCTTTTTCATGGGTATAAATTTAATTTGAGGTTGGGTTTAAAAAAAATACAGGATGTTCAACGATTGAATTAATACATTAGGCTTTTCTTACCGCTATTTCTCCATTGAGCATCGTATTTGCTGCTGGCAAAATAAATGATTAAATCAGCGTCGTATTTGCTGTCGCAAAAATAAATTTTCTTTTTTGCGTCGTATTTTGATGAGGTAAAATACCAAAGACCTTTGTTGTCGGTTGCATCGTATTTAGAAGAACATTTATAAACAATAAGGTCGGCATCGTACTTTGAGGAGGCGACGTAAACCTTAACGTCAGCATCGTATTTTGAGTTAACAGAATATACGGATTGGCCGAAAAAGGAGAACGAAACAATAAAAAAGGAAAGGCAAATTAGTGTTTTCATGATTCAAAATTTAAGGTTAAATATAGTTAAGAAAGAGATACGAAGTGATACGGAAGGCATAAATAGTTAGGTGTACAGAGCCTGTGTTACCTTATTGCATTGAGCTGCTGTCTGGTGTAATAATATTCGATTTTGGTTCTAAATCCTCGTTCAATGGCGCTTTATCCTGATTGATTTGATCTTGAATTTGTTTGATTTTTTTATTAATGTGACGCTCGAGTTTTTTGATGAAATCATGGAATATTTTTTTATCGTTAGCGTTGCTCAATTTGGATTGCTCCTGTATTTTATCCTTGATGGATTTAAAATAAGATTCTATAAATAGGATTTGTAATTCCGGATCGGAAGTTTCACGCATGACATTGTCAATAGCTTCATCGATTGTTGGCTTTAGCGCCTCAAACGAGTCATCTACAGGATTCTCCTTCTTAGAAGCTTGTTGTTGCATCAAGGTTGAAAAGTCTTAATCCTTGAAGGAATAATTGCTGGGTAAGTTTAGCGATGTGTTTTTTCCATAATCCTGCAACAAATGGCGATTATCAGGTAATTCAATAGTGGTGACTTGTCTTTCGCGGTTTGCGCGAATCGCTTCACGAGCGCAAAGACGGACTCCAACGGAAACAAGGACAAATAAAATAACGGATGGCCAGGATTTCATAGCATTAGGTTTTTAGGGTTAGTGATATTACCTTGAATGCTCAAAATTTTATTATGTTACCCTGTTTTTTTGTGTTTATGATTTTTTTAACAATTCAGTTATTAATATAAATGGCTAAAGTATATTAATGTTTGAATCCTAATGCAACTTTCCAAAGCAAGGGTAATATGAGGTGATTAAAAAAGGCTATTGTCGATTTAATTACCTTTTGCGAATATAATAATTCACCTTCTTAGAAAACCTCGTAAGCCTAAAGCCGATAAATACAATGGTGTGACTATATCAATGGTTAAAATAGTCATGTCTCGCCCGAAAATGTGTACAAAAAAAAGCCCCGCTTCGCTTTTCAAGCTTCGCAGGGCGAACGTGGAGAAGATCGGGCTCGAACCGACGACCTCTTGACTGCCAGTCAAGCGCTCTAGCCAACTGAGCTACATCCCCATAATCCTATGCCAAGGAGCGCGAAGATACGTGCTTTCTTTTAATCTTGGAAATTTATTCTTTCGTAAGCGCCTCAACTTTTATATCTTTGTACCATCCCTCTCCAACGGGATATGCCATGAGCAAAAGCCTTCAAATCATTATTAATCCCTCCGAACTTGGTGCAGGTACGCGAGGAGCTTCGTTAGGTCCGTTGGCCATACAAGCAGCAGCACGTTCGCTTGATAACCCTTTGTTCATTGAAGTTCCTTGGAAAGTTTTGCCGGAATACAATCATCTTTTGGATCGACCGGTAATTTATCCTCTTGCCAAACGCATCGATGGTATGCAAAAGGTGTATCAAAGGGTGTCTGATGCTATTGTAGAGTGCGCAAAGCATCAAAATTTCCCTATAATAATTGCTGGAGATCACGCATCGGCAGGTGGAACCCTGTTAGGTATCAAAAATGCTTTTCCAAATCAGCGTATTGGGGTTGTTTGGATCGATGCTCACGCGGACTTGCATTCGCCTTACACTACGCCTTCCGGAAATTTACATGGCATGCCCTTGGCTTCGGCCCTGGGCGTGGATAATCTTTCATGCCAGAAAAACCAGGTGGACATCGAAACTTCCCTCCAATGGAGTCAGCTTAAAAGCCATTCTTTGAAATCCGAGGATTTAATTTTTGTCGGAGTTCGAAGCACCGAACCTGAGGAAGAGCATATCATTCAATCCGAGAAAATTACTGTGTTTACGGTTCCTAAACTGCGTCAATATGGGGTCCAAGAAGTACTTTCTTCTATTTCCAATCAATTGAAAGATTGCGACTTGTTGTACGTTTCTTTCGATGTGGATTCCATGGATCCTGAGGAAACGAGCTACGGTACAGGCACCCCTGTTCCCGGTGGAATTACCGTTCGTGAAGCCCGAGAACTTTTAACCGGTTTATGTGCCCATCCTAAATTGTGCGCACTGGAATTTGTTGAAGTCAATCCCGTACTCGACAATAAGAAAAACTATATGGCCGAGGTGGCGCTCGAGTTAATTACGCAATGCAAAAATACCTTATTAAATCATGGAGCATAGGTTGAGAGCAATCCTCTTAGAACGGGGGAGGGATTGGATAGGTATTGATATCAACAGCGATTGGATTCAGTTTCAACCTACACGCAAAGACGTGCGTGGTGATTTAACCCTCATGGTTTTCCCCTTTGCCAAAGCCCTGCAATGCCCACCAGCCGTTGCAGCAACAAAATTGGGCGAACATCTTCAACGCGAGATCGATTCGATCGAGGATTTTGAGGTCGTCCAAGGGTTTTTGAATTTGGTTTTTTCGCCACAGTATTGGTTAAGTGCCTTGGACGAGGTATGTTCTAATCCTCATTTTGGTTTCTCTAAGCCAAATTCTAAACCAAGGGTCATGGTAGAATACGCTTCGCCCAACACCAACAAGCCATTACACCTGGGGCATTTGCGCAATATTTTTCTCGGTTATTCGGTTGCTGAACTTAAGAAAGCCGACGGATATCAAGTGGTCAAAACGCAAGTCATTAATGATCGCGGTATTCACATTTGTAAAAGCATGCTGGCATGGCAGCGTTTTTCACCCCTGCAACCCAATGGTGAGCGCGAAACGCCCTTGAATTCGGGCATTAAAGGCGATAAATTAGTAGGCAAGTATTACGTTGAATTTGAGAAACACCTGCAACAAGAGCTAAAGGAGGTGATTTCTAGATGGAATAGCGGCGATTTTTCCAATACTTCTTCGGCTTCCTTGGCAAAATTTCAGGAATTAAGCGGCGCAAAGGAAGGGAAAGACGAAAAGGCTCAAGCAGCAATTGATGACAAAATCAAGGAACTCGCGAAATCTGAAACGGAAATTCTTCGAGCTGCACAAGATATGCTGGTTCGATGGGAGGGGAGAGACCCCGAAACCTATTTGCTGTGGTCCACCATGAATGGATGGGTTTACCAAGGGTTTGATGTCACCTATCAGCGGATGGGGGTGGATTTTGATAAACTTTATTACGAAAGCGATACCTTTCTTCTTGGCAAAGATCAAGTAATGGACGGCTTAGCGCGCGGTGTTTTTTTTCAAAAACCAGACGGCAGCGTTTGGATCGACTTGTCGGAGGATGGGTTGGACGAAAAACTCGTGCTTCGTGCCGATGGTACAGCGGTTTACATGACTCAAGATATTGGCACCGCAATCGAACGCTTTAAAGACTATTCCGACCTTTCCGGCATTGTTTACACGGTTGGCAACGAGCAAGATTATCATTTTAAAGTCCTGTTCCTTATTTTGGAAAAACTCGGTTATGCTTGGGCAAAGAATTGCTACCATCTGTCTTATGGTATGGTCGATCTGCCTACCGGAAAGATGAAATCGAGGGAAGGAACCGTCGTCGATGCTGATGATTTAATGGAAGAAATAGTTGTGGCTGCAACGGCCATGACGCAAGAACGAGGTCAAATTGCTGAGCTTTCGGAGGAAGAAAGAACACGCTTGTATGAGAATATTGGGATGGGCGGTTTAAAATACTATTTACTGAAAGTAGATCCTAAAAAACGCATGATGTTTAATCCAGAAGAATCGATCGATTTGAACGGTAATACGGGACCTTTTATTCAATACACCCATGCTCGAATCAATTCCTTGTTGCGCAAAGCTGGGGAGTTTGATTCGCATGAGCCTCTGATCATTGAAGAGGAGGAAACTAGGTTAATTAAAGTGCTTCATGTTTTTCCGAACTTTATTAGCGAGGCTTCTCAAACGTATTCCCCCGCAGTTCTTGCGAATTATTTATATGAACTCACCAAAGAGTACAATTCTTTTTATCAGCAATGTCCGATATTGAACGAGTCCAATCAAGGGCTCAAGGCATCCAGGATTTTGATTTCCAGATCGGTTGCAAATGTTCTACGACGTGGTTTATTAATTCTTGGTATTTCTGCGCCCGAACGCATGTGATTCGTTTTGAATTACCTACCTTTAGTCGCGTAAATACTTGCTATGAAAAATCTACTACTCGCGACCTTTATTTTAGGGGCCTTAGGTGCTTGGTCACAGGCTAAATTTCAACCTTCGATCCTTGAAATTAGAAAAGAATCCAACGACGCTTTTCCCCGATTCATTCGCTTTGATGAAAGCGTAAACGTGGCTCCGGAAAACCATGCTGCTTGGTTAAAAGAAGTTTTTGAATTACCTGCAGAATTTACCCTTCAATTCAACCGTCGAATGACGGACCAGTTGGGGTGGGATCATTACACGTACAACGTTCTATTCAAGAATATTGAAGTTCGACACAACGTGATTAACGTTCATATGAAGGGGTCAAGGGTTATTTCTGTGAATGCGGAACTGTATAAAGTTCTGGGCTCAGCTACTCCTTCGATGGGGGTGGATCAAAGCGTTGAAGCAGCCTTGAATTTTGTGAATGCTGAAAGGTACAAATGGCAAATGCCGGACGAGGAACGCTTGTTGAAATTCGAAAACAACGATCCCAACGCCACCTATTATCCTCGGCCGGAACTCATGTGGTATCGTGACAATGCCCAAGCTTCTGCCCAATTGGTTTATGGCATGGACATCTACGCGGACGCTCCATTATCCCGGTCTTTTGTATACGTGGATGCTCATACCAATTCCGTTGTAGCTACTGAAAACAGAATTCATACCGCTGATAGTAATGGGGTAGCGGTTACTGCATATTCCGGAAATCGATCGATTGTGGCGGATTATTTTTCTTCTCAATTTCGTTTAAGGGAGACCGGTCGAGGCAATGGTATTCAAACCTTTGATTTGAACAATACATCAAATTACGGTGCTGCTGTGGATTTTATCGATGCCGACAATTATTGGAACAATACGGCGAACATGGACCACTATGCCGGTGATGCCCATTGGGGAGCGGAAATGACCTACGATTATTTCTGGCAAATCCACAACCGAAATAGCATCGACGGAAATGGATTTACCTTGAAAAGTTATATGCATTACAACACGAATTACAACAACGCCTTTTGGGACGGTCAACGCATGACCTACGGAGACGGCAACGGAAGTACCTTTACTCCCTTGACCGCCATTGATATTACAGGGCATGAAATTGCCCATGGCTTAACCTCCAATACCTCTAACTTGGTATACGCCAACGAATCAGGGGCCTTAAATGAATCGTTTTCGGATATATTCGGTGTTGCGGTAGAGTCTTTTGCGAACAACAATGCTTTGAACTGGATTATGGGAGAAGATGCTACCCCGAATGGTAATGGAATTCGAAACATGGCCAATCCCAATGCCTTCAATGATCCCGATACTTATTTAGGGACGCACTACTATACCGGTGCTCAAGACAACGGAGGCGTACACACCAACTCGGGGGTACAGAACTTTTGGTATTATTTGCTCACGGTAGGAGGTTCAGGAACCAACGACATCAATTCCGTGTACAACGTCACTGCTCAGGGATCCTTAAAGGCAGCGCGCATTGCGTTTCGCAATAATACCGTTTATCTAACCCCAAATTCAGATTATTCCGACGCACGATTTTATGCTATTCAGTCGGCCATTGATTTGTACGGGGCATGTTCGCCAGAGGTTATGAGCACTACCAACGCGTGGCATGCGGTTGGGGTGGGACAGCCTTTTTCCTATTCGGTGACTTCGCAATTCAGCACGGCTTTTCAAGATTATTGCCAAGCACCGGCTTTGGTGAATTTCACCAACGAAAGTTTCAATGCAGGAACTTTTCAATGGAATTTCGGCGACGGGGGAACGTCCAATCAATTGAATCCTTCGCACACTTACACGAATCCAGGACTTTATACCGTTACTCTTATTGCCAGCGGTGGCGCATGTGGATCCGACACGGTAGTGTTGGTGGATTACATTAACGTAGACCCATCGCTGCCTTGTGCTATCACGATGAATCCTGCTGGGTTGAATCAAACGCAGACTTCTTGCAGCGGCACCTTGTTCGATCCAGGAGGCATTGCTTCCAACTACCAGGACTTAGTTACCAGTGAAATCACGATCGCACCTGCTGGAGCGGCAACAGTAACCTTGAATTTTTCGTTGTTCGATTTGGAATTGAACTATGATTATCTCTACATCTACGATGGTCCGACCAATACCAGCCCTTTGATTGGGCAATACACGGGTAATACTTTACCCAATGGAGGGACCATCCAGAGCACTTATGGGGCAATTACCTTGAAATTCTTTTCGGATACGTATGTAACCAATGCGGGTTTTGTGATGACATGGGCCTGTCAAATTCCCAGCAATCCTCCAGTGGCCGATTTTCAGGCCAATGCTACCACAAGTTGTACGGGGGAAATTTCGTTTGAAGATCAAACAACGGGAGGACCAAATGCTTGGAATTGGAATTTTGGTGACGGGAGTACGTCAACGCTTCAAAATCCAACGCATGTCTATCAGCAAGACGGCACCTACACGGTTACGTTGATTGCGTCAAATAATATAGGTTCTGACACTTTTGCCCTTCAAAATTATATTACCATTGATCGTCCTGAGGCTCCCGTTGCCAGTGGGATAGTTTTGTGTTCTCCCGACAGCGTAACTGTTCAGGCTACGGCTAATGGAGAAATTCGCTATTTCGATGCGGCTATCGACGGTAATTTATTGGATACTGGGGCTTTTTATTCGATGTTTTTGGCGCAAACCGATACCCTATGGGTTGAAAATATCGAGACAAATCCTGTTCTTTATGTCGGACCATTGAATAATAGTTTTGGTACGGGGGGGCAACATAATAACGCTGCTACACAGTACCAGATTTTTACGGTTCAAGAACCACTGACCATCGTTTCTGCCTGGGTAAATGCTGGCGCAGCGGGTGATCGTACGATAACTTTGTGGGACGAGAGCGGGAACCAATTGGATTCAAGGTTTCTCAATATTCCTTCCGGAGGGTCTAGAATATCCTTGAATTTTCATCTTGAACCAGGTGTCAATTACCGAATGGGCGGGTCGCAAATGAACCTATACCGCAACAATGCGGGTGCGTCCTATCCCTACCAAATCCCAGGATTAATTTCCATTACAGGGTCCAGTGCAGGAGCGGCATTCTATTATTATTTCTACGATTGGGAGGTGGTGAAAGACCCGTGCATCAGTCCGAGAACGCCGGTGTATTTGGTTATGGATGAAGTCACCGCAGCGGCTACTGCTTCAACGTTTGGTATGACATTAACGATCAATACCAACCAGAGTACTAATGCAAATTCCTACAGCTGGGATTTTGGTGACAACAACACGGATACGCAAGCAACACCTCAACATACCTACACACAACCCGGTACGTACACGGTAACCTTGGTGGCTTCCAACGCGAACTGTTCGGATACGACTTACCTAGAAGCTTCGGTGGATAATGCCGGTTTAAGCGATGTCTCAGCCAATGGATGGGGGATTTATCCGAACCCGGCCACAGAAGCTTTAACCGTAAGATGTTTTGGAGAGGAACCTGAATATTACCGTGTTTTTGATGCCCAAGGGCGTTTGGTACAAGAGGGTAAAATGAGTGGCGTGCTTTCATCAATCCGCGTTCAAAACATGGAAAGAGGGGCGTACCAACTTCAACTTCAGTTTACTTCGGACAGAACGTCTAGGAAGTCGTTCATTAAAATGGATTAATTTCCAAAGAGTACTTCGTCTGTGATTTCGCGGACCATTTTGAAAAGCTCTTGCTTGAATTCTTGGGGATTGTAATCACCGCGTTCCATTTTTCGCAGTTTATGTTCCCATTGTCCGGTGAGTTCGGGGCTTTTTAGTAAGTCGTTTTTAATGGTGTTGATGAGGTCCATACCGGTGGAAGTGGCCAAAAGGTTTTTTTTCTTTTTTTCGATATACCCTCTTTTGAAGAGCGTTTCAATGATGGCGGATCTCGTTGAAGGTCTTCCGATGCCGTTTTCTTTCATGGATTCGCGCATCTCTTCGTTCTCCACAAATTTCCCTGCGGTTTCCATGGCCCTCAATAAGGTAGCTTCAGTATACGGCTTTGGTGCTGTTGTTTTTCCTTGGTGCAGCATCGGTTCATGTTCTCCGCTTTCCCCTTCTGTAAAAATGGGCAATACTTTTTCTTCGGCTTCTTCTTTTTTCGCCGCCTTAGATTCCATGTCTTCGTACACCAACCTCCATCCTTTATCGAGAATTTGCTTTCCGGTAGCTTTAAAATTGAGCTGATCCACTTTTCCCATAACGGTAGTATTGGAAACTTTACATTCGGGATAAAAGGCTGCGATGAACCTGCGTGCGATTAAGTCGTAGATTTTTTGTTCGTCAGGAGAAATACCTGAAGGAAGAATTCCTGTAGGAATAATGGCATGGTGGTCTGTTACTTTGGTATTATCGAATATGCTTTTAGTTTTTGGAATAGGTTGCGATAAAACTTGGGCGGTAAAACGTTCGTAATCTTTTAAGCCACGGAGGGTGTTCGGAATTTTTGGGTGTAAATCCTCTGAAAGATAGGTGGTATCAACCCTTGGATAGGTGACCAGTTTTTTTTCGTATAAGCTTTGGACGTGTTTGAGGGTATCGTCCGCACTGAATCCGTAGCGTTTGTTACCGTCCACTTGCAGGGAGGTAAGATCGTACAAGCGGGGGTTTCCTTCTTTCCCTTCTTTTTGTTCAAAGGAGGTTACTTCGAAGGGTTTGCCTTTCAAATAATCAAGTCCTTTTTGTGCCCGTTCTTCGCTTTTTAATCGATCAATTTGACAAAGAAATTCGGTATTTCGGTAGACTGTTTTCAATTCCCAATACACCTCGGATTTGAACGCGTTGATTTCTTTTTGCCGTTGAACAATCATCGCCAAGGTGGGTGTTTGAACCCTGCCCACAGATAATATCATCTTCGGGGCGGCAAATTTCTTGGTGTAAAGCCGGGTGCCATTAATCCCTAAAATCCAGTCGCCAATGGCTCTGGAATTACCAGCTGCAAACAGGTTGTCGAATTCTGAAGCGTTTTTGAGTTTGGAAAAACCTTCTTTTATAGCCTCATCGGTCAGGGAAGATATCCAAAGCCTCTTTACGGGTTTTTTACAGGAGGCTTTCAAAAGCACCCAACGCTGTATGAGTTCTCCTTCTTGTCCAGCATCTCCGCAATTAATGACTTCTTCGCATGAGGCAACGAGTTGTTTAATGACTTCGAATTGTTTTTTTACGCCGTCGTTGGAAATCACTTTAATGCCGAAGGAATCGGGCACAATGGGTAAGTCTTCTACACGCCACTGTTTCCAAACAGGGTTATAGTCTTCCGGTTCTTTCAAGGTGCATAAATGGCCAAAGGTCCAACTGACCCAATATCCATTACCTTCGAAATATCCATCCTTCTTCGTAGAGGCACCGAGAATTTTTGCCAAATCTCTGGCAACACTCGGTTTTTCCGCAATGCAGAGTTTCATTAAGTGGCGGGTTAATTACCTTTAGGGTTGGATTTAAATTCTTTCAACCCCTCTTCAATCCATTCCTTGAAAACTTCTGGATCACTGTGGTTTTGATAATCTGCTGCGCCGTTCGAGAGATTTTTCCCGTCGGGAGTTTGCATGACATAATAGGGTTGTGCAGAAACCTTGTATTCCATTATTTGTTTAGCGGACCATTTATCACCAATGGTAATGAGTTGTTTACTTCGACCATCGATATTGATTGTTTTTTGCTGATCCGCAGGGAGTTCAACTTCCTCATCGACATAAAGTGAAACAATAACAACATCGTTCCTTAAGTGTTCTATCACTCCTGGTTTTCCCCAAACGCGCTGCTCCATCGCTCTACAATTTACACAGTTCCAACCGGTAAAGTCAAGGAACAGGGGTTTATTCACTTTTTTGGCATAGGCAAGAGCTTTATCATAGTCTTTAAATACGCCAATATTAAGCGGACCTTTTTCCATGCCCTCTTCCATGGTTTGAGCTCCGCCTCCATTGGCATTTTGAAGTCCTCCCGGACTTTCTGCATAAAAGTCAGGAGGTAAATAACCATTTACCAGGTTCAATGGTGCCCCCCACAATCCGGGTAAAAGGTAAAAAGTGAAGGCAAGGGATAAGGTGCCAAACAAGGCCCTTCCGACGCTCAGTTTTTCAATAGCTGAGTCATGAGGAAGTCGGATAAAGCCAAGAAGATAAAAGGTTAATACCGCAAAAAGGCCGATTTCAATAGCTAAGAATAATTCTCTTTGTAGTAAATGTAACTGCAAACTGGTATCTACTTTTGACAAATAAGTTAGCGAGAAGGCAATCTCTAAAAACCCAAGAACCACCTTTACGGTATTCAGCCAACCACCCGATTTTGGCATCGACTTTATAAGCGACGGGAAGGCCGCTAAAATCATAAAAGGTAAGGCAAGGGCTAGTCCAAATGCAAACATTCCAATTAAAAGGCCTGTAGCACCGCCTGATGCGGTAATACCCACCAATAAGGTTCCTAAGATTGGACCTGTGCATGAGAACGAGGCCAAAGAAAGGACAAGTGCCAAAAAGAAAATACCAACGAAACCACCCTTGTCCGCTTTATCATTTACTTTGTTAACAATCGAAGAGGGAAGTTGAATTTCAAAACCGCCCAAAAAGGATAAACCAAAAATAAAAATCAAAGCAAAGAAGATGCCGTTGAACCACGGATTTGTAGCCATCTCATTCAGCAAGCTGGCCGATCCAGTAACAATAACGAGTAAGGCAAGCAACACATGGATAAGGATGATGAAAAACCCATAAAGTAGCGCGTTTTGAAAACCATGCCTTTTGGATTTGCTATTGTTCAAGAAAAAACTGACTGTCATCGGAATCATAGGGAAAACACAAGGCATAATCAACGCAGCAAAACCGCTTAAGAATGCTAGAATAAAAACGGTCCACATCGATGAATTTGCAAGGTTATTCGTTTTTTTGGCGGACGTTTTAACCGCTGCTGTTTGATCTGAAGTACTGTCCTTTAAATCCACCGCCGAAGGAGTTAAAGCCTGGTTTGAATCGGTGGAAGTAGCTGTAGTATCGGATGGCATGTCGGGCTTAACCTTGACGGAAAAATTCAATTTATAGGGGGGTAGGCATTTACCCGTACCGTTTGGGTCCGTTAAGCATGTTACATAATTAAAAGTACCTTTTAAGTCGAAGGGTTCATCGGTGAGCAGCGTTATTTTCTGTTTGAATTTAAACGTTCCTTCATGAAAAGCGACCACTTCACCAAGTTCTTCATCCTTGATTTCGATAGGTTTAGGTTCGCTTGGTGCTCCAACGGTTTTAAAAAATTTCGAGGGAGATAATTTAAAGGATGTTTCGGCAACAAAGGAATTTGCGGGTTTTCGCAGAGGGCCTATGTGCCATTGAGGAACACAAGTAATGACGGCTACTACGTTTCGTTCTTTTGGGTTTTTTCCTGCGCTTTCAATAATGAATTTACACTTAACTTTATCTTCAGGCCAGTCAATATTTTGAGCAAAAGGGGTTAAAATACTGGTTAACAAGAGAAGGCAAAACGTCAAAAATTTCATCATTTTTCAAGGGTTAATGTAAAAGTTTTATCAATTGGAGGAAGGCACTGAGTTTCATCGCAGGCCATATAATTAAGGACAACCGAAATCGTCACTTTATTTTTCAAGCGAAACGATTGTTCTATGGTAATTTCGTTTTCCCAAGTAAATACCTGTCCTCCAAAATTCTCATCAAAATGTTGGGTAGCTTTTGGTCGAAAGACGGTTTTTCCTAGAAGTTTTAATCCTTTATGCTTGGAGAATTTTACGCTTAAGGCAATGGGTCCGAGGTTTGGATCCGTTTCAGGGGAATACAGATGCCAATTCGGATCGATTTTCCCTGTGAGAATTACGGTTTGTTTTTCTTTACTCCATTGTGTTGTCCACTGAACATGATTCTGTCCGAGAACCAACGTTTTACATGAAATAAACGTGATTGTAATAGACAGAAGAAATAAGCAGCGCATGCTACAAATTTAAAAAATTATCTCCACTATTCTTTTGATTGGAATTTGTATGCCTCCTTTCAATATAATATGTGAATCTAAAGCTGCCCAAACGGTGGTATGCACCATTTTTAATCCGATATCGTCGCAAAACACAATCTGTACTTTGGTACGGTAGTTGTTTCCGAGATTCGTAGCAGTTTCTATCTGTTGCCTCAACGCTTCTTGTTGAGGAATAAAAGATTTCTTCTTGAAATCGCAAAGAGGAACGAGCTCCTTAGGGATAGTTTGTAAATCTAGAAACATAGTATAAGGATTAGGTAATTGTAATGTAAGAACAAGCCATTGAAAATCCTAAATTCCCCAAAAAAAATAACATTTTTTAAGAAACTACCAGGAGAGGCGAGAAGCAGCAGCCACCGATTGATCGGTAAAATGTTTTTCCTGGTATAGAAAACTCCCCGCCATTGCGATCATTGCGGCATTATCGGTACAGTATTTTGGTAATGCAAAATGGAAGGATAGCTCTGGGGCATCTTTTTCCCATAAGCCAATCTTATTTCGAAGACCGCTATTTATCGATACTCCTCCGCTAAGAGCGATGTGTTGAATCCCTGTTATCTTCTGAGCTTTTTTTAATTTATCCACTAAAATATCGGTAATGCTTTCCTGAACGGAAGCACATAAGTCGAATAAATTCTTTTGAATAAATTCCGGGTCTGTTTCTTGATGTTTTTTTAGGGTGTAAAGAATGGATGTTTTAAGTCCACTGAAACTGAAGTCTAAACCTTCTATTCGCGGTTTGGAAAAAGAAAAGGCCGCTGGATTTCCTTGGGAGGCGTTAAGGTCGATATGCGGTCCTCCAGGGTAGGGAAAGCCTAGCATTTTTGCTGCTTTATCAAAGGCTTCTCCTGCGGCATCATCGATGGTTTTTCCGATGATTTCCATGGAAAGTGGGCTGTGCACAATTACCAATTGTGTGTGGCCCCCGCTTACTGTGAGACATAAGTAAGGAAATGTTGGTGGGCTCATTCTTTCGTCTTCAATGAAATGGCTTAAAATATGGGCTTTCATGTGATGAACAGCAATGAGGGGTTTGTTCAAGGATAATGCTAATCCTTTAGCAAAGGAGGTTCCAACAACTAACGATACCATTAACCCAGGACCTTGGGTAAATGCAATCGCATCTAAATCCTTTGCTTCAACGTTGGCTTTTTGAAGTGCTTCATCAACAACGGCCACAATATTCTCCATGTGCGCCCTTCCTGCCATTTCAGGAACTACCCCACCGTAGGATTCATGGATGAATTGCGTACTAAGTACATTGGAGAGAACACGGTTTCCTTGCATTACAGCTGCCGCAGTATCATCACAGGAAGATTCGATGCCGAGAATTAAAGGATTATTCAATGCAATGATTAACTTTGTATAACATGCCAAAGGTAGTGAATATCTTCTTGAGAAGCCTAGGGGTAATGGTGGAGTGGCTACTCATTTTATGCATAGCTTTCGCGTTTTTGATTCGAACCTCTGCTTTTCAAACCTACATTGCTCATTTAGCAGCAGATTACTACGCGAAAGTTTGGAACACCAAAGTGGAAATCGGAAAAGTGGATATTACCTTTTTTAGCCGAGTTTATATCGAGGATGTTTTGATTCAAGATCACCACCAGCGAAATATGATCGTGGCCCCTAACATAGAGCTTACCCTTGATGGAATTGGTCTGGAGCATGCGGAAATTAATGAATTAACCCTCAACAACGCCGAAGTATGGTTTTGCAAAGAACGTGAAAATGGGGAAATGAATTTTCAGTTTATTGCCGATTATTTTGCCTCTGAGGACACCACTCAATCGAACTTTACTACAACCCTGAAAACCTTACGTCTAAAAGATGCTCGCATTAAATACGATGACTTTAGGGTAAGAGCAAAAGCCAAGGGATTTGATCCTTCGCATATTGCTTTCAACAATGTTTGTCTTTCGCTGCAGGGACTAAAAAACAAAGGTCCTGCAACCGAATTTAATCTAACCGATTTCTCCATGAAGGAAAAGTCGGGATTAAATATCCATCGTATTTCAGGTCTGTTTAGTATGGATGAAAAAAGTTTATCGATTAATAAATTCCATTGTGCTTTTAACAATTCCCAAATAAATGCTGAGGAAATAGGTTATCATTACCTCCTTCCAAAAGACATGGAGGATTTTAACAACCGCGTCAATATCAAAGCGGTGTTTGGAGAATCAACTATTCAACTAGCAGATTTATCGTTGGTGTCTCCTGATTTACATGGCATGAAGGGGCCTTTAAGTTTTCGTGGAACCGTTGAAAATGTTGTCAATCATTTATTGCTTCGCGATTTTGAGGTCAGGGTTCAAAAAAACTCTTCGATTCGTGGAGATTTTGAATTGCCATCCTTCGAAAATCTCACGAAATTCAAGATAAAAGAAAACCTCAAATATGCGGCTTTTGATTTTCAGGAACTTAAAACGCTTAAGCTTCCCAAGGGTAAAAATTTACCCTTGGACGATGCCTTGGTTCGTCTGGGGAAAGTGCAGGTGAGACAGCTTGTGGCAGAGGTAACACCCAATACCCTTAGACTTCAACCCTTTACGGTTCATACACAACAGGGTAGCTTAAGTTTGAAGAGTAGTGTTAAAATAGGTTTTCAACAAGACGACATCGTTGTTATGAATGAAAATCCAGATAAGACGGTTCTTGAAATGAGTGGTTTGAAGTTGGGAAGTATTTTGAATGATCCTGCCATAGGGCAGGTGGATGGAACTGTTTCTTTGAACGAATTACAAGTGAACGGCAAGGAAATTTTATTGAATGGAGGAAAGGGAATGATCAGTTCGTTGCAATTTCATGGCCATAATTACCATGGATTAACCTTGGAAAGTTTAGAAATTGAGAACAATCAAGCCAGTGCTCAAGTTTCTCTCGATGACCAAAGTGCAGCTTTGAATCTAAAGGGCACTTTTTCACTGGAGGGTAAACCAACCATGAAAGTCGAGGCAAATATTCTGCGTTTCGATGGTCGAGATCTAGGGTTTCCTGAAATAGCAGAGGTAAAATGTAAAGGTGGGTTAAGCCTAGATACGGATGGTAGTTCTTGGCAAAAAGTGCACGGAGCCTTTCATTTGAATGATTTTAACCTGGAAAAATCCGGAAAAAAATTAGATTGTTCTCAACTTGATTTGGATTTTGATGTCGATGGTGCAAGCTATGATGTCCAGTTGAAAGGCGATTTGATGCAAGGTGCTCTTGCGGGGAGTTTGGATATCAATGCCTTGCCCGATGAACTTGCGTCAATTGCCTCCAAGGTGATACCATTGGGGGCAGTACTTACAAAACCGAAGGAGGGTAAAATTTCTAATAAGTTTAAACTTTTTTTACAGTCAGAGCGGCTGGATCAAGTGGCAGACCTTTTAAATTTGGATGTAGTGGTCGGTAGAAAAACCACTTTGAAAATGGATTTCGATTCGCAAAAAGAGTTCCTGAACCTAGACCTTCACACAGATCAGTTAGGCACGAAGGAAGCGATTTCCGGTTTTCAAATGAGTACAAATGCCGTGGACATCAAGCAGCAGATTTCCGAAGGGAAATTATCCTTGAATTTAAAATTAGGGGATTTTGTGCTGGTAGATGAATCCACCAAACAAACGCAGAGATTGCGCAACTTATCTTTTGAGTCCATTGGCACGAACGCATTATTGCGGAATGTTTTTGCCTGGAAGGAAGGCGACTCGTCGGAATTGAAGTTGAATTTCGATTTGACGTTAGGGAAGAAAAAAGAACCCCTAATAACCTTGGATAGTTCGTATTTCGTTTTTGCCGGAAATCGCTGGGATATCGAAAGAAACGGAAAGGTTAGCATTCTGGCCGGGAATAATATCGGCGTTAAAGATTTTCAAATAAAACGCAGATATAAAAACCAGTGTTTAATCGCAAACGGTGTATTGTCGGATAAATTGAAAGATGAACTCAGCATGAATTTAGTCAATATTGATTTAGAGGAGTTATCGAAATCCTTCGATTTGGATGTTTCTCTGTCAGGAAAATTGAGTGGAGCATTAGGTATCAAACAGCCATTCAAAAACCTCATCTTTACCAGTGATGTTGACGTGTCAAGTTGTTTTGTGAATGGAGAGGAGCTCGGTGATATAAGTATGCTCGCTGGTTACGATGATAAATTAGCCTCGGTAATCTTAAAAGGTGATTTATGTTATCGAGGGAACAGTTCTCTCGGTTTTAACGGAATTTATAACATCCGTAAACAAAAGGATAATTTAAGCATAAATGTATTTTTTAATCAGATGGATATTGGTTTTACCAACGGTTTTCTGGATAAAGATGTTATCAACGATATTCATGGAAAAATTAACGGTTCACTTGCGGTGACCGGTACCCCGTCATACCCAGTGGTTAAAGGTGAAGTTAGTATAGTTAAGGCCAATGCTTTTGTTGCTTTATTAGGATGCAGGTATTCCTTGAACGGAAAAATTAAAAGCGACGTTTCCTCATTTGTATTCGATAGAATTCCTATGTGCGACGAGGACGGCAATATAGCATACGTCACGGGTGCGATAAACCACTCGAATTTTTCGAGGATCAATTACGATGTTGGGCTGAACTTTGAAGAGCCAAGTGGGGCTAACAAGTCTCCGTTACTGGTGAAAAAATCAGAAAAATTTATGGTACTCAACACAAAATACGACCCAAGTGAGGCATATTATGGTAAAGCGTATTGCTCTGGATCTGCCAATATTTCAGGATACGGTTCATCAATGGATGTCTCTGTGAATTTAAAATCCCAAAAAGGCACGCAGGTAATTTTTCCAATGTATGGGCATTCAGAGTTAAAGGAGAACTCGATAATTCGTTTTGCTAGTAAAGATAAGCCCGTTGAACTCACCGATAATGACATTGATTATACAGGGGTGAATTTGGATATTGCGTTTAATGTTACTCCGGATGCTGAAATTAAAATTGTTTTCAACCAACAGACACAGGATGAAATTAAGGCTAAAACACAAGGTCGATTGGATTTAAATTTGGACGCCTTTAATCAAATGAGTTTAAAGGGAGGTTTAAAAATTCTTCCAGGGAGCTTGTATAATTTCACCATGGGACCTGCAAGAAAACCCTTTGAAATTTTGAGCGGTTCCATTGATTGGTCTGGGGATGTTTACCATGCGGATTTAAATGTACAAACCTCTTATGCCATCCGAAATGCCAATATGCTCGATCTTACCCCAGGCCAAAATGATCCGAGTTTATTGCGTCAGACGACCTTATGTTTATTGAAATTAACAGGTGATTTAGAGGTCCCAAAGATCGGTTTTGAGCTTGCCTCTCCGAATGCTCCTGAAACGGGTAGAGCGTTGCTTAATAGGGTTAACGCGGATCCAGATGAATTAAATCGACAGTTTTTCTCTTTGATGATTTTTGGTAAGTTTCAACCGCTACATGGGGCCCTTTCGGCCAATGAATCGGCCACCTTTGATTTAGTCGAAAGTCAAATAAATGCGGCGCTCTCCCAACTTTCCAAGGATTATCAAATCAAAATGGATATTGGGGCATCGAATATTTCTACTTCCGTACAAAAATCCTTTTTGAACAACCGACTTAATATTTCTGGAAGCTTCGGAGTAGAAAACACCAATGCAAAAAACTCTCCCACTGGTGGGCTGATGGGCGATGTTGCCGTTGAGTACCTTGTCAACGAAAACGGCACGTTTCGTATTTCAGCATTTAACAGATCCAATGGCAATACCGTTAAAGAGAATGCAGGACCCTTTACACAAGGATTAGGCTTGTCCTACCATGAGGAGTTCAATAACCGAAGGGATTTCCTGTTCATGCAATCGTTTTTTGATGTGTTTCGCTCCAAAAACAACAAAGTCGTAAAATTTAGCCGAAAGAAAAAACAAACCAAGATTCCTCCTCTTGAGAAGGAAGTGCCTAAAAAACAAGATGAAAATGAATAAAGTCCTGATTGCCAACCGTGGTGAAATAGCCCGCAGAGTGCTGCGAACCCTCAAAAAAATGGAAATTCGAAGCGTGGCAGTATACAGCGATGCCGATCGATTTGCCCCACACGTACTCGAAGCCGATGAAGCGGTCTACCTTGGCGCAAGTCCTTCCTCGGAATCGTACCTACGGCAAGATGCCATCATTGAAGCGTGCTTGAAATTGGGTGTTGATGGCGTACACCCAGGTTATGGCTTTTTATCGGAAAATGCAGGCTTCGCGAGAAAACTCAAAGCCGCTGGGATAACATTAATCGGACCTTCACCCGAGTCCATGGAAGTTATGGGCGACAAACTGAGTGCAAAACAAGCCGTGAAAGATTTTGGAGTCCCCTTAGTTCCAGGGGTTGATGAAGCGGTGGCGAATGTTGAATTAGGAAAAAGAATTGCCGCAGAAATTGGTTATCCGGTACTCATTAAAGCGTCTGCGGGTGGCGGAGGAAAGGGGATGCGCTTGGTGGAACGTGAAGAAGATTTTGAGGAGCAAATGCATACCGCCCAAAGCGAGGCCCGTTCTTCCTTTGGTGACGATGCTGTGTTCATTGAGAAATTTGTTACCAAACCACGGCATATTGAAATTCAGGTTTTTGCTGATAATTTTGGGAACGTTGTGTATTTATTTGAACGCGAATGTTCCATTCAACGCAGGCATCAGAAAGTCATTGAAGAAGCTCCTAGCATTGTGGTGAGTTCTGAGCTTCGCAAGCGCATGGGGGAAGCCGCTGTCAATGTGTGCAAAGCATGCAATTATACAGGGGCAGGAACGGTGGAATTCCTTTTGGATGCGGATTTGAATTTTTACTTCCTCGAAATGAATACACGTTTGCAAGTAGAACATCCAGTTACCGAAGAAATCACCAAAACTGATCTTGTTGAGTGGCAAATCCGTGTGGCACGCGGCGAAAAATTGCCAAAAATGCAGGAAGAACTGGAAATCCATGGCCACGCCATTGAAGTTCGTGTTTATGCTGAAGATACCCTGAACGGTTTTATTCCAGACATCGGTAAACTGAACCGTTACCGAATACCAACGGGTAGGTCCGTTAGGGTGGATGATGCTTTCTTGGAGGGCATGGACATTCCTATATATTATGACCCGATGATTGCGAAATTGGTGGTTTGGGGAAAAACCCGGGAAGATGCAATACGACGGTGCATTGAAGCGATTGACGATTATCAAATTTCTGGGGTAAAGACGACCTTA
>JAIXRC010000147.1 GCA_027485415.1 Cryomorphaceae bacterium | reverse complement strand
TGTGGTTTCTCAATAGTCCATATTGCCCAACTCCTGATTTGACGGCACCCCACGAACGATTGAAGGTGTTGGATGACAGATGGTTTATCAAAGGTCTTCGTCATTTGCCAAGGTTCGTACAACGCAGTTTGATGCGCCGACAAATCCATCAGTTGAAAACACAAATTGGAGTGGACCTGGACCTTGTTTGGAGTTTTGATAACTCCCGATATTTTCACCTCGATTTGTTCCAAGCCAAAGACACCATCCATCATGTGGTCGATGATCATATGGATTATCAATTGCCCTATGCTGCGTCTTCTGCGGACCTATGTATTGGAGTGACCTCCGACATCGTAAATCGACTAGCAAAACACAACACGCATTCTCTTCTCATCCCTCACGGAATCAAAGGCCCGATTTTGCGCCATGCAGGTAAAATACCCTTGGCGTCATATAAGTTACATGCTGCATATGTAGGTAATTTACTCATGCGTACCTTCGATGCAGCTCTGATGCTTGAATTGGTTCAAGCACATAAGGACATCGGATTTTGGCTCATCGGTAACTACACCCCGAATCATCTCAGCTTAAGCCTCCCTGCGCAGCGAGAAGACATTCTGCAGCAACTACGTCTGCAGCCTAATGTATACTTTCATGGGGAATGTCCGCCAGACGAGGCGTTTGCGCTCGCGGCAGAAGCATCTATTCTACTAAGTATGTATTTCGATAACGGTCGTTGTCCCGATAATAGCTCCAAGGTCATGCCCTACTTGGCAAGTGGAAAAATCATTGTGAGCAATCATTTTGCAGCATATGATGGTTCTGACTTGCTCCTAATGTGTAAAACTCGTGACACCTATCTGTCCCTATTCGCTGCCGCAATGGAAGCCATTGAGCGATATAACAGCCCTGAGTTACAGGCGTCCAGAAAAGCATTTGCCGCGAAACACAGCTATGACCAATTGATCAAACAAATCTTCGAAAGGCTATGATTGGCGAGCGAAACCACCCTTTGGTGAGCATTATTCTCCCGGCATACAATGCAGAGAATACCATCGCTGCGGCCATTGCATCGGTCTTGGACCAAACATATACGCATTGGGAATTGATCATTGTGGAAAACGGAAGTACCGATAGCACGTTCGAGGTATGCAGGCAAGTGCAGGATGAGCGAATCGCTCTCATAAGATATCCACAAGCAGGATTGAGTCGGGCTCGTAATATTGGACTTGATCGGGCCAAAGGTGAATTTGTGTGCTTTCTGGACTCAGATGACCTATTGCCCCCTAAAAGTATATCCTTGCGTTTGGCTTTGTTTGCTGAAAATCCAAACCTCAGCTATTGTGATGGCATAGTGCTCAAAAAAAACGAGGATCTCGATACACTCATAGAAGAATGGCATCCACAAGTCCCAATCGACCTCGCAAAAGAGATGAATAAAATTGATGCACGCTGTTTTTGCGGCGTCACTTGGATGATCCAAACATCGCATATACAGAACCTTCGATTCGATGAAAACTGGAGTCACTTAGAAGACCGGAAATTCTTTTATGAACTAGCTCAAACGGGTGTTTATGGTGTGGTCGAAGAGCCTGTGTACATCATCCGAAGTCGCCGTGGATCCCTCATGACCAATCATAAGAAACTTCAATTGGCATATCGCAGATTTCTGCTGTTTGTAGAGGAGCATGGCCAACTTTCGAAATCAGCATTGACTGATCAAAGAAGATTCTACAAACGCATGTTTTTTAAAACCCATTTGAAATCTGGTCGTCTCATACCTGCGTTGGGTGTACTTTTCGAACGTTAAAAACAAGGCATTTTGTCCATTCAAAACAACATATTGGTGATCTGCAGTTGGAGCCATCTCGATCCACTGGTGCATCGGTATGTGCTGCCAAATATTCCAATTATCCACTCACAAATCACGGATAAGGAGAACATCTACCTGATCACCTATGAGACAGATGCTAACGCGCTCACATCACCCACAGGCCAGTTGTTTCATGCTCACCTTGCCAATCAGCGTATCGCTTGGAAGCCCATTCATTATGCTCCATTGCGCGGGCAAGGTTGGCGGTATTATTTGCAACAAATTCTGATCACTCGACGATATTGTCGCAAACAGGGAATCGCTGTCGTGCATGCTTTTGCGCCCACCGCGGGAGCCTTAGGTTGGCTGAGCGTGCGCTGGAGCAATCGCAAACTGGTCATCGATAGTTGGGAGCCACATGCCGAAAGCATGGTTGAAACAGGCGTTTGGAGAAAAAAATCAATCGCATTTCGCTTATTGTGGAAGCTGGAAAAACAGTCGGCTCGCGATGCGGACTACCTTATTGCAGCGCATCCAGCAATGCGTTCCTACGCGTCCGAAAAATGGCACATTCAACCATCGCGTGTTGCCTATCGTCCTGCATGCACCGATCTTGCTCAATTTGATCGAAGTCTATTTAACCGAACGCTCATTCGCCACGAACTAGGTTACTCAGAATCTGACCTTATCTGTGTATGTGTAAGTCAACTGGGCGGCATGTATTATTTGGAAGAATCCTTGCTATTATTTCATTTAGGCAAACGCGTATTTGGTGATCGTTTTAAAGTTTTATTGATCTCCACCACGCCTAGAGAGTTGATTCTGGGAAAGGCTAATTCAATGAGCCTTGCAATGAATCATCTGCAGATTTTGCGCGCCGTACCAGCCGATGTTCCAGGCTTCCTCTCGGTCGGTCAATTTGCCTACAATCCACAGAAAGCCGTCCCTTCCAAAAGATATGGTACACCTGTCAAAAATGGCGAATATTG
>JAIXRC010000090.1 GCA_027485415.1 Cryomorphaceae bacterium | reverse complement strand
TACCTGTTTTTTTACAAGACATTGCCCTTCGCTTATTAACGACAGTACTCTTGTTGGTTTATTCCATGGGTGCTATTTCCTTTGATGCGTTTCTTGCTCTGGTGATGCTCAGTAATACGGTACCCGCTGTGGTTTTATTTTTCTACCTGATTCGCATTAAAGAACTGACCTTTTCATTAAAATCCATTGCCATTCCTCGCCGATTTCGTCGGATACTTTTTCAATTCAGTGTTTTCTCCTACGTGAATACCTTGGCCTCCATCGTGGTATTGACCATGGACGCGGTCATGATAGGAGGAATGATTGGTTTGTCTGCTGTCGGTATTTATACCACCATGGTTCAAATTACGAGTGCCGTTTTGGTCCCCTTTCGCGCCATGACGCGTGTCAGTTCGCCTATTGTAGCTAAATATTGGAAGGAGAAAAACCTTTCCGGTTTGCAAGCAATTTATCAAAAGTCGAGCGGTGTAGGCTTATTTTTAGGATTATTATCGTTTTTGAGTCTTTGGTTACCCGTTAAGGAACTTTTTTCTTTTTTAAGTCCGGCATTTCAGCAGGGAATTCCTGTACTGTTTTTTTTATTGATTGGCAGGTTGGTGGATATGTATTGCGGCTTAAACGGGATTATTTTCGCTACTTCTAAAAAATATAAGTACGACTTGGGATTCACCTTGTTCTTGTGCGTAGGAATTTTTACCTTGAATTACCTGTTAATCATTGCAGGATTTGGGATAGCAGGTGTTGGTTTTGCCACTGGGTTGATTTATGTTTTTTACAATTTTGCTAGATCCTTCTACATTTACCGAGCTTACGGTCTGAATCCCTTCAAGTTCGATCATTGGAAAATGTTTGCTTTGGCCTTACTATTAATTGGGATGGTCTATGGTTTAGAGCAAATCGTTCCTTTTAATCCGAATGCCACAACTTTTATGAAGTTCCTGCGTATCGGGTTCATTGAATTCTTGGTATTTTTGGTGTTTGTTGTGCCCGTTGTTCTGTTTTATTTAGAACCGGAAACGGCGGAATTTATTCAACGAAAATGGAAAGGCTTAAGTTCAAGGTTTAAAAAATAAAGTATTCGTTATGAAGTTTACCGTTGCTGCTTGTTCATTATTCCTGTTGGTTTGGAATCCGGTACGAAGTTATTCCCAAGAACGAATGGATATCGACGATTCCTTTGTATTGGAATTGGGTTTACCTAATAGCTTTGTGAACGGTGCCTTTAAGAACATCATGCAAGGTTTGGTGTATGTTTCTCCCATGTACCAATACACCCTGAAATCGGGACTTTCCTTCGGGGCGGGAGTTCACTACTCGTATTTTAACGTAAATCAATTTCGTATTAATCAAGATGTTTCCGGAGGTATGCACAACGGAGCGGCCTTTTTAAAGTTTGGGTATGAGAAATTCTGGTCGCCTTCCTTGGCTACCGATATTTCGATTAAGGCAGGGCTGGTGCAATCGGCATTTACCACGGATACCTTAAAAAAACTCGGCTATACGTACCAAGCAAGGGTGTCGCCGTATTTCGAACCCAATCTTGGGATTTGTCTTGCGTCCGATGTAAACGCCTCGTTTCGATTAACGTTAGGTTATGCGTTTTACGGTTTTGGCTTCAGACCTGCGAATTTAGGGATTGACTCTGATTTAGGTTATTCTCCAGCGGAACTCAACAAAATTTCTTCTTTTTTAATTGTGGGATTCGGTTACTCTCGCTATTTCAACGGTAAAAAGAGCTCCAATCCAGGATGGGATGAAGAGTAATCAACCTTCAACATGATGATTTAAATTTGCTCAACTTAAATTCAGTTAAATTATGCGCTTATTCGGTTCTACTACGTTGATTATTCTCGCGTTATTGTTAATTGCGGCTTACGTTACGAATCCTAATGAAGAAGATTTTAAGGAATATGTTGCGACCAAATTGGTGAAGGAAATCAACCCTAAATCCAAAGATATTCCTTTTGAGAGTTATCAGATTAAAGCCGCCGAAGGTTTGTTGTCCTTAGGCACAGAAACCCACAGAAAAGATTATACTTTCTGCTCGGTTTTCACCGTGGACGATTTCATGGGCAACCGCCGGAAATTCATCGGTCTTTTCACCGTATTTATTCCCTTAAATTAATTCTGTTCATCCCTCTGCTCGGTTTTTTTAGCTTAATTCGGATAGGTGGGATGCTGTTCCAACGTTTTGCCAATGAGTTTTTGAATATCCTTCAAATAAGCCCTTTCCTCTTGGTTGCAAAACGAAATCGCATGACCGTTCGCTCCCGCTCTTCCCGTCCTTCCAATGCGATGGACATAGGTCTCTGGTATGTTGGGTAAATCGTAGTTTACCACCAAACTTAAATCGTCAATATCAATGCCTCGTGCTGCAATATCGGTGGCGACAAGTACGCGAATCTTTTGTTGCTTGAATCCGTTCAGCGCATTTTGACGTGCGTTTTGTGATTTGTTGCCGTGGATGGCTGCCGCCGTAATTTTGGATTTGGCTAAAATTTTAACCACCCGGTCAGCACCGTGTTTAGTCCGTGTAAATACCAATACCGAAGGAGTCGTATTTTCATGTAATAAGTGCAATAGAACATCCTTCTTTTCCGCGGTTTCCACAAAAACAATGGATTGTGCTACCGTTTCCGCCGTGGAAGAGATGGGCGTAACCACCACCATTTCAGGGTTGGTCAGCAAGGTATTGGCCAAGGCTTTAATTTCCTTCGGCATCGTGGCCGAAAAAAACAGGGTTTGGCGACGGGTTGGAATCAATTTGATGATCCGGTTTACGTCGTGAATGAATCCCATATCAAGCATCCGATCGGCTTCATCCAACACAAAAATCTCCAAATGTTGAAGGGAAATATATCCTTGCTGATGCAAATCAATTAAACGGCCAGGAGTGGCCACCAGAATATCGATTCCGTTTTTGACCTGTTGCACTTGACTGTGCTGGTTCACGCCTCCAAAGATGACGGCATGTCGGTGGTCGAGGTCTTTGCCGTAGGCTTGAATGTTCTCTTCGATTTGTATGGCCAATTCCCGGGTCGGAGTAAGAATTAGGGTTCGGATTTTTCGTTTTCCTTCCGGTCGGCTTTTCAGGGTTAAACGTTGAAGAATTGGGATGGCGAAAGCGGCCGTTTTTCCCGTTCCTGTTTGCGCACATCCCATGAGGTCTTGTCCGTTCAGGATAGGAGGAATGGCTTTTGCTTGTATGGGGGTGGGGTGCGTATAACCCACGCGTTCAATCGCGGTGAGTAAAGGTTGAATTAAGGATAAATCGTGAAATGTCATAATGTGGATGTCCTTCCGGACGGTTTAAAGAAGTTAGCCTCCAAGTGCTGGGTTAATATAATGGTTGAATGAACGATTATTCAAAATCGTCCAAGGTGATGCGCTCGCCTAAACGTAGGTTGCGCTTTGCGGTTTTTCCCATGAGGTCCTTTAAATGCCTGGGGTGAAGGCTGTGACCGGGTCGAACCGATTTAATCATTTCAGGAGTGATTTGGGTTCCTGCAAGGATTGGTTGGGTAGGATAGAGGGAGCGGGAGAATACGCGTCCGTCCTGTTGCTTGGGGGTGAGTTCGTACGATGCATTACCTAGGGCCTTTTCTGCGAGACGAACGTTCTGAACCAATGCTGTAAACTCGGCTTCGTTGAGCGAAAAAGCCGCATCAGGTCCGCCGATGGAACGGTCCAAAATAAAGTGTTTTTCGATGACACGTGCTCCGAGGCTTACGGCAATTACCGGAACAAGGTGCCCCGGTGTATGGTCCGATAAACCAATTTTGACCGAAAAATCCTCAGCAAATTGCTGCATGAGTTTCAAATTGGCCTCTTCAATGGGAGCAGGGTATGAGGAAGTGCACTTGAGCAGGGTAATGTCGCTGTTTCCTTGACGAAGGCAAGCGTCTACCGCACGTTCAATATCGATTTTCTCCGCAATTCCTGTCGATATAATAATCGGTTTCTGCTTCGATGCAACGTATTCAATCAGCGGAATATCGGTTATTTCAAACGAAGCAATTTTGTAGACAGGACAAGCCAAAGTTTCCAAAAAATCCACAGCGCTTGGATCAAAGGGCGAGGAAAAACAGATAAGTCCTTCCTCTGCTGCAGCCTGGAAGATTGCTGCATGCCATTCCCAAGGGGTGTAGGCTTCTTGGTATAAATCGAACAGGTATTTTCCATCCCACAAGGTTCCGCCTGCTATTTTAAAGTCGGGTAAATCGCATGCCAAGGTGATGGTTTCAGCCGTGTAGGTTTGCAGTTTTATCGCATCAGCGCCAGCTCGTTTGGCTGCTTTAACGGTGTCTAAAGCCGTCTGCAGGCTTCCATTATGGTTGGCGGATAATTCAGCAATGATGAATACCTTGTCTTCGGGTATTGGGTTTGTCATAGAAATTTCGTGTAGCGAATACGGTCGGACAACACCTCTTTTTCGTATTCTAACTTGGCAAAGATAGCACAAGATGCGCTATTTTCGGGCATCACCTCGCCAATTAATTGTTGAAGGCCCGCGCGACGTGCTTCTTTTTCTCCCATGAGCAGCAGGGCAATTCCCCATCCCTGACCGTGAAATTGAGGATCCAGCAAATAACTAATCCATCCCGTTCCTGTTCCTTTGAGGTCAAAACGAATCGACCCTAACACGCCGAACGGTGATTCCATGAGGTAATATAAGCAGTTCGAATCGTGTGTTTTTGCCTTAAACCAGGCCTCATGTCCGTCCCAACGAATTTCATCTTGGCTGAAGGAATAGGCGCGAACCTCCGGCGAAACCGCCCATTTAAAGGTGAGGGAAGCGTCCTCCTCTTGGGCCTTGCGCAACGTTGCATTCCAACGGCTGTGTACCAAAGCAGGGATAGACCGTCCGTTTTCGTTCAAGGCGTTTGGAATGGAAATTTCGTGAAGGAATTCCGCATTTTCGAGAATGGGATACAAATGGGGACGCAAGTCGTAGGCATAGGTAAAGATTTTGCGCAACTTCAATCCCTCGAAGGCAATGGGTTGAATCAGTTTGAGATAATTGCCCCAATGAAGGGCAAATTCCGTGGCTTCCAACGCAGTGTTCATAATGAACGACAACTCAGCGCTTCCCCGCGCACGATTTAGGTGCACCAAACCTCCATAGCCGATGCAGTTTCCTTCATGCAAATACGAAAACAAGTACTGCGTTGGATTCGGATCTTCGAACAATCCTTTCACAACCGTGGAGAAATATTGGTCCTGCTGTTCTTGCGTTAGGGGATTGCTTTGGCGCAAATGGTACATTTGTTCATTCCTCCATCGGCGAATCTCCTCGCGGTCTTCCATGCGAATCGGAACCAAGGAATACGGACCGAGCTGACCGCTTTGCGGATGCAAATGGGGATAGGTCATGGCAACTGGTTTAAAATGCGATCCGCCAGGTAGGCATGGCCTTCCGCGCTCAAATGGTGGTGGTCGGACATGATCCCGTTGCTGGGAATGTCTTTCATGGAAATGTGGCGGTGGGAACGAAGTATGGTATTAAATGCCTCAATGTTCTTGCTGACACCGGGCAATTGCGTTTCATAAGACGAAGAAGCGGGCAGGATTTCCACGAATACTACCGGAGCATCGAACGCGTTTTCGAGGCGTTGAATACCTTCGCGATAGTTCTTTTCCGAGGTGTAGGTGAGTTTGCGTAGGTTTCGAATGCTTTTTCGGTTCAACAACTTCATGCCCCAACTACCAAATTTTCCCAAGGATTGTAGGATTTTCAATTCCCATCGTTTGGCGAATCTTGGCGCACAATCCACAATGCCGCACTGCACCACAACCAAGTCGAAATAGCGGCGGTCTTGAAAGTAGAAGGTTTGTTTCAATAAATCCTTAACCGTGGCTCCTCCGATGGCGCTTAAGCACACTTCGTGCCCTTTTTTTCGTAAAAGTTCCGGCCAAGTTTGTTCGTGCAAGCACGTTTCTGGATGGCTTCTTGGCAGGCTCAAGGAATCCGAAAACACCAGGATTCTCATGGTCGGATTTTGGTTTTATCGTTCAATAGATCAATCAAGGCTTGATCGGTTTTGTAGCGCAGACTTAAATGACCGTTCATTCCTGCAACTTCGGGATGCGCGTCTAAGTAATGGATAACGTCTTCCAAGGTGTAATTCGGATTGTTTGGTGCGAGGGCGTTTTCTACTGCGTTGAGCATGGCAAGGTCTTCTTCGTAGTCCAGGGTTAATCGATAGTTTCGAACGAACACTTCTGGTAAAGCTACACGGTTAATGCGCACGTATTCCGGATTGTTTTGAAAGTACCACGTCATGTATTCCGAATAATCGGCTGAAGGGAAAAACTGTTTGATCCGTTTAAGACAAGCCGTATTGAAGATTTCAAGGTTCACCCCGATGGCAGCATCTTCTCCAACGGTGTAATCGGCGCCGCTTTCAAAATGGGCGGATAAAAGATGTTGAAACACGGCATTATCGACAAAAGGCATGTCGGCGGTAATGCGAACGATGACGTCCAATTGATGGGCGTCGCACACGTCGATGTAGCGCTTCATAACGTCTTCCGGATCGCCTTGGAAAAAGGCAACCGATGGATCGTGGGTGTGTTGCGATAAGACAGCGTCTTCTTCGGTGGTTGAACTGGCGAGTATTACGGCATCCAAGGATTCAAAACGAAGCACACGGTTGAGGCAAAAGGCCACCGAAGTTAAGGCCCCAATGGGTAGAATGGCTTTGCTTTTGAGCCTGGATGATTTCATGCGGCATGCCACGATGGCACCAATGCGCGCTGGACGAAAGTTGTCCGAAGTTACGGTATCCAACGAGGATTTATCGGAAGCAAGCACCTTATGTTGGCGTTGCAATGCCTGGATTTCGGTCAGGGTGAGTCCTTCCTTACCGCTTCGACGGTAGAAGATATCGCTTGTTGGGTGGATTAAATCGCCCGCTGATTTGGGGGTTTTCAGCACGGGAATCATAACGGTTTTTGCTAAATAGTCTTCTTCTCTTGGATTGATGAACGGAGCTTGTGCCGCGGTAGCATACCGTTCAAGCGTTTGGTCGAGGATTTCGAATTGCTCGGGCGTCATGGAAGAGAAATGATCGTATTTGGTTTCCCGATCAGAAAGCATCACATGCTTTTCGAGGATGCTGGCCCCTTGTTGCCATGCGAGTAAGGGGAGAACCACGGAGTCCGTGGAACTGCCTTCTAGGTGATCCGCGAAGACCAAAGGATAATTGAACCGTTCTTGCAAGGCCTTCATTTTGGAAAGACCGCTGTCGGTCAGTTCGGTAGGGTAGGCCTGGAAGCCAATTTCGAGGTAGATGGTTTTGGGTTGAAGCCTGTTTTTCAAGGATTCTATGCGTTGTTCGATGGTTTCAAGGGATTGTGCGGCAATGTTGAGAATCAGGGAACAATGGCTCAGGTCGATTTGGCTTAATTCGGAGATGACTTCTTCGTTGAAGAGCACCGAAGATTGAAATTTAATGCCGTGAATGTTCGCTAGGTTTTCACGAACGATTTGCACGCCGTAAAGGTCGAAGATATCGATCCAAACATCTTTGGTTGCATGGGCTTTTTGCAGGATGGACGTCCACTGTTCGGGGGTGAAATACAGTTCTTGGTAAACCGAATACCACGGGAAATCAGGGGTAGCGAGCGTATCCGGCGAAAGCGGTTGAAATTTCATCCCGTAGGCTCCTTGGAACGAAGCAAAACGGTCGATTAAGTCGTTCAAATAAGTGAGGTCTCCAGCGTGGGTATTGGCCACTTCAATGAGCACGTAGGGTCGTTGCGGGTACATGCCACAAAAATAATAAAATAAACGAGGGCTGTTATCGGTTTATGGGGCCGCAATCAGCTAAGTAAACCTGAATTGGTTAAGTCGCTTAGAGTCCGTTGGCAGCCTTGCGAAGTTTTAAATTTAAGAACAACTCGTTGTACTTTTCGAGGTCTTTTTTATCGCGGTTGGAAAGATCAATTCTCCCCATGGTTTGCAAAATTTGGTCTGCATCGTTGGTATTTCGTAATACAAAATAGGCTTCCAATAGGTTAAAATATAGAGCAATGGTAACGTCTTTATCGATGCGGGCCTTTTTATTGTCGATTTCGGATTCGAGCAAGGCATTTTTCCATAAATTGATCGCTTCGTTCAATTTCATGGTCCCTTGTTCCTGGCTAGTACTGAACATCTTAAAGCCTAAATTTGCGGCATTAAAGGCGTCAAGCACGTCGTTGTGGGATTCATTTTTTGATTTGACATAGAAAATTTCCGTCGATCGCTCGGTATTTTCGAAACCGATTCGGTCATTCACCATGCGGTTAATAAAGGTGAGATTTTCTTGTAAGATTTTATCTTCCATGGTTTTGACCAGGGCGTTAACGTCCGTAGAGGGCTGTGTTTTAGCTGCGGTGCTTTTGTAAAGTTTATATTCCGTAAGCTCGGAGGGGGAGGCGGCATAAACTTCCGCGCCAGAGGCGTTGGTTACCCTAAAGCTCATCGGGTGACGGTAGGTGAATTCGAGATGATAGTACATTACGTCGGAGGTAGTACTCACGTTATTTACCCTTGAAACTTCCTTTCGTACTTCGGAAACCACACGTGCTGGAGTTGATTCGAATCCATTCAAGGTGACTGAATAGATTAAGGCATTGGCATTTCCTTTTTCAAAGCCGTCTAGGTGAAGATAGGTAGAGGCCAAGGAGTTATAATCGTAAGCAGTTTTTAAAACGGGTGCTGCAACAATGCGGCGGTAGGGTTGGGGTACATAATCCTTCACCGGACGATTATTCTCATTTAGTAACTTACTTTCGATGAGTTTGGAAGCTGTTGATTTTTCGTTCCAAGCCTTCATTTCACGTTCATATTTCTCGTCTGCAGCTTTTTGCTTTTCAGGTAATTCTGCCATTTGTCGTTGATAGTCGCTTTCCGCTAAGGCTTTTTCTGATTCATAAGCAGCCAACAATTTTTGGTTTTCAGCTTCGTAAGCGGCGGTAACAAAGGAAAGATAATTGGTCGGTTTAGGGGTGATGGGATGAGAAGGTAGCTTTATGTAAGTGTATTTAATGTCCTCTCCTTTAACGGATTGCGCATAGGTTAAGGAGAAAAGTAGAAGGGTTGCTATAGCAAGAGCGTTTCTCATGGTAATAATTTTGTGCAAAGCTAGGTAATAAATTTCGAGTGGATAGACTTTGTCGTTAAGATAAAAATGAATTTTATAGGAACTTTCCGTCGTGATGTGGTTCAAGTTTCGCTGCAGCGATTGAATGATCTTATAGAATTTTTGCAAAAACCAACTTGGTTTTATATATTTAAATCGATCACAACCATCGGACTTGTGTAAAGGATACAACAGCAACTGACAGGAGTCAGCCTGGCAACGTATAACCTTTTACCGCATACCGAATGGAAAAATCGTTGGATAACCTCATCAAAACGCATCGTTATGTTTTTCATGTAGCTCATCCTGCTTGCAGAGAGGGCATTTTAGCTTGGGGTTTAATGGCGCACGGCAGGAAAAATTCATGCATCCCCAAAGGCGTTTATGCCCACAACCTGACCACCAAACCCAACGCGGAATGGTATCCTTTTGTGTACCCCTTTGAGTCGGATTTTGACTTAGAAGAAATGTATGGAAATTCCATAGTTGAGGCATATGATTACTGGAGAATTGATACGAAAATCTTGAAGAATGAATGGTTGGTGGATAATGCTGCAAGGGAAGACTTTAAACCGTACTTAGGGTATGACCCCCGACATATGTACGTTTACACGCCACAAGACGTGCCTTTGCGTGCGTTGACCTTGTTCCGATTTCAGCAAGAAAAACAGTGGGATATCAAGGGGGAAAAAGGCACGGTTCACGTGTTGGGAATCGATGGATTCAGGCCCTATGAGGGGTAGAGATCGCGTTCATGGATTTGAGTCGAGGTGGGAGTTAGGAGGATTACCTCAGAAGGTGATGGATTAATGAGATTATTTGACTTTTGGGAAAACTAGGTGGCGATTTCAAGGGATGGATTGCCTAAGCGATTGTAAATAAAGTCAACGGTCAAGGGATCATCGAAAGAAATTGAGGAAACGGTCGTTGAGAAGCGATGTTTGATTCAAATTTCCGCAGTAATTTAGCGCATGGATTCTTTAACACAGATCGTTCTTGGAGGAGCGGTTGGTGAATTGGTGGCGGGTAAGAAATTGGGCAATCGGGCCGTGCTGTGGGGAGCTGTGGCAGGAACCATTCCCGACCTGGATGTTTTTCTGAGGGCATTTTACCATCCCATCGAGGCCGCCTTGGTGCATCGAGGTTTTTCGCATTCTTTGCTGTTTGCCGTCTTAGTATCTCCCATATTAGGTTGGATTTTTAACCGGATATCTAAAAGCCATCATGGGTTTTGGTTGTGGACGCATTTGTTCTTTTGGGGGATCGTTACGCATCCCATACTGGACATGTTCACGAATTACGGAACCCAGTTTTTCTGGCCCTTGGATGCCCGCATTACCTTCAATTCCGTTTTTGTCATTGATCCCTTGTACACGCTGCCTTTTATGGGGTTGCTGATTTGGGCTATGCGCTTGGATCGAAGCAGCAAGAAACGTAGGAGAGTCAATGCTGTTGGATTGATCTATTCAACCTCGTATTTGCTCCTTGGTTTATTCATTAAATGGTATGTGTGGAATAACACCGTTTCTTACATGAAGGAACACCATCCGGAAGTTAAACGAATTATGGTAACGCCTATGCCCTTTACCAGTTTTTATTGGTACATATTGGCCGAAACCGACAACGAATTTATCGTGGCATACCGGTCCATTTTTAACCGTGAAATGGACGAAAAACCTCGCGTAATCAATCGTGGAGCCTTGCGCATCGATTCGTTGAGGTGGCAAGGGAGGTCCCAAAATCAAAACCTGCACCTGGTGACCAACGATTACTGTTGGCTCAAAAACCGGGGAGATACATTATGGGCATATGATCTGCGTTTTGGGTTTACCGGTAAATTCACCGATATGCGAATCGATCAACCTCTGATGGGGTATCAGATGGTTCTAAGAAACGAGCTTATCGTAGGTTCAAAGTCCTTTCGAGGCGTGGATTGGGAGGCGGTCGATTTTAAAACGTACTTGAAGTACGTTTTGGGGTTGCGTTAGTAGGGACTTCTTTCCCAAATCTTCGAAGGATACATCCCAAACAACCTATATGAATTCAAAGATGCTATTGCGATGCAGCTCTGCGAAGGTGAAGAAAGGCTTCTCTTATAAAACTCACCCTTCGATACGCTCGCAAAAGCGAGCACTCAGGGTGCGCATTTCGATTTCCTCTAGGTGCGCAGGTCCCTGAGTAGTCCGAAGGACGTATCGAAGGGCAGCACCTAGAGGAGAATCATATCCCTTAAACATGCACCAAAGGCAAGGAATTTTCGGCAACTACCTTTGCACCCAGAGACACCCCGGGCAATACTAATGATTAGTTTCAGCTGGAAATGTTCGCTTCTACCTCGCGAAGTAATTCCTTGACCGAATCTTCATGAAGTTTGGTGAAGGCAAACCACTTTTTCCCGAGGTCTTTGAGCGAAGCTCCAAGGTGATACACTTCACGGTGGTCAATGATTAAAAATCGATCGTGGCTTTTGGAAAAGGGGATTATTTCGAAGTTGCCGTATTGTTCGTTTGCCTTTTTTAAGTCCAGTGCTACTTGCTTGCTGGAATTGTTTTCACCTGTAATAGCAGTTTTGGTGAGGATTGAAACCCGAACATCAGGCTGTTTTTTCGACAATTGAGTGAAGGTTTGTTCATCGATGTAGTTATCGATGAGCACGATACGCTTTTTGGCAGTCCGAATGATCCGTGAGGTGAGTTCATAGGCATCGAACACTTGGCCATCCATGTAAACGCCTTGGGTTGGAATCAGTTTCGTACTTATTTGAAGGTCAATTTGATCCACTTTTTTCGTTAAATCTACCAGATGATCTTCGAGGCGGTTTATGCGGTTGTTAATGGAATATCCCTTGAGTAGGTATTCTTTTAGCCGTTGTGTAGCCCATTGCCTGAATTGTGTTCCTCGTTTCGAATTCACTCGATATCCTACCGAAATAATCGCATCCAGATTATAATGTTCTACTTGGTATGTTTTACCATCTGAAGCAGTTGTTGCAAAAAATGCAACAACTGAAATTTTAATCAGTTCCTCTTCATTGAATATATTCTTTAAGTGTTTTGAGATTACGGATTTATCTCGATTAAACAATGTTGCGATTTGACTTAAAGAGAGCCAAACCGTTTCATCTTCCATTTTCACTTCAATCCGCTCAGTAAGGTTATCGGGGTGGTAAATGATGATCTCGTTTTTCATGAGTTATGGTTGAATGCCTAATAAAACGTAGAGAATGGGTTTTCAGTATTGTTTCCCCTGGGTGCGGGTTTAAACCCGCACCCAGGGCAGAATCATGTCCCTTAAACATGCACCAAAGGTAGAATTCAATTTAGGCCATGGGATGTTCCGGTTTTTGAGCCGTGCTAAGCCTCGTCTTTTTGGCGGAAGTCGCAGAATCACCGTCAAAACAGAGGCTTAGGAGATGAGAAAATGCTTCGGTTTGTCTTATGATTTAAAATAGAATTATAAATTACCGAAGCAAGGATAAATCCAGGCCTTGATTTTTTGTTTCTTTTGTATCAAGACAAAAGAAAAAACTATCTTTATCCATATGAAACAAATCTCCGTTGTAGCTGCCGTAATTGAAAAGGAAGGCAAAATCCTGTGCGTGCAGCGCGGACCTTCTTCCCTGGAGTACATCTCCCGTAAATGGGAATTCCCAGGGGGAAAAATAGAGGCGAACGAAACGGAACAAGAAACCATTGTGCGCGAAATTCGGGAAGAGCTCCACATGGACTTTGTCGTAGGAGAAAAGCTGATGGTGGTAGAACACCGCTATCCGGATTTTCACCTGACCATGCATACCTATCGCGGTACCTCGAACGATGAACCCCAACTCACAGAACACCTGGCTTACCGTTGGCTTGATCCAGCCGCCTTGCCTTCCTTGGACTGGGCGGAAGCGGATGTGCCCATTGTTGATGAATTGATGAATGAACACGTCTCTACTCTGACAGTGAAATAAAGTTTATTTTTAGTTAATAAATTTCTTTTCAACGTAAAAAAAATACGTTCAGCTATGGTTATTTTTACCTTATGAAAGAAATTAGAGTAGTTGAGCTGTTTGCAGGAGTCGGAGGTTTTCGTTTGGGTCTAGAAGGTTATGATATAGATGGAACGGGTAACAAAAGTGCCTCAAGCCATTACACGATGCCTTTTGAATCACCGTACAAAGTGATTTGGTCTAACCAATGGGAGCCGAGTTCTAAAAAGTCAGGTGAAGCACAGGAGGCTAACTTAGTATATCATAAAAATTGGCCTAACACCGCCACTTCAGTGCATTATCCGAATGATTTGAATACGGTTGCATCGCCTGATTTTACGGACAAAAAAGTTGATTCTCTTATTCCTGATCACGATATGCTCGTTGGTGGATTCCCATGTCAAGATTATTCGGTTGCAGGTGTAAACACCAAAGGAATTGAAGGGCGTAAAGGAGTTCTTTGGTGGAATATCCATAAAATTTTAAAAGTTAAAAAACCAACGTTTGTATTTTTAGAAAATGTAGACCGCCTTTTAAAATCTCCAACCAACAAACGGGGTCGTGACTTTGCCATTATGCTTGCTACGTTAAATGCGTTGGATTATGTTGTGGAATGGAAAGTAATTAATGCAGCTGACTATGGTATGCCACAGCGCCGTAGACGAGTTTATATTCTCGCATATAAAAAAAATACCTTTTCAGTGAATAACCTTTCAAAATGGATTGAAACGGAAGGTGTATTTGCGACCGCTTTTCCAAGTTCGTTGAACGGCTTAGTTCAAGAATTAACCTTAGAGAAAAATATTCAACAGATTTCAGATCAATACAATTCAGGTAAGTTTTTGAATTGTGGTATTATGAAAAATGGACGAGTTCTTATGTCAGATTTCAAAGCAATTTGTCCTAAGTCAGAACAAAAAGCGTACAGTTTAAAATATCAATTGCTTGGGGATATTTTACTTAACGGTGAAATGAAAAATGAAACCAGTTATTTTGTTGATACTGATAAATCACTAAAGGAACCATTATTTAAAATCATGCAACCTGGTTTTGAAGTTGATTCAAGATTAAAACGGCATGGTGATGTAATTGAACTTCATACCGAACTGGATAAGTGGATATACTTAAAGGGGCGCAAAGCCGAGGAACGTATTTCAAATAAAGGAAAATTCTATTACAAAGAAGGTCCATTATCGCTAACAGACGACCTAAAGAAACCTTCAAGAACTATAATCACAAGCGAAGGTGGTCCAGGCGCATCCCGATTTAAACATTTGATAGAGATTCAGGGTAAATATCGTCGGTTACATCCCATTGAATTAGAACGTTTGAATATGTTTCCAGATGATCATACAGCAACAGGAAAAATAAATGATAAGGATGTGGAAATTGGTCCTGCAAAACGAGCTTTCTTTATGGGCAATGCACTGGTTGTTGGGGTGGTGGAGAAAGTTGGGCTAGAATTAATTAAGAAAATTATTACTGAATGTTAAAAGAATTATTTATTCGAGAACAATATTATCACCATCATGCATACGAAATATTAACGGCACATCATGATATTAAGTCATTCTTAGAAAAGAGTTTTACTACCTCAATTGAATTAACTGAAAGGACAAAATTAACCAAAGGAAAAGCATCAGAGGCAATAAAAGCAGATGACCTGAATAAGGAAATCAGAAGATTATTATCGGTAAAAAAAGAGTTTAAGTTTGAGGTTAGTGAGGAGATGGGTGTTTTTTATTTTAGTTCAAAGAAATCTTCAATTGGCGGTTTTGATTTTGCATTAATAAACCACGAAGAAAATCTGACCAAGCTACGTAATATTTGCTTTGGAGAAATAAGATATAATGATAACATAAGGCGTTGGAATGATTTTTTGGATAAAAACCCTGAGCTAAAAGAATTTGCTAATCAAATTAACACAACATCAAATCAAGGGATAAATATCCCTGTGGTTAAAGGGCTTTCATCAACGCCACTTATAGTAGGCGAAATTCAATTTGGCAATTGGGCATTAGCATACAGGGATTTTTTTAAAGTTCTTAAAGCAAACGTGCAAAATTCAATAGATTGCCTTGTGTACATTGTTCCAACCGGCGCTCTTGAAAAGAGTTTATCAGATGGGATTGTTACATTCGATAAAACATTAAAAATTATTAAAGATTTCGAAAAAGTCATCAATGTTCCTGTTTGGCTTGTGGGAATTGATATTAAAGATTAATTCGTGTATCTCTCCAATCCCCTCAAATCCAATGAACCCGTAGTTCATTTTACCTACAAATTAGAGCATGCTGTGGAAAACGCGCTGTATACGTATTTGGTTGGGGATAAATAGTTAAGGAATGTGTAGAGGGAAATCCATTTGTACTGAGTTAGGAGAGCTTCCTGAACATTGGCCAAAAGATAAATGTATTGAATTACCAAAGGAAGCATTTGAAGCAGTTGAAGAATTCAAGAAAGCAGTAAATCATTTTGTTGAAGGAAATCGTGAACTAACAATCACACACATAAACAATATTTGCAACGAGAAATTAACTTATTGGTTTATTGAACATGGCCAAATGTCGGGTAGACATAGAAAAATAGTTATTCAACTTGATCGACCTTCTGCCATACCCTTTGAAAGTCGTGATCCAGTTCGATCACCTAGTAAATTGCAAAATCAAGTTTTTGAACGAGACGGATATATCTGCAGGTACTGTGGAATCCAATTGGTATCCCAGGTTTTTTTAAAAAAGTTCATAAAAGTTTTAGATTATCATAAATTTCGAAAAGGAAATACAAATCTCGAACAGCACGCTGTTATACATTTTTTGTGGCCTGTGGCTGATCATGTTATCCCATGGAATTTAGGAGGGAGAACCAGTCTTGATAACTTGGTCAGCTCATGTGCAACATGTAATTATGGTAAGGACGGATATACCCTTGAAGAAATCCAAATCACCAATCCTTTTCACCGAGCAGTAATTACTTCGGAATGGAAAGGATTCAGCGATAAAATTGACTTATTGAACACGTAAAAAGGGTTAAACTTTTATCTATTTTCAGTTTATTCAAATAGCTGCGACCTTGTATCGCTATCTGGTTGAGGAGTAATTAATATCCCCCTTTTCCAGGAAACACATTTCTAACACCACCTGTAGGGTGTTCAATATCGCCTTTTCTTCTTGGGATTAAATGGATATGGGCGTGGAAAATGGTTTGACCAGCGCATACTCCTTGGTTAATTCCTATATTGAATCCTTCAATCGATGGGTCTTCGTTGCGTAGTTTGTCTTTCGTTTTGAGAAGTAATTCATTAACTGCGAGCAATTCTGCTGATTTCAACTCGAAGTAGTTATCAAAATGCCTTTTCGGAATAATGAGATGATGTCCGGGTGTGACCGCAAATTTATCTTGGATGACATAAGCCAAAGGATGTTCAAATACGATTTCATGCTGAACATTACAAAAAACACAGTGCTCATTCCGGTTCCCAAAGAGTTGAACTCGATTTCTAAAGTCGGTATCGTCGGTGTCGCGCTTATTTGTATTGCATTTGTAGCATAATGCTTGGTAATTAGAGAGTTCATCTGGGCCGTTCCAATTTTTTGGTACAATATGATCCACTTCGAGGGCTCTGACATCCGATGGAATTCCGCACAATTCACACACGTTGTTGGCTCTGTTCAATACCTGATATCGTATACTTCCGTCAATGGGGGACCGATTCTTTCTTCGATGGTCCCAGATCAACATTCCACGCTTTTCCTTGTATTCATTGATTTTAGTTGCACATAACTCAATGAGTTTTTGGCGTTCATCATCGGAGAGTTCTTCAAATCCGATTAGCTGGTATTCACCTCCCTCTTTCACAACGATTTGGTTGTTTCGCAGCACCTTTCCAACCATTTGGTTTACACGTTCTGTGTAGTATTCCACTTGGCTCAAGTCATTTTGCACCAAATCCAATGCAATTTCATCTGCTTTAGCTTTTCCATCATTAGAAAGCAGTTTCATTATCATGACCGGCTGATACACATGACTCATCCGCATGCGCTTGCTCAAATACTCCGCTAAGATGTGAAATTTACCCATTTGTTTAGGATTTTATCACCCCCCTCACATATTCCCTCAGCGTTGCATCGCAGACATACACGTACGTACCTTTTATGCCCCGGAGCATCATGGTGTGGTATATGTTTAGGATATAGGACCGAAGTTGTTCGGGGTCGCTGATGCCTTGTTTCCCTTTTTTGTCCTTGTAATTGCCTGGGATGATTTCTATGCGTTGCGCCTTAGCATCATAGGTTATTTCGGTTCCAAAAATGATCCCAGTGTAGTTCAGGTCATAGCCCTGTGTAGTATGGATGCATCCCACTTCTTCAAACGCATTGGGGCTATTAATCCAGTCTTCATTGGTGCTGTTCCATTTTAACGCGAGGCCGTCCAATTCAATGTCTGGTACATTCGATTTTTGTGATTTCCATTC
Source organism: Cryomorphaceae bacterium (assembly GCA_027485415.1). GTDB lineage: Bacteria > Bacteroidota > Bacteroidia > Flavobacteriales_D > Crocinitomicaceae > UBA952. Next base: position 8,622 of record JAIXRC010000090.1, on the reverse strand, counting down.
CCATGAATACCCGGAAAGTAAACGGCACAATCCCAGTTCCTCTTCCTTGTTGCGAAGCGCCGAGTAAAGATCCGCCAAGGAGTCAAAGAGTTGTAAGTCATATTGGCTGGATGCGAAAGGGGTTGATGCCTTGCCACTAAGTACCTCGTCTACAAAGGAAATGTAATCGAGGCCGCCTTGCACGCGCATTTGCGATTTCAGTTGCAAGATTTTTGCGCTCCATTTATGTTTTGCAAAATGGGATGGGTTAATGTCAGACGGTTTAATGGATTGCCCTTGGTCGTAGAATAAAATCTGATGACGGGACATCTTGCAAATCCAATCTAATTCGTTGCCTTCATATTTATCTAAGCCCAAACGCGCATTGGTTTCATCGAAACTACCGAAGTTGGTAATGTTCTTTCGCTGTCGAAGACGGTGGGCTTCATCCACAATGAGTACATCATACCGCGTTTTTGCTGCCTCCGACGGACCAATCACCATGCCGCTGCTCAATCCTTTAATTTGCCCAAATACCTTTTTTAAGGTTTTCCGAAGGGAAGTCATAGGCACTACCAGGGCGATTTTTGGGATGGGGAATTCCTTATGAAACTGCATCACGTTTAATAACTCCTCTGCGTAAACATGATCGGAATCGTCGAGGTTATACGCTTGAATTTGTGTGTTTAACAATTTCATGAGGTATACGGCCAAGATGGTTTTACCGGTACCTGCGCCTCCTTCAACGACAATGGATTGATTTGAACCCAGGGTTAAGGTTTTAAGGATTTGAAGCACCGATTCATGTTGGTCGCTGTTGAGTGCCTTGAACGGACTGTATTTAAATAGGTCGGAATTATCAATGCGTTGAAGCGGGTTTTTAGCGTAGTTCTCTTGCAGAAGAAATTGCCAAATGTTATGAAAAAGATCTTTGTACAGGGAACGTTGGTAGTAATTATGGTCAACGAGGCCGGCATTGGCATTTTGTAATTTATACCTTCCATCAGAGCTCATGTACTTAATAAGTTCCGATTCAACATCCAATACCGCTGATTTATTGAATTTATCGCAGGAAATCACGAGCAGGTCTTTTAAGCGCTGACGGTCTGGATTACTCAAGTGTTGGTGCATTCGGTTGATGGCATTGGTAGATTCCCCTACATACGCTTCACCGAGGTTATCGTTTTTAATGATGTATACAATGGGCCACGCATTTTTCATGTAGGCATTCAATGCGTATTCTACAGCCCCTTCTTTGGTAAACGCGTATTTATTGATTTGAACAGCGGGCAGGGTATCGCTCATAACTCCGTATACTTCTGGGCACTGCCTTTGGCTTTTTCTACCGGGTATTTTTCGGCATTTCGTGCAATTTTATCCAACACGATTTGCTTTACGTCCAACTCATGTTTTTCAGCTAATAGGAGCGCATAGGCGAATACATCGGCTAGTTCTTCCTTTAATTTTTCTTTATCGACGGCTTCAGAGGCGGCGGAATCTTTCCACAGGAACAGTTCATTGAGTTCTGCCGCTTCAATGGAAAGGGCAACGGCTAAATTTTTGGTATCATGAAACTGTGCCCAATCGCGGGCATCCCTAAACTGCACTAAGGCATCCATTAATTCACGAAATTCACTCATGGGTTAAAGGTATAAATTTTCATTATAAATCTCCTCCACGGGCCTCAGGTCGTTTACTTCTACTTCGAGCACGTAGCGGTCGAGTATGGAGTGAATGTTCCATAAAGTTCTATTTAGGTATTGATACTCCAGCGTTACCATTTTTGGTTAACGACCTATTTAAAACGCTTAAAATCAATCTGATTACCGTTTCCATTTCTTCCGGTTTGCTTGCTGCTGTGAATAAGGTCAACGCTGCTAAGGCATCATCGCTAATTGTTTTGTGGCCATCTGGAGTATAAAGTAAATTATTTGCTTTCAGAAAGAGGAGAAAACAGGCCGCAGCAATGCGTTTATTTCCGTCGGTGAAGGCGTGGTTCTTGGTAATTAGATACAGTAAAACAGCGGCTTTCTCCTCTACAGAACGATAAAAATCTTGATGGTCCATTCCTTTTTCGATTTGACGAATGGCACTTTCAAATCCCTTATCTTTTTTTATTCCGAAGATTGGTGATTTAAATTCTGTTTTCATCGACTCAATCAATTCATAATACGCATTGAGCTTTGGGTATTCTATGTTGGAATCGGTTAATCCGTTCTTATCAAGATTTTCATTGTCGTAATCGTCCAAGAGCGTTAATCCTTTCGAGAATTCTGTTAACCAGTCTAACTCCAAACCTTCTGATTTCTCGTCGACAACCCGGCTTAAGATCCGAATACCTGATTTGAGCACTTCGATATTTTGCCCAAGTTGCTTAAGGCGTTCTTCATTAATGGCTATTCCTCTTGTTATAAAATCATTGATCCGTTGGGTTGCCCATTGTCGGAATTGGGTGCCGCGTATGGAATTCACACGATAGCCCACGGAAATAATTACATCCAAATTATAGTGAATTCGTTCGCGTTCTACTTGTCTTGTCCCCTCTTTCTGAACTGTTCGGAAATTCCGAACGGTTGCACCTTGATCCAATTCTCCTGATTGAAAAATATGTTGAATGTGCTCACTAATATTGGCTTTACTTGAATCAAATAATTCAACCAGTTGGGATTGCGTGAGCCAAATGGAGTCATCCACCAAACGAACATGGAGTTCAGGGCTACCATCGGATGATTTAAATATTTCAATTTGATTGTTCTCCATTCTAGGTTGTTGAATTAATAGTTCATCTATGTACTTTGGATGAATGAGCTGACTTACATTACTCCTTATCTGAAGATAACCATTTTTATGAAGTTAACGAGGAGAAACCATCCCCTCCACGGGCCTCAGGTCGTTCACTTCTACTTCGAGCACGTAGCGGTCGAGTTTGGGGTGGTAGCTGGTGAACGGTGCAATGAGGGGGTAGCGGTCTTTGAGCAGCAGAAATTCTTTGAAGGAGAGTTCCAAGCGCAGTGGGTATTTTTTTCCGGAGAAGGCAAAGCCAAACACATCGGGGATTTGCTGTTCGTGGAGTGTTTCGTGTTTAAATAAGGTTCCGGTGTATTCCACTGAGCCAATGCGGTCAATGTTGAAGGTTTTATTTTTTTGAGTACTGGGTTCAAAGGCCATCACGGTGTGGTAGTTTTCGGTGAAGCCAAAGGGTTCCACAAGCCGGTCGGAAATGCTTTCGGAGTTGATGGATTGGTATTTTTTGAGCAGCACTTGTTCTTTATTCATCATGGCCTTCGTGAGGCGTTCCACGGCTTTGCCGTTTTTAGCATGGAGCAGGTGGGTGGCCACCATCGGGAGTTCAGAACCCATATAGATTTTGCTGAGCAAGGAATCCTTCAGTTTGGAAGATTTACCGGTACTTAACACTAATGATTTCAGGAGCTGCGCTTCTTCCGGCGTAAAGTAAATGCCATCGGTAGGCTGCTGTTCTATATAGTAGCGTTGGTTGTGGTCTTTGTGGAGATCAAACCCGCATTCTCGGAGCAGGTCGAGGTAGCGATATACGGTGCGTTCGGTGGAGTCGAGAAAAGTAGCGAGTTGGTTAATGGTTTTATGAGGAGCTTCTTGCAGGTAGCTAATGAGTTGTAGCACGCGCAAGATCTTATGTTGGTTGAGCATGGTGTAGGGTTTGGGCAAAGAACAAAAAAATGATTTAATCCCACAACTTTTTGACCCGAGCTGTCAGGGGAAAGTTTGGAAAACCTCTGGGTGTGCCCTTCGATACGTCCTTCGGACTACTCAGGGACCATAGCACCCAGAGGAGAATCATAATAATTAAACAAGCACCAAAGGCAAGGAGTTTACGGCATCCACCTAAGCCATGCTTCGGTGGTAAATCTTGGATGTTTCGGAATCATCGCCAACCTGAACCTTCATAAGTAATTTCTTGAGCGACTGTTTTACTAGCAAGAGAGACGAACTAAGGCTTGGGTAAGACCTTACCGAGTACAACGAGCGTAAGGTTACCATGAAGTAGCTTGCGCCGCGGCGGAAGATCACTGAAATGGTCAAGCCTTAGGAGTAAATCGTAGCGTATAAAACCCGTCGCGTAGATTTTTTGCTACTTTTTTATCCAAAAAAGTAGATGGGAGTTTTTGTACTTGTATTGAGTCAATCGAAATATCAAGACAAAAGAAAGGCAAGAATAACATTTACTCTACTTTTTTACCGCACCCTTCGATACGCTCGCAAAAGCGAGCACTCAGGGTGGGCTCCAAAAAGCTCGGTGCAGGGTTTAAGGAACGGCGCTCCACTTCTGAATTCTGACCGTTTCTGCGATCCTTCGCCGCGGCGAAGGCTTCCTCTAGATGCGGGGTAAAACTCACACCCAGAGGAGAAAATCAAATCCGTTAAACATGCACCAAAGGTAGAATTCATTTTAGGCCATGGGATGTTCCGGTTTTTGAGCCGTGCTAAGCCTCGTCTTTTTGGCGGAAGTCGCAGAATCACCGTCAAAACAGAGGCTTAGGAGGTGAGAAAATGCTTCGGTTTGTCTTATGATTTAATTTAGAATTATAAATTACCGAAGTAAGGATAAATCCAGGCCTTGATTTTTTGTTTCTTTTGTATCAAGACAAAAGAAAGGTTCACTGACCCATCCTGTCATACCAATTTCATCAATGACTTGGGTTGTCAATCGGGTAGGGTAGGTTTGTGGTCTTATTAAATTCTATCAAATGATGAAATCTATCTTTTTAGCATGCACATTTAGCTTAGTGTGTTTTATATATGTTGGGCAGGAAATTAAGTTTTATGCAGAAATACCGAGTTATCGTATTGAATTAGATAGTTCATCCAATGAATATTTCCTCAAAAAACAATACCGGAAAATTCCTGTAATGGATAATGTTAAAACTCCAGGAACGGAATTAGGATTGTATTATAAGCACCATACCAAAGGGCTAATTATGGTATGCTCCGGAGGATTACTTTCAGGCGCATCTTTCGGAATTATCAGCAGCGATGTAAAAAGCAGCAATGTATTTCCTAAAACGGGAGTCGTTCTGGGACTTGCTTTATCACTAACTGGATTGGGATTTATGTTGGAGGCACCAATCCATATCAAGAGGGCTTCTATAATACTTAATGCAAATGGTGTGGGATTCAAATATAATCTCTGAAGATTGTCAATAGTTCGGTTGCATTGACCCATCCTGTCATGCCAATTTCAGCAATGACTTGGTTTGTCAATCGGGGAGGGTAGGTTTGTGGTCTTATTAAATTAACCTTTTAACTTTTATACTATGCTTGGTGCTATTCCTAATCCTAAAAAATCGTTGGTAATTGATTTCTCAATTGACAAATTGAAATCTACAGTGGAATTTATTCCTTTATTGAATAACAAATACAAATTAACATCAAAAAATGAAGTGTTAAATACGTTTACGTTTGAAGCACTCGAATTTTTAAGCCTTGGTGTTTATGCTGATATTTCCCTTTCGCGTCAAGACGAATCAAGAACTGAATTGACGATTGAAATTAGAAGAAAGGTTGGTGCTTTCGATCAGGCTCATGAAGTTTCAAAAGCCAATGATCACATTGCTGCCTTATTTGATTTAATTTCCAGATGTGTAGTTTTGACAGAAGCTCAAATTACTGAACTTGAAACCCGTAAGCAAAATACTCCACAGAAAAAAGGTTGTATGGTGGCTATACTCATTACAGTCGGAAGTTTAGTAGGAGGGGGAGTAATTTATTCGTTAGCTTAATATACGGCAGAATCAGGAACCGAACCCGAAAAATACTATCTTTTAATTAAAGCGGTCCCTGAGCCTGTCGAAGGGCCGCTTTCCCCACAACTCTTCCCTTCGATCAAAGCGCATCGTTTGATGGGCACCCACCGCGCTGTAATTGATGTTGCGTTCGTTTAAGGAAGTTCTCAAAGCCTTCAAATATCCTTGTCGAGCCACACCAAAGGTTCGTAATCCAAGGGATTGATTGAAGCGCGTGATTATTGCATCGTCGCTCAGGGGTTCGAGGTTTTAAAAAATAAAATCGTAATAGTCGGTTGGTGTCATGGTGTTTTACAAAAGCATATTAAAATGATTGCTTTTCGCTAATTTACTGAATAACAGTTTATTAACGCTCATTTGAATTTTTTTTGGTGCTGGAAATAAAATAACTGCGGTTTTTTCAAACTTCGCAGGTCGGAGGGGAGGGTTAGCTACGCTGAACCCGAACCCATTTTTGTAGGATTTAGATAGGTTCGAGCATATTCAAAACAATCGAAATTATTTGGAGAGTTCAATCTTCAATTTCTTCCCTTTCACTTTTTCGTGGCGAATTGTTGCAAGCAGCGATTTTACTTTGTCCCTTTTCACAGCAGCATAAGCCGAAAAATCAAGCACCGTAATCAATCCAATTTCTTCTTTTAATAGATTTCCTTTTTGACCTAAAAATCCTACGATGTCGATTTTATTGATTTTGTCTTTTTTTCCTCCACTGAAATACAAGGTCACAAAAGGACTTTCAACGGGATGTGGAAGGTTGGTTGGTAAGTTGAATGCTGATCTTGGAACTTCCAAATAATCAGGGGTGTTTTCGTCTTTGTTGAGCAATAAGTAGGAAGAACCATTCGATTTCATGCGTGCCGTACGACCGTTTCGATGAATAAATGCTTCTTCGCTGTGGGGAAACTGAAAATGAACCACGTGTTGAATTTCAGGAATGTCCAAACCGCGTGAACCTAAATCGGTACAAATCAAGGTATGAAAGCTGCCATTTCGAAACTGAATTAACGCTCGTTCACGCTCGTCTTGTTCCATTCCTCCGTGGTAAATAATGGAATCGTAACCCTTGTCGAGCAACTGATTATGAACCGATTCCGTAGCTTCTCTGAAATTGCAAAACACAATCGTTAATTCTCCACTGAACGAACAAAGTAACTCAAAAAGCTTTTCGAATTTATTGCTATTTCGAACAGGATAATTCCAAAAAGTAATCGCCGGATCTTCTGAATTTGCTAAATGATTTACGATTTCAGGATTGCGAAACGATAAATAATCAGGGAATTCTTTGTGTTCCGTGGCTGAAACCAAGGTTGTAAAAACCAAGGCACCCAATTGTTGATAAATGAATTTAATCTGATCTTCAAAACCAAATTCCAAACTTTTATCATATTCATCCACAACGAATTGCGTAACGTGTGATAAATCCAGGGTATTTCTAGCAATGTGGTCGCAAATTCTTCCGGGTGTACCAATAAGTACGGCGGGAGCTTCTTTTAAGCTTTTCTTTTCTACCGCGATGGAATGACCGCCATAGCAAGTCAATACTTTAAAATTCGTTTTCATGGAACGAAAAACACCTTCAATTTGAATGGCTAATTCCCTTGATGGCGCTACAATTAACGCCTGAATTTCTTTGGAGCTTGAATTGAGTTTTAAAAATAAGGGCAATAAAAAGGCTAACGTTTTTCCGGTACCCGTTTGTGAAAGAATCATCAGGTTGCGCGCAGATTCGCTTTTACTTAGCGTTTCTTGCTGTAAGGCATTTAGTTCTAAAAATCCAATATTGGAGAGAATGGAAGATACCTGTTGTTTTGAACGCATGTTGCAAAGATACGGGGAGTTAAAGAATTATACGGTGACCTATTCTCTAACAGGTTGTTGGGGATTTGGAGAGGTTTCAATGGGTTAATAATTGGTAACTAAATAACTAAGATATTCATTTAGTTTCGTTGCCAAGTAATACGGCATGTTCATCAAAAAATATGTTTTACCGCTTCTTGTTGTATGTTTTTCGATGTTAAATTTACCTGAATACATTCGAACAGCATAAGGATGAGGTGCCCCTTCAATAAATTGGTGCAATGATTTTAGTTTACCTTCTTTACCTGATTTTATCTCAATTGGAATAACCATCGTATTGAATTGTACCACAAGGTCTACCTCAGCTGAAGATTGATTCTTTTCGCGTACCCAAAAGATCGGTTTTACTGATTTTGATGTATTTAAAGACATCAGTTCCTGCGCCACTAAATGTGGAATGATCGCTCCTTTGTAGGCATTATTCAAATCTTCCATGGCAAGCATTTCGGCCTGAATGTTTAATTCATGATTAATGAGTCCAGTATCCAGAAATTGAAGCCTAGGAGATTTTTTCATATCCGGAAGTATAGGTGGAGAAGTGTCTGTGGTTGGGTAGATAAGTTGCATTACCTTGGCGTCATCGAGATTTCGAAATGCTTCCCCGACTTCCCTTGATCGGTAATTCGAGTTTCCGAAATTTTGAAACTTAATTCTGGAATCTAATCCCAAATGAGCAGTAGACATGATATGTCTGATTATTCGCGCTTCTGAATTGTTGGCCGCATATTTAACAACATCCTCTTTATACGTTTCCCAAATACTTTCGTAAATAGGTGGTAAATTCGCGATATTGTTTGTTTCAACATATTTTCTTACCACTTCAGGCATTCCGCCGATAATTGCATACCGATTAAATAAATCCAACAAAGTCTTATGTGCAACCTCGCGTATTGGTATAATACTCCCCAAATCCAGACCAAAGTTGGTAGTAAGCTAAGTTAATATTTATTGAATTAGGAAGCAATATTTTGGGGATAAAAAAAGTGGTTAGCGACATTGGGTT
>JAIXRC010000065.1 GCA_027485415.1 Cryomorphaceae bacterium | reverse complement strand
GTGGTAGCCGTTTCTCAGGCTCCCTCTCCGGAATCGAACCCCGATTCCCCGTTACCCGTTGCAACCATGGTAGGCGCGTAACCTACCATCGACAGTTGATAAGGCAGACATTTGAAAGACGCGTCGCCGGCGCTAAGGCCGTGCGATCGGCGTGAAGTTATCCAGAGTCACCAAACGGTACGGCGCCGGGTTGCCCCGGCACCGACTGGTTTTGATCTAATAAAAGCATCCTTTCCTTGCGGCGCGAACCGAGGTCGGGACTTGAGTGCATGTATTAGCTCTAGAATTACCACAGTTATCCAAGTAGGATGGGTGGATCTAAGGAACCATAACTGATTTATTGAGCCATTCGCGGTTTCGCCGTCAAGCGGCTTGTACTTAGACATGCATGGCTTAATCTTTGAGACAAGCATATGCTACTGGCAGGATCAACCAGGTAGTTTGTTTTTGAGTTCGTTTCTTCTGTTACCCGCCGAGGTTGACTTCCTCCCGCTTGACGCAGGCATCCATCGTCCCTTGGACGGTCACAGACAAACGCACACACACACACAGAAAACGCGGCTTTAGAGCCCGACAAAATCAGATTCGTCAGCCGGTTCTTTTTTGTTATATATTGCTGAGAAGAAATTTTTCAGTTCCTTTTATCTCGGGCTTTGTTTGAGTGAATATTCTTCCGACGATGCGAGCATCGATCGCGCTCCCACAGCGATGAACCAATTCACACACACACTCGGGAAGCTGGTCTATCGGTTAGGGCAGAACACACACTTTTTTACGCCGCCAACCAAATCAACCAGCGCCCGGTGATAAAAATGTTCATCTCCGGTCATGCGCGAGACCCTTCTGCATCGGCTTTATCAAACGCTCACTCACAAGCCGTCAAACGCGAAACATCCAAAAATCCACATCAATCAATACTGAAACAGACGAGCTTCACACGCTACAACAAGGTCGAGAGATTTCTCGTCTTGCTCTGTTCACGTACGTGAAAGTGACTCGAGAGTTCGATACCCATCGCCCGGTTAACGGACTACTCACACACACAACAAGTAAACAAGATCGGTCGGTCGCACGGGGCTAAACCACGAAGGTAAAACCACGACCATATGCTGTGAAAGGTCCGGGGACGGTCGGGCGGAATCGATGGGAACAGCAGCCGCGAGAGCAGCATGTTTCCCCGAACTCCCACCCGACGAGAGACGTACACCCGTAGATGCTTCATTTTTATGCGGGGTTAGGTTTCATCGGTCCGGGCACACACACACAACGTTCGGTTACTCGAAAAAACGAAAAAACAAAAAAAAAATTTTTTTGATTTTTTTCGAAAAAATTATTTTTTTTTTCACCGAAACACCGGACCAACAATCACCAAACCCAACAAAACGTTCTTAAAGAAGCGTAAGGAGAGACAGCCGACACTTTTTTCGACCAAACGAGCTCTCTCCTCATAGTAGAAATCATGTTATAATTTGCCGCCCAACATATGACCTTCAAAAAAAGTGAACGGCTTTGGTCACTCGATAGTTATGGGTCCCGCCGACACGGTCGGCCATGGGCCGTCCAACGGCTCACCGACAAATGTTGGCGGGCGTTTGGCAATCGTCCTCCGTTTGAAGGTTAAACCTAACCTAACCTAACCTAACCTAACCTAACTTAATGTAATTTAATTTAACCTAACCTAACCTAACCTAACATAAAGTAAAGTAACGTAAAGTAAAGTAACGTAAAGTAAAGTAACGTAAAGTAAAGTAAAGTAACGTAAAGTAAAGTAACGTAAAGTAAAGTAACGTAAAGTAACGTAAAGTAACGTAAAGTAAAGTAACGTAAAGTAAAGTAAAGTAAAGTAACGTAAAGTAACGTAAAGTAAAGTAACGTAAAGTAACTAATTTGCTATGCTAACCTAACTCATCCTTATGCAACCTAACCTATATTAAACATGTGCGCGCACGATTCTTAATGATATTTTCATCACATAAAACAAAAAAATGAATGTTTAAAAAAAAATTCGGATTGACGGCGATCGTGGTCCCAGACGGGCCAAAGTGCATCAGCGCCCGTTGTCACGGCCGACCACCGTCGAATTTTCTTTCATATGAAAATTTTTCGGATTGACGGCGATCGTGGTCCCAGGCGGGCCAAAGCGCACCAGCGCCCGTTGTCACGGCCGACAACCGTCGATTTTTTTCATTCATATCAAAATCTCTCAAAATTCAAAACCTAACCAGCAAATTTAAATAAAAATACATGCCAACAGCATCCCGTATTCCCAAGCGGTCACCCATCCAAGTACTAACGGGACCCGACGCTGTTTGACTTCGGGGAGCTGACGAGACCCGGTTCGTTCAGCGTGGTATGGCCGTTGACATTGAAGCTGCTCAGCATCGAGTATTTATACTATATATTTTGTTTTTTATAATCAATTTTTTGTTCTTTTGAAAATAGAATAATAAAAATTTATGAATCATTCCATTCAATTCAATTCACTCGTTTTTCTTTTTTTCTTATTACAAGGAAAAATATATAAGTATTTTTCATGAAAATTTACAAATTTATACATCTCGAATAAAATATCGGTCCGCCGCGACATTATGCCGATAACCGTACGACGGCTCATGGACCCATCGACAAACGGGATTTGATCATCATCCGACCGACCCATGAACCCACCGCCGACTACCGCCGACTACCGCCGACTACCGCCGACTACCGCCGACTACCGCCGACTACCGCCGACTACC
>JAIXRC010000036.1 GCA_027485415.1 Cryomorphaceae bacterium | reverse complement strand
CCGAATTGTTGTTGTTTCCCGGAGAATGCGACATAGATGTATGTCCAAAGCTGCTTGCATTGGTCATGAAATGGGCGCGCCTAAAGATCCTGAGATCCTGAGATCAAGATTATAATTCTATAACCATTACTATAATACTAAAACATTACGTTATGATATATATTATAATACATAACAAATGATGTCAAAAGAACATGCACAAACTCACAACATAGATAATAATATTAATCATTGCCGGCAATGGCAAATGTTTCCTGGTATAAATCCCTTGACAAACAGACGGATTCTTGCCAATGGTCCTACATATCAAAAGCTGCAATCCGCTTGCAGATCAAAAAGATCAACAATGGCTTCTGCTAGTATACAAGAACCTTTTTCCAGTAACAACATCATTTTGCCATGTTATATTCGCAAATGCTCCCATATCAAGTACAAAACAAACATCATGAAAGCCAGCCCTTCTCGAAAGCGACTTTTTAATGCGGTCCGTCCGGCAAATACGAGCACCTGGACTGGTATGGCATATGGAGCTTATGATGCGCTCTGTGGTAGAAGCAAAGTGTTATCACAAGTCGGCCAGTTTTACGATCGATGGAACATATGCGAAGCCCCGGCCAGTCTGGATTTCAGTCATGTCGCGGCTAATACATTGTACATGTACATGGCAGAATACCTACATGTTCTATACGGCGACGTGATAATTCCAGGGATGATGTATATAGACAACAGGAATAATTTCAAATGGTATTCTGAATTTGTATCAAAGCCAGCATCGGGACATGAGTCATTTGCAGATGTTATCGACAGGGCTACTATCCACAGTAGCAAGCCAAGAATGCACACAGCTTTAGTCATCATAGAAAGCTTGGACGGAGTGGATGCACACGCAATGGTCCTTGTCTTCAACAAGGACAATGGAAAGAAATGGAAGAATAGCAAGAATGGGAAACAGATTGCGCTGGAGATAATCGATCCATATATGCAACATGAATCCGAGCATGTGACTAGGCTCACGTCGTTCCTGAATTCTAATAACAAGGACAGAAAATTCATCATCGCGCCTCATCATGTCAATAAGAATCTCCACAAGACGTTTCAAAGCGCAGAATCTATGATGGAAATGTCATCATTGGACTTTTGGGGCTACTGTGGAGTATGGACCATTCTCATGATGGAGCTCATTGCAGCTGGGGTCAGGGATTCTTATACTTCAAGTAGTACCTCTGCGCAAGATATAATCGCAAACTGGGTACCGTTCAAGAGTGCAAGTCCTGCCGTGTGGAGGAAACTGGCGCTCGATTATATTTTCAGCAGGATCACTGATCTATATGCAGTGTCTGCGATATTCATGTATACACATGTGCATAGCTTTCTGGAAACTTACGTCACACGATATGTAGACATGTTAAATGAGCAAGATGTGTACAATGCAATCATGAAATACATTCCATGGTTTGATGAGGTCCATGAAAGATTACCATGATAATATTACCCATGATGATTACCATGATAATAATATTTTATTTTGATAATTTGATTATAATTTATTGACGAACCCATATGATGATATAATGATCCTCTGAAATTTGTGGGAACGTATCATGCAGCGTCATGGTCAAGCAGCATTCTTCGATCCCTAGTGGTATCTGCTTGTGACTTGAAACCAAAAACAAAGTGTCTCTTTTCACCGATGTAAAAGGCATTTTATCATCCGCGATGGCGGTATCGGCAAGCTCATAAAGCTCATGAATGGTTATGGTCTCGTCGACAAAATCAGGTAGCCATTTTGAGAACAGCCGGTTTCCCTCGGGAGTAAACTCAATGCCTGATACTTTGATAGGTATGATCATTTATGTTTGGGTTTTTTTAGGTTCTTCCACACATATATAATATATAGTTACCTGGTCCCTTTATATAACACGTTTCTGGTATCTACTTTAGGGTTTTATAATATTATACCTTTATTTGCCTTTGCTGTATAATTAAGGACTTCTCTTTATTTAGATAAAACAAATGGCAAGTTATATCAGCAACATTGTGGTGTGTTATGATTGCAACAAATCGCCAGATAACCGTGTTATTGACTTTATTCATAAGCTCCGTTGTCCGCTAGATAATGTAAAGTCGATTGTGGTAAAAAACGTATGGTGCATTCCAAACAAAATATCCGTGAGCACCGTAGATAACAATGACGTTGTACGATTATCTATGGGCAGCTCGATGTATTTTTTGAAGCTGACCCATGGTGCCTATCATGTCCATGAATATATCGACGAGATCCAGAAGCGCGTCGATGAATTAGATATACCAATTACCTTGAAGATTCAATCCAATATGGCATCTTGTCCAGACAGGGACGGCCGGGTCATATGGCACAACGACAGTTTCTTGCGCATGACGTGGCCTGTGATGATGGACAGCACCATGACAATTGATACGTTGAATAATGAGAGCAATGATGATTTTGATGCCAGACCGTCATTCTTCAAAAAACTATTTGGCCTCGTCGGTGGTGCCCCAAAAGTAAACAGCAATAATGTGAGCTTAAATCTGCGATATGACAAATCACAGCTCGCGTTCAAAGGAACATGCTGCCTCAAAGAATCCGCGACCCTGGGTAGCCTCCGCGCAAATATGCCATGGAATACCTGGCAGTTTAGTGTCACAGGCAGTACAGTGACTATTGTGAATAAGTACCATGTGAACATACAGGTCAAGACAGAGAACGGACGTACTATGTTTACGAGTCCAAGTGGATCAATATACCTTGACCCGACGGTTCAGACGCTATTTGTGGACGATATCGGGCAGAATAACTTTATCAGTTTCGATCAACGTGGGGAAATAAGTTTGATAGATCCATATGGAGTCGTAAACAGCGTTGTCTACGACGAACAAAGCAGAATAGTTAAAAAGGAGGATATCAATGGGACACGCAACCCATTGGGTTTTACAACATTTTACATGGTCACGAAAACAGACGATATATCCAATATCCGAGCATTCTTTGATGGTGCAGGCAATGGGTGCAGAGCCAAGGTCCAGTATCAGTATCATAACCATGATAACCATTTGACCTTTGCAATGAACACCGATATAACGAGCGCCTATGCCATATTGCCAAAAGGTATCCCTATAAACTTCACTATTGCCTATTTGCCAGGAATATTCCCAGAGACACCCAATGACATCAATCTGAACATAACTACATACGTACGTAGCGTGGATGGTAAGAATCACGTCAAGACCAAAGAATCCATCAAGGAACCAATGGGACTCTTGCTCCGTTGTCCGGAAATAGAAAGCTTTATATGGCAAAATAGAAACCACACCAACGAGGGGATTGCGTATTTCCAATACCAAGAGCTTCTGAACGATCAACGCACATGGCCGATGACGGACGAAAAGTCATTTTCATCGACGGTACCTCGATTTGATCGACTCACCTTTTGGTTTCAACATATCAAGGATAGCGGCAGCGAAAGCCATGACCTGATCCAAAGTCACAAGAAGCTGCTGCAAAGTGTGCAGGTGCGCATCATGCTGGCGGTTTGTTTCGAAAGACCTCACCTGGACGCAAGAACGCACATTGGGTACCTGAACCCACATATCAAGGAAGATACCTCGGTACGCAATTTTGATGCCTACGGGACACAGGAGCAGGATGCGTTTGAAAAATTGGTCATTGCTTCGAAGCAGAACGGTTGGGCAAGTTGACAAGTATATATGTATGAGCACAAAATGTATGAACACAAAATGTATGAACACAAAAATATTATATGTAAATAGTACAAGACAGGAGTTCGTTCGTTCAGAAACAAAAAACACATTTCGACATGTCAACCACGCCTATTGTGAACGCAATCTTTTCCGTGAATGCTACCGGAGTGACTGCTACTCCCGCCGTACTTTCAAATGTTACGCTACCCACGTCATATTTTCAGGTGACTCTGCCAAGAGGCAGCTTTTTTGCATCTGGGTTTGCATACCAAGTGACGACCGCAGCGAACAATGTAGTTACCAGTATCAGCGCATTGGGGCCTAACAGAAATGTCAGCAGCGCTAACGTTACATCGTTAGCTGCGACCGGTTTCACATGGGTTGGTACGGCAGCTATAAGCAACTTATTTGACGTCAGTTTTAACTTCCAAGGCCAGGGAATGCGCGCAACAAAGGTTAACATTACCAATCGTCCTACGTTGACAAACGCAACAAATCTCGGTAGGAACATAGCTTTCATCGTGAACAGTATTCTATCCGGTGCGACACTAGCAAATGAGACGAGCGGTGTGCTCGGGAATACAACAACATTAACTAACATTGCGAGTACTTTCAACACGAATCTGGGTACCATTTTGAACAGTGCATTATCTACACAGGCAGCACAAGATACAATGTTGCAGGCACTGATAACATCAAATGGTCCTATCATTACGGCCGCTACAGGAAGCGCTACACTGGATTATAACGTCAACTCTAACTACAACCAACTTCGGTTGTTTTTTTATATCAACAACCTATCTTTCAATGTAGACTTCAACGGCGTGGTGAAACCTCTGATCATCAATACACTGCCCCTGCTTGTTGTCATTACATGACAAACTCATGGGAATTAATGGCCATATAGTCTCTCTAATAATCAATATCTCTAATAATCATCATAATAAATAAATGCCTACAACTTGCTGATGAAAAAACCATAGTGGGACTTTTGACCAAAAATGGACTTGTTGCATGTCAGTGGTGTCATTGCATCCATATGGAGGTCCTTATACGGTCCATCCGAGCAATCAGCATTCGGATCTTTGCCTCCGCTTCCCGAGCGGAACTTGATGTAAGCGTCCTTTGTTGCTAGCATGGTTCCGTCCTTTCCGTGCTTGTCGAGAACACGCAGCCTCGTACCGTTGTTCATTGCATGCCTGTCACATCGGACAACCCCATCAGAGGTGGATACTTTGCAAGTCAGATTCCAATGACCCGTAACAAATAATGCAGATTTACCAGCAATGATATAATTGCACTCGCTTGCGTACCATGGATCTTTCATGATCCTGAACAAAGCAGGAACACGATTTCTCCCTCTGCAAAACTTTCTTCCAATAGTAACGGAACAGTTCTTGGCGGACGACATACACATGCCGTCCAAAGCAATTTGATCACCGTGCTTGATGTACTTTTCGCATTTTGATTCGGACGGCACGACATTATATGAACACACTAATATCACTAATAGATTTGATAGCATAAATTTAGGGACTATCATATTTTTTTGGGGTCTTCTTCTTGGTAGTTTCGAAAATGGTATAATTTGGTATAATGTTTGTGATATATTGTGATCGTTTAAGTTTCTTAATTTAACGATGGTATCGTCGAATATGATGAGGGCCTACATAATAATGGAATGATTCAAGTACTTGGGATTTTGAATTTATAATTGTTACTCTTATGTAATATTCACCAACAACGGCAAGCTCGTTATGACGAGATTTCGTGGTGTGCTATAGTATGATACTGTGAGCGTCAATGATGTCATGGTCAGAAGAAGTGACAATGGGCTCAGCGTATTGTCATACACTTGCGTATATGACCCCGCAGTAGTTGGGATAAAAGACCCGCTCGATCTAATTAAAGCATCTAGAATCGTCTGCAGGTTGGCCTGCGTCCCAAGAGCATTACGTATGGCCGTACCAATATTGGTGTTGAAGGTCTGGGCAATATTCGTAACACTTGTCAAATCTCCAAGAGGTCCGTCAACTTCATTCGTGAGCTGCCTTACGTTCAAGATACTGTTTGCAAGATATGCCAGGTGACGACCAAGGCTGTTGACAGTGGATACTGCATCAAAGTTGATCTTTGTTTGCCATGAACCCTGTCCTGCATAATTGAAAGTCAAGTCAACGTGCCTGTTTGTTGTCTGGTTTGTGGCGCCCATCCATGCAAACGTTCCAGCTGCTGCTGTTGTTATATTGGCTGCGCTTATATTGTTGACGGAAGATGCAGTTACGCTTGTCACTGCGCCACCTGTTGTTGCAACGGTATATACAAAACCAGATCCCGTCATGAACGTATTCTTGGATATGTCGATTTTCATGTAGGCTGCTGGCAGCGTTGCGCTGGCGTATGCAACGGCCGACGCCGTCACTACACTCCCCGTCATATCCACAAAGAAACCAAACTGAATTAAAGGAGTCGCCATTCTTTACAAATACAAATTATACTAAAGATGACTGAGAATTTACATTTTCATGGAGACCGTGCGGGTGCTTGTCCTTGTGTACTGTCTGGTACCTTGCCCCATAGGATGATGGAGACCCTGCCATCATTCCTTATTTCGTCCTCTTTTAGGATTCCATGCTTCCAGTCTATATTTACCTGTTTTGCAAATGCATATATGCAACCATCGCCTTGAGGCATACTGATAACTGTCCTGGAACGGGCGTGTTCGAATGCAGCATCCCGGCATGCTCCAAAGCTAACTGCAACGGTAAAGTTCTGGATCTTTGCCTTCTCCGTGTCGATTGCAGCAGCATCATGATGGAATGGCTTCCATTGCGCAGTGTCAGAGTATATATTGAGCCTTGTAGCCTGAACATCCATATCAAAGTATCTGGCAAGCCTGTCAAGGATCATATAATAGGTCGGTACCTTGTGCTTCCACGACCTTTTGTCGTCGACTATGAAATGCGTGTCGCCGTGCCACAGCTTGGTATCGACGTGTCCACATGTAAGCTCCGTCGACAGCTTGTTATAAATCTCGCCAGGAGCGTAATCTGAAAAGAGCCCGTGGGACAAGATGACGTCTCTATCTGAAATTGGATATGGATATATACCTGTACAATCAGTGCAATGGACCATGACCCGCATATCTACCGGTCGGCTCAAGGGTTCGAAAGACTCGGTGTTCTTTTTCCTCCTTTCGTTATGTCGATTTCTGGTATTATTATTATTCATATTGTTACCATGTTGATTTATAGGATTCTCGTCATTGATGCTCCCAGGATGTAAGAACTTGCAGTTATGCCTCGTGCACCTATTCTTCAGAAAGTCTCTGCATACTGGCCGTGTTGTTGTTGTTGTCGCTTGTCCTGATTGTCCTGGCTCCATATGGTACACTTTACTATACTTTACTATATTTGGTTTATTACTTGTTTCTTATTCTCTATGCGATGATCTTTTTATGCAAGATATTTGGGACCTATATGATTTTCTTTTCAAAGGTATATATTATAATATATTAATAGTGCGTTCATCAATATGGCCTCAGGAAGTCTCCCAAAGTGCTACCTGCTCAAGCGCCGGAAGGACTGTGAAGCGGAACCAGTGCATTGCGAATGGGTCAAAACATATTGTAGGAAGCGTACCCAGCAAGTAGCACAGGCAGAGTCTCCCAACAAGCAAGACGAAGAAAAGGAGAATAATGGAAACCTGGTAGCTCAGCTGGCCGGCTTGAAAATCAATGCAAAAGTAAAGTCGCCTAATAGGTCTCCTCCTAAGATCCCGTCGCCTAAACGGTCTCCTCCTAAGATCCCGTCGCCCAAACGGTCTCCTCCTAAGCCCAAAAGGTCTCCTACACAGAAGGAAAAAGAATCTGCTGCCCACTTGTCAAACCTTTTAGCCCGTTTGAACGTTAGCAGTAAGGAGAAGCCCCAGACTCAGGAAGGACATATCACGATGCAGACTATACTGGCACTCTATGAAATTGGTAGGACTCGTGACAAGGGTCTACTTGATCGCATTGTCGAGATGGACATGAAAGTCAAGGATGTGACCAAGCTGAAAAACATCACAGAAGTTGCAAAGAAAGTCTACCCAGATGATGGTCCGGTGAATCTGGAAGCAGCGAGTGCATTCATCAATGAACAAGATACGGTAAGTACCTTTGTATCAAGTCCAATCATCCGTGCAAGAGTCCAGGCGGTCCTGGATGAATGCTATGGAGCCAGCATCTCAGGAGCTTTCATGCACTATGAGGACGCATTTCTCCGGAACCTGAAAGAGATGCTGCACGAAGGCCACGCCAAGGAAGCAGTCCTCATGGCATGGTTTTGGAACGGCTACCGCGTCACTCGCGTCGTGAATATGGTGGTTCTCTTGGGTAGCCCGACCACGAAGAGATCCATTGAAACGGGCTCGCCGTACGGCCCAGGACATATTGAGCCCGTATATGAATTCCAAACGGACGCAGTCATCCGTGGAGATGAGCGCCATATGAGCGATCCGGATGTAGATGTTCCTGTCAATGATTTTATCGATATCATGGGCATGTCGTTCCGCGATAAGCGCGTCATCCCTGCAAGCCAACCCTGGGTGCCTTGCAGAATTGCACGGTGCATTCGCTCTGACCTTAAAACAAGATCAGCAAATACAGAACAACGCTGGCTCGAGCGCATGGTACCAGCATTCCCCTGGCTCACTCTCAAGGATCAAGTATACCGCATCAAAGCATTCTGCAACGGACAGGCGCGATCTGGCACGGGAGCTAAGAAGTGGTTCAGAATAGCACTCTTGTCCCTGGCAGATGCATCCGTCGCGGAGCTGACCAAGAACAAGGCGCGCAACCAGCACAGATTGAAGAATGTAGCCTATAACAAACAGGGATCCCTTTTGTATGGCACCACGGATTCCAAACACATTGTCCATGACCCCAAGATTGTCAAGGACATCAATTACCACGTTTACTACATCTTCAAGGAGGACGCTGAGGATATAAAGCAACTGGAGGCGGTCCTTGCAAAGATTAACAATCCGATGATTGCATCGACTTTTAAAGACATTCATAAGATGTACCGATCTGCTTTCTGAGTTTATAGCTTCATTTTTACAGCTTCACATTTTTTACAGCTTCGCATTTTATAGCTTCACATTTTTTAGCTTAAAGATCTAACTCTATGAAATAGATCATTGTAATACTTTTTTATTTAATTATCCCAAGGTCCCAAGGTCTCAAATTCTCAAGGTCTCGTCAAAATGGTCTTGTCATCATCTTGTCATTCTATATTGACATATATCAAGTCGGACATCTATGACGCATTGTACGGCGATTTCTTTGACAAGGATGCTGCACTCGAGCTTGCAAAAGCAGCAAGCAAGCAATATCATTCCGAGGGAAGTAGCATCCTGACCGATGCCGAGTATGACGCTCTTCTGGACAGGATTCATAGTCTGGGACTAGACATCCCCGGCGTAGGACATGTGCCGACAAGGGGCAAAAAGGTACGCCTTCCTATGTATATGGGATCCCTGGATAAGATCAAGCCAGGCGACAAGGCCCTCAATACATTTTTCAAGGACACCGGCACGGGTTCGTTCGTTGTAACCGAAAAGCTGGACGGCGTATCCGCTCTCTTGGTGAGCACAAAAGAGGGGACAAAATTATATACCAGAGGAGATGGGGCCGTCGGTCAGGACATCACGGCGCTGCTCAAGATGATTTCGCATCCCGGAAAGGTACCAGAAGGCTACACCGTTCGCGGAGAGCTCATCATACCAAAGCGCAAGTACCAGGAGCTCAAAGCGTACGGCGCAAACCTGCGCAATATCGTTTCGGGATTGGTCAATTCAAAGGACTATAACCCAAAGGTTGCCAGCAATGTGAGATTCGTCCCCTACCAGGTCTGTGCCCCTCGCGTCGGCAGTCCTTCAGATGATATGGCACAACTAAAAGCATGGGGGCTCCATGTCGTAGATCACTTTGTCCTGTTCGCCAGCGACGCCAAGGATTTTGAAGAGAAACTAATGTCCGCTTTGTCATCAAGGAAACAAAGCTCAGAGTACGAAATCGACGGCCTGGTCGTAGCGCGCAGCGTAGCGTATCAGATCCCTGTTGGCAAGAACCCCGACCATGCAGTAGCTTTCAAGAGTTCCACCGTGCAGGATCACGCCGACGTGACCGTCCATTCAGTCGAATACCGGGCTTCCAAGGATGGCTACCTTATCCCGGTCGTTTACTTTGATCCGGTGCAATTGGCAGGAGTCACCGTACGCAAAGCGACGGGGTTCAACGCCAAGTTCATCCACGATAACGTGATCGGGCCTGATGCGATTATCAGGGTTACGCGAAGCGGGGACGTGATCCCCCACATCGTTGCTGTGATAGAGCCTGCAGCAGAGGCGGCGATGCCGACGGAGGAGTACCACTTTACGGACACGGGGGTCCACGCGGTTCTCACGGACCTTGGCAGCAGCATGGACGTGCAATGCAAAAACATCGAGCGCTTCTTCACGGGCATCGCGGTGCCCAACATGAAGAAGGGCGTCGTCGAGAAGCTTTACCTGAACGGCCTCGACTCTATCGGAAAGATCATTGGCGCGAGCGAGACTGACATACTCGGCATACCTGGCTTTGCGGAACGATCAGCGACGGCGTTGGTCACAAGCATCCGTGACTGCTTCTCGCGGGCTTCAATGGAAGACATCATGGCCGCGAGCAATGCATTCGGGCGTGGCCTGGCTGGGAAGAAGCTTCATATTATCCTGAAAGAGATTCCGGATTGGGAAAAACATAGGAAATCAAAGGACGCTATTTTTAATCTGGTTGTATCAGAAAAGGCACTCTTGGAAACCAAGGGCATCTCGCGCATTACAGCACAAGCATTCATTCAGGGACTGGATAACTTTGCAAGCTTTGTCGCAGAGATCCCTGCTGGATCCTGGAAATTGTGGGAATCTTATCATTCGGTTTCGGTAAATAATATTGCTACAAGTACCCGTCCTGTCCATAATGGAACCGGATCAAAATTCAAAGATCAATTCGTGGTATTCACGGGATTCCGTTCAGCTGAATATGAAAAAATGATCGAAGCCAACGGAGGAACGATTCAGGAACGCATCACAAAGGAGACCACGATGCTGATTTACACGGGCAAGGTCACGCGGAAGTTGGAGACCGCTCGCGAAAAGAACATCACGGTACTTTCAAAAGAAGAGTTTGAAAACATGTATATTCAATAATCAATCAAATACCAAAATAAAACAAAAAAAATCAAAAATGACTAAATGTAGACAAAGCCAGTCGAGTTTTTCTTTGCGAAGCCGTTATCAAAACGCAGTGCTTGAGCGAGAGATGATCCCGCAAATTGCACCTTGTGTGCCATGTCATCATAGTGGACCCATAAGCCCTCCTTGAGTTTCAACAAGGCAGTATAATGTCCACCGTGTGCATTGCCGCTATGGATCAGGATGGACACGAGCTCCAAGCGCCTATGTTTATCGCTGATCTGGATGTACTCGTCTGGGACCACTGGATTATGTAACTTCTCTTCGATAAGATGGCCTCTCTTCATAACATGGCGTACACGTATCAGAGTGACATACATGATTTTTGCACTTGTAAGCCACATCTTTGAGCCGGTTTCATCATCCGTACGCAGAGGAAAGAGATCGGAGAACTTTTTTCTAGCAGCAATCTGATCTGGGTATATCATCCATGCATCGATTTCACCCTTGATTGACCGTGGTCTTTTGACGGTCCGTGACGTTTCATTGTATATGACCGATCTTGGTAAATCGTACATGAACTCGAGCACCTTGAGGACGTGTACGGGATCATCTTGGCTTCTCAGCCATTCTACACCAAGTTGCTCTGATATATCCTTAAAGTACGGCCCTGCAAAGTGCTTCCTTAGGTTCTCGCAGGTCATTGGTGCCTCTACCTTTTTATTCAAAAAGATGCGTTGGACCTTTTCGATGACCCTCTTGATGTCATTATGGGCGGGAGTGATCTCATTGTTTACATTATTTGCATTGATAATGTGCCGGGAGAGATATTTGCTCTTCCGGTGGAATAGTGCCACCATGGCGCTGTCAAGATAGCATGAGTTCCTCCCATTGTAAGTCAAAGGAGGATATTGCTCATCAAGGCGGCGCTGAATGTGTAACACTTTGCACAAGTCAGGGCGAGTCAGTCCGCGCATTGAAACCGACGTCTGCTCGGAAAGGTGCTTTCTTAGTTTGGCGACTGGAAGCCTACTAGGACTACTATTAATAGTATTTGTATCAGTGCTTTGTTTTGGTTTATTTGGTTTATTTGGTTTATTTGGT